>DLHY01000123.1 GCA_002483445.1 Blastocatellia bacterium UBA7656
GGCTGGCCGACGGCTGTACCTTTCCTGTGGAGACGAATGCAATGAATGAACATGAAGCTTTGATCGATGAACTGAGACGAATGATTGAGGCGAGCCATCGCGCGGTGGTTTTCACTGGCGCGGGCATCAGCACCGAGTCGGGCATCCCCGATTTTCGCAGCCCCGGCGGATTCTGGACGAAATACAAACCCATAGAGTTCGGCGATTTCATCGCGTCGAAAGAAATGCGCCGCGAGGCGTGGCGGCGAAAAATGATGACCGACGAATCTTTCTCTCGCGCCGCGCCCAATCGCGGGCATCGCGCCATCGCTCACCTCGTCGAACAGGGCAAAGCAGCAAGTGTGATAACTCAAAACGTCGACGGCTTGCATCAGAAATCAGGCGTGATGGATGAGAGAGTCATCGAGCTTCACGGCAACAGCACTTATGCGAAGTGTCTGAGGTGCGAGCGGCGTTATGAGCTTGAGCCGATATTTGAAAAGTTCCGCGCTGATGAAGAGCCGCCCGAATGCGCGGTGTGTGGAGGGTTGATAAAGACGGCTACGATTTCCTTCGGCCAGCCGATGCCGGTCGAGGCTATGCGGAGGACTAAGGAAGAAAGCCTCGCGTGCGATCTGTTTATGGCCGTCGGCTCATCGCTCGTCGTTTATCCCGCCGCATCGTTTCCCGCAGTGGCCAAACGCAATGGCGCGCTGATGGTGATAATAAATCGCGATCCTACCGATATGGATCATCTGGCCGATCTGGTTCTCAACCTCGAAATCGGAGAGACGCTCGGCGCAGTCACGGGGGTTGAGTGAAAGCTGTCTGAATCGAACAACACAGTATTGAGACAGCGCAAAACGGGCATTCAGTCTGCCGCAGCATGCTAAAGAGTTGGCTCAAAACATTACTCGGTGCCTGTCTCGAAAGTTTCGATTCAGCGCGCGCACCTGTGGGGGCATTTGACTGATAACGTAGCGGGCGACTGACCTCGCCTTCCACCCACGTGTAAAACAACGGTTGCTCTCAGGCTCACCTGTTACGCGGCTGCCTCGCAGACCGAAAATATGCATAGCAAAAGCGATTTGAGGCAGATCAAGGTTGCGCTTGTTGAAGTCGTCACGATGTGAATGTTTCGCATCATTACAGCCTTCCCGGCATTCGTGCCGAAACAGCCAGGGCTTATGCCTGCGATCTCGGCGGCCTCATCAGGCGTAACGACCCAGGTATATTTTGCGCAGGCGTTGCACCAGAGATGTGGTATCAATCCCACCGTCTGCATCTGCCTGTCCACTTGATCAGCCGATGATGGAGTTGTCGGTTCCATAGACACCTTTATTGCTATAGCGCACATGATCGTCTCTCCCTGGCGATCTGAATTTCTGCGCGAAGCGCGCTTTCAGGCGGCTGTCAGGCTCGACTACCTGCCTGCGGTCTGGCCTCGACGCGACTGACAGATGGTTTCTCTCACAGCGACTGCCGCCCTTATCAATCGTTGCCCCTGCGCGAAGGTCAGCGCTCGTGCATTAACAAAAGCTTTGACTTGATTGATGAAGGCTCCCAACTGATTACAGGCCGGGCGAGGCTTGCCTTGATCGAGCAGAGTGATTGCGGCGTAGAGCTTGGCCTTCAGCCCTTTTGTCTGCTCTCCGGTCAGCACTTCCTGAATAACCAGATCATCCACCATCTGGATGATCGCCTGGATCTGCTGTTGTGCAGAGCAGGTGGTGGTGAATATGTAGGCCGAGCCTGCACGGCGAGCTCCGACGATTATGGTGTCGCAGCTTATCGCTACTCCCTGGCCACTTCCCTGCGCTGAGCCCCTGCCGCCGAAGCGGTCACCCACTGCGCCGTCAGATGCAGTGATCTTGCTGAACTGCCCCCAGTTGTCTGCCCCTCCCTGGTTGCGCTCGAATATGTAGGCCGAACCTGAATTGTCTCCGTTGTCATCGTCGCCTTCAGCGCCGACAACGACGCTATCCCCGCTTATTGCGACTGAGCGACCGAATTGATCGCCTGCCGCGCCGTCAGACGCAGTGAGTTTTTTGACCTCTACCCACTGATCAGCGCCTCCCTGATTTCGCTTGAATATATAGGCTGAACCTGAATTGTTGCCGTTATCGTCATCACTGGAAGCGCCGACGACTGCGGTGTCGCAGCTTACCGAGACCGAGTCGCCGAATCTGTCACCTACAGCGCCGTCAGATGCCGTGAGCTTTTTGAGTTGAGAAAATATCGGGTCTATCGTCACCGGATAGCGGGCTTCTCGGTCGTCCACCTCAAGCCATACCTCACCGGCGCTAACCTTCATCCTCGATGCAAGCTCTCGCCCCGTCGCGTCAAAGGCCATAAGCTTGTTGTATCTCAATGCTGCTCTTCCGCTCTCGTCTCTAAGCGTGACAGCTTTGCCATCCACATTGGCCTCAGCCCTGATGTTGCCGCTCACTTCCATCCTCAATCTCAACCACTCACCCTCATCGGGCGTCGAGGGCGCGGCCAGTAACGTGAATCCCTGTTCCAATCCCTGCTTGTTATTGACGTACCACTCGGTGAGCAGGGATCGGGGATCAGGGGTCGGGGATCGCAGGCCCCTGATCCCTGACCCCTGTTCTTTCTATTTCAACTCGATTGCCGTTGACTCTCATCTTGCCGGACAGTAGATCTATCATCTGCTCGCCGTAGCCGTAGCCTGTGAGCTTCATCGTCCATTCAAGTTGATCGCCGTCGCACTGTTGCATCGAAAGGCGCATCTTGTCTTGGGAGAAGAATGCGCGATAGCCATGCGCCGGGATTGTTGGCGTAGAATCGCTCGCCCGGTTCGGAGTAGCGGGTGTGACGAGTCTCATAGACGCCGTAGCGGGCTGAGGCTATCGCATCAGCGAGCGATGAGTGCAGTCCTTGCTGCTTGAGATAGTCGATTGCCTCTTCGCCGTTCAACGAGGGGGCATTGAAGCCGGTTGAGGTGTGCGAAGAAATCCGCACCGATGGCCAGGCCAGCAGGCAGACCAATAGAACGATTACAGCAGATGTTTTCATTAACCGAGTGCGAAAAAGTGTTTCGTTATACATGATTCTTTCTCCTTGCGTTATTAAGGCCAGTATCGCTTTCTTTCATTCATCCACGAAGCGCACGAAGCGAACTGACGCGCAGACTGGGGGCGCGGCGACGTCTCTTCGTGCGCCTTCGTGGGTCAGAGATGCTATCGTTGTTTCTGTCTGGCTCGCTCGCGCGCTTCTTTCCTCTGTTTCATTATTTCAGGATGGCGCGCCCACTCGACGCCGAGTTCTTCGGGCTGGTCGAATGCTTCAGGATGAAGATAGTGGCCGCGCTCGCGTTCCGACTTTTCGACCTCGACCTTGATGCGATTGCGGTTGGCCCACCCGTCCTGACGAATGCCAGTCACCTGCCACGAGACCTCGACACCGGGGGCGCTTGTGCGTATCACGAATCGATTGTCCTCGATCTTTTTCGCAACTATCGCCTGAGCGAAAGTGCCGATGACGGTGAGTTGATAGCGGAAGTCTCGATTCAACGCCTCGAAGTACGAGGGCAGTTCAACTGTAGCCTCGCCGTTTGCATCGGTCACGATGTTGCCGTCATAGATGTTTTTCATGTCGGGCGATTCGACGAAGGAGTGATAGAGATAGCGGTTTTCAGGATCAAGAGGATGATCGATCTTGAACGAGCCTCCGCCTTTCGAGAGCATGCCGGAGATATCGACGTCGCCATCAAAGTTACCCGCCAGTCCGTCTCCAACCGGACCGGTGCCGCCCCTAGCGAATATACCATCGCCGCCAACGCTATTGGCGCTCACGCCGCCGATGGCAATCACTCCGTCGCCGCCGGCAATGGTGATGCTACTGCCACCGATGGCCTTCACGCCCTCGCCGCCATTGCCACTACTGCTACTGCCACCTAAGGCCTTCACGCCCTGGCCGCCCTTGCCACTAACGCTTTCGCCGGCAGAGGCAAACACGCCGACGCCGCCTTCGTTGCTGTTGCTGTCGCCGGCGATAGCAATCACCCCTACCCCGCCGCTGCCGCTGATGCTGGTACCGCCTCTGGCCATCACGCCCCGGCCGCCCGGGCCGATGCTGCCAGGCCCGCCTAAAACCTGCGCTCCTATGCCGCCCTCCGCGTTATTCGCGACGACTATGATGCTGTTGCCTAAACCATTGCCAATCAGATTGAGCGGAACAGCAACTCCAAGCGGCGAGCCGCTCGTTCCGTTGCCTGTGAGCGTCGCATCGTTCGCAACCGAAAACAGCGCCCCCGTAGCCGAAGTCGTCTGAACCGTGCCGTCAGGAAACTTGAATCCTCCGCTCGTAGATTCAATCAGCCCCGCAACCGTAAGCGGCGATGTGGGAGTCGTGGTCCCTATGCCTACCTTGCCGAACTTGTCTTCATAGATCGAAGAGTTGCCAAGCACGAAGGTGTTGCTTCCCATCACGCCAATCCATTTCGCTATCCTTCCAGCAGAGCCGCTCCCCATGACAGAATTGGTGGCCGGGGTGAGTGAGAAGTTGAATCTCGAATGCGAGAGGTTGAGGAAAGCGCCTGCAGGCATCAGTCGGAAGGCCGAGCGCGAAGGTTTTGCCTGTGACCAGAGGAAATTGAACTCGGTCGTCCGAGGGTTGCGGAGATCGGATGATTGAGTGGTTTGTGCCTGCACTGTGCTGATGGTCATCAATGCGGCAACTACCAGCAGGATTGAGCGTAGTGATTGTATTCGCATTTGCGGTACTCCTCTCAGTTTTATATTCATTTGGGCAGGCGTTGGCTGCTGATGCTATTGACTCGCTATCCTACTCGCCTGCAATTGCGTCCGACTTCGCATTGATACTTCAATCCGTAAAAGCAGTCACCACATGGATTAGTAGGAACTTTACCGGGCAGGGTTTTCACATTCGGCGAGCGTGTTTGCCGCTTCCAAAGCGGACGCTCATTTAATGAGTCTGTGTCGAAGAGCCTTGGCGACAGCTTCGGACTTGGAATGAACCTGTAGCTTTTCGTAGATGCTCTTGATATGAAAGCAGATGGTGTTGAAACTGACTCCGAGTTTAGCTGCTGCCGTCTTGTAGTTATGGCCTTCGACCAGGAGTTTGAGCACGCGGGTTTCGTGCGGGGTGAGATCGCATTCGGCTCGTTCGGGCGGGTGAATCTCGCGAAACAACTGGATGACCCGGCGGGCTATCTCCGGCGACATCGGCGCGCCGCCGGTAGTCGCTTCTTTGATGTTTTCAAGCAATCGGGCGGGCGGCGTCTTCTTGAGCAGATAACCGCACGCCCCCGCGCACAGCGCGTTGAATATGCGGTCATCATCGTCGTAAACGGTCAACATCAGCACGGTCAGAGACGGATGACGTTCCTTCAACAATCTCATGCCTTCAATTCCGCTCATCCCCGGCAAGCCTATGTCGATCAGAGCGACATCGGGCATATTGCGAGCTATTCGTTCCAGAGCCTCTTCCATTGTTCGAAATGCGCCGATGCAGCGAAACCCTTCTGTGCCGTCAATGAGCATCGACAGGCCTTCGCGCAGAGAACGCACGTCTTCGACGATGGCTACCTTGATCGGCTCACCCTCAGGCATGGATTCTCCTCATCCCGATCCTGACGACTCACAGTTTACACAAATGCCGCAGGCGAAATCACCACATGATCATGTAGGCAGGAGTCTGACTCTATGTTTTCCTATCTCGACCGCCGGCCCAGCGGAACCTTCAATCGGATCGTCGTCCCCTTTCCACTGGCCGAGACCACTTCGAGTACGCCCTTAACCATCGTGGCTCGTCTCTGCATGCTCACAAGACCGTTTCCATCGCTCACATTGCCCGGGTCAAATCCCTTGCCGTTGTCGCTCACTATCAGTTCCAGCGATCCATCCCGAATCCCAAAATCCACCTGGACATGGGTGCCGCTTGAGTGGCGGACTATGTTATTTATGCTCTCTTTGAACACCAGGAACAGTTCGCGGCGAATGTCGGCCCCAAGCTTCACGTCCTCGCGCTCGGGGCCGTTGAACTCAAAAACAATCTCGCGGGCCGTGAATACGTCGCTCGAAAATCGACGCATTCGGTGAGTCAGGTCGGCCAGTGAGTCGCGTCTGGGATTGATGGCCCACACGATGTCGTTCATCGAGTCGATCAGCCCGCGCGAGAGGTCGCCGATCATTGACAGCGGTTCAGCCACCCGGACATCCTGGCCAACATGTCGCCGAACCACTTCGCTGAGGACCGACACCTGCGAGAGGCTCGATCCGATGTCGTCGTGAAGATCCGTGGCTATGCGCATTCGCACTCGCTCAAGCTCAATCAACCGCAAGACGCGATAACGATAAACTGCGTAGGCCGCCAGCGCCAGCAAGAGGCAAGCCAGAGCGATAAACCACCATCGCTGCCAGATGGGTCTCAGGATTTTCAACGACACGACCGCCGGAGCCTCGCTCACCGTCCCATCCGAGCTCACAGCCCGCACCAGGAAGCGATAAGCTCCGGGCGCGAGGCTCACGTTGACCGAACGCTCGCTGAAAGGCGCGCTCCAATCCTGACCGGCTCCTTCAATCCTGTATTGATATCGGAGGGATTCGCCCGACGCCAGGCTCAGTGCGAAGAAATCTATCTGGATCTGGTTCTGGTTCGGCCCCAGTTCAAGCTCACCCACGATGGTCTGGCCGAGATCGGAAACCGGGTACGGCTCTCCTGCTATGCGCAGCCCGCTGATAAACATCGGCGGCGGCTGCGCAGGCTGATCCGTCTCAGGGAGGAACTTCAATAAACCTCTGTTGGTGCCGAACCACAGCACGCCTTTGCGGTCACGGTACGCATCGTAAGTCGGCCCGGCGGGAAGTCCATCGGCGAACGTATAACGCTTGATCTGGCCGGTTGTCGGGTCGAGCCGGTCTATACCATGAGACATTGTAATGTAGATGCGGCCCTGGTCGTCCTCAACCATGAATGACGCCGTAGCGCTACCTGAAAACTCTTCCCCGGTCCTGACTGCGACGAAGCGCAACTCTTCGGCCTGCGGGTCGTCAACCCGAAACACCCCTCCCGGATTTATGGTCACCCACAGCCGTCCCGCCCGATCCAGAAGAAAATCGGTAACAGTACCGGCAGGCAATCCGTCTTCTGCCGCGTAGAGACGAAAGCGCCCGTCGCGGTAGCGCGCAACCCCTCCATTGCGGAAGCCTATCCAGAGATTCTTCGAAGCATCCTCGATAAAACACATGGGCGCGTTGAAAGGCGACAGCCCATCGCCTTCCGAGTAGCGATAGAACTTTCCGCTTGCCCGCTCCCAACGCGTGAGCACCTCCTGGCCGGGCGCGAAGGCCGATATCCATAAGTCGCCGCGCGAGTCCTCAAACAACTTGGTCAGGTTATCGTCCGCCAATCCGCCCTTCTTCGTGTAGTGAGCCACGGGTCGCGCTTTTGCGAGTTGTTCGAATCTTTCGACTTTTGGAAAGCGGAAAAGTCCCTCGCCCGTCGCCACCCACCACTCGCCCGTGTGGTCTTGAATCACAGAGCGATACCCCCGCCATTCCGAATCTGGAATTCGAGAAGGAAGGTTCAACCGAACTGCGCTGAAGCGATCACCCTCAAACCGGTTTATGCGCCAATCTCCGCTGACTGCAAAAAACTCACCCGCCCGGTTCTCGAATACCAACGGGACGCTGTTGTGAGCCAGCCCATCCTCCTTTCTATAAGTGATGAAGCCTTTTCGTGTAAGTTTCAGAGCTCCGCTGGAACTGAGCCATAGATTGCCGTCCCGGTCCTCAAGTATGGAACTCACCCTGTCATCGGTCAGGCCATGAGCCGTCGTGTAGCGGCGGAAGCCCTTGCCATCGAACTCGATCAGCCTTCCAGCGCCTGCGCCAACCCAGATGTGGCCATCGGCAGTGCGGCGCATCGCTCGCACATCGTCGTGTCCCGGACGGTCGGCTGCCAGATACAGACAGGCGTCGGAGTGAGCCTCAGGCAGCCTTTGAGGTTCGCCTCGCCCGATTGCGCTTCGACGGAGCCGCTTCCACGCCAGCCTCCTCGGTTCTATGCTGGAAAGAGGATCAGGTTTGAGCACGATCAACCCGCGCCTCGTGCCTATCCATAGCCTTTCGTTTGAGTCCTCCAACAACGCGGATACTGTGTTGCCGCCTTCGCCGAACTGGACGGAGTAATTCAACAATCGACCGTCGGGCAGTCGCCTGGTCAGCCAGGCTGTGCTGCCGATCCATAAACTTCCCTCATGGTCTTGAACAAAAGCCCATACCATCACCGAGCGGTCTTGCTGCCCTTCGATCCCAAGCTCAACCCGGACAAAACCATCTTTGCCTTCATCGAAAACGAACAGCCCCCCGTCTGTCCCGGCCCACAGCCGCCCTTCACGGTCTTCATAAAGAGCATTAACACGGTTCGTAGCAACTTCGTCTCCGACCCCGTAAACTGTGAATCGAGAGTGCGGCCCGGGTCGCGCGAAAGCCGGGCCTCCGAGTCGCGGATTGAATCTACAGGCTCCGCCTCCGTTAGTGGCTATCCAGTAGACCCCGCTGCGCGTCTCTATGATTTTGTTGACCCCAGGAAAAGATAATCCATCTTTTGTTCCATAGTTGGTGAAGCGGTAGCCGTCGAACCGGCTTATACCGAGCGCCGTGCAAAACCATATAAAACCTTGCGAGTCTTGCATGATGCCGTTGACAAGCTCCTGCGGCAGGCCTTCGACTACCGAGTAGGACTTTATCGGCAGCCGCTCGCCGCGCGCTTCAATAGCCAGGACGAGCGCCAGCGCGATCATCGCTGAAACGATGAGAGTCGAGCGTTGTTTAGACTTCACCAGGCGCATACAGCCCTTTCAAAGACGCGAGATTTTCTGCAATGCCCATCTTTTTATCCTATATGAGCGGCAGTGTTCAACATTTCCTGGAGATCGAGGGCAACCTCTTGATTCCAGCAGGTACAGGCCGACTGATAGAACGAATCGTTTGGTTTCATCCTTGTGGTTATGCGAATAGTCCTCAAGGTCGTAAGCTAACGCGCGAGGGACGACAAGGGAGTAGTGGGGTAACAATAAATTGGTGAGGAGGTAGGGGCAACCCTTGTGGTTGCCCGAATGCGCGGCGTGCGGAGGGTTGATAAAGACGGCTACGATTTCCTTCGGCCAGCCGATGCCGGTCGAGGCTATGCAAAGAGCGCAGGAGGAAAGTCTCGCGTGCGATCTGTTTCTGGCCATAGGCTCATCGCTCGTCGTCTATCCTGCGGCTTCGTTTCCTGTCGTGGCGAAGCGCAACGGCGCGCGAATGGTGATAATCAATCGCGCGCCGACCGATCTCGATCATCTCGCCGACCTCGTTCTCAACCTCGAAATCGGGCCGACGCTCGGCGCGGTAACAGGTATCGAGTCTATCGAGTCTTGAGAGTCCAGCGAGTCGTGAGAGTATGAAGTCCTCGACTCTCAAGACTCGATAGACTCGATAGACTCTTTGGACTTTCTTTTTCAGATCGTGATGGTCGTGCCATCGAATTTAGTCAGCCTGAATCCCGCGAACTGCTCATTGAAGCAGTGCTTCTCGTCTTTGAGGTAACGGATAGCGACTTCTTCGCCCAGCTTGAATGATTCGTTTCCGTCCGTGCGCCAGTGAACTCCGGCGATGTTGCGGCCTATGCCGACATTCGAAGCGAGCTTGTTCAATTCGCCTCCGACCGTAAGCGGCGGGCCTGCGAACGGCTCAAGCGAAAGCCCGTCGGCAGCAGCCTGAACGGGATTTGGAATGATGAACGATTCATCAAAGAACGCCTTCAGCACCGTCACGCAGGCTCCGGCTACTGTTGCATGTCCCGCGCCGTAGGCCGGGTGCGTCGGGCATCCTTCAGGAAAAGCCATAGGCAAAAGGTAGGTTCCGTTTCTCGAAAACACTTCATCGAGAGCATCCGAGTTCAAAATGTCGGAATGAATCGGATAGTTGGCCGCGCCCGTGACTCGATTATGCACTCGACCCGCGAATTCTTCGGGGCGAAGCCTTCTATGCACGAACCACTTCTGATACCACACAGCCTTGAGCGCCGGACGCGCGACCGCGCACAGCACGCTTGCCATGTAAGGGCCGCCGAGCGTGCCGAATCCTATCTGCGTGGCAGATGTGTTGTACGGATTGTTCTGATCGAGCGGCGCGTTGATGCTCGCCAGAATCAGGAAGGCATTGAAGTAAGCCTGGAACAGCACATCGACATGCACCCACTCGCTGAGATCGCGCCCGTTGCGGATGTATCGCCTGATGGGATCGAAAGTGCCTGCTCCCGGCACCAGTCCGTTTTGAATGGCGAGCCATTCGCTGTAGTCCGTCATATAATCCGTGCCCGCTGTTCGCGTGCGCATCATGCGGTCGACGGTCTCTGCGCCGAAGGGCGTGTCTTTCCACATGAACTGAGAGATGTACGGGCCTGTGAGGTCGCCCGGAGTCAGCCCTCGAAAGAGCGTTCCTGTAGTGACTATCCCGCCGGACTTGGGGCCTTTGAAATTCGACATGCGCGAAAGGTCGGCGGCGGCGGCTATCGTGAGCGGATTGGAATCGTATTGGGAGAAAGGCACATCGCGGGTGAGAGCCATCCAGTAATTTTCGGCTATCTCTCCGGCTTCCTCGGCGCTGTTGAAAGCGGGCGCGGGAGGGATCGCCAGCGCGTGCGAGTCCGGCCCCTGTATCTCGAAGGCAAGCCCGGATTGCGGGTTTGTGAGCTTGTTGCCTACCCCCAGCGTGATAGCTTCGAAGTCCGACGGGCGGCCCCGCTCAAGCGCGCGGATGAGCGTATTATAAGCGGCCAGATCGACCTCATCGAGATTGTTGTGCGGAAGCCCTTTCGAGTAGCTGCCGATCTTGTTCGGGTAAAGGTCATCATCACCGTTGTCGGGATGATCGGGATGAGGAAACGCTTTTTCCTCCTCGGCAGCATTGACTCTGGTATTGAATGCCTCTTTCTTTCGCTTCTTGTTAGTCAGCGGCCCGATAGCTTTTTGCGGCGTGATTTCCTGAGCATCGGCTGAGTGTGCCTTTGATCCCGAAGCAGGCAGCAGGCCCATCGCGCCTGCTGCCATAGCAGCAGCCGTCATGTTTCCGAGGAACTTGCGCCTTGCTGTTGAAGGCGGCAGGTCTTCCCGTTCTTCCTCTTTGTCATTATGCTCGAACGAATCGGTTGGCTTCATAGTTTCCTCCTGATCAGGCGAATAGTCTTAAAGGTCATCAGCTAACACGCGGGGGCGACAAGAGATGACGCTGATATTTGCACGGAGTTTCGTTGTATACTCCATTGAACCGGGATCGGTTTTAGAGCATCAGTTTTTGCGTCGGTCGGAGATTATAAGACCAAAGCGCATGAGAGTCTACCTCTTCTGACAGGTCGGAGCGAAAACAATATGGCGACTTCCAATACGAGTTATCCCAGGCTGAGAGCGGTCGACCCGCGCCCGGTCGTCCACGAAGGCCGCCCGCTGATTCTGCTGCGCGATCCGCTTCAACTGACTGAACATATTCTGCTCGTCCCTCGACAACTCGCCCCTGTTCTGGCTCTGTGCGACGGCACACGCGAAAACGCCCGCGCGCTCAGCCTCGCCTTCGCCTTCCGCTTCGGAGTGATGATCGATGAAAGGATAATCGAACAATTGCTCGCTGCCTTGGATGAAGCTTTGCTCCTCGATAATGATCGCTTCAAAGAAGCGCGCAAACGCGCGCTTGATGAGTATCGCCGGTCGCCCTTCCGCCCGCCCGCGCTGGCTGGAAAAGCTTACCCGGAAGACGCAACCGATCTCAGGCGTATGCTCGAAGGCTTCATCGAAGAGATGGAAACCGCGCCTCAACCTCTCGACGGACGCGGCGTGATAAGCCCTCACATCGATTACGCTCGCGGCGGGCCGGTTTACGCTCGCGTGTGGAAGACGGCGGAGAAGTCGGCTCGCGAAGCCGATCTCGTCGTTTTGCTCGGAACGGATCATTACGGCGGAGACTCATCGATTACGTTGACGCGGCAAAATTACGCCACGCCTTTCGGAGTGTTGCCGACCGCGCGCTCGGTAGTCGATGCACTGGCCGCGGCTCTTGGCGAAGACCGGGCTTTCGAGGGAGAGTTTCGTCATCGCTCCGAGCATTCCATCGAGCTTGCAGCGGTCTGGCTCCACTACATTCGAGGCGAGCGGCCTGTGGAAATGGTGCCGATTCTTTGCGGCTCGTTCGCCCGTTTCATTCATGCGGACGAAAGCCCCGAAAGCGATGCGCGGATAAACGCATTGCTCGAAGTCCTCGAAGAGAAGACAGCAGGCAGGCGGGTGATGATCGTGGCGGCTGCCGACCTCGCGCACGTCGGGCCTGCCTTCGGCGGCGAAGCAATCGATGCGTCAGCGGGCGAAGAGTTGAAAGAGTCAGACGGGGAACTGATCGAGTTTATGCGCGCGGGCGATGCCGCAGGTTTTTTCGGCGCGATCAAAAGAGTCGAAGACCGGAACAACGTCTGCGGCGTGTCGCCGATTTACCTTGCCTTGCGGATGCTTGCGGGCGTTCGCGGCGAAAGCGTGGCCTATGATCGCTGCCCCGCAGACCCGGATCTCACCTCATTCGTTTCAGTCTGCGGAGTCGTGCTGGGCTGATTGATCTTGCTAAAAAAACGAAAAAGCCTGAGCGTTGACAGTCGCTCGTCTATCTGGCAATCTCTTCTCTTGCATTACGGACGCCGAGCGCATCATGAAGGTGAAAGGAGAATAATCGATGGCAAAGAAAGGAACAGCGCGCGCTGTGAGGCTCAACTGCCCCAGATGCGCAAGCCCATTTACAATAGTCGCATTCATATCTCAGGGCATAGACGCAAACTCTTACTGGAAGCAGAGGGCTGAAGACCACGATTGCGAAGCGCACGCAAAGGCGATTGAAACCATGCGCAAGGCCGACGGCACCAAGAACCCGCTCAAGGCTTCGAAGGCTGCTGCCCGCGGCAAAAAATAATTCGCAATGCAGGAAGCATTTTTGGAGAATTCTTCCGGCAACTTTATCTGAATCAGTTTTTCAGCGATTGATTTTTTGCTCCATAGCCCTGACTCGATATGGCTATGGAGCAATTTCCATCTTTGAGCCTTACAGCGGCTTTCGGTTGAATGAACAGGAAAGAGAAAAAGCTATGAGCTTTTCGTTTACGCAAAGACTCTTCTCTGCGTAAACTCTGCGTCTCTGCGCCTCTGCGTCAGGAACCCCTTTCTCTGTTCACACTTATGCGAGCCGCTATAATCCATTTATCGTTTCGCTCGCTCTGATTTCCTGTTCGAAGGCAATCGATGGCTGATTCCAGCGAAGCATCACACCGGGAAGGGAGCCTCCTCTTCAGGCTGATCCAATCACGTTTCATAATTTATTCCCTGATCATTTTTGCCTTCATCGCTTTCAGGCTGTGGGGTCTGGCCGATTACGGATTGATCGGCGATGAGGTCTTCAGTTATCAGCTTGCCACCGATAACTGGGCGGGATTGATTCAGAGCGCCGTCACGGATGTGGTGCATCCGCCTCTGTTTTACGCTTTGCTGAAGATATGGATCAGCGTCGGAGGAAACGCGCTGCTGTGGATCAAGTTGTTTCCCGTCGCGCTCTCTGTCTTTTCTATCCCGCCATTCATACTTCTTTGCAGAGAACTCGGCTTGAAAACGGACGCCACAAAACTGGCGTTGTGGCTGATGGCGGTAAACGAGTTTCTTGTAAACTTCTCGCAGGAGTTGAGGATGTACAGTCAGGCGATGTTTTTCGCAATCCTCTCGCTGTGGTTATTTGCCAGAATCTATAATTCGAATAAGATTTCAAAGCCCCTGAATGTATGCCTGTTTTTTGCAAACCTGCTGTTGATTTATACGCACTACTACGGCTGGTTCATCCCGGTCATAGAAATAATCTTTTTCCTCGGAAAAGGCACAGCCGTCGGCCAGCCTGCTGCTTCCCCGAATTTTCATGCTTTCAGAGTGCCAACAGGCTGCCAGCCTGTTGTACATCCCCGACTCCTCTGGAAGAGAGACAAAAGGCTTGCGGGCTTCTCGATCAGTCTGGCGCTTCTCGTCATGTGCTTCAGCCCATGGGTTTATTTCGTATCGCAAGCTTCGATGGCCAAAGGCGGTCTGGGCGCCAATCTGGACTGGAATAACCCGCCGACCGTGATCGATCTGTTATGGTACTACGTCATACTTCACGGCCCATTGACTCACAGGTTTGCTCCGCCGTGGAAATCATTGGCCGCAGTCGTCGTCTCGGCGGTCTTTATTTATCCGATTCTCTCTTTGATTCGACACCATGCTCAAAGCCGAATATTGAAATCGAATTTGTCGAGAGACGCTCTCGCGTGGCTGGCTCTTTTTTCGTTTCTCCCTCCGTTGCTGTCTTTCACCTTGAGCCAGTTCCTGAAGAATTCCGTCTGGGGGATACGCTATCTCATCATAGCCGCCCCGACTTATCTGATATTGATTTCACTGGCCGCTTTGAAACTTCGCTCGCCGCTCCAGAGGAAAATAACCATCGCGTTTATCGTCGTGTGGGCCGCCGTGTCCGGTCTCGCGCTGACTTTGAGCAAAGATAAAATCGCAATCGCGCCGATGGTCAGTCACCTGATCGAAATCGAAAACACTCAACCCGACCCGATCAGGGTTTACGCCAATCGGGCTGTCATAGGCTACTCGCTTGAGTTTTATCTTCAAGCCCAGGCTCCGCATCGATTCGAGGTGGTTTATGTGGATGACTATTCATCGATCACAGACGCTCATTTCTGGGTCGCTTTCATCAAGTACAGGCACGACGACCAGCGATTGCCGCACGAACAAATCGATCCTGAAAGCTATATGTCCGGCGAAGGAATGACCGTAGAAACATTCACCCAAAAGGTGTTTCTGTTCCCAGTAAAGAAAAGGTTGTGAAGTTATGGGCAGAGGAGCGCATCTCAATACTGTTTGGCAGTCTACTTTTCAGAAAACTTCCTGCCTTCGATCTGCACAAGTTTCACCGGGGGAGCGAACTCATACTCTTTGAAAATCGGATCGTTGCCGTAATCAAGCGACTCATTGGCAGAGTGGCGGCCCGCGTGATATGAACTGCGCACAAGCGGCCCTGACTCGACATAGCGGAAGCCCATAGCCATCGCTTCCTTTTTCAAAAACTCGAATTCGTCGGGCGTGTAATATTTTTCAATCGGAATATGCCGGGGCGTCGGCGCGAGGTACTGGCCCACGGTCAAGATGTCGCAGCCGGTCTCCCTCAGATCGCGAAACGTCTCCATAAGTTCAGCGACGCTCTCGCCAAGCCCCACCATCAAACCCGATTTCGTGAGCAGCGGCCAGAGGCTCTTGCTCGCGTTCGCTCTGCGGAGCAATTCGAGTGACTGCTCATAACGCGCATCAGGCCGCACGCGCTTGTAGAGTCTCGGCACTGTCTCGGTGTTGTGATTGAGAACATCGGGGCGAGCTTCGAGAACCGTGTTGAGAGCTTCCTGATTGCCGCAGAAATCAGGGATAAGAACTTCCACGCGGCAGCCGGGATTGAGATGACGTATCGACCGAATGGTCTCGGCAAAATGTCCAGCGCCTCCGTCTTCCAATTCATCGCGGTTGACGCTCGTCACTACGGCATGGCGCGCGCCCATTCGTCGCACTGCTTCGCCGACGTGTTGCGGCTCGTCGGGGTCGAGCAGTCGCGGTTTGCCTTTGGTGACGGCGCAGAACCCGCAGTGCCGTGTGCAGACATCGCCCAGTATCATGAAAGTGGCCGTTCCTTCGCCCCAGCACTCGAATATATTGGGGCAGCGCGCTTCCTGGCAGACGGTGTGAAGGCTGAGGTCGTTTATCATTTTATGCACGCGCTCGAAAGATTCATCGGCGCGAATTCTGACCTTCAGCCATTCGGGTCGCGGGCCTGTCAATTTCGGTTTCGCCATTCCACATTCTCTCCGTTCGTATGTACTTTTTCATTGTGACTGACAAACTCGCGGCAGACAAGTTTGAGGCGTGAAGCAGGGAAAAGGCAAAAGTAAAAAGGTAAAAGGCAAAAACGGGATAAGGCAAAAGAGAAAGCCGCCAAGCCAACTTCACCTGACGGCTTTCCGATTTTTGCCTTTTTACTTTTGCCTTTTTACTTGAGCCGCGTTGCCGGGTCGCCGAACAGCAGCCAGGTTTGTCTCACATCGGAATTGGCTGTCGCTGTTTTGGCGCGCATTACAGCTTCGCCTACAGTTGCCGCCTGACTCTTAGCGGCGAAAAGCTGGCGGTATAGTTCCTGATTGACGGCAGCCTGTTGTTTCGGATCAGTCAGCGCGGACGAAGCCCATACGGCTATCGCTCCACCTCCCTGTGCGTTCAAAAGAGCCTCGGCGAGACTTTCAATCACAGGGTCGTGGAAGTAGCCGTTAAGGCAGGTCATTGAAACTACCATCGGCAATGACTTGCCGTTGAGCAGCGCCTTCGCTGCCTGCACGTCAAAGACGTTTCCTCGCCAGATGGCCGTCGAGCCGTGTCCGGCGAAGTTGACTACCGAAACGCCGCTGTTTATAGCTTCAGTGATCGCTGCGCTCATCGCCGGGTCGGTCGTCTTGCTGCGGAATACTTCCTGAATCGTCGTCCCCGAAGGCAGAAGCGGGCGCAACTGGGCGGTTGCATTCTCGAAATCGAATCCATCATTACGGTCGGCCACCAGCAACGCCTTTTTGTTTCCGCGGGAAACGGATGGTTTTTCATACTCGACCAGCTTGGCGATGAACTTCGTGGCTTCATCGCTCGTGCGCGCAGGCAACCGGCCTATGGCGATGTCTGCCACTCCGTCATTGTTGAAATCAGTGAACCAGTCATCACTTGCCGTTTCGAGATAGGTGGCATCAACGAGTTTCGTAGGCACCAGATCGAAATCCCCGCCTCCGAGGTAACGCTTGGGATCATAAGTCGCATCGCCTATGAGCAACACATAGCGCGGCGCTTTCTTCCAGCTTTGCTTCGCGGTCTGGAGGAAATCCCGGATCGCTTTGGGACTCCGCTCGCCGAAGTTGAATTCATCGTAAATGTCTTCGACATCAACGACCGTGACCGACAGCTTCTGACCCTCGCGCATAGTCTTGAGCGGCGCGACGCTCGACAAAAGCGAAGAGTGAGCGATGATTATCATGTCGGCCTGATTGTGAGTGCCTTTCAGGTTCGACATCTGATTGGCTTTCACGGAGACGGGATTCTTGATCCTGTCAGCCGTGATTGCGAGAAACGTTCTCGTGGATGAATCAATCGCTTCGACCGTCACCGAATACCTGCCGCCCGACTCGCTTACCTTTCCGGCCATCTCGACCGGAGCCGCAGGGTTGGTGATGTCGAAGACACGGATGAGCGGAGAGGTGAAATCTTCTATGGTCGCAAGGCGTGGATTCGACGACACCGCCTCTGTTTGAAATTTGCTTCCGAGTGTGAACCTCAGCGAGTCGTTATCCGCCCTGAGTTTGTGTTGATAGGTGAGGCGGATGTAATCGACGAGGCTCACATCTCCGCCCCCGGCTTCGCTGACGAGGGTAATGTCGTTAGACTGCTCGCGCAGGAGCGAGTGCTGGACGGGGAATGAGCCGGCGGCGCGCTCGCGCCCGTCGAATGTGAAGCGACCGACTTCCGCGCCGTTGACACGTACCAACACCTGATGATCAACCGGGCCGGGAAATTCGGTCACGCCCTGAAGGGAGACCTTGAGCAGAGCCACTCCGGTGAAGGCTGTGTCGACGTTTTTCAAAACGATTTGCTGAGTGGCCCCGGATGTCGTTACCGGGCGGCCAAAGAAATTCTCATCGTCGCCATTGCGGAGCGCCGAGAAATAGACGCTCCGCTCTTTGTATTCAGTCGTGAAGGGGAAGCTTTGAGGACTGACTGTATCTCCCGGAGCATTTATTATGTTGATCTTTCGTCCGGGTTGATTGCCGACTGTTATCCAGCAGGTGCGGGAATTCGTGTAAGGGGTATCCTGTCCGGCGGCGTAAAACTCTATGGCTGTATCCTTGCCCGCGCCCGAAACGAGAAGCGATTGCTCCTGTCCGCCCACGAACAATTGCAGGTATTGCGGGTTGAGGTTGGAATCGAGTCCCGCCGCGATCAAATCTGACACAGCGACGCGATACCATCCCTCATCGCGTATGGAAAGCTTGACGGCGCGCGCAGAAGCTAAATCGACCTGCGCGCTCAACTGCGCGCGCGAAGCTTTTGACTTCGATCTTTGCTTAGGTGTTTCTTCGGACTGCTCCGTGATCTGCTCCTGAAATTGTCCCTGAGTCGAAGCACTCGCGCCGAGCGCGCTGAGGATCATAGACCGGTTTTTTGCTGGAGCATTCGTGTTTTCGCGTTGCAGGTTGAAAGGCCCATGTGTCGTAACGGTTCCGTTGATGTCGACATCCTCGACCCAGTACTGGATGTTTTGCCTGTCTTCCGGCAGCGCGTCCCACCACGAGTACTGCATACCGGCAGTCAGTGCAGTGCTGTTGCCTGCCATCAGCGCCGAGCCTGCGACGATCTGATTGTTGATGAGAGTTCGCTCTCCGTTTTCGTCGCGATAGATATTGAATCCGAGATTGTTCGTTTCGAATCCGGTCTTCCATTCGAGGTGAACGCCGTCGTTGTAAGCTGTGGCCGTGAGCTCTACATCATCGACTGCGGTCGGCCCAAGCGTGCCTTCTGTCGCCGCCAGTTCGCAAATCGGCCCGAACAAATAAGTGGCCCGCGTCTGCGTCGTGTTACCGGTCTCGTCAACGTACTGCGCGCGAGAGCCGTTGCCTGAAGCGGGAGTGGCGGTGACCGGAATTCTCTGACCGGCAGAGGTCGGATTCACTCTCACCAGATAAGTCAGGACTGCGAAACCTCCGCCGTTGATCGTGCCGGGGTTCCAGGTGATATTGCCTGTGCCGCCGACTGAGGGCTGCGAGACCACAGACCCCTGAGATGGTATCGGGTTGCCGCCATAAGTCGCGCCTGCGCCCGGCACGTTTGCCGTCACAAGGTTCGAAGCGGAAAAAGTGATTGCATTGCCCGTCTGGTTCATCATCCGCACCGTGACCGTGAAAATCGTCTGCTGACCCGTAGTGGGCGGATTCGCGCCTGATGAATAAGTGAGGAACTGTTCGAGGTAAGGCTTGGTCGGCGCGGTTGCGCTGTCAGTCGGCAGATAGACGCGGAAAGTATTCGCCGTCGGATTTACTGTCGGCGGATTTGCGGCAGCCTGATAATTGCCCATGTAGAAGTTGGTATAGTTGCCGTTAACTCCGGGCGTGTTATATGTAGATATCGACAGGACGTTTAGCCATATTCCGTAGTCGGTCGATGCCGTATCGTTTGTCCATCCGCTGAAGGTGTCCCGACGCCACACGTCGTTGGCCGACAGGGAACTGCTCGAATAGTTTTGCGTGAAGGCTCCGAGTCGGCTGGTGAAGGCCATTGATCCGACGGTGCCGGAGTTGCTGTCATAATCAAAGTCATTTTTCGAGCACGAGCAGCCTGACGTTATGTACGGATATATGTCGTAGCTGCGCGACCCGCCGCCGCTTGCCGGGGGATTGACGCCGAATCCGTTGTGCGAATCGTAGTAGACATTAAGCTCGGTGCCGCCTGCTCCTGATGTGCCGTCGTGCGCGCGGATGCCTACGGCGTTTATGTCATTGCCAGTGGTGACTGCAGACGACTGGTCTATGCGAATCTCCCAGTGTCCGGCAGTGACCGCGCCTCCGTCGTGAATCTGAAGATTATCGACGAAGAAGAATTCTCCCGAACTATAGCCTCCTACAAGAAGGAACCGCACACGAGTGTTATTTGCAATGTGGGAAGTAATATCGTACTGACGCGAACCGGAACTATCATTGGTGAACGTTTCCAGAGTAGTCCACGCCCCTCCGCCGTTCGAAGACACCTGAACGCTGATCTGATCGGCGTCTTCAAGGTTATTGGAAGTGCTGAAGGTGAAGCTGAAATAAGCCGCCGTCAGGTTGAGACCAGGCGACCCTGAAAGGTCAGCTTCCCTCTGTATGCTCGGAGTGCCTGCGACGTTATCCTGGAGCCTCAACTGGCCGCCTGTGATCTGAATGGCTCCGCCTGTCGCAGAATTATCGTCGCTTCCTTCAATCCAGTTAGTCGCCCAGTTGTTGTTGCCGTCGTTGTTTGTGTAAGCGGCTGTGCCGAAATTGTCCCGTACATTGTTTCCATTGCCGTCGTATAATGTCAGCCATGCATTGTCTGATCCTGTCGGGCCTGTGTCGTCTCCGGTTGTAAATCTCACCGGTCTGGAAGTTCCTGAAGGATCGATCAGAGAGTATGTTGCCGCAGTGTCAAATGTCGGAGTTGAGCTTCTCGCCCGGTCGCGTCCGGCAGGGGCCTCGCCCGTTCCGCCCAGCCCTATGTCGGCGTCGAACAACTCGACCTGAAGCCGACTCAGCCCTGCGGGGACTTCGATGAAGTAGCGATACACGGTGTCCATGCCAGCGGTCGCGGTGACATAGTCTCCGTTTGCTGTGCCTGCCCCGGCGCCCTGAAGGGTGTAGATCGCGGTGCCTCCGCTTGTCGCAAACGGAGTATAAGCAGCAGCCGGTTCAATAGATGGATCAGGATTGGTTTCACTCTTATTGGCTTTTGAACTGAACCCTGGCAGGTTCAAAAACGCCAGAGCCAGAAATGCGGCTGCAATAAACCAGTGAAAATTATTTTTGAAATTATGTTTTTTCCCAGGACTCATATCCTCTTACTCCTCTTTGCGCGAGCGACCTGGTTTCTATTTTCGACCAGCGCCCGAACTCTTAGGGGTCAAAACCGGGGCAGACCCTCGAAGAGTTTCTTACTCGCAGAATTTTGTTTGGAAGCTTGATCCCGGAGGGCTAAATCGAAAAACCACGGGGAGGCCGGTTCCGATTTTGCGAATCTTTTTATACCTGCTCGCTCTGAAGGGCTGTTGACCTTTTACTCAGTTCTTTGTTTTTCTAACAGCCTCTTTTGTTCAACCCTGCCACGCCAGAACTATAAAAGTCCCAATCCCGATAAATGTGAAATCCCAATACATTTCCTGACTGTGGGGACAAAGGGGAGACTCGCCGCGAAAACTGAGGCAATATGTCTTTTTTTAAGCCTTCTGATCGCAGCATCATCGTTGCTATTATCCTCATTTGAAAAGCGATGTCAAGCTGTTTTTTGAGGAAGATAATCGTACAAACCCTTTTGAATCTTGAGTTTGTACCCTGGATGGGTAAAGAAAAGAGCGAATCTGATCGAAAAAGACTGCGCCTCCCTGCGCAGGTCTTCGCCAATCTTTTCACGGGATTTGCCGGACGCCTTCAGGCTCAACTCAACTGAGTCGCAGTGTCCGGCTGCCGGAAAGTTTACGTCTCACCTGTCTGGCGTGCTTTGGCTCTTTGCCCGCTATGCTGAATGCAGGCTGATAGCTCTGTCGAACACCTCACCGAATCGTCTCGTAATCGCGTGGGCGACATCTCTGATATCGAGACTTCGCCCCAGCACTCTTTCCATAGATGTGACGCCCTTATCAGAAATGCCGCAAGGGACGATCATGCGAAAATAGTCGAGGTCAGTGTTCAGGTTGAGCGCGAATCCGTGGCTTGTGATCCAGCGGGCGATGCGGACGCCAATGGCTGCGATCTTCTCATCGCCGACCCATACCCCGGTCAGCCCCTCGATCCTTCCCGCCTCGATTCCGAAATCGCCCACGACGCGAATCAACACTTCTTCTATGTCTCGCACATATCGATGAACATCGCAGCGATCCGGCTTGAGGTTGATTATCGGATAACCGACCATCTGACCCGGCCCGTGATAAGTTACATCGCCGCCGCGTCCGGTCTCATGGATTTCTATCGAATTCGCCTCAAGCGATTCCGCGTTTGCAAGAATGTGGGCGCGGTCGGCTCCGCGCCCAAGCGTGAAAACATGAGGATGTTCGAGCAGGAACAACTGCTCCGCGCCCGCCCCTGACCTAAGCCGCTCGACGGCTTCAGCCTGCACCCTCAGCCCCTCTGAATAAGAGACTCTTCCAATCCATCGGACTTCGCACTTACGATACATAGTCCGTTGTCCGTTGTCCGTTGTCCGTTGTCCGTTGTTGGCAAGCTCAACCAAGAACGAATGACAACGGACGACGGACAGATATCAGGAGGTGTAATCAGCCGCTTCGATCACATCGCGCACCGAGGCCATGAACTGATCGGCCACCGCGCCATCGATTATGCGATGATCGAAGCTCAGTCCGATCAATCCGATTTCGCGAATCGCTATCGCGTCATCTATCACGACGGGTTTCTTCTTGATCACTCCGATGCCGAGTATCGCGACCTGCGGCTGATTGATGATCGGAGTTCCTATCAGTCCGCCGAACACGCCGGGATTTGTGATGGTGAAAGTGCCGCCCTGAACTTCATCAGGCTTGAGTTGCTTGTTGCGCGCTCTCTCGCCGAGATCGTTTACCGCGCGAGCCAATCCAAGCAGCGACATCTCGTCAGCCTTGCGCACGACCGGGACTATCAGCCCCCAATCAAGGGCGACGGCCACGCCTATGTTGATGTCTTTCTTGTAGACGATCTGATCGCCCCAAACGGATGAGTTGATGATGGGCCATTTCTTTATGCCTTCGATGATCGCCTTGATGATGAACGGCAGGAAGGTCAGTTTCACTCCGTCGCGTTTGAGGTATTCGCCTTTGAGTTGATCGCGAAGGCGCGCGGTCTTCGTGAAGTCGATTTCCATAAACGAAGTCACATGCGCCGATATGCGTCGGCTTTCGACCATTCTTTCAGCGATCCTGCGACGCATAACCGACATCGGCTCTATCTCCACCCGGTCGCCATCGGTGAACGGCTGCGGGCCGATCTCAGTCACTTCCGACGGCGCTTTCAGCGGTTGAGGCGCGCGAGCGGGAGCCGAAGCCTGAGCCACCGCCACGCGAGGGGCTTCAGGAGCCTGTTTCGCGGCAGCCGTGCGATTCTCGATATAGCTGAGAATATCATTCTTCGTCACGCGCCCGCTGATGCCCGTGCCTTCGAGTTGCGAAATGTCGATTCCATGTTCTTGTGCAATTCTGCGCACGAGCGGAGATGACTTCGTGCGTCGCAATTCATCAATCGTCTGCGGCCCGACTTGAGCCGCAACCGCCGGAGCAGGCGGCGCGGCCTCGACCGGCGGCGCGGCCTTTGTCGGCGCAGCTTCAACGGGTTTTGCTTCTACAGGCTTCGATTCAACCGCCTTTGCGCTGCCGCCGTTGATGATGGCCACTACTGTATTGACCGGGACGGTTTGTCCCTCTCCGACCAGAATTTCGCTCAACACGCCGGATGCCGGGGATGGAATCTCCGCGTCGACTTTGTCTGTCGAAATTTCGTAAAGTGGCTCATCGCGCTTGACCGTTTCGCCAACACCCTTGAGCCATCGAACAATCGTGCCTTCCGCGATGGATTCGCCCATCTGCGGCATTTTCACTTCTTCGCTCATAAATCTCCTGTCAAAAAGATATCAGATGTTAGAGGTTAGATGTTAGTCGTTTCAGGCTGCCGTTGAATGCCAGTGATGCTGAACTAACATCTGACATCCAACCTCTAACATCTCCTAGTATCTCGCAAGCGCGCGAGCAGCTTTCAGCACATCCGCGACCTGCGGAAGAAAGAATTCTTCGAGCGGCGGCGCATAAGGAACGGGCGTATCGATTGCGGTCACGCGCATTACTGGCCCGTCCAGATATTCGAATGCTTCCTCGTTGATGACTGCCGTAATCTCTCCCGCCATTCCACCCGTCCGGGTGGCTTCATGAAGAATGATGACCTTGCTCGTTTTTTTGACTGACTCGATCACCGCTTCGCGATCAAATGGCTGAAGCGTCCTCAAATCGATCACCTCCATCTCGATGCCTTCTTCTTCCAATCTCTCAGCCGCTTCCATCGCCGTGTAGACCATAGCGCCGTAGGTGACGACCGTAATATCGCGGCCTTCGCGCCGAATGGCGGCTTTGCCTATCGGCACGATGTAATCTTCTTCAGGCACTTCCTGTTTTATTTTTGGATTTCGATAAAGCAGTTTGTGTTCGAAGAAGAGAACCGGATCGTCATCTCTGATGGCGGCTTTGATCAATCCCTTCGCGTCGTAAGGCGTCGAAGGCTCGACCATCTTCAGCCCCGGAGTATTGAGAAAAAACGCCTCGACATTCTGCGAATGAAAAGGCCCGCCGTGAACTCCTCCCCCGCACGGGCCGCGAACCACGATGGGAATGCCCACGCCCTGACGATAACGGCTCTTCGCGGCGTAATTGGTAAGCACATCGAAGCAGCACGAGATGAAATCGATGAACTGCATTTCGGCCACAGGCCGCATTCCCATCATAGCCGCGCCGCACGCAGCGCCGACGATTGCGCTTTCAGAGATGGGGGTGTCGATGACGCGCTCTGCTCCGAATTTTTCGATGAACCCTTCGGTCAGCTTGAACGCGCCGCCGTAGATGCCCACGTCCTCGCCAAGCACGAATACGCGAGAGTCGCGCTCCATCTCTTCCGAGATTCCCTGTCTGATAGCTTCAAGAAGTGTGATTGGTGGCATAAGTTTTATCGTACCTACGAACGTCGGGCCGTCAATTCCTTCGCTCCCGCATCGGCGTAAACATCGCCCAAAGCGTCTTCCGGTTTTGGCGCAGGCTGACTTTCAGCCCATTGCTGATCTTCATCGAGCAAGGCTTCAACCTTTGCCTCGACCGCTTCGATTTCCTCTCGGCTGGCAATCTGATCTTCCGTGAGATGACGGCGAAAGTTATCAATCGGGTCGCGACTGCGCCAGTATTCGAGAACGTCCTTTGGCACATAAGATTGATTGTCGTGCGCGGCGTGTCCTTTCATGCGAAAAGTTTTCGACTCGATGAATGTAGGCCCGCCGCCATCGCGCGCTTTATCGACGGCCCGCTTCGACACTTCGTAAACCGCAATCGCGTCGTTGCCGTCGACGATTTCGCTCGGCATCCCGTAAGCCTTAGCGCGGTCGACGAGATTTTCGATTCGCATCTGCCTGCTCGTCGGAGTCGAATAAGCGTAAGCGTTGCTCTCGCCGATGATGACGAGCGAGAGATTCTGAACCGCCGCGAAATTCGCCGCTTCGTGAAACATCCCCGTGCTTGTCGCTCCGTCTCCGATGTAAACCATCCCGACAGTTTTTTTGCCCTGCATCCGGGCGGCAAGCACCACTCCATTCATCACGCCGACTAGAGTCCCTAACGGGCTGATAGTCCCGATGAATCCGCGCTCAAGATCGGTGAAATGAATATTCTGATCGCGCCCGCGATTGGGACTCGCGGCGCGCGCCAGATATGACGCGAATATTTCGCGAGGCTGTGCGCCCATCACCATCATCGCGCCCATATCGCGCGTCAATGGCGAAACAATATCCCCATAGTTTTTATCGAGCGCGTAAGCAGACCCGACGGCGGTCGCTTCCTGGCCGAGGCTGCGAAACAGTCCGCCCTTGATCTTGCCCTGCTTGAGCAGGCTTTCAAGCCTGTCTTCGAGCGAGCGAGTCAACCGCATGAAGTAATACAGATCGAGTTGTTGTTCTTTGTTCATAGAGAGTCTGGAGTCTGGAGTCTGGAGTCTGGAGTCCGACTCTCGACTCCAGACTCCAGACTCCAGACTTTTACACATGGATTACCATTCCGTGTACGTCTTCGGCTGCTTCGTGCATCGCTTCGGCGACCGTCGGGTGCGCGTGCATAGTGTGGATCAACTCTTCAACCGTCGATTCCAACTGAAGGGCAACTCCTGCTTCGACAATCAACTCGGTCGCGTGCGGGCCGATGATGTGCATTCCCAAAAGCTCGTCATACTTGGCATCTGATACGATCTTGACCATTCCTTCAGTCGCTCCGAGTATTTGAGCCTTTGCGATAACGGATATTGGGAATCGCCCGACCTTGACTTCATAGCCGCGCTCGCGGGCTTTCGCTTCTGTGAGTCCGCAGCTTGCCACTTCAGGCTGGCAGTATGTGCAACTCGGCACGCGATCATAATTGATGGGCTTGGCGTTTTTGCCCGCGATTGTTTCTATTGCGAGTATGCCTTCAGCCGATGCGACGTGCGCGAGCCACGGGGTCGGAACCACATCGCCGATGGCGAAGATGGTCGGCTCCTCTGTTCGCATGTATTCGTCAGTCTTGATGTAACCGCGTTCCAGTTTCACCTTCGTGTTTTCAAGCCCCAATCCGTCGGTGTAAGCGCGGCGACCTACGGCGACGAGGAATTTTTCAGCCGCGAATTCGCGGTCTTCGTCTTTTATGCGCGCGGTGACGCGAACTAGATCGTCTTCGCGGACGACGGATTGATAGTTTGCGCTGGTGAAAGCCTTGATGCCCTGTTTCTTGAAAGATTTTGCAAGCTCACTGCTGATTTCTTCGTCTTCGATGGGAAGAAGACGAGGCAGCAATTCGAGAAGCGTCACGTCCGAGCCGAAGCGCGCGAACATCGAAGCGAACTCGACGCCGACCGCGCCCGCGCCAAGCACGATGAGCGATTTCGGTATTTCGCCTAGTTCGAGTATTTCATCGCTCGTGATTATTTGACGCCCGTCGATTTCGAGTCCCGGCAGCGAACGCGGGACTGATCCTGTAGCGACGACGATGTGTCGGGTTGAAACTTCTTCGGTCGAGTCGTCTGCTTTCTTGACGATGATCTTTCCGGGATTTTCGATTCGCGCCGCGCCTTTGAAGACCGTGATTTTATTTTTCTTCATAAGGAACTCGACGCCTTTAGCAAGCTTGAGGACGACCTTGCTTTTATTCCTCTGCGCCTGAGTGAAATCCAAAGAGACGCCCTCGGTCACGACGCCGATAGATTTGGCGTGCTTCATTTCGTCGAGTACATCGGCGGTGTGAAGCAGAGCTTTGGTAGGAATGCAGCCGCGAAGGAGGCAGGTGCCTCCGAGATTTTTGTCTTTTTCAATGATGGCCGTTTTGAGGCCGAGTTGCGCGGCGCGGATAGCTGCCACGTATCCGCCGGGGCCAGCGCCTATGATGGTCACATCGAACGATGAATTGGAACTCAATCTAAAAAATGCCTCCTCCGAAAAGTCTGGAATCAGAAGTCAGGAGTCAGGAGTCAGAAGACAGAAGTCAGAAGACAGAATAAAGTAACTGTCCGCCGACCACCGGCCACTGACTACCGACCACTGCCTTCGCTCTAGCCAAGAGACAATTTCACTTCGTCTCCCTCTACTTTAACATCGAATTTTTCCACTTTGATTTGAGCGTCCATCAGGCTTACTCCGGTAGCGAGGCTGTATATCCAGCCGTGCCACGGACACTGGACTGTAAGGCGTGACGGATCGCAGTAGCCTTCGCCCAGAGGCCCGCCGCGATGCCCGCAGGTGTTATCTATGGCGAAGAATTCTCCGTTGACATTGAACAGAGCTATCGAACGGCCCGCGAGTTCTATGACCATCCCGTCGCCCGATTTGAGATCGGACGTGTTTGCAACCTTGATATAATCCGACATAACGCCTCTTCTCTCAGTATGGAATCGACTCATTAAAGCGACTGGTCATCTTAGCAACTCGCTCTTGAGAGTTTCAAGCTGCGCTTGCTTGTCATTCGATAGAACTGACAAGCTTCCTGCATCCGTATAAAATTAAACTACTCTGATTCGTTATAGCGAATCTTTAAGAAAGGAGTATTTTTATGACAAAAAGAATATACGCATCGTTGATACTCGCGCTTTATTTTGCCGTGACTGCGTTCGGTCTCCCTGGCGTGGCCAAAGGCGCGAAAGAAGTTTATACCGGCACGGTTATCGATACGAACGGATTTCGCAGAAGCGGCACCGCCTTCATCACCATCACTATCGACGAGTACACGACGGATGAAGAGGCGCGGCAACTAGCCGAGGCTTACTCGTCAGACCGTCAGGACGGGTTGCTCAAGGCTATGCGCAAAATGAAAAAAGGAAGGGTGCAGATTCAAGGCCGCCTCGGCTATCGGATTCACGCCGCTCGCCGGATCATGTCCGAAGATGGCCCGTCGCTTCTTGTCGCCTTCGAGCGTCCGATTTCGTGGCTCGAAATTCGTTCAGCCTCGTCCTCGCTCGATTATCCGTTCGCGGTGATCGAAATCAAATTCGACGAAAAGGGAAAAGGTGAAGGGACTCTGCACGCCGCAGCGAAGATTAAAATCAAAGAAGATAACGAAGTCAAAGTAGATGGTTATGAGTTCAACCCCGCGCGTTTGCTCAACGTCCGCAAGCGCAAATGATTTTGCAGTGGGCGCAATCTCTCCTTTGGAATGCGGTGACGAAGGGCATAACTGTCAGGGCTCAGAACATCGTG
>DLHY01000156.1 GCA_002483445.1 Blastocatellia bacterium UBA7656
TAAGCCAATTGAGAACATACAAGACGCGGCGAGAGGGAGACGCGGCGATGTGAAAACTCATCTTTCACCGTGTCACCGCGTCTGTGTGTCTCCGTGTCTCATTCATACCTGAGCGCGATGATCGGATCGACCCGTGTCGCCCGACGTGCTGGTATATAGCAGGCCGCGAGCGTGACCAGCGTCAACACTGCTGCGATCACTGCGAAGGTCAATGGATCAGTCGCGCTCACTTCATACAGCAGACTTTTCATCAAGCGCGTCACCCCGATTGCGCCTCCAATGCCGATCGCCACGCCCCCGATCGCCAGGATCATTCCCTGTCCGATCACTAGCTTCAAAACATCCCCGATCTGCGCGCCGAGCGCAGTACGAATGCCGATCTCCTGCGTGCGTTGTGCTACGGAGTGAGATATCACGCCGTAGAGCCCTACGCCTGCCAACATCAGCGCGAGCAATCCGAAGAAACTCAGCAGCCTGGCGAACAGTCGCTCCATCCTGAGCAATCGCTCTACCTGCTCGGCCTGTGTTCTAACATCCGCGATAGGCAGACGGCTGTCTACCTTGCCCACTGCTTGACGAATGGAAGCGACCGCCGCCGCAGTCTCGCCTGACGTGCGCACTGCGAAGGTCATTGAGCCGACCTGCTGAAGCTCCTGCAACCATGAGATGTAGAGAGTAGGTCTGATTTCTTCGCGCAGGGAGGCGTATTTCGCGTCTTTGGCGATGCCGACGATCTCGATTTGACTGGCGGTTTCGGTACTGAAGCCGAAGCGCTTGCCAACTGCCGTCTCGCCGGGGAAGAACCGATCAGCAAAGGTTTGATTGACGACGGCGACTCTTGGCGCGCGTGAGTCATCCTGTGAACTCAAATTGCGGCCTGACAGAAGGGGAATCTCCATCGTCTCAAAATAGTGTTCATCCACCCGGTGCAGCCAGACCTCGTTGCTCGCCCTCTGTTGCTCGCCTGACCGTCCTATAAAATGAACATCCCGCCCGCTCGACCCGCCTGAGAGCATCGCGTCGCGCATGAAGGTGACGGAACGGAGGCCGGGAACGGTTTCGATGTGCTCGAACATCTGCTTGTAAAGACCAGCCAGCCGATCATCCTTGTAACCCAGCAACCCCGGGTCAACTCTGAACAGCAGCAGGTTCTCACGATTGAATCCCGCGTCAACGGATTGCAGGTTGTGCAGCGTGCGGATGATAAGCCCCGCGCCGATGAGCAACACAAGCGACAGCGCCACCTGAACTGCGATCAACGATTTTCCCAACAGGGAACGCGAGACAGCGCTCGAACTCCTGCCGGTGTCTTTGAGCGCTGGCGTCAAATCAATCCGCGTTGCGCGCAGTGCGGGCGCGATGCCGAACAGCAGTCCGGTCCCGATCGAAAGCCCAAGAGTAAAGCCCAGTACCCGCAGATCGAGTTTCGGAGCGAGCGCGCTCATCCCCTGTCCACCCCAGATACCTACAGCCAACAACCCATCCTTGACCCACAGGGCTACCAGGATTCCCGCCAGAGCGCCCAGCGCCGCGAGCAGCACGCTTTCGGTCAGCAATTGCCGGATCAGTCTCAATCGGCTTGCGCCCATGGCCAGCCGCACGGCGATCTCTTTTTGCCGCGTCGCGGCGCGCGCAAGCAGCAGGTTGGCGACGTTTGCGCACGCAATCAACAACAACAGACCGACCGCGCCCAGCAACAAATAGAGTTGCGGCGCATAGTAACTGCGCGAATCCATCTCACCCTGACTACCTGAATCGATTGCGAGTCGCGGATAATCTGCTGGCTCAATCGCTGGTATCGGTCGCCCGCCCCGGCTTTGCGCCTGAATCTGCCGGGCAGTTCTATGCTCAACGACCGATTGCTGAAATACGCCCTCAAGATCAGCGCGCGATTCTTCAGCAGTCGTGCCCGGCTTCAACCTGCCCATCAGCCTCAACCACCACTGCCCCGCCCCCGACATCCGCGAGCGCTCGGCGTTGATCTGCGGTTCCAGCGCGAGCGGCACCGAAATATCGGCTGATTGGCCAACCTGCATTGTCCCATCAAAGCCCGACGGTGTGACGCCGATAATGGTGATAGTCATATTGTTGAGGCTGATCTCCCTGCTCACCGCAAATGGATCGCCATTGAAGCGGCGCTGCCAATAGCCATAGCTGATGACCGCCACCGGACTTGCCTCCGGCTGGTCATCCTCGTCGGTAATCGTGCGACCGAGAAAAGGCTGAACTCCCAGGCCCGCGTAGTAGCCGCCGGAAACGAACTGCCCGAAGGCAACATCCGCATGCTCGTCAGCCTTCACGTTCAATGCTCCTATAGGCGCGAAGGCGAAGATATCCGACAACGCGCTCTCCTGCGCCCGCATCTGCGTGAAGCTTTGATATGGAAACGATGTCGCAGCGGTCATCCCTGTAGCCGGGTCCGGATTTGTGGCTCCGCTATAACCGCCATAGCTGAACCCGCTCACCGCGAGAGATTTCAGCAGCACCAGCCGGTCAGGCTCTTTGACCGGCAGCTTCTTGAGCAACACCGCATCAACTACGCTGAAGAGCGCTGTATTCGCGCCTACCCCTAAGGCCAGTGAAAACACGGCTACCAATGTGAAACCATAATTCTTCCTGAGCATTCGCGCACCGTAGCACAGGTCTTGCCAGAGTGTTTGCATAGTTCACCTCTTTCGGTTGGTCAGCCAATCTCCGCGACGACTCAGGCTGATCGCTTATTCGCGTTTGAGTCGGACGCTGCTCCTGTCCGTGTGGATGACGAGGCGCGGGCCGCCGCCGTTGATCGTTCCCTCGATGCGATTACCACCCAGGTTTTTCGTCGTTATGCCGAAATCGGTCTGGAGATGTTCTCTGCGGCCAAGATTCGCGCTCAGGTTCAACCCTTGGGAGGCGGACAGACCCACTTCGAAATCTCCTCGGCCTATGTCGAGCCGCGAGTCCGCGCGCAGGAGAACTGCCTGAAGCCAGCCATTCGTCCTGTCGGTTTCAATGTTGAAGCTCCCTTCTATCCTCGCCAGTCGGGCTTCTCCTCTGTCCATACGGAGGTAAATCTCGCCGTTGAGATCGCTCGCTTTGACAGGCGTCCGGTCGGTGTTGATTTTTATTCGGCCTCTGAGTCCCTCAACATCAACGCGGCACCTGTCGGCATCGAGAGTGAGATTGACCTGTCGAGGCGCGCGAATCTCATAGTGGATGTGAGGGAGGGACTTCGAAAAATTTACGAAGTTCTGAGAAGGCACATCGTCGAAGTTGGAGCGAACCGTAAGCGCGCGCGCATCGCCTGTGACATCGACCCGCGCCGCTTCGACAGCGCGACGGGCGTAATCGTCGCTGACCCGTTCGGGAGCTTCGATGCGCGCGTATATCTCGACCTTGTTTTGATCCCACGCTATCACCTGGACGCTGCCCTTGTCGGTGTTGATCGACAGGCTGCCGCCCGATTCAAGATCGGCGGTGTGACGGAACTCTTTGCTTTGAATCACGGATGCGTTGATCGGCGACTGTTGAAGAAACGCCAGAGCCGATAATGCCAGAAGCAGCGATAATATTTTTTTCATCGTTCCTCTTCGTCCTTTGTCCTTTGTTCTTCGTCCTTTGTCCTTTGTTCAATGGCCGATTGCCTGAGCGCAAATGACAAGGGACGAATCTTCAGGCGCAATTTCCATCGAGGATAATGAGCCTTGCTGTCTGCATAGCCAAACACCGTGCCAGTGTGCCTGATGGCAAGTCGAGAGGCTAAATGATTTGAATTTGGGATTTGACTAAAGAACGGAGTGCGCGCCGGGGCTATCGCTATGTGCGCTTTTGGGATTGGCTGTTCCCACAAACGATCAATTCAGGCAGGTCTCAATCACCACTCTGTCAACTATTTCGCAGTAGCCAGCCTTATGACTGACTCCCGGTTGTGGCCCGCCTTGTAGCCCTGTTTTTCTTTCGCCTTTTCTGGCGCAGTCACAGCCCGTCGTTTTGCCTGTTCGGTTGCGTGGGTGTAAGAGATGGTCATATCGATCTTTGAGTGTTTGAGTATGGCCGCAATCGTGAACGGGCCAATCCCTGCTTCGCCCATTCGCGTTGAAATTTGGCACGCCGGCCTGAACTCAGGTTGTGACTTCCGTGAGCGAGTATCAATAGAGAGATCAGATTGTTTTGATCCGGCCAAATCCACGCATACGAGTCGTTGCCCGCTCATCTTCGGCGGCGGATCGAGTACAGCCAGTGTTCCGTCCGTATCAACAATCGCTCACCGACGAGCGCAGGTGTTGCCTGCGCCATGTCGTCCAGTTCATTCACGTGCAATAACTCGAACTTCTCGCCCGTCGCGATCACGAACGTCTGGCCCTCCTCGCTCAGGCAGAACAGCTTGCCGTTGTAGGCCCAGGGCGAGGTCGTGAAAGCCGTTGCCGTCGGATCGATCCGTGTCTTGTAAGTCTGCTTCCCAGTCCTGGCATCAAAGCGGCTCAGGATGCCAGTCTCGGTCAGCGCGTAGATGCCGCCCTCGTAAGCTACAGGCGATGGCAGATATGTCCCAGCGCGCGCCTGCGACCAAACGACATACTTGTTCGAGGTCTCATCTTTTCCGAGCGAGATATCGCCCGCAGCGCCGGGACGTAGCGCGACGAGCAACGCTCCGCGCCCGCCATCTATATACAGCAATCCTTCATAAGCAAATGGCATTGGAATCGGCGCGGCTGACATCCCAGACATGCGCCACAATTCTTTCCCCGCCAGGTCGTAACTCACTACCACCTCCGGTCCCACCGCCACAATCTCTGTGCGCAGCGCGTGCCGCCAAACAAATGGCGTCACCCATCCTGACCGCCGCCCCGTGGGACCTATTTCCCGATTCGTGCGCCAGACCTGCTTGCCTGTCCGTTTGTCGAATGCGGCGATGTACTGCTGCTTCTCGTTGTCGTTCACGATTACCAGCAGGTTTCCCGCCAGCGCCGGCGAACTCCCCGTACCAAAGTCGAGGTAGATCGGGTTTGCTTCGAGCGGCGTCGACCAGGCCTGCTTCCCCTTCAAATCAAACGCCCACAACCCCAGATTCGCCACATATACATAAATGAACTTCCCGTCGGTCACAGGACTCTCAGATACAAAGCTGTTCTTGCGATGACGCCCGCCCGGCGGACGCCCCGTGTAGAACTCCTTCTTCCATTCCACCTGGCCGCTATTGAGGTTCAGGCAATAGAGAAAGTAGTGGAGCATTACTTCTTTCGGCAGCTCGATGTCGCGCGCCGTCACACGCTCCAGTATCTGCTCCATCGAGAGTCCCTGTTTTTGTAGCTCCGCTACATACTCGTTGCTGTACTCCGTCCCGATCTGCGGCGGCTTCGACTTGCCCTCGGTCGTTGCGGTGGTCACATACACCTTGCCGCCTGTCACAATCGGCGACGACCACCCACGCCCTGGAATCTCCTGCGACCACTCGACGTTCTCGGTCTTCGACCAGCGGTCGGCCAGCCGCGCATTCGCTCCCACGGGATTCGAGTCCGGCCCGCGGAACTGTGGCCAGACTATGCCCTGGCCATAAACTGCGGGCGACGCCAGCAGCGCGCACGCCAGAGCGACCGCGCGCAAGAGAGTGTAATGGTCAATAACTTTGCGGATACTTTCTAGTTCGGGACAACGTGTATTCATATCTTCTCGTGTATTTTGATATTGCCGGGTTGGTTGTTTTGTCAATGAGAGCCTGACGCGCAGTTGATCGCGCCGACGAACAACTAGCAAGCCTGCGAAACATTGTCACTGGCTGCGGTTGAAGGTAGCGTTAGGCTTGGCTTGCTGTCAAGGCAAATGCAATTCAGGCAGTTCTACCATAGCCGTGTGACTGACTCCTGGTTGTGACCCACCTTGTGACCCCGTTTTTCGGCGGCCTTGTCTTTTCCAATAGCTATTTGAAGAGGAAGGTTTTGCTCTCCTTCGTTCGACCGTTCGTCACAGTGAAAGCGCGTTTAGCCGCGTCAACCGAAGCCGTAATCATATATCCCTCATCAGGCTGCTCATCGAGGTTGGCGATGAACTCAGTAGCTGTGTTTTGCTCAGCGGGAATCTGTAGGTTGCGATGAAGTTGATAGAGCGCCTTGAACGAAGGAGTCTTTTGCAACCACATAATGGTATCGGGATGTCCGCCTTTGCGCGGCCCGTTGACCATCACCGAAACTGACGGGCGAATACTTTCGAGCAGCAAAGGGTTGTTGTTTACGTTGCCTCCGTGATGCGTCATCTGATAGAGATCAACCTCGCCTATCCGGTTTACAGGGCAGACGAGGCGTTGGCTGATATTGAAGGTCAAGTCTGCCAGATTGAGAAATTCGAATCCGCCCCAACTCAGCAACAAGGCGACGCTGCGCCCGTTTTCGCTCGTGTCTTCCTGCGGCGTGGTTGCACCGCACTCAGGGTTGGCTTTCGACTCCTTGCCACTGATCACCGCGCTGTTGGCAGCAACGCATAAAATCTTTATTGGCGGTGTACCAGCTGCGGTTTTCAGTTTGATGGTATCGCCCGGTTTCAGTGTTGCGGTATGGTTTTTCGCCGCCGCTTGATAAGCTCCGTACCTCTCCGCAAACCTGGGGTCTTCCGTCATCGCAGTCATTTTTCCATGATCGTAAAAATGTTTGATCGTTACCAGCTGACTCAAATCAGGGATGCCGCCGTAGTGATCCTGGTGATAATGCGTCGCAACCAGATGATCTATCGCCGTAATCCCGGCCTGCTGCATCGCCTGCTGTATGCGTTTCGCGTCACGCCCGCCAACGTCCGCCCAGCCCGCATCTATCAACACGGATTCTCGCGCGGGTGTGATGATGAGCGTCGCTGCGCCGCCTTCACTATCTATGAAATAAAAATCCAGTGTGCGCCGCGCTGATTTGTTGGGCGAGAAAGAGAAGATGTTTGCTGTGCTGGCTAAAAGAAAGAGGGCCGACAGTAGGATTCTTATTCTCATGTTATTTTCTCCGCTTACAGCCCTGAAAATTAGTGCTAAATCGTTGAATCCGTCAAGCAGCACTAATTGTCATCAGCAGGGGCGAAGCCTCGCTTCATGGGAAGCTAAGCCCACGTGAGACCAATTGCTGCGTCTGCGTGTCTCCGTGTTCTCGTATCTCTCACTGATGTTACGCGGTGAGG
>DLHY01000051.1:0-141515 GCA_002483445.1 Blastocatellia bacterium UBA7656
TGAGTATAAAGAGATGGTCAATCTAACACGCAGTTTTCGCTGGTAGCAAGTTTTCGGCAAAAGCATTTGAATCAGGTAGCCTCGAATAGCGATAGGCTTGCAACCCGGCCATCGTGACAGGCAGAATCAATCGTGCGCTCGCCTGATGCCCTACTACCCTGAAGAAAAAAATCAGGGGAGTCTGAGATGTGGCGCAACCTGTCAGGTTGCGCACGCCCTGAGATGATGAAAACAGGTAAAGACTCCAAATAAGGGACTCCAGACTCCAGACTCTGGACTCCAGACTTTTTCCGAGGAGAGACTTTGATGAGACACATTGCGCTGTTGATCCTGATGATCGTGGTCTGCGCGGCCTGCGCGCAGAGAGCGAGCGATAAGTTGAGCGCGTCTGAATTCGAGAAGTTGATGCAGACAGTGGCAGAAGGCTGGACTGAGGGAGATGCTCGCAAGGCTGCCGACTGCTTTACCGAACAGGCAATTTATACCGAACCGCCCGACAAGCAAATCTACAAGGGGCGAGACGCGCTCTTCAAATTCTTCGGCGGTGGCGCTTTGGCGCGTCCTCGCTCGTCGGAGGAGTCCACGATGCGTACAAGCTGCTGGCTAACAGACGTTGCTCTTTAGCAGAGAAGAAATTGTCCACCGGCTCATCATCCTCCGTGACGAGGTGTTGGATCATCTCGCTGAGATCGACCGTAGTTTTGGCTAATGCCTTCGACATGGACTTGATCCTCGCTGTGTGATATGAGTGTCGGCTCCGGCCCGACTGCCAGAGTATAGCATTACGGAGAAGAAGCCTTCCAACGAAGCTTTGTCTCGGAGTGTTTCAAACGGCACGGATGACGATGATGATAAAAGCTGGCGCTCATCTCGGCCACTACTAAATCCTCGCTCCGCACGGCGCGGGCCGAATGGGTGAGGCTTATCTGGCCGAAGATATGCGGCCCGACCGCAAAGTTGCAATCAAACTGTTGCTGATCTCGCCGATGACAAAGATCGGGTACGGCGTTTTGAGCAGGAAGCGCGAGCGACTACTCAACCCTCCGAACATTCTCACCGTTCACGACATCGGCACAGGGCTGTTGTTTGGAGTCCACGCTTTAGCGTACCCGTCTTAAAGGCTGGACTCCGAACTTCAGCCGCTGCGATTTAATGTTGATCGGGTTGCCGTCCATTTCGCATCTGTTCTGCTTCAAGGCGTTGCTGCTTGAGCTTTCGCATCATTTCAGGATGGCGCGCGTACTGGATGCCCTTCTCCTCCGACTGTCCGTAAGCGTCGGGGTTGAGGTAGAAGCCACGTTCGCGCTCGGGTTTCTCCTCTTCGATCTCAAACTTGTACTTATGCGCTGTCGCATCCGAACGCACGCCCGTGACCTGCCACGAGACTTTCACATTCGGCGAGTTCGATTTGATGACGAAGCGATTATCTTTCACCTCGCTTGCGACGATCGCTTGCGCAAAGGTGCCGATGACCGTGAGTTGATAGCGAAAGTCTTTGTTCAGCGCCTCAAACCAATCGGGCAGACTGACGATTGCGTCGCCGTTTTGGTCGGTCGTTGTGTTGCCGCTATAGACATTGAGGACTTCGGAGGATTCGATAGCGGCGTGGTTGAGATATTTGTTTTCGGGGTCCAAGGGATGGTCGATGTGGAACATCTTTATGCCGCTGGTGACTTGCAATTGGCCGGTGATTAACACATCGCCAAAAAAACTCCCTGCTCGTCCGTTGGTTGCGCCGTTATCACCAATGCCGTTAAAGGCAAGTATGCCATTGCCGCCGCTATTACCTACGCCGCTGCCAAAGCCGCCAAAGGCATTTACGCCACTGCCGCCGTTGCCGGTACCGTCGGTGCTGCCGCCGTCGCCGCCGTGAGCATCCACGGCAACGCCACCAACACCGACAGTACCGCTGCCGCCAAAGGCAGCTACACCATCGCTGCCGTCGCCGCTGTTGTTGGTGCCGCCTTCGGCCTTCATGGCAGTGCCGAAGAGGCTTCTGCCAAAAACGCCGACGCCGCTGGTGCTTTCGCCACGCACGCCGATGCCGCTGGTGCTTTTGCCAAACACACCAGTGTCGGTGGTGCTTCTGCCACCGACACCAAAGCCGCTGGTGCTTTCGCCAACCACACCAGCGCCGCTGATGCTGTCGCCAACCACACCAATGCCGGCGGGGCTGTTGCCTCTCACGGCGATGGCTCTGCCCATGCTGGTATCACTGTTGGAAGCACTAAAAACCGGATCGGCTGACGAGCCGCTCAGGTTAAACGGCACGGCAACCCCAAGCGGCGAGGCAAGGGTGCCATTGCCCTGAAGCGTCAAGTCGTGCGCCACCTCAAACAACGCCCCTGCCGTCGAAGTCGTTTGCGTAGTGCCGTCGGGGAACTTGATTCCGCCAAGCGTTGTTTCAATCAGTCCCATTACGGTCAGCTTCGACGAGGGCGAGTCTGTGCCTATGCCCACTTTGCCGAACTTGTCTTCATAAATGCTCGAATTTCCTATGACCGAGTTGCTGCTCGCTAATCCCGTCCACTTCGTGAGCCTCCCAACAGTTCCGCTGCCCACCACCGAGAGGTTCGCCCCTGCCGCTGCGGGAGTGATGCTGAACACTGGCCCGCTCACCTTCACATAACTGCTTGAAGGCATCAGCGCAAAGCCTGATCGTCTTGCCACATGCACCTGGGCCACCAGCTTTGAAAGCTCGATCTCGTCGCCTGAGCGAACAGAGCCGTTTGCCGTGTTTGATTGTGAAACTGGATGCTGCGCCTGATAGCTTCCTGCTGAGAGACCAAGTGCCAGCGCAAAAATCATTGCGATAAATTTATTCGTCTTCATGATATCCTTCACTCCTTCCAAACTTTTCCGGTTCGAGTCTGGTTGATTAAGACTTCAGCGTGCGAGTAGCAGCCGCGCTCAAGCCATTGACTGTGTCAGCGAGTCGATGCAGATGATGACCACTCCGTCCGGCCACGGCTACAGCGACAGCCGTGGTCGGTGATCTCAGTTGACTCGCTGAGATCGAGCAGTCTCAGTGCGGGCGCTGCTTTGGTTCAGCGGTTGCTACCGACGAGCATGATGTCCACTGTCTGAGGCTCCGACGCACTCCTGGCCAATGCCCTCCTTGCCCGAATAACCTCCCGCTCAGAACGGGACATGCGGACCCGGCGTCCGACCTCGTTTCCGGTCGTCCATAGCGTAGAGAGGAAATACTGATCCTCATACCGGTTGAAAACCAATTTACTCTGTGTGTTCCTGGCTTCAGCGGGACCCGTAAGGACGAACATGGATTGGTTGCTATCCTGGCTTTGAATCCGCATCAGCATCGTATTTATGTAACTGATAGTGTATTTGCCGGCAGGAAACTCCTTATTCCCGATGGCGAATTCGAACGGGATGTTCGCCACGAGTACGGTGCGGTATTGTGCGTAGACGGACGTGTCCGTCAGCAGGACGAAGAGACTCAAGGTCGTCAAAATCATAAGAGCTTGCCTTTTCATAACATCTCCTTTTGGCGTCTGTAAGGTCCCGGGTGTAGCTAGCCGGCCTACGGGTTGAACCGGGTGGAATCGATCTTGCGACCAATTGCTTCACCACCATCTTCAAAGACAGCGGATTGATCCGCCCACTTGATAAGGCGTGAACCGGGTGGAAAACCTTGAACGCTGGCGATTCTTATTCGCGCACACACGCGGAATTCGTGTTCAGGTGATATAATTCGGCGAATTCGTGACCAGTGTCCTCACCTGGAGGGAGGCTATGACGATACCATCGACGCAAGAAGTTACCGCAATGCTCGTGGCCTGGAGCGATGGCGACAAATCGGCTCTCGAAAGATTGATCCCTCTGGTTCACGACGAACTGCATCGTCTGGCCCATCGATACATGAATGGAGAGCGCCCCGGTCATATGCTGCAAACGACGGCGCTGGTCAATGAGGCGTACTTACGGCTGGTTGATTCAAGCCATGTGCGATGGCAGAACCGCGCGCACTTCTTCGCTGTCTCGGCGCAGTTGATGCGGCGCATCCTTGTGGATTTCGCCCGCTCTCGCAACTACCTCAAGCGAGGCGGCGACGCGGTGCAGGTGTCGCTGGATAAGGTTTTAGCGATCTCGCCCGAGCCGGACGCGGACCTGGTGGCGCTGGATCAGGCGCTCAATGCTCTGGCCGCGATTGATGAACGCAAAAGCCGGGTGGTCGAACTGCGCTTTTTCGGCGGCCTGAACATAGAGGAGACTGCTGAAGTTCTGAAAGTCTCGCCCGACACGGTGATGCGGGACTGGCGACTGGCAAAGGTATGGCTGCTGAGAGAACTGAGCGCGGAGAAGCAGGATGAAGCCTGAGCGATGGCAACAGATCGAACGGCTCTATCACGCGGCGCTTGAACGCGAGCCTGCCGAGCGCGCGGTCTTCCTTCGCCAAGCCTGCGCGGGCGAAGACGCCCTTCGGTGTGAAATCGAATCGCTGCTCGGCTACGAGGAGAAAGCCGAGCAGTTCATTGAAACGCCCGCGCTCGAAGTCGCCGCCAGGAGTATGGCCGAAGATCAGGTTGAGTTTATGGTCGGACGACAACTCGGCTCATACAGGATTGTGTCGCAACTCGGCGCAGGCGGCATGGGCGAGGTCTATCTGGCCGAGGACGCCAGCCTGAACCGCAAAGTCGCTATCAAGTTCATCCAGGCAGGATCAACCGCCGATGAGCAAACCCGGAAGCGACTCATCAGAGAAGCCCAGGCGGCAGCCAGACTGGAACACCCGAACATCTGCGCCATCTACGAGGTCGACCATCAAGACGACCTCAACTTCATCGTAATGCAATACATCGAGGGCGAAACCCTGGCGAGCCGAATCAAGGGAAAGCCTCTCCAACTCGGCGACACTCTCGACCTGGCCATTCAGATTGCAGACGCGCTCTCGGCGGCTCACTCACAAGGCATCATTCATCGAGACATCAAGCCGCAGAACATCATCATCAACCCGCAGGGGCAACTGAAGGTGCTGGATTTCGGGCTGGCAAAAGTAATCAGGCAGGACGAGTCGCTTGATAGCAAAGCAGAGACGGAAGGCCTTTTGACTGAGCCGGGAATGATTATGGGCACGCCTGCCTATATGTCTCCCGAACAAATTCGGGGAGAAACACTGGATGCTCGCACGGACATATTCAGTTTCGGATCGGTGTTGTACGAGATGGTGAGCGGTCGTCATCCGTTCGGGGAGGCAAGTCCGGCAGCAACCCTCTCGGCGATCCTGACCACGGAGCCAGCGCCGCTTGCGCGGTATGCTTGTGACGTGCCTGATGAGCTGCAGCGAATAGTCCGCAAAGCGATGAGCAAGGATAAGGAAGCGCGCTATCAGGGGATCAAGGACCTGCTGATTGATCTGCGGGAGCTTAAACAAAACCTGGAGTTTGAAGCGAAGGTCAAACGCTCAATCGGGCAGGGTAGCGATCGAGCGACTGCGACCGAACTGGCCGAGAGCGGAGAAGCGCAGACCGGGCCGGTGGCGGTTTCTACAGGCGAAGCACTCAAGGCGCGCACGACATCCACTAGCATCGTGATCGGCGAAATCAAGCGCCACAAGCTTGGGGTTTCGCTTACACTTGCAGCGATGATTATCGCCGCCGTGGCGGCTTACTTCTACTTCAACCGCGAACCAGTCTTGACGGACAAGGACACGATCCTGCTGGCGGATTTCGTCAACACGACGGGCGAGCCGGTCTTTGACGGGGGGACGCTCAAGCAGGGTCTCGCGGTGCAACTGCAACAGTCGCCGTTTCTGAACCTCTTCCCCGACGCGGGCGTGCAGCAGGCGCTACGGCTGATGAACAAGTCGCCTGATGAACGAGTGACCCGCGAAGTCGGGCGTGAGATTGCGCTGCGGCAGGGACTCAAGGCGGTGATTGTCGGGGCGATTGCGAAATTCGACCGCAACTATTCGCTCACGCTCGAAGCGATCAACACTCAGACGGGGGAAACGATTGCGCTGACGCAGGTCGAAACCGAAGGGAAAGATCAGGTGCTGAAGGCGCTCTCGCAGGCGGCGACCGAGTTGCGCGAGAAGCTGGGCGAGTCGCTCAACTCGATCCAGAGGTTCGATAAGCCGCTGGAGGAGGTCACGACTTCAAAGCTGGAGGCGTTTCAGGCATACGCTTTAGGCTCTGAGCTATCAGCTAGCGCTAGGTTTATGGAAAGCATTCCGATTTTTGAACGTGCGGTAGACATTGATCCCGACTTCGCCACTGCTTATAGCATGCTGTCTGTCATGCACAACGTCACTGGCCGGCCACGATTGGCCGCTGAGTATGCAGCAAAGGCGTATGCGCTCAAGGATCGAGTGGGAGAATATGAGAAGCTCCGCATCACTTCTCGCTATCACGGCTTTGTCAACGGGGACGAGGCCAGACGGATCGAAGTGCTGATGCTGCAAAAGCGGATGTACCCGCGCGAGTGGACGGGGCCGAACGACCTTGCCGGCGCTTACAATCGGATCGGGAAATTCGACCAGGCTATCGCGGAAGCCCGCGAGGCCATCCGCCTCAACCCCAATTTTGCCCCCGCGCACCGGCTCTTGGGATGGTTACTCCTCCGCCTCAATCGCTTCACAGAAGCCAAAGATGCGAGCGCGCAGGCGCTTCAGCAGAAGCTCGATCACACAGATTTCCACTCCTTCCTGTATCAGATCGCCTTTATCAACAATGACACAGCGGGAATGCAGCAGCAGATTGACTGGGCGGGCGGGAAACCGGATGAGTACGTGGCATTCGACTGGCAAACCGGCACGGCGGCCTTCGCAGGGCAGTGGCACAGGGCGCAGGAACTGTCACGCCGCACAATTGACCTCGCCGTTCGCAGCGACGCGAAAGAAGTAGCCGCGCGGTATGAGGCGCAACAAGCGTTGCGCGCCGCCGTCTTAGGTCAATTCGCACCGGCCAAAGCAGCAACGGCGCAATCGCTCGCGCTCGAACGCAATCAGGTGACGCTCACCCGCGCCGCCCTTGCGCTGGCGCTGTGTGGCGAATCGGCGCAGACACAGCCGCTCGTGGATGAACTCGTCAAGCGGTATCCCAAAGACACGCTCGTCAATGACATCTGGCTGCCCGTGATCCGCGCCGTGCTGGAACTGCAACGCGGGAATGCCGCGCAGGCCATTGAGTTGCTGGAAGCGGCGAAGCGCTACGAACCCGCCGCCGAGTTCTGGCCCCAGTTTGTGCGCGGTCAGGCTAACCTGAAGCTCAACAAGGGCGCAGAAGCATCAGCCGAGTTTCAGAAGATTCTCGACCACAGCGGACAAGGCCCGCTGTCAGCCTTGTATCCACTCGCGCATCTCGGTCTGGCGCGCGCGGCAGCACTCACTGGCGACAAAGCCAAAAGCCGCCAGGCATATCAAGACTTCCTCGCGCTGTGGAAAGATGCGGATGCCGATTTGCCGATCTTGATCGAAGCGAAGAAAGAGTATGAACGGCTGAAGTGAGACCTGCGCGATGAGCGTCAGGAGAAGCAACATGAAGCCTGAGCGATGGCAACAGATTGAGAGGCTCTATCACGCGGCGCTTGAACACAAGCCCGCCGAGCGCGCGGCCTTCCTTCGCCAAGCCTGCGCGGGTGAAGACGCCCTTCGGTGTGAAATCGAATCGCTGCTCGCCTATGAGGAGAAAGCCGAGCAGTTCATTGAAACGCCCGCGCTCGAAGTCGCCGCCAAGAGGATGGCCGAAGATCAGACCGTCGGCGTGCCGGACGCTTTTATGAGCGAAGAGATGGCCGCTTTCATCCGCCTCAAGCCGGGTGAAGAAGAGGACGAATCGGAAATCCGCGAATATTGCCGACAGGGTGTAAGTCGACAGAAGATTCCTCGATATATTAGATTCGTCACCGGGTTTCCGCTCACGGCCAGCGGCCAAGTGAAGAAGTTTTAATTGAGGGAGCAGATCATAAAAGAGCTTGGGCTGGAAGATGTGGCGAAGATGAAAACGGCATGAAAGGAGAAACAACATGGCTGTCACGATAAAAAGAATAACGCTGTGGCGAGGCGAGATCGAAAACCGGGCGGGCGAGCTTGCCGCAATACTCAAACCCCTTGCCCACGCTGGCGCGGATTTGCAGGTGGTTATGGGATATCGCTATCCGGGCAATCAGAGCAAGGCGGCGATTGAGGTCTACCCCGTTGCAGGCAAAAAAATCACTGCCGCAGCCGCAGCCGCGGGGCTTGCCGCTTCCTCGATGCCTGCGTTGCTGGTCGAAGGCGATAACCGCGCGGGGATGGGCGCGGCCTTTGCTCGCGCGCTTGCCGATGCCGGAATCAATATGGATTTTCTTGTCGCGCAGGTGACAGGCAAAAAATACTCAGCCATCTTCGGCTTTGAAAACGACGCGGATACAAAAAAGGCCGCAGCCGTTCTCAAGAAGGCAGCGGCAAAGAAAAAGTGAAAGCCGGGCCGCAGATCGAAGTCGACGCTTGCGCTTAGAGCGCGAGCAAGGGTGTAGTGTGCAGCAATACTGATCGAATCATGAAAATCTCTCGCAGATCACTGCTCAAATCCGCGCTGGCGCTTCCAGCCTTCTGTCATCAGTCGATGGCAGTCGAGCCATCGCCTCAAACGCATTCGTCTTTCGATCCCTGGGTAGAGCTTCACGCCGCGAACCTCCATCACAACATCGGCGAGATTAAACGTCGCGTTGATTCAAGACCTATACTTGCCGTCATCAAGAACAACGGCTACGGCTGCGGCGTCGTAAACATAGCGCGACTGCTTGACTCTGCGCCTGCCATCGCGGGCTTTGCTGTCGTAAAGCTGCACGAGGCCGTCTTGCTGCGCGATGCAGGGATTCGCAAGCCTGTGTTGTTGATGGGGCCGCTGGATGAAAAAAATCTTGAAGAAGCCATCAATCGCCGCATCATGCCGATGGTCTACACTCCTCTGGGCCGCGCGCTTGATAAAGCATCGAACAGATTTCAAAGGCCCGTCCCCATTCACCTATGCATCGACACCGGCATAGGCCGTGTCGGAGTTCCGCACACTGAAGCGGCTGCTTTGATTCGCGATCTCGCCGGTCGCAAATCCGTAAGTATCCGGGGCGTGATGATGACCTTCACCGAGGATCAGGAATTCGACCGTGAGCAGATTCGCCGCTTCACCTCTTTGTGCGGCGAGATGGAGAGAGAAGGGATACGGCTGGGGCAAAAGCACGCTGCATCAAGCTTCGGCCTGTTTCAACGCCCTGACGCTTTTTTCGATATGGTGCGACCCGGAATGGCGATCTATGGAATTTATTCCGAACAGGAGTTTCGCAAGACTAGCGTTATGGAACTTCGACCGGCAGTGAGCCTCAAGGCCAGAGTCGCTTATGTCAAAAAACTCCGACGCGGAGACAGCGCCGGTTACAATCGCGCTTATGTGGCTAAAGAAGACGTGTGGGTTGCGACACTCCCCGCAGGTCACGCCGATGGATGGCCGCGCGTTGCCGCAAAAGGCGCTCGCGTCCGCGTTGGAGAAAATCTCTACCCGGTGATCGCGACAGTTTCGGCCTCTCACACGATCATAGAAGTGGGCGCGGAACCTCGCGTCAGCGCGGGCGATGTGGCGACGATGTTCGACTGGCAGCAAGGCTCACGGCCCGAAGACGTGGCCGCTGCGTGCGGAGCTTCCGTGTATGATCTCACCATGCATCTGAACGCTTCGCTTCCGCGGAGAACGGTTTGAGTGAGGCAAGCGAGGATTTCGCGCATGGATGAGTAGCGCAAAAGCCAGATGAGGAGTAATATCCAGTCTGTCTGCGGTCCGATTCGGCAAGGAACTGAAACTTAACATTAAGTCCTGCGTTAATAAGAGGCGAACTACGCTCACTTGGAGGTGCAAGATGAAGCCGCTTTCGCTCTGGCAGAAAAGGTCTGTGACCCTGTGCGCCGCCCTCGTCTTGACCTTGCTCATCCTCGCTCTCGCTTTTCGCTCCAAAACAATACCTAACATGCTCCGCGCAGACACCGCTGCGAAAGACAGCGAGTCGGTCGTAGTGCGCAAAGACAAGATTGAAAAATCGCTTCTCCTCGACGGAGAACTGCGCGCCGTCGGATCGAGAATCATCTATGCCTCTACGTCTGAAGAAGCAAAGATAACTTATCTCCCGCCTGAAGGGAGCATCGTTAAAGCGGGTGATCGAATCGTCGAGCTTGACAGCGGAACCATACTCGACCGAATCAAGGACACGGAAGAGAAGATCATCGCCGCAGAAAACGAAATAGTCAAAACGCGCGCTCAACACGAATCAGCCCTGCGCTCGATGTATGTCGATTTGAGCAAACTCTGGCTCGCCTTCGAACAGGCTAAAGTCCGTGCAACCTCGCCCGCTGAACTCATATCCCGAAGGGAGAATCAGGAAAATCTGCTGGCGCTGGAAAAATCCAAAACCGAATACGAGAACATGCTGACGGAAATAGAACAAAAGAAGAAAGAGCAGGCGGCTGAACTTCAGGTTCGCAATATCGAAAGAGACAAACTCAAAATCCAACTCGATCAGGCGCGCAGCAACCTCGACGGCATGAATATAAAAGCTCCATCCGACGGGATGGTCATCTACGGCGACCACTGGGCCGAGCGAAGAAAGCTCCAGATCGGAGATGTCGTCTGGGGAGGGTTCGCCATCGTTCGGCTGCCCGACCTCAGAGAGATGGAAGTCCTCGCCCAAGTGAACGAAGTCGACGGCCCGCGATTGACTCCGGGGCAGAGGGCGCGAATCAAACTCGATTCTTACCCCGACACGGACATACAGGGGACTGTCAAAAGCATCGCCGAAACCGCCATCAAAGCCAACTGGATGGCCAAAGCGAAGGTCTTCAACGCGGTCATCTCTCTCGATAAAACCGTTATGGAAATCATGAAGCCGGGGATGTCGGCTCAGATCACGGTGATACTGTCCGAAACCGCGCCGCAACTGCTCGTCCCCAGATCAAGCGTAGAGTTCGCAGACGGAGAGGCGAAAGTCCTGCGCCTTGAAGGAGAAGATACGCGCGCCGTCGCCGTCACCATACTCCATTCCGATCCTCTCTATTATGCCGTCGCCGACAACGGCGCGCTTAAAGAAGGAGACCGGATACTAAAACGCACGCGGAATTAAGAGTAGATGTTAGATGTCAGATGTTAGATGTTAGTAAAAGCTGTGTGAACCCTCTCATCTACTCATCCACTAACATCTAGCATCTAGCATCTGACATCTTTTGCTGAGGAGGCAAACCAACGTGGCTGAAAACGATGAGAAACCGACGACTGAAATCATCGCTCCGCCGGAGCAAAAACCGAGCGGCGAACTCACAGAACAAAAGGCGCGCAACAAACTCAAAGCGAAAACCCTGAAAAGAATCGCGGTCGCTTTGCTCCTGCTCACTGTGACGATTGGAGCGATATTCTTTTTGAGAAGCGGAGCCGTCGCATCCTTTTTATCCCGCGCGAGCGAAGGGGCCGAGGAAGTCACGATAGCTCCCCGCTCGCTTCAGTTTCGGGTCGAAGCGACAGGAGTGCTGCGCGCCACTTCGGTTCAGAATTTCGGCGGCCCTCGCGCTATCGGCAATTACTGGCAGTTCAAAGTCGTCAGCCTCGCCACCGAAGGCAAGAATGTCAAAAAAGGAGACGCGCTCATAAACTTCGACGCTCAGGGGCTGAGCGAAGACCTCCTTCGATATCAAAACGAACTCGATCAGGCCAATAAGGAACTGGAAAAAACCAAAATACAGATCGACCTCGAACGACAGGATATCACCGCGAAACTCGCGGCGGCGGAAAACAATCATGAAAAACTCAAACTGAAACAGGCGGGTAGCCATCTGATCGCTTCGTCCAGAGATATCGAACGGGATCGCCTTGCGCTCGAACAGGCCCGACGCGAAGTCGAAGCCCTCAAGGAATGGCTTGAGTGGCATAAAAAATCGAGCGATGCGACCTACAACATCATACTGAGCAAAAAGACGAGGGCCGAAAACAAAGTCGATGTCCTGCGCCGCGGCATGGAGACGCTTCAGGCCAAAGCTGACCGCGACGGCGTGGTGATTTATAAAACGAAATGGAACGGAGAGAAATTTCAGGTGGGCGAAAGCATATGGTCGGGCCAGCCCATCATGGAAATCCCCGACCTCAACACCATCGTCGCCGAGGGCTTCGTCCCCGAAGTCGATATAGGAAAGATTCATGTCGGACAAAAAGCCGAAGTGACCATCGATGCCTTTCCCGGCAAATTTTACCCCGGCAAGGTCGCCGGAATGGGCAAGCTCATTCGCCCGAAATCATGGGACATCCCGAACAAAGTTCTCGACACTCAGATCACTCTCGACAACCTCGACACTTCAATCATGCGACCCGGTATGAGCGTGAAGGTCAGGATCGAAACCGATACGATTGATGACTGCATAGCCGTCCCGCTCAAAGCGGTGCTTATCACCGCTGAAGGATCGAAAGTCAAAGTGAGAACTCCGGCGGGCTGGGAGGAAAGAAACGTTGAGCTTGGACGCTCCAACGGCTCGGAGGTCGCCATTACCGAAGGTCTAAAATCAGGCGAGCGAATAGCCGCCGACTTCTCAAAGGCAAAATGAAACGCGCTGAATTGAAACGACTCTACAAACGCATTCGCTGGGCCGCGCTCATCATCATCGGACTGGCCGCTCTCTCCATCGGAGGCTACAAAGGCTATCGCGCGTGGATCGAGCCATCGGGAAATCTGACGCCGCTCGTGATGACCATAGAGCCTAGAGACTTCACCATCAATATCGCGGCGAACGGCGAACTGCAATCAGCCGAATCGCTCACCATCGCAGTCCCTCCCGTCCCCGCGCAGCGTTTGCGCATAGCGTCGGTCGTCCGCGAAGGAACCTTCGTCAACAAGGGAGACCCTCTGGTTGAATTCGATCCGACAGAATTAGACCTCAAGGCGATGGAACATCATTCGGACCTCGACATCGCAAATCAGAAAATCTCCAAAGGCGAGATGGCAAGCCAAGCGGACAAGACCGATGTGATGAAGGACAAAAAAGTCGCCGAACTGGAGTTGGAGAAGATCAACCAGTTTCTCCCGCAGGACGAGCAGATATACTCGCGGCGCGAGATAATCGAAGGACAACTCGATCAGGGGTACACTCAGAAAAAAATCGTGTTCGCTGATGCGCGCCTCGACCTCAAGGGCAAGGTCTACTCTCTGGACGAAGCCATCCTTATGCTCGAACGCAATCAGGCCGACGCGCGAATAAAGCGAGTCGATACGGCGCGAGCGTCGCTAAAGCTCGTAGCTCCGGCTTCGGGGATAGTCGTCTATAACGATCCCGGATATTTTTTCGGCGATTACACCTTGATGCCGGGCCGCGTGGTCTACGTCGGCATGACGCTGTTCAATCTGGTCAACCCGAACAAGATGGAAGCCAAGTGTTACGTGCTTGAAAAAGACGCGGGCGAGTTGCGCACGGATCAGACGGCGACCGTCGTGCTTGATCCTTTTCCGGGAAGGGAATTCACGGGCAAGGTGAAAACTATAGACAAACTCGCGCGCCCGATTGATCGCGGCTCTCCGGTGAAATACTTTCAGACTGTAATCCTGCTCGAAGGCGTCGATACGCAGGTGATGAAACCGGGAGTCAAACTCAAGGCGACGATCCGTGCGGGCGAATTGAGAGGGGTGATCGTCGTTCCCCGCTCCGCGATAGTGAAAAAAGACGAGGGGCTTGTGGCTTACGTCAACACGGGGCCGAATCGATTCGAGCCTGTTGCGGTCTCGCTAGGCCAAGGCGATATGATTCAGGTCGTTGTCACCGAAGGACTGACGGCAGGCCAGACGCTTGCTCTCAATCCGCCTGATGTGAGAACCGGGTTTACATCGAAGAAGAAAACGGGCGAAGGCGCGGATAAAAAATAATCGCGCATTGAAACCATGAAATACCTGAGCGAAATTCAACTTGCCGTCAGCAACCTCCGCTCCCACAAACTCCGCACCTTTCTGACGATGCTCGGAATGATATTCGGAGTCGGAGCCGTAATCGCCATGCTATCGATAGGCGCGGGCGCAGAGCGGGAGAGCCTTCGAATAATCGATACGATGGGATTGCGCAACATCATAGTCCGCGACCGCGAGTTCAAGGACGAAGACCTGAAGAAAATCCGCGAAAGCTCGATAGGACTATCGCTGCGCGATCTTCAGGCCGTGCTTGCGGTCACGCCCGACGTTGAAGCTCACTCGGCTAAAAAGCGTGTGAAGACGTTTCAGGTTTTTTCCTTTCAGGGAAAGAGCGACGATTCGAATGTCATCGGGGTGACGCCCTCTTATTTCCGCCTTGCGAAATATGAACTGGTCGAGGGAGGCTTTTTCGCCGAGCCTGACGAAAAGGAGTTCGAACAGTTCTGCGTCATCGGCTCGCGCGTCAAACAAAAACTCTTCGGCCATCTCTCTCCCATAGGCCAATCGATCAAGATCGATAAGATGTGGTTTGCGGTCGTGGGTGTGCTGGAAGACCTCAACCTCTCGAAAGACGAATTCGAGGGCGTGAAGCTTCAGGACTACAGCAATGACATCTACATTCCACTGGCTACGGCGCTCAAGAAATTCGAACTCAAGCGATTCGAGTCCGAGCTTGATGAAACGGTTTTCAGCATAAAAAACACCGAGTCGTTGAGCGCAAGCGCGGCGCTCATAAGCGAAGTGGTATCGAACACGCACGGCAGGGCGGAAGATTTTTCCATCATAGTTCCGCGCGAGTTATTGGAGCAGAACCAGCGAACGCAGCGCATATTCAACATCGTGATGAGTTGCATCGCAGGTATATCGCTTCTCGTAGGCGGCATAGGAATCATGAACATCATGCTGGCCAACATCCTTGAGCGCACGCGCGAGATAGGCGTGCGTCGGGCGGTCGGGGCGAAGCGGCGCGATATCTGGAAGCAGTTTTTGGTAGAAGCTTTGACGATCAGTTGCATGGGCGGGATGAGCGGGATACTTTTCGGCTTCGGAGTTTCGCGCATAGTCGCGCTCTACGCCGAGTGGAGTACGATAGTGACGGGCGGATCGATTGCTATGTCGTTCGGAGTATCGGCGGCGGTGGGAGTGATATTCGGCATCTATCCGGCGGTTCGCGCCTCGCGGCTCGACCCCGTAGAAGCTCTCAGGTACGAATGAACTTCGCTCGTCGAGTCTGCGCGATTCGTTTTTGGATGGCGATGAAAAAATGAAGGTAGTCATGAAAAGGTAATGCTGAAGGTTGCGAGAAAAGAAACCTCTGTTGCTGGGAGCGCGGGTAGTGAGTACACTTATTGGCTCGCCCGCTTCTCTCACGCATTCGTGCGACTGCAACTCCTTAGACCCAAAAGGTTTTCCTTCCCTCGCAGTTCGCTATTGCAAGTCAGGCGGGCGAGCCGCTCCCCGGGTTTGAGCATTACTTTTTCATGACTACCCCTTTTTCTTCACAGCATCGTTTTTGTCTGCGAGTCCTACTTTCAATTGCACCCCATTCAGGAAGAGCCGCAATTCGCTCGCTTGCGCTGGCTTCAGCGGCTTTGGTACTATTCGGGCTTGAAGTTTGACACTGTGTCGAGCCTCGTTGAGGCTTGACCGTCGTAAATTTTGCGCCAGCCCCATAAGTCCCGCAGCGCGAGCCGCGGGCGCTGACGCAGGATCCGACCATAATGGTTTGCAGGGCGCTTCGACGTTCGGGAACGCCCTCGCCTCTATCGGAAAATTTGAATCGTCACGTCGCAGCGCCACTGCTGCGAAGAGGTTCATCGATTTGCAGAGCCACAGGCTCGGGAGGACAGCTTATCAGCAGCTTTCAGTCGCGAAGAGGATTCAAGGACAGGCGGGACAAAGGGCCTTCAGTTCGCATAAACGAGCGCATACGGGTTCCCGAAATCCGCGTCATCGATGATGATGGTTCGCAAATCGGAGTCATGTCGCCGCGTCAGGCGCTTGAAATCGCCCGCAGCAAGGGACTCGATCTCGTGGAAGTCGCGCCCTCGGCTCAACCGCCCGTGTGCCGGATAATAAACTTCGGCAAATGGCAGTACGAGCAGAAAAAGAAAGCCAAAGAAGCCAAGTCCAAACAGACTTTCATCACCGTCAAGGAAATCAAGTTCCGCCCCGGCACCGACGAACACGATTACACCTTCAAGAAAAACAACGCCGTGCGTATGCTCAAGGACGGCGACAAGGTGAAGGCGACGGTTCACTTCCGGGGCCGCGAGATAACGCACAAAGAGCTTGGAGTCGCGCTCCTCAAACGTCTCGAACAGGAGCTTTCGGAAATCGCCATCGTGGAAGGAACCCCCAAGCTCGAAGGGATGAACATGTTCATCATGCTCGCTCCCAAAAAGAAATGATTTTTATGTACAACAGGCTGCCAGCCTGTTGACACAAGGAAAACATGAGAATTTGGAGAATCAGCAGGCTGGCAGCCTGTTGTACTTTTTCAAAGGAGGAATAATGCCGAAACTCAAAACACACAAAGGCGCTGCCAAACGTTTCCGCCTCACTGCTACGGGCAAGGTCAAGCGAGGACATTCGCACGTGCGCCACATACTCACGAAGAAAACCGCCAAACGGAAACGCCAACTCGATATCGACGTGATGGTCTCTGAGGCCGACACGCCGCTCGTTAAAAAAATGCTTCCATACGGGCGAGGCTAATAGATGTTAGATATCAGATGTTAGATGTTAGCCGGAAGCTTCTTTACTAACATCTGACCTCTAACATCTGACATCTGAATTTTAAGGAGGGACTTATGCCACGCGCTAAACGCGGGAACAAACGATTGCAGAAAAGGAAAGGTATTCTAAAACTTGCTCGCGGCTATCGCGGCACGAAGAGCAAACTCTACCGTCATGCCAAAGAGCAGGTGGAGCGTTCGCTGAATTTCGCCTTCACGGGCCGCAAGCTCAAGAAGCGCGACTTCCGCTCGCTGTGGATAGTGCGCATAGGAGCAGCCGCCCGCGCGCACGGATTGAGCTACAGCCGGTTTATGCACGGACTCAAGCTGGCCGGAATCGCGCTCGACCGCAAGGCGCTGGCCGATCTGGCCGTCAATGACAGCGCCGCGTTCGCCGAACTGTCAAGCAAAGCCAAACAGGCCATCGAGACCGCAGCCTGATGAAAAGGGGCTTAGGCCCCTTTCTTTCGAGTATGGACGAAGGACTGAAAAAAATCAGAGAGCAGTTTCTTGAAGACCTCCGCGCGGTCACTCGCGCCGAAGACGCTACGGCGCTCAAGGATAAATATCTCGGCAGGAAATCCGGTCTGATCGGGGCTGAAAAAAAGCGCGTCGGCTCGATTGCCGCAGAAAGTCGCGCCGAGTTCGGTCGCCTGATCAACGATCTCAGCCGCGAGGTCGAAGAAGAACTTGCGCGACTCAATGAGAAATTCGCCGCCGGCCAGGAAACCGAAAGGCTTGAGCGCGAACGCCTAGATATAACTATGCCCGGCACCAGGCAGCGGCTCGGCCATCTTCATCCCATCACGCTGCTGCGCCAGAAGATCGAAGACATATTCGTTTCCATGGGCTATTCAGTGGAAGACGGGCCTGAAATAGAGACGAGTTTCTATAACTTCGACGCGCTCAATATCCCCGTCGGCCATCCGGCGCGCGAGTCCGCCGATACGTTTTACATAAGCGAAAATCTCGCTCTCCGCTCGCAGACATCCAATGTGCAGATTCATGCTATGCAGCGACGAAAGCCGCCGCTGAGAGTCATAGCTCCGGGAAGAGTTTTTCGCCGTGACACTCCCGACCCGACGCACAACCCTATGTTCTTTCAACTCGAAGGGCTGACGGTTGATCGGAACATAACGCTTGGGGATCTGAAAGGCACGCTTGAAGAGTTCGTTCATCTGCTCTTCGGGCCAAATATCAGGACGCGATTCCGCGCGTCGTATTTTCCGTTCGTCGAGCCTGGGGCTGAAGTCGATTACCTCTGCTTTGTGTGCGAAGGCGCGGGCTGCCGTGTGTGCAAGCAGTCGGGCTGGATAGAGCTTGGCGGCAGCGGAATGGTTCATCCGAACGTGCTTGAGACTGTAGGCATTGACCCGGAAGAGTATTCGGGATTCGCCTTCGGATTGGGTATTGATCGCATGTGCGCTCGGATGTACGACCTTGATGATATTCGCCTGCTTTACGAAAACGATGTGAGGTTTCTTGAGCAGTTCGCATGAGCAAACTCATAGCATTCGGATGGTACGGAGGAAAATTCAGCCATCTCGGTTGGCTCCTTCCGCTGTTGCCCGCCGCTCAACACTATTGCGAGCCTTTCGGCGGGTCGGCTGCTGTGCTGCTCAACCGCGAGCCGTCGCCAGTTGAAACCTACAATGACATTGATGGAGAAGTGGTCAATTTCTTCCGATGTCTTCGCGAGCAGAAGGATGCATTGATCGAAGCCATAGGACTGACGCCTTTTTCCCGCGAAGAATTCGAACTGGCAATATCGGGCGAGCGCGAAGGTCTGTCTGATCTGGAAAGGGCCAGAAGGTTTTTTATTCGCGCAAGGCAGGTGCGCACGGGGCTTGCTCAAAAAGCCAGCGCAGGCCGTTGGGCTCATTGTCTGCTCACGAGCAGAGCGGGGATGGCAGGAGCGGTTTCGCGATGGCTGGGAAGCGTCGAGGATCTTTCCGAGATAGCGCAAAGACTATTGCGCGTTCAGATCGAGCATTCATCGGCTGCGGATGTAATCAGGCGATATGACAGCAAAGACACTCTGTTTTATTGCGATCCTCCTTATCCTCACGATGCGCGCGGAGATGTAAATGCTTATGCTTATGAAATGACGGATGAAGAACATCGCAAACTCGCTGCTGTTCTCCACGACATTAAAGGGAAAGCGGCTCTGTCAAGCTATCATTGCGGGCTGATGGATGAATTGTATGGCGACTGGCGATGTATCGAGGCCCCGATCAAAAATTGCCATTCGGTAAAGACGCCGAGACAGGAAGTTCTTTGGGTAAACTATGACCCCGAGGTTGAACCAAAATGGCAGAGCCAGCAGAAATCCTTGATGCAGCTTATAAACGAGCATCCTCCCATATCTCAGAACCGTTCGTGAAGGACAGTGAAATAGTGAATAGAGTCGAGACTGTCTGCCGCAATATACAAAATCGCGCTGGCGTCCGGCTGCTTCTGGCCTGTTTGCTCGCAAAGATTCATAACCCCCAAGTAGACATTCGCAAACCCTACACTGAGATCGGCGATTCGGATGCTTATTCAGGTCGCACCTACGATGAAGCGTATATCTCAGCCTTCATAAACAAATACGAATTACCCTGCAATCCCACGACCGCATTTCTTACCCCTGCTCTTCGAAATAGAAACACTGCCCTGACACCGCAGGTCGACCTCGTTGGTCGCCCGCCCCTCGTTTACCAAAGCATTCTTCATCTACTCGATGATGTGTATTCAAACCGCGTGTCGACAAAAAAGCTTCTGGCCGAGACCATAAGACAGCTTTTGATGGTTCGAGATGAAAGGCATCATAGAATGAATACTCTGCTTGCCGGATTAAGAGCATCCAAAGGGGCAGGCAAATTGTCAGCGGAAGCTATAATCGATCTTATTCAACAACATCTCAGATGCAAAGGCGCGAGCCGATTGCCTGTGCTTGCAGTTGCCGCAGCATACCATGCCGCTTCCGTGCGCCTCGGTGAGCGTTGTCTTCCTCTTCAATCACATACAGCCGCTGATGAGCAAACCGGATCGCTCGGTGACCTGGAGATAACTCTCACCGATGATGACGATATTGTGACGGGCTATGAAATGAAAATGAAGCGAATCGCACGCGAAGACATTGACCGTGCTCTTCAGAAAATAATCAGCAGCGGGAAGACTATAGACAACTACATTTTTATCACGACTGATATAATCGACCGGGATGTTGAGGAGTACGTGCGGAGCCTTTACGAAAAGACCGGCGGCGTCGAAATTGTGATACTTGACTGCATCGGGTTTTTGCGCCATTTTCTACACTTGTTTCACAGACTTCGGATGGAATTTGTGGAAGCTTATCAGATACTTTTGCTTGCAGAGCCTGACAGCGCAGTGAGCCAGCCCTTGAAAGAAGCTTTCCTTGCATTGAGACAGGCGGCTGAAAGCGGAGAATAGTAAAGAGCGCATCATGACAGGTGTATTCATAGGCGGATCAAGAAGAATAACCAAACTGGCGTCGCCCATTAAAAAGCGGATCGACAATATTATGGGCAATGGATTCACCATTTTTATCGGCGACGCAGACGGCGCTGATGCCTGCGTGCAGGAATATCTGGCCGACCATAGCTATAAGAATGTCATCGTGTTTTGTATGGGAGGAGTTTGCAGAAACAATATCGGCGACTGGGATGTGAGAAGTATAAAATCGCAAGCGAGCGGGAAAGGGTTCGATTTTTACGCAGCCAAAGATATGCAAATGGCTGCCGAGGCTTCTTATGGATTCATGATATGGGATGCGAAAAGCAATGGGACATTGAACAATATGATCAACCTGCTGAAAAGAGAAAAAAAGGTTCTGGTTTATTTCAGCCCGGAAGAATCTTTTTACGCATTGAGCAACTTCAAAGGGCTGTCGGATCTGCTGGCAAAGTGCGATCAAAAGACGCTTGAAAAATTCAACAGGAAGTTTGCGATAAATCAGCTTTTGAAAGACGAGGAGTCTGAGTTGTTGTTTGCTTGACAAGTCTTTCACTCTTCGCGTTTAAACCATGTCTACTACCACGACTCGATCAATCGACAAAACCATCCTCATATTAGGCGGGGCCGGACTTGTCGGCACGCAGATCACTCATCAGATCGCCCGCGACCTCCGGCCCGAAAAGATCATCATCGCATCGCTTTATCATAAGGAAGTGCGCGAAGTCGCTCGCGACATGCGCAAGCAGTTTCCTTCGACAAAATTCGTCGAGCTATGGGGCAATCTCTTCGTCCGCGAAGAATTCGCGAAAGAAGATCGCCAATCGCTCATCGCAAGCCCCGCGCGCCGCCGCGCCCTATACGATGACCTCTTCGGGCCTATCGATAACGCTTATGATCGGGCCATGCTCACGCGCGCCGTCCGCGAGCATCGCCCCGATGTCCTGATCGATTGCGTCAACACCGCTTCAGGCATCAGCTATCAGGATGTCTATACCAATTCAATCGAAGTCCGTAAAACGCTCGACTTCATCGAAGACCACATCACGGATCGCGACTTCAAACGGCTATGGGACAATCGCAAAACGCTTGAACGCACGATAGAGATGCTGCTCCTGTCACAATCCATACCTCAACTCATCCGCCACACTCAGTTGCTTTATCGGGCTATGGTCGAAGTCTCGACGCGCATCTACGTCAAAGTCGGAACCACCGGGACGGGCGGAATGGGTTTGAACATCCCATACACTCACGGCGAGGACAAGCCTTCGGCAAAACTGATGTCGAAGACCGCCGTCGCTTTCGCTCACACCGGGTTGATGTTTCTGATGGCGCGCACTCCGGGCGGCCCAATAGTGAAAGAGATCAAGCCCGCCGCGATGATCGGCTATAAGAAAGTCACTTTTCAATCGCTCAAAGATCGTCGCACGAATTCGCCGGTTTGCATGTATAATTCGCGCGCCCAGACGCTCGAAGGCGAACTGGAACTGTCGCTTCCGCGGGAAAACTTCAAACAGATAGGCGAGCTTGAAATGGTCGGCGTGGATACGGGCGAAAACGGATTCTTCGCCCGCGGCGAATTCGAGGCCGTGACTTCGATAAATCAGATGGAATTCGTCACGCCTGAAGAGATAGCGCAAAACGTGCTGCTCGAAATCAAGGGCAGCAACACGGGTGTCGATGTCATAGCCGCGATTGATTCAGCCATAATGACGCCGAGCTATCGCGCGGGCTATCTGCGCGGATCGGCGATAGAAGCTCTGCGCCGACTGGAACGCGAAACCAACACTCATTCAATCGCGACCGGCGAGCTTGGCCCGCCCAAGCTGACCAAACTTTTGTATGAAGCTCACCTGCTCAAGATAAAATATCGTTTGCTTGAAAAAGTCACAAAGACGGACGCCGCGAAAATTTCGGCGGAACTTTGGCGATACCTCGAACGCAATCACGAACTGAGAAACTCGATCATCTCGATAGGCATTCCCGTGCTTCCGCCCGAAGGGAATCGTTTGATCCGCGGGCCTCGCATCAATGTTCCTGAATACGCGGGTCAATCAAGACTTCCGATCACGGAAAAAAATATCGATCAGTGGGCCGCGCGCGGCTGGATAGATTTGAGGCCGAAAAATATCATTCGATGGCAGGAGCGATTCCGCCGTATGCTTCGCTCCGCGCTTTCGATTCACAGGCAGGGGTCGGCTGCGATAACGATGTCGGCCTATCGCAGCGAAGAGATTCACATAGGCGAAGTAGTCGGCTGGATTTTCAACAACGAAGAACAAGGGTACAGGATAAAATGAAGATCAGCTATAAGTGGTTGACCGAAATCGCGAAGATCAATCTTTCACCTCGTCAGCTTGCCGACCGAATGACGATGGTCGGACTTGCGGTCGATTCAATCGAAGAGACGGGCGACGACTATTTGTTCGATTTCGATCTCACTTCGAATCGGCCCGACGCGCTTTCGCACTTCGGCGTCGCTCGCGAAGCCGCGCTCGTTTGCGGCGGCGCGTTTCGTCGGCCTGAAATCAAACTCGATGAGAGCGATGAAGAAGCCAAGTCATCTGCTTCAATCGAAATCGTGGATTCGGATTTGTGCGCGCGATACGCCGGTCGCGTAGTTCGCGGAGTCAAAGTCGGGCCTTCACCTGTGTGGCTCGTCGAGCGACTCGAATCGATAGGCCAGCGTCCGGTCAACAATATCGCTGACATCACCAACCTTGTGATGTTCGAGATTGGCCAGCCCACTCACGCTTTCGATTTGAATCTGCTCCGTGGCAGAAAGATCATCGTCAGACGCGCTCGCGAGGGGGAACGCCTCAAAACGCTCGATGGAGTAGAGCGCGAGCTAACGACCGACATGCTGATGATCGCCGACGCTGACCGTGTGGTGGCAGTGGCGGGTGTGATGGGAGGAGAAGACACCGAGATCAATCTCACGACGACTGATGTGCTGATTGAAAGCGCGTACTTCGATCCGCTCTCTGTTCGACACACCTCGCGCGCTTTGGGATTGGACACCGAAGCGTCTTATCGTTTCTCTCGCGGCGTCGACCCCCAGGCGCAGGCTCGCGCCGCTGATCGCGTGGCGGAACTTATCGCCGAGATCGCCGGAGGGCGAATCCTCCGCAGCGTAATCGATATTCATCCGGTGAAACTACAGCGCCATCGCGTCTCATTGCGCGAGTCTCGAATCGAGCGGCTCACTGGCCTGAAAGTCGAAATCGAAAAGGCGGCGGATATATTGCGCGCTCTTGAATTCGAAGTAGAAGTTCACGAAGACAGGCGACTCACCGCCCTTGCGCCTTCGTTTCGCATAGACATCTCGCGCGAGGAAGACCTTGTTGAAGAAGTCGCGCGTCACACAGGTTATGACAAAGTGGCCACGACTTTGCCCTCGTGGGGCGGCGCGGGGAGTTATCTTCCGGGCGAGCAGAATCGCAGGAGAGCGAGGCGAATCCTGATGGATTTGGGATTCAACGAAGCTATCTCTTTCAGCTTCGTCAATGGCGAGCGCGACCGTTTGTTTCAATCCGCAGGCAAGGCGACGGCGACGCTCGTAAATCCCATCGATGCGAATGCTTCTGAAATGCGGGCGTCGCTCCTTACCTGCCTGCTCGATTCTTTGCAGGCAAATTTCAATCACGGCACACGAGACGTGAAGCTCTTCGAAGTCGGAAAAGTATTTCAATCTGAATCATCGGACGAACGACCGCGCGAGAGAGAAAAACTTGCGATGGTTTTGACCGGCTCCGTAGCGCCTGACGACTGGAGATCGAATCGGCAGATCGATTTTTATGATCTCAAGGGAGCGATAGAAAGTCTGCTTGCAGGATTGAATCTGTCGGGCTTTACAATTGAGCGAGGCGGTGTAGAATACCTCCATCCTGGACAGTCGGCGGCGCTCATCAGAGACGGCCAGGAGATCGCCCGCTTAGGCAGGCTGCATCCGCGAGTGGCTGCTCTGTACAAATTCCGTCAGCCTGTTTACATCGGCGAAATCGATTTTGAGAGTTTGCTTGAGTTGCCGCCTGATCCGGTTCGCTACAGCGCATTGCCGCGACTGCCCGCTTCGTCGAGGGATGTTTCGGCGATGGTGGCTGAATCGGTTCTGTGGGGCGATGTTGAGCGCGCGATAGCCGATCTCGGAATAAAAGAGATAGTTTCCGTGAAGTTGTTTGACACCTACAAAGGCAAGGATATGCCTGAAGGAATACGCTCGCTCGCCTTTCGCGTTGTGTATCGTGGAGACGGGCGGACGCTCACGGATGAAGAGATCACCCCTATGCACGAGCGAGTCCGTGAGATGATCGAGCAGAAATTCGGAGCGCAACTTCGGTGAGTTTTCAGTTTCCAGTTTCCAAGTTTCAGCCGGGAATGATTCCATCGGTTCGCTCGCTCTTTCCAACTGGCGATTGTCAGTCTCAGGTTTTCGGTGGCGGGTATTTGCTTCTGCAACTGAAAACTGAAAACTGAAAACTGAAAACTGATGAGGGAGGAATAGGTGAGCGGAATATACGGACTGGAAAAATTCTCGCACCTCGAAGACAAAATCTATCGGACGATAGAGCAGTTCAAGAGAGAGCGACAGGAGCGCGAGGCGTTGGAGCGCGAAGTGTTGAGCCTTCGCCGTGAGATGAGCCAGCTAACGGATGAAAAGGAGCGGCTCGAAATACAGGTTGAACGACTCTTGGCCGAGCGCGACACGATGCGATTGAAAGTCGAGGCGATGCTCGACGCCATAGCCGTGCTTGATTTGGAAGCGGCTGAGACGGCGAAGAAGTAATTGGGCGTGTGCGGTATCATGTGCCACTTTCGATTCAGAGGAAAAACCTGATGTTGAATGAATCAGAAATCAGCCTGTTGAAATTACTGGCAGGCCTTTTTGTGGCTCTGCTGCTTGTCACCTTATTGATGAGTTGGTGGGACCGAACAGGTAGAAAAGTTTTGACTCGCTGGTTGAGCATAAGAGGCTGGATAGAAAAAGACCCTGCAAGAGCGTCCCTTAACAGACTGAAACGTATAAGCGTCTTCTACGCAATTGCTATTTTATTCTTAGTGGTGTTCCGGCTGCCTTCAATCATTCAGGTAGTAACGCCGGAGCAAGCGAATTCTCCAGAGGCTTTGATTAAACTCCAAGAAGATTTATACAAAATAAAAGAAGTCATTTATGTTGGACTTATGATCAATGCGTTCTGGTTTTGGGAAGTATATAAAACTCTGAAAGAATTGGTGCTTGAAAAATCAGAAAAGAAGTTGCTGGACAAAACTTCCAAAGGTAACATCGCCCCGATCCCACGAAGCGAGTTTTAAATGATTGATTTTTGTTTTTAACCCGTTCGACTCGAAAGTGAAAATATGGAAGAGACTCCGAGCAAATCATTGAAGGTTGTGATCTACAATCAGACCTACAGCCTCAAGAGCAGTCACGACGAGGAATACATTCAACAACTCGCCGCTCACGTCGACCGAAGAATGAACGAAATCGCCAGCGCCACTATGACTGTCGATTCGCTACGAGTGGCCATACTCGCCGCGCTGCAAATAGCCGACGAACTCTACCAGTCACGCAGGGAGATGAAGGAAACTGAAGAAGACATAGCCGAGCGCAGTTCCCGTTATGCCGACCTGCTCGATCAGTTTCTTCGCTCCAATGTCATCGAACAAAGCAAGTAGTCCTCGCCTGACCCACTGACTTTTATGAATTTCTACCCGGCGGTTCTCCAATGCATGAATAACGTGAAGGGTAATTCACCGCAGATAGGCAGAGGTAGCGCAGAGACTTCTCTGCGCTACCTCTGCGTCTCCGCGCCTCTGCGTCGAGACCACCTCCCTGTTTACACATCTGAAAACCACCTTAACAAGAGGCAAATCCCATGTCCGAATTACGCACAAGCAAATCCTCCGAGCTTTTCCGTCGCGCTCAAAGAGTCATACCCGGAGGCGTCAACAGCCCCGTCCGCGCTTTTCGCGCTGTGGGACGCGACCCGCTCTTTATAAAAGAAGCACGGGGCTGCACCATAACCGATACGGACGGCAATCAGTTCATCGATTATGTCGGCTCGTGGGGGCCGATGATCTTGGGCCATGCTCACCCGGCGGTGATCGAAGCCATACGCGAAGCCGCCTCGCGCGGAACGAGCTACGGAGCGCCTACCGAACTTGAAATAGAACTGGCTGAAGAAATCCTGCTGGCTTTTCCCTCAATCGAACAGGTGCGGCTCACAAGCTCAGGAACGGAAGCGGCTATGAGCGCGATTCGGCTGGCTCGCGGATTCACCGGGCGCGACACTGTTGTCAAATTCGAAGGATGTTATCACGGCCATTCGGACAGTCTGCTCGTGAAAGCCGGATCAGGGCTTGCGACTTTTGCCACGCCCGACAGCGCAGGCGTCCCGGCGGACTTCGCGCGCCATACTCTCGTGCTTCCTTTCAATGATGAAGAAGCTGTGAGAGAAACTTTCCGCCAGCGCGGAGACGAAATCGCCTGCGTGACCATCGAACCTGTCGCGGGCAACATGGGATGCGTCGCGCCACGAGGCGGATTTCTGGAAACTCTCAGAGAGGTCACTCAACAACACGGCACGCTCTTGATATTCGATGAGGTGATAACAGGCTTTCGAGTGTCGCTCGGCGGCGCGCAGGAGTTATACGGGATCAAGCCTGACCTGACTTGTCTTGGCAAGATCATCGGCGGCGGCCTTCCCGTAGGAGCGTTCGGCGGACGACGGGATGTGATGGAACGACTGGCCCCTCTGGGTCAGGTCTATCAGGCAGGGACGCTTTCAGGCAATCCGCTTGCAGTGACGGCGGGGCTTACGATGTTAAGACTGTTGAGAGAGATTGATCCTTACGGCGAGCTTGAACGCCGCGGCGCAATGCTCGAACGCGGACTCAACGATGCGGCGGGCGAGGTTGGAATTGAAGCGACGATCAATCGCGTCGGCTCGATGATGACGACTTTCTTCACCACGGAGCCGGTGACTGGTTGGGATTCGGCGAAGCAGGCGGACACTCAGGTATATGGGAAATTCTTCCGCGCGATGCTCGACGAGGGAATTTACCTTGCGCCGTCGCAATTCGAATGCGCGTTTGTGAGCCTCGCGCACACGGATGAAGCGATAGAAAAAACCATCCGCGCAGCGCAGAGAGCCTTTCGCGCCATTGAAGGCTGAATCCTTTGTGACTTAACGGCCCGATGAAGATTCACACGATGAGCCTGTAGCCCGTATCGATCTTCTGATCTTTGAGCAGAATCGCGTGAACATCGTAGGGGTGAGTGTCTTTATTGGTGATCGTATGACTTATGACATCGAAGACGTGTTCCAGTCCTCGCGAGCGATCAATGTCGGCGTCGATTATGAATTCCAGCGCGTCTTGTTTGCGGAAGAAGGTCAATTGCAGGTTTCCCGCGGCATCGAATGTCTTGAAGCTGTCATCGAGCAGGTAGCCGGGAGGCGGATGGTGTAAACCTCCCGGCACCTCCTCGAAGAGCCTTATGTGCTGACTGTTTTTCACTTCATCCCGCAGAGCTTTATCAACATCGGCGAAGAATCTCTCACCGCGCACCCGCCTCAATGATGTGACATAAGAAAAGGCATCGCGCTCGTTTCCAAACTTCGTGGCTTTCATCTTCGCGTACAGGTTCAACAATCCGGCTTTGCGAATATCATCCAATGCCTGATAAAGAGCCTCGCCCTGCTGGCCCGCATTCCCTTCGACAGTGGAGTTATCAAGAACCTGTTTGAGGTCTGCTCCCAGGCCGGCGTAGGGAGGGAACTCGACGCTGGCGACTTTATCCGGGTCGGGAACCAGCGTAAAGATGTGCTTCAGCGACTCGCCTCCTTTGATCCTTAGAAACAATCCCTCCGGTCGATAGCGAACGGGAAATACCTGCACCTGGTATCTTCCTCCATTCGAGCTATCGAGATTGTCGAAGGTCAGCCGCTTGCTGGCGTCGTGTTTAGGCGCGTTTGCAAAGTTGGTCAGAACGGTGTGTTTGACTGAAACACTCACTGTCTCTTTGGGCTTCTCGCCGTAGAGATCGACGAAAGTGAAAACGAATTTTTCATTGCCTGCCATGTCATTCTTCTCCTGACTTTTAATCGCCTCTGTTTGTATAGACGGATTTTCTGCTGAAAACTCTGCAATTTTGCGAGAGCTTCGATCTGATGCGCTGATGATGCAGTCCGAAAAAATAAAATTCCAACCAAATGAAAACAGGCCGCGTCATAAGTGTCGGTCGGACCCGGCTCATCGAAAGCAGGGTTAAACCGGTGACCGAGGTATGAAAGTCGCTTTATATTTGAGAAGGAGTCCGTGATGCAGTGCGACCTGCCAGGTTGCGCGCGCACGGAAAGTATGAAAATCAGGAAACTCGCAGGCTGGCAGCCTGCTATACTTTTTTGAGGAGATGAAAATGCGAAACCTATTTGGGAAAAATCTGTTCAGCTTGATGATCGTATGTTTATTGCTTGCTTTGTCCGTATCGGCGCTGGCGCAGGGCCGCTATCGCGGACGCCGCTACACGAAGGCGGATGTCGACCGAATAATCAAGAGGGTCGAAACCCATAGTGATTCGTTCGTCAAAGCCGTTGATCGCTCGCTCGACAACGGGCGATTGGATGGAACCGAGGCCGAAGACCGCATCAACGATCAGGTCGAAGACCTTGAGAAGGCGCTCGATGAATTGCGCCGCGAATTCGACAAGAGAGACGGATGGCTTGAAGTTCGCGAAAACGTCGTCAAGGTGATAGATGAAGCCGAAGATGTCAACGCCATCTTTCACCGCCGTCGTCTCAGTCGCTTCATCGAATCCGAATGGGTCAGACTTCGCGCCGAGATCAACAAACTGGCCGGAATCTACAACGCCCGCCTTTTGAAGTAATATAACGATTCAGTTCAAACCTGTCGCCAGAGTCGCTCCCGGCTCTGGCGATTTTCTTTTGCGCCCAATCGGGGCTAGAATGAAGCTCTCAATGCATACTGAGGAGAGAAGGCTATGGCAGCAAAGGAAAGCATCGAACGACCGCGCGCTTATCGCGATGTCACCGTCGGCGAACTGCTCGCGTTGCTTGCGCGCGACTATCCACAAAATGAATCGCTCATCTATCCCGACCGCGAGTTGCGATATGATTTCAGCCAGCTTGAATGGATGGCTCGCCAGATAGCCAAAGGATTGATCGCAGCGGGCGTCGAGCGCGGCGAAAGAGTGGCCCTCTGGGCTACGAACGTTCCCGAATGGGTAGTCCTTCAATTCGCGCTTGCAAAGATCGGCGCAGTGCTTGTCACCGTCAACACCAATCTGCGCGGCCCTGAAATCGAATACCTGCTCAAACAATCCGAAGCCTCCACGCTCATCACCATCTCAGGCTTTCGCGATGTGAGCTATGTCGATACCGTCTACGAAATCATTCCCGAACTGCGCGCGAGCGAAGAAGGCGCTTTGAACTCCGTGAATTTCCCCTTCCTGCGCCGAGTTATCTACATAGGCGAAGATCACCCGGAAGGAATGATCCGTTATGACTCGCTGCTCGCGCGCTCCGAAGAGGTGAGCGATGAGCAACTCGATGAGCAAATGCAGACGCAGAGTCTCGATGATGTAGTAAATATGCAATACACCTCCGGCACAACAGGATTTCCCAAGGGGGTGATGCTGACCAGTCGCAACATAGTCAACAACGCCTACTGGCTTGGTGAAGGGCTTGCCTACACTTCGCGTGACAAGCTGTGCGCGCCGGTTCCTTTTTTTCATTGCTTCGGCTGCGTGATCGCAGTCCTCGGCGCATACACTCACGCCGCGTCCCTTGTGTCTCTCGAATGGTTCGATCCTCTCCGCGTCCTTCAATACATCGAGCGCGAGCGATGCACCGCGCTTTATGGCGTGCCGACGATGTTCATCGCCGAACTCGAACAACTCGATTTTCATAGCCTCGATCTGTCGAGCCTCAGGACAGGAATCATGGCAGGCTCGCTTTGCCCTGAGCCGCTGATGCGAAAAGTGATGGATCGGATGAATCTCACCGAGATGACTATAGCCTACGGACTCACTGAAGCCTCGCCTGGAATCACACTCACCTCTCGCGATGACAGCTTGGAGATGCGAACTCAAACCGTAGGCCGCCCTTTGCCGGATGTCGAAGTGAAGATAGTCGATCCCGCGACGGGCGAAGAGTGCGCTTCGGGAGTTGCAGGCGAGCTTTGCTGTCGCGGCTACAACGTGATGAAGGGCTACTACAACAACGCGAAAGCCACTGCTGAAGCCATTCTCAAGGATGGCTGGCTGAGAACGGGCGATCAGGCGACGATGGACGAATCGGGATATGTGAGGATTACGGGACGCATAAAAGATTTGATTATCAGAGGCGGAGAAAACATCGCGCCGAAAGAGATAGAAGATTTGCTGCTGACTCATCCGCTGATAGCCGATGCTTATGTTTATGGAATACCCGATGAGAAGTACGGCGAAGCAGTGGCGGCTGCGATCCGCTTGAAGCCCAGCGAAGAGGCGACGCCCGAAGAGATTCGATCATTTTGCGAAGGGCGACTGGCGAAATTCAAAATCCCGCGTCACATCCGCTTCGTCGATTCATTCCCGATGACCGCATCAGGCAAGGTGCAGAAGTTCAAGTTGAGAGAGATGCACGTCGGGGATGAAGAGGTGAAGGGGTGAGGGAATGTTTAGACTTTTTGGCTCAATCCATTAGCTTTCTGTGACGTGTCTGATCGGCCCATTCAATCTTTCGAGCCAAACAGTATAAGGCGGAGGGACTCCGCTTGAACTATCTCAACTTTGTCCGTGCTTTCCTGCCTGATCTTATCGCATAGGTCTAAGAAGTTTGCCGTCGAACTGTCGGAATCCAATACTGGACCATCTCTTTCGAATGCAGCCAGAGCCTCTATGACTTTAGCCGAACCATAAACACATATTCGAGCTTTTGCATCAGCAAGTCCGGCCAGCAATTCATTACGCTTGTTCAGATCAGCTTTTCCAGATTTGGCAATTTGGGCAACGAAACGCAAGTAGTCCACTTATGACTGACTTCATAGAGTGATCAAGAGCTTTCGTTTCTCTCCCGATTTAGAAAAATAATACTGAAGGCTTGCGCCAATGATGACGCCAATTAAGGGGAGAATTGCCGTAGCAAGAGTTAGCAATGCGTTCATAGCTTGTTAATCAACAACTCTCTCAAATCCAATGTATGATCGACAGAAATCTGTCACCTCTTCACCTCTTCAATGCCTGATCTTCATCCACGCCGCCGGAGCATCAAACGCGGGACTCGTCTTTGTTGTGTGACAACTTGAACAAACGGGTTTCAAATCATTGATCCGGCCATATCCTTTCACGGGATTGGCCGCATGTTCTGCGCCGGGGCCATGGCATTGCTCGCATTCGACGGCTGCGAACTTAGGCACATCGCCCTGTTTCTCAGTCACGCTTCCGTGACAGGCGATACAGCTTTGATCGAACTCCGTCGCTTTCAACATGACTGAATCCATCGAGCGGTAATGCCTGGTGTTTACCCACTGAATGTAATGAGCCGCGTGACAGGCTGCGCAGGAAGTCGAGGAAACGAACCCTCCCGGCAATTGACCCTTGCCTGTCGTCGCTCTTTTATTGACCTGCACTCTCGTCAGCCAGTCGTCGAGAAAAGCCCGCGCGTCTTTTCTCGAATCCGTTCCGGCGCGCTCGGTCGCGACTGCAAGCTCGCGCGCTTCGGCGTCTTCAGGAACTCCGGGATCGAGAGTAATGAAACGAGAGCGAGCGGAAAACTTGTCTTTCTTGTCGCGATAGATGCGAAGTTCACCGAGCATTCGCGTCTCAAGCGGCGTGAATGCGATCAAAGTCCCGCGGATTTTCAAAGGCGGAGTGAACGGTGTGTCGTTGACCTGATTGTTGCTCGCTACCAGAGCGTCGATTCCCGCGACTTCGCGGGCCAGCCTTATGGCCGCTTCCGTTTTCACCTTCGCCAGCGCGATCACGAAGTCCGCTTTTTTTCTCGCTTCCGGCACGATCATACGCGCTGCCTCAATGGGGTCTGCCACTTTGAACCCGACTGGCGGAGCCGGGTCGGTTTCGGTCAAGCCTATGAAGGCCACTCGAAAAGGCTTTGCTTTCTTATCGCGCGAAGCGATTTCGCGGACGATGAATTTTTGCGGCGAGGCGAAGATTTCTGATTCGCTCGAAATATTCGCCGAGACCATTCGCTTCAGCACAGGTTGAGCCTCGGAGCGCGCGGCGAAAACTGATGCTTCCAACAGGCGCGAGATGAAAACAAGATCGTGCGTCGAGAGGTTGACCACGTCTACGGGAAACTGATCGTAGGCTTTGAGAATAAAATCATTCTTCGCCGCCGCATCGACTCGCGCATCGCCGTGAGTTGATCGATCATCGGCGAGGAAGTACCCGCTATCGACTGCGAGCGTGGGAATGTCTTTGAAATTTTCCCGAAAAGCTTTTATGTAGCCGACACGCCGTGCCAGTCCGCCTGTGCGCGGCTCTTTTCAGCCACAGGGTTCAAGCCCTCCGTGTATGTCGCCGCTGAAATGAATGATCAGAGCCGCTCCATCGTCCGTCCCGATTCTTTCGTTCATTGGAACGCCGATGCCTATGATTTCAGGTCTGGGGCGTTCGATTTCCTGGGCGGCTTCGGCCCCGCGCCAGATTGTAAAACAGAAAGCGGAAACGACCAAAATCGCCGCCGCCAGCTTTATTCGTTTGATCGTATCTGTCATATAAGGCTCACGGTTGATATGCGCTCTGTGCGCGTCGAAAACTCTATCCTGCCCGCAGCAGATTGCGCAACCGACTCAGCAGAAGACAGGAGTCAGGAGTCAGAAGTCAGGAGAGTTGGCGTTTTGCTTTTTGCTCTCGCTGGTCACTCTTGAGCCAGCGATCTGCTGTAGGCGTACTGCTGAAAAGGTGAAAAGTCATGGGCGGCGGGCAGTGAGCATCTTTTATTCTGACTTCTGACTTCTGACTTCTGACTTCTATCTTCCCATAGATTTATATTGAACCCTCGGTTTGCATGGTGTAGGCTTCGAGCAATCGAAAAAAAATGCCCCCGTCTGACTTCAGGTCGGAGCGGGGTTTTTTATTGTGCGAGGTTAAATGATGAATGCTGAAATGATGAATCAGCTATTGAGCATGGCTGTTACTAACAAAGCGTCGGATGTGCATCTTCAGGTGGGCGAGAATCCTCTCCTGCGCATAAATGGAATACTGATGCAGGTCAAATATCACCCTCTCACATCTGAAGAGATGGAGATAATAGTCCGCGCGCTTGCGGGCGAAGAGCGATTCGAAAGGGAATTCCGCAGTCAAAATGAGTTCGATGTCTCTTACGAAATAATCGGAGTGGGCCGCTTTCGCATCAATGTCTATAAACAGCGCGGGCTTTACAGCGCAGTGCTTAGAGTAGTGCCTGTTCATATCAAGAGCTTCGAAGAGTTGCATCTCCCGCCTGTGATGGCCAAGATCGCCAATCTCCGTCGCGGACTCGTGCTTGCTTCGGGCGCTACGGGGAACGGAAAATCAACGACCGTCGCCGCCGTCATCGAGCATATCAATCGCACGCGCAAATCTCATATCGTGACCATCGAAGAGCCTATAGAATTCCTGTTTCAAAACAAGACTTCAGTCATCTCTCAACGTCAGGTCGGAACTGACACCGAAAGCTTCAAATCGGCTCTCAGAGCCGCTATGCGCCAGGACCCCGATGTGATTTTCGTGGGAGAGATGCGCGACCGCGAAACCGTGGACATCGCGCTCAAGGCCGCCGAGACGGGCCACCTCGTCATTTCAACCATTCATACTCCCGACGCTCAGCGAACCATCGGGCGATTGATAGGCTTCTTTCCCGTTGAAGAGCATAACCTGATAAGAACGAGGCTGGCTCAGAATCTGATGGCAGTGATGAGTCTGCGCTTGCTGATGAGCAACAACGGAGGGGGGCGCATACCTGCGGTCGAAGTCATGCTTGTGACTCGCAGCATAGAGGAATGCATACGCAATCCTGAGCGGATGGGCGAGGTTCAGGGCTACATTCAAAAAGGCCGCGAGCTTGGTATGCAGACTTTCGATCAGCACCTCGTCGAGCTTGTGCAGTGCGGGAAAATTTCCGTCGAGACGGCGAGGCTGCACGCCACGAACTCGGCTGACCTCGACCTGATGCTGACCATCGAGGCGTGAGCCGCGTCACGGGCTTTCACTTCTGATCGAAACTATGAACGCTGAAACGACGCGCGAGAGTTCATCGAGATGGCCTTCGAAGAAATGATCCGCGCCTTCGATCACCTTCATCTGAACCGGGCCGTTGAGCGCGGCCATGAGTTTTTCAAGATCGGCGACTGAGCCGAACTCGTCCTGTCCGCCCTGAACGAAGAGCCTGGGTTTATCGCATATCGCTTCGCTCGCGAAATCATATTTCGAAACCGGCGTCCCGACAGCGATCAGCGCGCCGATGAGAGGGTTCGGGCAGCCTGCGCGAAGCAGCACCGCGGCTCCGAATGAAAAGCCCGCGAGCCATATTTCCGCGCCCGTATATTTTTCTTCGATGAATCGAATCATTGAGCGAAGATCGTTTTGTTCACCGCGTCCCTCGTCATGCTTGCCTTCGCTTCGACCCGCGCCCCGAAAGTTGAATCGGAGTGTGGCAAATCCTGAATCGAAAAACGCCTTTGCGATTCGGTAGACGACCTTGTTGTGCATCGTCCCGCCGAAGAGCGGATGAGGATGGCATACGACGGCAGCGCGCGTTATCTCACCCGCAGGCTCTTTCAGTATTGCTTCGATCCTGCCCGCAGGGCCGGAGATGAATATGTTGCCGGTTAAATCCATGCCAAAACTTTAAGAAGGCAAAAGCAAAAAGGCAAAAGGAAAAAGGTTTGATCCTGCGCCCCTCCGGGGCGCGTCAGATTTGCGTCTGCCTTCCGGTGCCTTCTGCACCGGTTAATATCCCTCGCCCCTTCAGGGCAAAATAGTATTTTCCGACGAGAGCCTGATACTCATACTCTTGCCTCTTGCCTTTTTCCTTTTGCCTTTTTCCTTTTTTCTGCGGTAGATTCACCGCACGCGACGAAGAGGAAAAACATGAAAAAACTTCTGATCATAGTTCTGCTGCTCGTATCAATCTCGAATGTCAAATCTGTTCACGCGCAGGAGCCAGACTGGAATCGGGCCGGTGATGAAGCCGTCGCTTTGCTGTCGGAATATCTCCGCATCGATACGACGAATCCTCCGGGCAATGAATCGCGCTCGGCTCAGTTCTTCGCACGTCTTCTCCGACGCGAAGGCATCGAAAGCCAGGTCTTCGAATCCGCGCCGGGACGAGCGAATCTTTTCGCGCGTCTCAAAGGCAACGGGCGCAAGCGCGCGCTGATACTGCTCAATCACATGGATGTCGTTCCCGCTGACCGGCAATTCTGGACTATCGACGTCTTCAGCGGCGCGATGCGCGACGGATACCTTTATGGTCGAGGCGCTCTCGATATGAAGAGCCTCGGGGCAGCTCAGTTGATGACGATGATTCTACTCAAGCGAGCGGGCGTCGCGCTCGACCGCGATGTGATATTTCTGGCTACAGCCGATGAGGAGGCGGGCGGACGCCAAGGCGCGGGATGGTTCGTCCGCGATCACCCGGAACTCATCAGCGACGCTGAATTCCTTCTGACCGAAGGCGGCAACAACTTCGTCATCGATAATCGCGTGATTTACTACGGTATAGGCGCGACCGAAAAGACTCCCTGCTGGTTGAGGCTGACTGCAAAGGGAACTCCCGGACACGGCAGCGTGCCTCAGACTAATTCGGCCCCGTCGCGCCTGATTCGCGCGCTCGGAAAGCTCGAAGCCTTTCAAACTGAATTGAAAGTAACTCCGGCGGTCGCCCGTTATTTTCGCGAACTGGCAGCCCTGCAACCCGACGCGGAATCGAGACGCGCTTACTCCGATATCAATGCGGCGATCCGCGATCCGAAACTCGCCAGCCTCCTTTTGTCGCTGCCTCAAAATGCCGCGCTGCTTCGCAATACCATTCAGCCGACGGTTGTGAATATCGGCAGCAAGACGAACGTCATCGCGCCCATAGCGACGGCTGAAATCGATTGCCGCCTGCTTCCCGGAGAGAATCCCGCGGATTTCGTCGCCGAGATCAAACGGGTGATCGATGATCCGACGATTCAGGTTGAAACCATTCTCGCGTTCGGCGCGACCGAATCTCCCATCGATACGGAGTTTCATCAAGTCATCACCGACACGATAAAGGCCGGGGACGCTTCGGCGCGTTTCGTTCACGGCGTGCTGGCAGGATTTACCGACAGCCATTTCTTCCGCGATAGAGGAATCGTGTGTTACGGCTTTTCGCCTTTTATGATTCCAGCATCGGACTTCACCGGCGTGCATGGAAACGACGAGCGCATTCCGGCGGGCGCCTATCGCGACGGAATCAAACTGCTTTATAATGTGACGCGCCGATTGTGCGCCTCGCAGCCGTGAGTATTTCAGAGAGGATCGTTATGAAAACTCTTCTGCTTTTGCGTCACGCGAAATCGAGTTGGGACGAACCGGGCTTGAGAGACTTCGAACGCCCTTTGGCCGGGCGAGGCAAACGCGATGCTCCGCGCATGGGCGAAGCTCTCAGCGAGCGCGGCCCGTTGCCTGATTACGTTTTAAGTTCCCCGGCTCAACGAGCCAGATCGACTATGAAGGCTTTCATCAAAGCGGCGGGTCTGGATATAGAGCCGCAGTTCGAAGAAGGCATCTACGGAGCGTCATCCGCCGAATTGCTGAAGATCGCGCGACGTTTGCCCGATACGAGCGCGTGTGCGTTGATGGTCGGACATAATCCGGGATTCGAAGATATGGTCAGTCGGCTCACAGGCTCGTTCGACCGTATGCCGACGGCTGCCCTGGCCTGCATCGAGTTCGATATCGAGCGATGGGAAGATATGGAAGACGGGCAGGGAAAACTTGCCTGGCTGCTCACTCCTAAGCAGCTTGGCGGAGGGGATGATTGATCATGGATGAGACTGTGCTGAGGAATAACCTGATCGAATTATTGAAAGGGGCCAGCGCGCATGTCGGGGCGGAGCGCGCGCTTGAAGGAGTGAAGGCGGAACTTGCCGTCGTGCGACCGTCTGGCTTGCATTCGATATGGGAGCATCTCGAACACATGCGACTGGCTCAGGAAGATATACTTCGCTATGCGACAGACCCGAACTGGAAATCGCCCCCGTGGCCCGACGGCTACTGGCCCGTGGAGACGGACGCGCTCACCGATGAGATGTGGGCTGCTTCGGTGAAAAAATTTTTCGCCGATCTCGAAGAAGTGGCCGCGCTCGTTGAGAACTCCGGCATCGATCTCACGTCGGTGATTCCGCACGGCGAGGGGCATACATATCTTCGCGAAGTTCTGCTCGTGGCCGATCACAACTCTTATCACCTGGGCCAGATCGTTCATATCAGAAAGACGCTCGGAGACTGGCCCGAATAACTGTCCGCGCGATTTGAATGAAGGTCATCGGCTGCTCGATATGCTTCGCCGCCCATTGCCGTTTCGGTTCAACTATTAACCATCCATTCGAGAATCGCGCGGGCCAATTCTTCGCCCGCGTCCTCCTGTATGAAATGACCCGCGTCTTTGATAGTCACCGGCGGCGCGCAGTTTTTGAATACCGAACGTAAGAATTTTTCAGCGGGCGCGGTAATCGGATCGCCATCAGCCCACGGCAAAAACACAGGCAGGTCGAGCGCCCTGAGTTTTTCAATCGCGCAGCGATTATCATAAGCGCCCGCGTGATCGAGTCTCGTCGGAACGAGTCGCGGAAATGCCAGCGCGGCAGCCTGATACTCCTTCGCGGGAAACGGCGCAGCATAAGCCTGAAGCTCCGACTCAGTGATGGTTTTTCGCTTGAGAGTGTTTCGCATAAGCAAGGGAACGTCGAGCATTTCAACCCGCTGAGAAAATCTGCGCCATCTCTTAAACGCTTGAGTCGCGCCTCGTCCGTCAGCTATGCCAGTGTTCGTAGCAACCAGTCGCGAAAATCTTTCAGGCATCTGCGCCAGCGCGCGAAGCCCAAGCATCCCGCCCCAGTCCTGACATACGAGCGTGATGTTTTTCAAATCCAGCGATTCGATGAAATGTCGCACCCATCGCACGTGCGATTTATAACTGTAAGCATTCGCCTGTGTAGGTTTGTCCGACCGACCGAAGCCTATCAGGTCAGGCACCACGACGCGCCCCGTGGAAGAGAGCGGCTCGATCATCTTTCGGTAGAGATAGCCCCACGTCGGTTCGCCGTGCAGCATCAGTATGGGATCGCCCTCGCCTCTCTCGACGTAAGCCATGCGCAAGCCTTCGACTTCCGTGTAGTGAGGCTCATAACGAAAGTCCGGCAAATCCGCGAAGCGATCTTCAGGCGTTCGCAGAACCGCGCCTTCCGGCCACGAAATATTCACTCCGGCGAACTGAGCGACTTTCAGCACATCGGCAGAGTCGATGCCGGGACTCGTTTGAGCGACCCAGATCAAAAACTCCATCAGGTCTGCGTCGATTTCATGCTCCATCGGGCGAGGCTCATAGCGATCCCAATAACCGAATACTCTCGCCATCGAAGGGCGACCCCGGCCTGCGTCGATCAACTCAAGGCTGTAGAGATGATCATGCATTGATCGCCAGTAAACTGATCCTGCGCGCGTACCTGTCGCCTGCTCTATCGCCTCGGCGACCTGTGGCCTTGCGTCAAGCTCCTGTTCCCAGAGCAGCGGATCAGCGCGAAGACAGGAAAGCTCTTCATCCGTTGGAGTGATGAACTTCATAGCTTTGCTCCCACCGTTCGATTCAGAAAATCAACGAGCGCGCGGGCGATGTCCGCTCCGCGATCATCCTGAAGAAAATGTCGCGCCCGGTCGAACGTCACCGGCCCTTCGGCTTTCGGCAGAAGTTCTTTCAAGCGATTGGCGAATTCAATCGAAAACACTTCGTCTCCCGGCGCCCACATCAACAGTGTAGGAATATCAACAAGCTCCGGCAGGCGATTTTCGATGGCTTTCATATCATCCCATCCGCGGTCTCCCTCGCGCACAGGAATAGTTCGCGGCCAGGTTAAAACGACGTGATCCGAATCCTTCTCGTCGAAGACGTGATGATAAGCGCGGGCTTCCTCTTCGCTCATGCCGCGCACTGTTGTCGCGGATGGGCCATGATGCGAAAGCGTTTTGTGACGCTTCATGAAAAACTGACCGATCAGCGGCGCGTGCCACGTAGTCCACGGGCGGGGCGATGCGTGAAATTTGCTGACCGTTCCCGTGAACAGCCATGTGTTCATCAAAACGAGCGCGTCGAGTCGTTCGATTCTCTGCAATGCTGCGCCGACGCCCTGCGGCCCGCCCCAATCCTGCCCGACGATGACGAATCCGCGAAGATCCAATTGATCCATCAGCGATACGAGATCGGCTATGTGATGCGCGAAAGTAAGCGCGGCATCTTCGCGAGGATGATCCGAGTAGCCCGCGCCTACCCAGTCGGGCGCGATGGCGCGATAGCCCGATTCGACCAGCGGCGTTATGAAATCGCGGTAGAGAAATCCCCACGTCGGATTGCCCGAAAGCAAAAGGACGGGGCGGCCCTCTCCTTCATCTATGTAAGCCATGCGTCGCCCGTTGACCGTGAGCGCGCGCTGTTGCCACGGGAAAATAGATTCGAGCCATTCAGGTTTTCTTCTCAATTCGAAATTCATGACTACTCCATCGTCAACACGACTTTGCCGGTGATTTTTCTTTCCGCCAGAGCGCGCATCGCTGCGGGCGCCTGGGCAAGCGGATATTCTCGCGATACCACAGGCTTGATCTGTTTTGCTTCGTACATTCGAATCAACTCGGCCTGCGCTTTCGCTGCATACTCCGTGTGACGCTCGACGTACCCGCCCCAGTAACAACCGACTATCGAAATATTTTTCAGAAGGATTCGATTCGCGGCGATGGTTGGAATGCGCCCGCCCGCGAATCCTATGACGATCAGGCGGCCTTCATTGGCTATACAGCGAGTCGATTGATCGAATATGTCTCCGCCGACCGGATCATAAATGACATCAGCGCCGTGTCCATCGGTGATTCGTTTGACTTCATCCGCCCATTTCTCGTCGCTGTAGTTCAAAGCGAAATCGGCTCCCTGCGCGAGGCAGAATTCCAGCTTCTCATCGCTGCCGACAGTCGCGATGACTCGCGCGCCCGTCGCTTTTCCTATCTGCACGGCGGAACTCCCAACGCCGCCCGCAGCCGCATGAACCAGAAGCCATTCGCCTGCTCGCAACCCTCCGCGATCCTTGAGCGCGAGATAAGATGTCTGATAGATGACCGGCATGGCTGCGGCTTCCGGGAAACTCATCGAATCGGGAATGTGAAAGACTCTGTGTTCGTGAGCCAGCGAATACTCCGCGTATCCGCACATCGATACCATCGCCTGAACGTGATCGCCCGGAGCGAAATGTCTGACATCGCTTCCGACTCTGTCGATTATGCCCGCGACTTCGCTGCCCGGAGTGAAAGGAAAGGGAGGCCGCGCCTGATACTTGCCCTGAACCAAAAGTATGTCGAAGAAATTCAGGGCGGCGGCGCGATTGCGAATCCTTATCTCGCGCGCTCCCGGTTCGGGCAACTCGACTTCCGCCAGCGTCATTCCTTCAGGCTCGCACCACTCGTTTACCTGCCACGCTTTCATCTTGTCTTTACCTTTCCTCAGTTGAAACTTGTTTCTATATTGGCGCGTATTCTACACATCCGACCGACCGGTTAGCAATAAAGACCCTCGCGCTGTTGACTGACTGCCCGCTCAAAGAGACAATCAGCAACGCGCTTTTGAATTTCAGGCGGAAGGAAATTTTTTATGGCCGAAGACGTGATCATCGAAGTCAGCGACCGGATTGCAACTCTCACCTTCAATCGCCCCGACAAACTCAACGCCCTTAGCCGCGACATGCTTTTTCAATCAATCGAGATGCTGAAAAAATGGAGCCTCGATCCTCAGATCGGAGCAATCGTTGTGACGGGCGCGGGCCGAGCTTTCTGCGCGGGCGGAGATGTTTCGATGATGGCTCGCACGGATACGGAAACGCTCGAAGAAAAAATCGACGGGCTTCGCCAGATGCAGGAGCTTTCATTCCTGCTTTACAACACTCCGAAAGTGACCATAGCCGCCGTCAACGGATTCGCCATGGGCGCGGGACTCGGAGTCTGCCTCGCGTGCGACGTGCGCATCGCTGCCTCTGAGGCGAAATTCGGAACCGCTTATGCGAAGGTCGGGTTTGGCGGCGACTTCGGAACGACGTGGCTGCTCACTCGCTACGCGGGAGCGCCGAAAGCGAAAGAATTATTTTTCCTCGCAGACCCGATAGACGCCGCGGAAGCGCACCGGCTGGGATTGATAAACCAGGTGGTCGCGAAGGATGAGTTGAATGCGCGTGTCACGGAAATAGCATCGCGCATCGCGAATGGGCCGTTGACCAGCTATCGCTACATGAAAGCCAACGTCAACCTTGCGACCAGCGCGGATTTTCGCACGCTGCTCGACCGCGAGGCCGAGACCCATCTCCGCTGCGGTCAGACCGAAGATCATAAGGAAGGCGTGCGAGCTTTCATGGAAAAACGCCCGCCGAAATTCACAGGCAGGTAGAGGTGACGCAATGCGGTCAGATTGCGCGCCTTGAAAGTACGAAATTTGAAGCTGCGCAAGCTCGTCTTGCGCCACATCTGTTTCAGGCGAGTCGATGAAAACTGAAAACTGAAAACTGAAAACTGAAAACTGTTTTCGGAGGGCGAGATGGAGTTCAAGCAGATTCTTTATTCGAAAGAAAATCGCGTTGCCACGATCACGCTCAACCGCCCCGCGAAGCTCAACGCCTATTCCGAAGTTATGGTGCATGAAATCCTGGCTGCTCTTTCCTCGGCTCGCGATGATGATGAGATTCGCGTCGTCATCATAACGGGAGCGGGGCGGGGCTTTTGTTCCGGCGGAGACATATCCACAGATTTTCAATACCCTGCGCGTTATCGCGGCCATCGCATGGAAGCGATGCTTGAAATGCGCGAGAACATGCATCAACTCGTCACGCTGCTTCGCCGCTTCGACAAGCCAACTATTGCAGCAGTCAACGGCCCTGCTGTCGCTGGAGGATTGACGCTTGCGCTGTGTTGCGATTTTCGACTGGCCGCAGAAAGCGCGCGACTGGGCGATACGAGTTTGAAGTTCGCCCTCATACCCGACGAAGGCGGAGCTTATCTCTTCCCGAAATATATGGGCCTTCAAAATGCGCTTCGCATGTCGCTCTTTTCAGAAGTTTACCCGGCGAGCCGAGCGAAAGAGCTTGGCCTTGTCACCGAGGTAGTGAAGGACGCGGAATTGATGACGACTGCGCGAGAGTGGGCCGAGCGTCTTGCCGACGGGCCGCCGATAGCGATTCGCATGACGAAGCGGATGATGTACAAGCAGCAGACGATGGAGCTTGAAAATGCGCTTGAAGACGCGGCCCTATCGATTATGGTTACCAACTACACGGATGACGTGAAGGAAGGAACCGCCGCATTCCATGAAAAGCGAAAACCGGATTTCAAAGGCCGCTGATCATCAAAACAAAATCGTCGCCGGACTTTCCTTCGCGGTTTCTCTGGCGCAAAACGCGCGAGCGCAGGTAGCATTATGTCAAGTAGGGGAGATGAGGTAGCTTGAGGTTGATATGTCGAAGACTCTGCTCATAGCAGAAGACGATGAATCGAACCGCATCGCATTTCGCGATGCGTTGACGGCGGACGGATACCACGTGATCGCCGTCCGCGACGGAGCGATGGCTCTCGACGCGATCAAACACGAAGAGGTGAGCCTTCTGCTTACAGAGTACAAGCTGCCTGACATAACGGGCGCGGAGTTGCTCGAACAGGCGAAAGCGTTGCAGCCCGACCTGCTGACTATCGTGATGACGGGCGAAAGCAAGCCCGACGCTGTTCTGAACGCGCTGAGAAACAAAGCGGTCGATTTCCTCTCGAAGCCGTTTATGATCGAGGAACTGCTTGAAGCCGTCGGCGACGCGATGGGCCGAAGCAACGGGGGGGAAGTCGAGATCATTTCCGCCAAACCTGACTGGCTCGAAATACACGTCCCCTGCGATCTGAGCGCGGTCGAACCCATCAACCGATTCATCTGCAAACTCCAGCCCAACCTCCCGCAGGAAACCCGCGAAGCTATAAGTCAGGTCTTTCGCGAAATGCTCAACAACGCCATCGAGCATGGCGGCAAATGCGACCCGTCGAAAAAAGTCGAAGTCAAATGCGTTCACCTCAAGCGCATGATCTTGTGTTCGATCAAAGACCCCGGCGAAGGATTCGACCTCAACGCGCTTGAACACGCTGCGGTGTCGAATCCCGATGAAGAACCTTTCCGCCACCTGCACGTCCGCCAGGAGAAGGGAATTCGACCGGGCGGATTCGGAATACTGTTCGCCTCCCAACTCGTCGATGAACTCATTTACAACGAAAAACACAACGAACTCATATTCGTGAAATATCTGGATGAAGAGTCTTGAGCCAATAAACACATCTCAAATTTGAAATTTCAGATTTGAGATCGCCGAATTCCGATCTTGAGAATCCATAGAATCCTGGGCCGATACGTTGCTGATACTTTCTGAAAAAAATCTTCGCTCGCTGCTCGCAATGCGCGATTGTATCCGCGCCGTTGAGGATGGCTTTCTCGCCCTTGCCGCGGGCGAGGCCGATGCGCCTGAGCGACTGGTTATGAATCTGCCTGCGGGAGTGTTTCTCGAAATGCCCGCAGCGATGCCAGCAGACAAGAGCGCGCTCGGCACGAAGATCGTCTCCGTCTTTGAAAAAAATCACCAGCGCGGACTTGCGACCATTCAGGCTGTTTATCTTCTCCTCGATGGCGAGACAGGCCGCCCGCTGGCATTGATGGAAGGGCGATTCATAACCGCAATCCGCACGGCTGCCGTGTCGGCTCTGGCGACGAAATACATGATGGCAGAGGGAGCAAACCGCCTCGGCATCATTGGCGCGGGCGTGCAGGGCGAGTTTCACCTTGAAGCGATGGCCGAAGTCGCCCGCTTCACGGAAGTGCTGATAGCTTCTCGCACTGAGGAAAAAGCGCGGAAGCTCGCGGAAAAAGCGCGAAGTATTTTCGACGCGCGCTCGGAAGTGGCAACGGCTGAAGATGTAGCGCGCTGTTGCAACGTGATTTGCGTTTGCACGAATTCTCCTGTGCCTGTCCTTGAAGGCCGGTTCCTCAATCCGGGGACGCACATCAACGCGGTCGGGGCGTTCACGCCTCAGACGCGCGAAATCGACACCGAAGCGGTCGCGGGTTCCCGCGTGATAATCGATGATCACACGGCGGCAGGCCGCGAGGCTGGCGAACTACGGATTCCGATTTCAGAAGGAGCGATGACGAGCGATCACATAAAAGGGACGCTGGCGGATGTAGTGTCAGGCCGCGTCAGGGGGCGGGAATCTGAGGATGAAATCACGCTGTTCAAATCCTGCGGGCTTGCCATCGAAGACCTCGTTACAGCGAGGCTGGCTTACACGAGAGCGATTGAGCGGGGGCTGGGCGTGCAGGTCGATTTGTGAATCTCATCTTTTTTCTGTCTCATCCGGCATGGACATTTCTCTCCTTTCATGAAAATAATTCAGACCTCAAATCCGTTTAGTTGAGCCGCAGCGTAATAGAGTCTGGGTCACGGTGCAGCTCAGAGACCTTTCCCCGTCAGAACAGAACAAGGAGATAGAGATGAACGGTTTCCTGGGTACGGGCGCGACGTTTCAGGCTGACCTCAATCTTGTTGTGCAAATCGTAATGGGACTGATGCTGATGGTCGGCATGATGCTGGCCCGGAAGAAAAACTTTCGCGCTCACAAGTACTGCCAGTCGAGCGTGATGATACTCAACTTGGCGATGATATTTCTCGTAATGGCTCCTTCATTCCATCGCCAGGTTGAGCCTAATCTCCCGGCAAAACTCGGAGACAGCTACTATCTCGTCGCCACCATTCACGCCGCGCTTGGCACCGTGGCCGAATTGCTTGGCATCTACATCGTGTTGGTTGCGGCGACGAAACTCGTTCCGCAAAAACTTCGCTTCCGCCGCTACAAACCCTGGATGAGAAGCGCGCTCGCGCTGTGGTGGATAGTGATTTTGTTCGGTCTTGTGACTTATTATTATTGGTACGTCGCGGCAACGCCGGCGCTCGATGCGCCCAGGGCCGCCGCGTCATCTCAGGAGAAAAGAGCGACCGTGAGACTTTCGAATTTCAAATTCGAGCCTAAAGAAATAACCGTCGAAGCGGGAACCGTTGTCGAATGGATCGATGAGATCGGACGCCACACGGTTGAAGCTGACGACGGATCGTTCAGATCGTCTGAGCTTCAGAAAGACGGGCGATTCGAACACAAATTCGATAAGCCCGGAGTATATCCTTACTTCTGCGGCTATCACGGCGACAAAGGTGGAGCAGAGATGGCGGGCGTAGTCACCGTGATGCCTGCTGCAAAGTGAAGCACGAACCGATTTGAAGTGAAGAGTGACGAGAGATAATCGTCATTGAAAAAATAAATTCGTAGATGGAAAGGAGAATGAGCGTATGCGAAAGCTTGCGAGTTTTGTTGTGATTGCTTTGATGTTTGCGATGAGTGCTGTGAGCGCGCGGGTCAGCACTGAGACCAGCGCGTCCCCGGCAGAGAATGCCAAAGTTACGATCAAGAATTTCGAATTCGTTCCGAAAGATTTGACCGTGACCGTAGGCACGACGGTCGAGTGGGTCAATGAAGGAGGCCGTCACACGGTCGAGGCCGACAAAAATGAGTTCAAATCCGACGTGCTGGCCAACGGCGGAAAGTTCTCTTTCAAGTTCGACAAGCCCGGCACCTACGCCTATCACTGCGGATTTCACGGCGCGGCGGGCGGCAAGGACATGGCCGGAAAAATAATCGTGAAGAAGTAAATCGTCATCTCATACCAGTATTCTGAAAGGGCGCAACAATGCATTTCGTTATTGCGCCCCTTCAGACTCAATTTAGAAATTCACCTTCGCTGCGAACTGGAACGCTCTCGGCCCTCCTGTTCCGAATACGCCACCTGCGGTCTGCAACGGCGCTCCGAACGAAGAAGACCTCAAAAATCCAGGATTGCGCGCGTCTTCGCTGTCGCGTATCAACGTGTTCTGAAAACCCGAAAAGTTCACATTGTTGACGCCGCGAATATTGGTCACGTTGAACAGATTGAACACCTCGACTAGGCCCTGAATGCTCCATCGCTCGGAGAGTTTGAATGACTTCGACACCCTCATATCGAATGAAGTGAAGCTGTCTCCCAGTTTCAGATCGTCGCGCACCAGCGGCAGAAGTCCGACTCCGGCAATGCCCCCGCCTCGGTTGACCTGTTGAATGAAGCTGTTCAACTCTGCGCCGGTGCGGAACTGACGACCGGCGGCGTTTCGCTGAATTAATGGGATTCGCGTAGTCCCGTTCGGCAGAATGATATCGAAAGGCACATCGGAGGCCAGCGTGTAGATGGGCGAAACCTGAACGCCCCACCACGCATTGATGACTCCGGCGAACGTGAAGCGATGTCGCTCCTCGTTGGGCGTTGGGCCTTTTTCGATTCTCAGATTGTTGGGATCGAGCGGCCCTACCTGGAACGGAATCTGATCGTCATTCGAGAAGTTGAACACTTTGGCCAGGGTGTATGAGGCGTTGAAGTTGAAACGATCTGAAAACCGCTTCTGCACGTTGACCAGAAGCCCGTCGTACCAGGTCTTGACCGACGATTCTATGTTTACAACCGAGTCCGTCCCATTGATGACCGGATTGAACACCGTCCCGATGGAGCGACCTATGATGAAACTCGATCCGAAGGAGTGAATGCCATCGACCCTTACGATCAGATCGCGGAAGACTTCGCGCTGTACGCCCAGGTTGAACTGTTGCACGTAGGGAGTATCCATGTTGTTGTCGATTATGTTTATTCCGACCGCGCCTGCGCCCGGAATTATGTTGCCCACGAAGGGACGGGCGATGTTTGCGCCGCGCTCGCCATCGCGCACTTCGAGCGGAAGCGCGCGCCCGTCAAGCAGGCGTTCGAGCAGAGCGACTTCGAGCACTACGCGGTCATAATAAATCCCATATCCGCCGTGCACAGAGGTCTTGCCGTCGCCCCACGGGTCCCAGTTGAAGCCCAGACGCGGGCCGAAGTTATTTTTGTCTTTCTTGCGATCTCCCGAAGCGAGGAACGGTCGGACGATTGAAAATATATCGCCGAAATTGCCGACGTTCTTCGTGTTGGTGTCAAGCTCGTAGCGAAGACCGAGGTTGAGCGTAAAGCGCGGGCTGATCTTCCAGTCGTCCTGAACATAAAAAGCGAAGAAGTTGTTGTCGACATCCTTGACGGTCGGAGGCCGACTGGGCGCGATGGAGCGAATCGTAATAACAACAGGTATGTCGAGGTCATCGATTTTCCTGTCGCCGTTGCGGTCGGCACTGGCGAAGTCTTCGGCCAGAAAAAGGGTTCCTGACCCGAAGAGATCGAATATGGCATCGGTGTCGAGCCGTTGATACTCGCCTCCGAATTTCAGCGCGTGAGAGCCAGCCGAGAGGGTGAGATTGTCGCGAATCTGAATGCGGTTTTGCCGCGTGCGCTGGGGAATGCGGAAGTTGCCGCCGTCCTGAACCGAGGGGAAGCGCAATTCATTGCGACCCTCGACAAAGGAGGGGATTTCATTCTTGAACTTGTTTTCGTGAAAGACGAAATCATTCAGCACCTTCGGCGAGAAAGTGTGAATCCAGTTGTAGACGAACGAGTAGTAGTTGTTGAAGGAATGCTGCCGGTTGTCGGCAGTGCCTATGGGACGGCGCAGGCTGCCGCGATCGATGTCGTCCTCATCCTGAAGGCTGAAGCGGAAAGCCATCGAATCATTGGATCCGGCCTGCCAGTCTGCGCGCGAGGTCAGGAGGAAATCATTGAGCGGCGCGTCAGAAAAACTCGTCAGCACTCTGCGCGATGAGAAATCTCTCACACCCGTGAGTACCACGCCGTCCTGATTGCGATGCTCGACGGCAGCGAACCACCACGCCTTATCTTTTTTGATCGGCCCGCCAATCGATCCGGCGTACTGCTCGCGGTCGAAAGGCGGCGTGCCGAGCGTGTCGACGAGCGTTCGGTTCAAGGTGGCCGGGAGAGCCGACAGCGAGTCGTTGCGGAAGAAGAACGATCCCGACCCGTGAATGTCGTTGCCTCCGGTCTTGGTGACTATGTTGATGGCCGAAGAAGCAGACCTTCCTATTTCGGCTGAGAATCGGTTGGTGACGATCTGAAATTCCTTTATGCCGTCCTGGGGAAAGTTTTGCAGAGTCCCTCCGACCACATCATCGTTGTTGTCTGCGCCATCGACGGCGATATTGCCTCCGCGGCCAAGCTGTCCCGCCGATGAGATTTCGATAGTCGTCGTTTTGGTCGGATCGTAGTTGGGCGCGGGCGCATTGCCGGGAATGAGAAAAGCCAGATCGAGGAAGTTGCGCCCGTTGAGCGGAAGGCTCTGAAGCGTGCGGTCTGATATGGAGCCTGAGACCTGCGACGTGGTCGTATCGACGCCTATGGCTTCCTGGGAATTGACCTGCACGACTTCGGTCGCGCCCGCAGGCTTGAGAGAAACGTTGACGGTTGGCACTTCGCCGACCTGAAGTTTGACTTCTTCTACCACTGCCGCCGCAAAGCCCTGAGCTTCGATGCGGACTTCGTAGGCGGCGGGCAGCAGGTTTTGAATCCTGTATGCGCCTTCGTCATCAGTGCGCGCCTCGCGGATCTGCCCCGTCGCTTTGTTTTTTACCGTGACTTTGGCCCTGGCGATAGCTGACCCTTGTGAGTCAGTAACTGCTCCGCTGATGGAGGCGGTGCCAAGTTGCGCAAAGCTGTTGACCGAGAGAGCCAACACCAGCATGAGCGAAATTACGGCTATGGATGTTTTCTGTATTCGCATATTTTTTTCTCCTTTTTCTTCTGGATCATATCCCACATGACGGCGGGGGGAGCCGCTCGCCCCTATGATCTGTGAGATAGTCCCTGCCGCGCGTCTGCAAATGCATAGCAAAAGCGGCAAATAAAAGAGATTGGGGATGACTGCTTTTATCGCCCCCCGCCCGCGAAGCTGGTTTGCAAACGTGCTTTTGGAAGATTTAGTTCTATCACATGACCTCGTTTACAGGAAAGATTTAATTCGTCGCGTTGGCCAAAATCTCACAGGCTGATGTAATCTCTGGCCGGAGGAAAAGCGCAGTGAAGAAAACGGCTGAGGTTGTGATAATCGGCGGCGGGTGCATGGGCGCGAGCGTCGCCTTTCATCTGGCCCGACGCGGCGTGACTGATACGGTGATCGTGGAGCGTGAAAGTATGCTCGGCGCGGGGTCTACGGGCCGGAATGCCGGAGGCGTGCGCCATCAGTTTTCAAGCGAATCGAATGTCCGCCTATCGATTGAATCGATTGGAATGATGGAACGCTTCTATGAAGAGACAGGCTTCGAGATAGATTTTCATCAGGACGGTTATCTGTTTTTGCTTTCCGATGAAGAGAACTTCAGCCAGTTTCAACGAAATGTCGAGATGCAAAGACGGCTCGGCGTCGCAGTCGACGTACTTGCGCCTGAAGAAGCGCGCCGCCTTGCTCCGGGGCTTGAAGTCGAGGGCGTGAGAGGAGCGACCTTTTGCGCCCGCGACGGAATAGCCGACCCGAATGGCGTAACCCTTGGGTTTGCAAAAGCGGCGCAGGCGAGAGGCATGGAAATTTATCGCGAGACTGAAGTTACAGGCATAAGAGTAGAGAGTGGCCGAGTCCTTGCAGTAGAGACGACGCACGGCGCGATCTCAACGCCGATTATTGTCAACGCAGCAGGGCCTTATGCGCGGCGCATAGGCGAGATGGCTGGACTCGATATTCCTGTCGCTCCGATTCGCAGACATATTTTCATAACCGAATCGATGATCGATGGGGCGGGCCTAAGCGTGCCTGCGAATAGAATAATGGTGATCGATTTCGAGACGACGTTTTATTTTCACCGCGAAGGCGCAGGCATCCTGTTCGGCATGTCAGACGCGGAAGAACGACCTGGATTCGATATGACTGTTCAATGGGAATTTCTCGAAAAGGTCAATCAAGTCGCCCTTCGCCGCCTGCCGCGACTTGCCGACGCGGGCATTGCGCACGCATGGGCGGGGCTTTATGAAGTCACGCCCGACGCGAATCCTATCATAGGGCCAGCGCGCGAAGTGGAAGGCTTTTTCATGATCAACGGCTTCAGCGGGCATGGCTTTCAGCACTCGCCCGCGGCGGGACGCCTGCTCGCTGACGTGATAGTTGATGGCGCAGCGCGGGATTTCGATCTTTCGCCTTTTACGTTTGAAAGATTCACTGGCGCAAAGCCGGAAGGCGAAATGAATGTGGTGTGAGATCAATCGTGACTGGATGTATAAGTTCCCGGCAACGGATAACAGGAGAGAATATGGAAGGCATTCAATTCGTCACAGATGCTAAGGGGCAGAAGGTAGCAGTTCAGATTGACCTGCGAAAACACAGCGCGCTCTGGGAAGATGTGTATGATACTTTGATAGCTCGCCAGAGGACTGAAGAACCGAGAGAATCTCTGGACTTTGTAAAGAGACGCCTTATCAAACAGGAGAAGATAGATGGCTGAATACCTTCTGTGCCAGCAGGTCTCAATCAAATCGCCTCACATCTTCGAAAAAAATCAAGCAATGCAGGCTCCCCAAAATCAAAATTCGATATGCCACAACCGAATGTAAAAAAAATCATTTGACAAAAAATGGGGGGGGGGAGTAATATCAGCGCGCCTTTGTTGTCAATAGTACCTGCTATTGGCATAAACCCGTGCGCCTCTGTTTATAGAGAAGAGAGACAATCTCCGACCTAAGAAGGAAAGCTCATGAGAAAAACTTTGTTTTCAGTGATCCTTGCCGTAGTTTTGGTTTTGCAGTGTGTAGGAATTTCTGCAACTGATGTGACAAGCAAAAAGGTTGGGATGCCTCAACAAATCACAAAACAAGAAGCGGAAGCTCAGGCGCGCCTGGAAGCTCGAAAGAAAAACTTTGAGCCAGTTCGCCAGTTGTTGATGGAAAAAGGCGTGCCCTTCGACCCTGACATGTTGATGAGTCGAGACTGGCCTGCTCGTCTGGCTCCTGTTTTTGACCTGATTCCTGAAATGCAGCAGGTTCGCTATCTTGCTAAACCGCTCTCAGGCGTCCATCTAGCCGACACGCTTTATTTACCTGAGAAAGTGCAAGTAACCGGTGATACGGTAATTGTAGCTAAACATTTGGCCTTTGAAGGAAATGATGTTCTCATCAAAGGAAACTATCATGTCTCAATCTTTCCTGCCGAAGGAGTCACCGTAATGGGAGAGACTCTGCCAAGGCGCTTCGTTAGAAAAGATGGAAAACAGAGCATGATGGTAGAGATTCCCGATACAAGACCTGATCGCCGGTCGGGGAACATCACTATTGACACCAGCGGCATAGGGCATAAGGAGTGGCTGGAGAGCATTGGGGGCGAAGCTAAGTTAAACAGAGTATTGAAGGCGCTCTATCATCGCGATAAACGCGTTCGAGATGCGGCATTCCTGGATTTTGAATCGCTGCGCCGTGGTAGGAAAGTAGGGCGGGGAGAAATAAGCCCGCAAGATGAAACTCGCGATACAAGCGGCCAGCCTGGATCTATGGGGGGTATCGGAGTGAGTGGAACACAGCCGAACAATGCCAATCCTTTAGTTCAGCCCAAAGCACCGGGCGGAGTATGTGGTGGTAACATTCACGGATCAACTGGGAACGATGGAGCTTTTGGTGGTGATGCGGGGCCTGCCGGAACAGGTGATCAAGGCACTGATGGTACTGCCGGAACCGGGGGAAATTATTACATAGAAGATAACGACAGTAACACCTGGCATTTTATTTCCCATGGCGGACAAGGCGGACAAGGCGGACCGGGGGGCTTTGCCTATGATGGAAAGCCAGGCGGAACGGGTGGTGAGGGCGGTGATGGCGCAAGCTGTAATTGCGCGCAGGGCGGAGCAGGCAATGGCGGACGAGGTGGTAGAGGTGGAATTGGCGGGGACGCGGGAGCGGGGGGTCGGGGCGGTAAGGGAGGTAATGGGGAAAGAGGTGGCACTATAACAGTGAATGCTCCCTGTCGAAATAACTGGACTGGTAGTTACACCTATGACGTTAACCCTGGCGGGAGAGGACCGGCTGGTAGTGGTTCCAGTGCCGGAGGCCAAGGAGTAGCCGGAGATCCCGGGGGAGGCGGGGACCCTGGCTCAAACATCAACTGTAGCTCTTCAGCCGGGCAATCCTTAGGCTCTGGTCCTGCGGGTGCTAATGGATTAACTGCTAGTGGCGGGGACCCTGGTCAGCCTGGCGATAGTGCTGGTAATCCGGGGTCGTTTAGCGCCACTGAACGCTCATGTGAAGAGTTTTGCTTCCCGCAATTTTGTGGCGGGCAACAATACGGCTGTTATTGGGACCCGGTGATCTGCGCTTGTGAGTGCAGCCCGATACTCATCGATGTGCTGGGCAATGGCTTTCGCCTTACCAGCGCGAGCGACGGAGTCAATTTCGACCTCAACAATGATGGCGTAGCAGAACACATGGCCTGGACATCGGCAGGCTCCGATGATGCATTTTTGGCGCTTGATCGAAATGGCAACGGCATCATCGACAACGGCGCTGAACTATTCGGCAGCTTCACCCCACAGCCGCCATCACGGCAACCTAACGGTTTCATCGCGCTTGCGGAATTTGATAAGCCAGAAAATGGCGGCAATGGTGATAGAGAAATCGACCCGCGCGATTCAGTCTACGCCTCTCTCCTCCTGTGGAGAGACACCAATCACAATGGCGCTTCAGAGGGCAATGAAGTGCGGCCCCTCTCATCACTCAACGTCGATTCGATAGACCTGAGATACAGAGAAACAAGAAGGCGCGATCGGCACGGAAACTGGTTCCGCTATGCATCCAAAGTCGATAATGCCGGGCGCACAAGCGTCGGGCGATGGGCTTTTGATGTGTATTTCGTGCAGGGAGGATGAGACTGTTACAGCACCTGTGATAACCAACACCTGAAAAATGGTTGTCACAGGCGTTTCAATAAGAGTCTCTGACAATATCTGCTTTCTTCCTATACCTGCGGCAGCAACAAAGAAAAAGATAGCCAACGGCAAGCAGCTTTCTCACTGGGTCGTAATCGCCTCGCGGCTCCAGAAAACGAAATCGGTCACGGCAGGCTCCTCTTCGATTGAGCGCAGCAGCATTGCTATCTGACCGCGATGATAAAGAGAATGCCCGAATAGCTGAGTGAGAATATCTTCAACGCTGTTGCGAAACTGTTCCCCTTCGAGGCTGCGATACTCGAACACGCGCGCTGTCTCCGCATCGTCGAGACGCGAGAGATAATCCGACCACGCCGAGTGCATCTCTTCGGCAAGCCCTGTGAGCGAATCAACCGTGACTCCCTGCGGAAATAAATCACGCGGCGATGCGTCGGTCGCGCCTAAGCGATACAGCCATAGCCATCGCGCCGCGCAGATGTGCGCGAAAAGATCGACCGCTTTTTGATACAGTGGCGATGATCGTTTGTTCGCGGAGACAGCACCGAGCGATGCGATCACTTTCGTGTGCGCGTCCTTTTCATACTCGAACAAACGGCGGAAGCGATCAGCGTTGTGAGTCGTCATGATTTCCCCTCCTCTTAGACATCAGTTAACGTGAGCGGTCTCGGTGTTTTGCCATCGATGTCGGTGAATCCGTACTCCTCGGCCAGCGCAGCCGCGACCACTACTTTGCCGGTTTTTTCCATAACGTTCGGATCGGCGGCCAGATGTGCGACGGCGCGACCTATGAACTGAGGCGATTCGGAATTGCTCAGATCGAGAAACGCCGCCGCCTGCATCACGCTCTCTGTCCGAACCAGCCCCGGATAAAGCGACAGAGCCGCAACTTTATACTCCCTCAGTTCGTGAGCCATGTCCGCGGTCATTTTATCGGTTGCGGCTTTTGACACTCCATAGGCCGTGTTGCTCAGATATTTTTGCGCAGCCCAGAATGAAATATTTACGATCAGCCCGCTACGCTCGTCGATCATCATCCCTGCTGCGAAATGGCTTGCGACATAATGCGCGCGAACTCCCGCCTCAAACATCGCGTCCCATCGCCAGAGAGGCTGCTGCCAGAACGGACGAGTAAAAGTGAACTCTCCGTTCTCAAGCATGTTTTCATAGCCGCCCCACACATTGTTGACCAGCACATCCAGACGGCCCTGCTCACGGGTGATGCGGCGAAAGACTGATTCCACCTGCTCGTCATTGCGATGATCGCATTCGATGGCCGAGCCGTGATCGATATAGGTCATGTCTTCGACAGTTCGGCCAGTGATGTAAACAGTTGCCTCGGCTTCGATCAGACCGAGAGCGATTCCTTTTCCAACTCCGCGACTGGCTCCGGTGACGAGCGCGATTTTTCCTTTCAGGTTTTTCATGCCGTTCCTTTCGTTATAGCGTCTTGCATAAGCCTGAATAACAAAAGGGGTTCCTGACGCAGAGACGCCACGTTGTCCGGCAAGCTGCCAGCTTGCCGCAGGCTTTCACGGCTCGCCGCTGGAAAGCAACCCTCCTTTGCTCGAAGCAACGACAAGCTGCCAGCTTGTCGAACATACAAGACGCAGAGAAGAGTCTTTGTGCCAACTCACGCGATCTTATCAACATCCTGTTCAGGCATCTGAATGCCGCTATAAGTCGTCAGTAATCCACACAGACTTTCATCTCGAAAAACTCTCCAAGTCGTTTCGCTTCTCTCTCGATGCTGCGTTTGACCGTCGCCGCGGGCGGAGCGAACATTTCAATTTTCACGACGACCTGAGATCGTTTCTTTTCGTAATTCCATACGCCTTCCATCCGTCCATCTACGAGCACGACGGGCGAAATCCATGCTGACGGGCGAAAGATGCGATCACGGTGCGCTTCAGGGATGATTCGCCCGCACGAGCGAGGCGCTCCTAAAACGTAAGGATCGAAGTGCGGGAGGAGTCGCACTGAGCCGGACGCTTTGTGATGGGATATTTGTTTTATCAGGGAAGCGAGCGCCCACGCTTTCCATCCTTCGACCTCGACTTCTTCCACTTCGTCGCCGAGAGATTTGAAAAAACGTTTGGCCGCGGGCGGCTGCAATCCCCACCATCGCGCGAAATCACCTGTCGTCGCAGGGCCATAAGCCGAAAGATAGCGACGCAGGATTTCCTTCAATGCTTCCTGCGGGTCTATATCTTTCCACGCGCCGATCCATTTATCGGGCCGCACGAAGGTAATCTTCTGGCCCTGACTTGGGCCGAAACACAGATGCCCCTGAAAGGCCGCGGGCTTGAGCAACGTACCCCAGCCGGAATTCAGGAGTTCGGCGAATTTCGGGTTGCGCGCTCGTTTTGCGATAGCCTCGGCAAGCTGCTCGCGCATCATTCCTGAATCGTTGAGGGTCACGCGAACACCTTCGATGATCTGACCAAGTTCGTCGAGTGTGATTCCGTGATACTTGAGCCAGCTATCGCGACGATAGTGAGCGTGAAGACTGAGTGCCGCGACATAAAGAGGGAAGTCGATAGCCGATATCAGATGGAGCGTGCCGCGCATAGCCCATGTCTTGACCAGTTGTCGCTTGCGCCAGATCGCGCTTTTGATATCTGCGGGAGAGATGCCCTCGACACGCGCCCAGAGCGAGAGTTCTGCGGCTGACATCAGTTGCGCATGAAGCCCGCAGATTCGACCCGCGACTTCGAGCAGTTGATCGCTATCGGCCCGTTCGAGCAGATGATTCCGGGACAATCGCCACGAATTGACTTGATTCCATTTCAGAGATGTCATGCGTGTGTCTCACGATTTTGTTTGACGGATTTCCTTATGACGAAAGCAATAGACGGCGTGATCGTTGACCAGCCCCACAGCCTGCATGAACGCATAGCAAATAGTCGGGCCGACGAACTTAAATCCGCGACTGAGCAGGTCTCGGCTCAAAGCCTCTGATTCCGCTGTCTGCGCAGGCACTTCTTTCTGTGACTTCCATCGATTCTGTATGGGATTGTCATCGACGAATCGCCAGAGGTAGTTATTGAAACTGCCGAATTCTTTTTGAACCGCGAGGAATGATTTTGCATTCTCGATGGCGGCTGAGACTTTAAGCCGATTGCGAATTATGCCGGGGTTGGCGAGAAGCTTGTCGATTTTGTTTTGATCGTATCGCGCGATGCGCCGCGCGTCGAAGTTATTGAAAGCCGCGCGATAACTGTCGCGTTTTTTGAGAATGGTCTCCCAACTCAACCCGGCCTGCGCGCCTTCGAGAATGAGGAACTCGAAAAGCGCGCGATCATCCCGAACGGGGACGCCCCACTCCGTGTCGTGGTAGAGGATGCTCAAATCGGTTTTAGCCCACTCGCATCGTCGCATTTTTTTACTCGGAAGCGTACTCGCCGAATTTCAGGAGATTCCCATGCGGGGTATGGACGTAAAGCTCTTTCATACGCCATGGCCGAGCAGCAGGAGGTTTGAGATTCAATCCCCGACCTGTGAATTCCTGCCATAGCGCATCAGTGTCGCTCGTGCGAACATAGCAGCTTGTGTTTTCTGCGATGTGGCGGTCGTTGAACAACCAGAGATGAATCTCCGCGCCGTCGCGACTCACGATGGCGTAATCACTGGCGCGCATCTCTTCCGTGAAGCCAAGCTTTTCGACATAGAAGGCGATTGACTCGCTTATGTCGAGCGAGGCGAGAACAGGAATGGTGCTTTGAATGATTTTTGTCATGCCGTATTCCTGTATTGCGGGTGAGTTCTGCTCAGACCTGATATATCTGAATCAGATTGCCGCAGGTGTCATCGAAGACGGCGATTGTCACAGTCCCCACATTGGTCGGTTCGGTGCGGAACACTACGCCCAGCTTTTTGAGCCTCTCGTACTCATTTTGGATATCATCGACTGAGAAGGCCGTCAACGGTATGCCCTGTTCGTGAAGGGCTTGCTGGAATGTTTTGGCCGCCGGGTTGGAGTTCGGCTCCAGAACCAACTCGATTTCGTCAGGCGCTTCAGGCGAGACTACAGTCAGCCATCTGTCTTCGCCTATCGGCATGTCCGTCTTCTTCACGAAGCCCAGAACTTCTGTATAGAACTTCAGAGCTTTTTCCTGATTGTCCACAATTATACTGCTGAGTTTTATTTTCATAATAGTCTCCTAAGAAAAGTCTGGAGTCGAGAGTCTGGAGTCTGAATCGGCGTAGAGGCTCATGAGTCGATCCATGTCTTTGGCGCAGATTGCGCTGATCTGCTTGTTGATGAGTTGTCGAATTTGAGCTTCATCGTCTGTTGCGGGTTTGTATGTTGACATAGCAGTAAAGTCCTTTAATCATTTTTCAGTTTGTTGCTCGCCCAGGCAGTAACACAGCCCGTCTGGCGCCAGCACGAAAAACACTTTGTAGGAGGTCTCCCCGTATGTCTCGATTGAGAATGCGCCAGCCCGTTCTTTTTCCAATCCATTCGATTTGAATTCTGCGAAGGCTGTCTCCACATTGTCGACCTCAAAGAAACATCCTTCCTGTGTGGGGTCGCCTCTATTTTCGGCCAGACCTATCTGAATGTCGTCTCTGGTCAGGACAGCGAACTTCTGCGGCGAGTCCTGGCGTGACACAACCCGAAACCCCATCGTCGTTTCGTAGAAGGGAAGGGCGGCTTCCAGATTCTCAACAGGCAGATTCATTGCGTCTTCTTTATAGGGCCAGACAGATTTGAATAAAGCTTTCACTTCTTTTCTCTCTGATAAGTGGCAAGGAATTGCCGGGTTCCTGCTTCGGTTTTGAGTTTCGTCGGCCTCGTCTTACCGGTCAGGTCATAACATATTTTTAGCTTATCGCCTTCAAGCTCGTAGATCGCCAGGAAGATTTTCCCTTTGTTTGGCCCTTCTCTACCGACTATATCCATCGCTTTTATCTCCGCCGCTGGATATAGCTTGTACTCTCCTCTGTCATTTTGGTACTCATATCTGCCTTCCGTTAATATAAGCCTGGTTCCTTTGATACTTTCATCCGGGAGTTTCTGCCCGCCGAGCTCCGCCTCAACTAATACCCAGGTGCCTTCCATCATTTTTCCATCGTCCCCGATGATTTTATCGTTGAGCGACAAAAAAACTGGCCAGACTAGAGCTATTGTCAATAAGATTTTGATGTTCATGAAGCGCCTCCTTCTGATTGAAATTATCCCTGAGTACGCGTGGCCTGACTTTGGTTTAACCCGGATGCGACCGTCAGCGCAGACCGTCTGCGCTGACGGTCGCATCCGCTGCAAAGCGTTGCTATACGTCGCTTCGCAACCAAAAACTCCAACTGCCACGTTGCCTATACGTGTTGATCCAAAAGAATCGTGTTTCCATCCGGGTCAACAATCATAAAGCTGGCCGGACCCTTAGAGCTTTCGTCTGCTTCTACAATCGGGGTTACGCCACGATCTTTAAGCTGGCGCTGCAACTCTCGAACGTCCGTGAATTCGCTGAGTTGTTGAGCCTCGCTATTCCAACCGGGGTTGAAGGTGAGAATGTTCTTTTCGAACATGCCTTGAAACAGCCCGATAGCGTGGTCGCCGTTCTTCATAATCAGCCAGTTCTGCGATTGGTTTCCTGCGAAAACTGTAAAACCCAGCTTTTCGTAAAAGAGCTTCGACGCCTCGATATCTTTTACAGCCAGACTGACAGAGAAATTTCCCAGTTCCATAATTGCCTCCCGTGTTGTGTTCCTGACGCATAACTTTGATCCGGCAAGATGCGACCATCAACGCAGGCACCTGCGCCGACCAGTCGCATCCCGATGAATTCAACTCTTCGAAGGACTCAGAACGGAATATCTTCCTCGTCAAGCTCGATGGTCTTAGCTCGCTGAGGCTGATTCGCTTTTGTCGCTGCTGCTGCTGTGGCCTTAGCCTGTGGTTCGGCGTCGTGGGCGGGCGAGAGGAATTGAATGTCTGTGCCGCGCACTTCGAGTGTCGTCCGCGTCGCTCCGTCTTTGTCTGTCCATTCGCGCTGTGTGAGCGACCCCTCGACGTAAACCTGTCGGCCTTTGGCAAGGTACTGACTCGCCACCTCCGCCTGACGCCCGAACAGGCTCACTCGAAACCATGTGGTCACTTCCTGAACGCCGCCCGATTTGTCTTTGCGTCGGTCAGTCGTCGCTACTGTGAAGTCACAAACCGGCGTCCCCTGCGTCGTGTACTTTAGCTCAGGGTCGCGGCCTAGATACCCTACGATCATTATCTTGTTGAAACTTGCCATCGTCGTCTACCTCGCTTTCTTTCAAAGATGGGCCGCAGTGTATCACAGGTGAAACAGCATTGCAAGAATTTTATCTGGCAGTTTCAAACGTTTTACGACCGAAAGCGAGGTAGCAGACGATGGCCAGAATCGCGCCTGCGACGAGATCGATTATGTAGTGCTGGTTGAGCAGGACGGTCGAGGCGAACATCGCGGCGGTGTAAAGAATGAGCGCGGCGGTGACGAAACGGTTTCTGATTTTGAGCGCGAGCAGGAGCATCAGCATGGGGTATGCGCCGTGTAGTGACGGGACGGCTGCGAACCACACAGCCGCAGACTGAATGACTCCCTGAACCATCGCGCCGTCCATAGCCTCGGTCATTTTCGTCTGCGCGATCAACTCTGTCGTCGGGCGCGCGAAGTGGTGAAGGCTCACCCACCACGGCGGAGCTACGGGAAGGACAACATAAACGAACATTCCTGTGAAATGAAGCGCGGTGAAAGATCGAATATGATTGATGAATTGCAGTCGATCATTCGGGCGTGAATGACCACGGTGCCAGAAGTAATAAAGCATCATCGGAAGGACGAACAGGTGAGAGAAATAAATGAATTGAAGGAAGAAGCTCATCGATGATCCCGCGAATGTGTGAAGGTGCGCGCCGAGCCACTCTCTTCCTGCGTGAGCGGGCGTGTCTCCGCCTGCAATCCAGCCGAAGGCCCATCGCTCAACTTCATAAGGCCAACGCACTGCTACGCGATCAAGCAGAAAAGGTTGAATCAATCGCAATCGATCATAGACCAGCCAGAAAGCGAACAGCGGCCAGAAGTCTCGGAAGAATTTTCGCCCGCGTTCCTGAGCGAGAGCGGCAGCGGGAACGGCGATGAGCAGAAACCAGTGATGAAGTTTGAGCGTCCCCGTAGCAACGCACAGCGCGATGTAGGCGCACACGGTTGCTGATACGGCCATCTGCCACGGCTGAAGGAACCTCTGAGTCAGTTGATTCGAAGACAAGCGCGACTTTCTCCTTTTTTGTCCGTTGTCAGTTGTCAGTAGCAGTTTTAACAACGGACGACGGACAACTGACAACTGGCCAAACAGTTTTTCCTCAGAGAGAGCGAGCCGCGTGCCATGATATCGTTGGCGTAAATTGCAGTTGAATAAAGATGGCATTCTGAGAGCGGTGCATTGATTGGGTGACAGGTGTCGCGTGTATGCTGCGCTGTGCGAAATCAGAAATGTCGTTGACCCGCGAAGGGCGCGGGATTACGATTCACGATATGGATGAGCTATTGATCATAGAAGAGAAACCAGATAATCCGGCTCTCGCCGATCTGTTTGAGCGAGCGCGAAGAAACCTGCGGCGGTTCAACGATCACGCTTTGAGTATTTTGATAAGGAAGACAATGCGACGTACCATCACGCTATGAACTATCAGGACTACATCACCATCGAGCCTGGCAAGCGCAGCAGCAAGCCATGCATTCGCGGTCTTCGCATCACCGTTTATGATGTGCTTGATTATCTGGCTTCAGGGATGACCGAAGACGAAATACTCGACGACTTCCCCGATTTGACGCGCGAGGATATTAAGGCATGTCTGGCGTTTGCCGCAGACCGTGAGCGCAAGCTGATGACTATACCAGCGTGAAATTAAAACATTTCACATAAACTGGTTCGCGCATTGGCTGACCTGTATCCTGATTCTGCGCATCCCAGAGATATAGGGTTGAAATCCAGTGATGACCGTTTGATTTGGGAACATGCAAAGAACAACGACTTTATGATCGTCTCCAAAGACGCTGATTTCTATCAGCGAAGTTTGCTGTTCGGGCATCCGCCTAAGATCATCTGGATAAGACGCGGCAACTGTTCCACAAAAACGATAGAGTCGATCTTGCGAAATCACTTCGATGATATTGAAACGTTCTACAACGATATTTACGAATCATGTTTGATCTTGCTGTAATACGCTAAAAAGGACATTGCCGCCGCGTGGTGAGTCTCGTTATCAGAAAGAAGAAATTGCGAAGGAATCATTCGCGGGCGGCGTCGCATCTCTTTCTCCCGCTTTCCTCTTGTGCCAGGCAAGGCCAGTTTCAGAGGACGTGCCGAAGCCGCCCGCGAAAGATGCTCATCCGAGAAAGCCTATGTTCTCGAAACTCGCGCCCAGCACCTCGCGCGAATCGACTCCCAGCCAGCGATCCAGAATAGTCGCATACACGGCGCGGAAATCGACTTTGAATTTCGGATTGCCCGCCACGTCAAGCTCCGTCGTCGCAAGCGACGCATAATCTCCGTACACATTCCCACTCACTGGATTGCCAACGATGAAAACGGGCGAGGTCGTGCCGTGATCGGTTCCAAACGAAGCATTCTCATCGGGACGGCGACCGAATTCCGACCACTGCATTATCAACACATCATCAGCCATCTGGTGTTCAACCATATCGTCATAAAAAGCCTTCACTGCTTCTGAAAACCAGCGCAGCAGAAGCGCGTGCGCGCCGCTCAACTTGTCCGCCTGATTATTCGGATGAGCGATCTGATCAGCGTGAGTGTCGAAGCCTCCCATCTGCGCGTAGACGAGACTCGCTTCCGGTATGGTCGTCAGAAGCTGCGCCAGCATCTTCATACCAGACGCCAGCGGATTTCCCTGTGGGTACACGACCGAAGATTGATAATTCACAATCGAGGACTGGACTCGCTGCGCGCCTCCCAGAGCCTGAAACGCCGTGCTGTTTACAGAATTCATCGCGCTGCCGGGAGCGAACTGGCGGCTTGCAGCGTAAGCGAATGTGTTTATCTGATTGTTGCTGTCGTCGGGGTAAGCCGGATCGGTGATGAAATTGTAGAGCGAAAAATCGAGTATGTTCGGAATGACCACCTGACTGGCATTGAAACTCCTGGGTGCTTCGATCCCTCCGACCGACGCGGCTGGAAGTCCCGTCTCTCCCATCAGAGCGATGTCCGCGTATTTGCCGAGCCACCCCACGCGAGTCGTGCCGCTCAATTCAGCCGTGTGCCAGATATCCATCGAGAGAAAGTGCGACAGATTAGCATTCGGATATCCCACGCCGTTGATGACGGCGACGCGACCCTGATCGTAGAGGTCTTTGACTGCCCCCATCGCCGGATGCAATCCGAACTTGTCGGTTATAATCGTCGAGCGGCTCTGGCTGTCGCGCAGTTCGTTTTCACGGAAAGAAATCGTCGGGCGAAGCTGATAGTAGCGCGAATCGGTGTAGGGAACTACGGTGTTGAGACCGTCGTTGCCGCCGCCTAGTTGAATGACGACGAATCTTCGACGCCGGGTCTGAGCGTGCGCTTCTTTCAGCCACACATTTGGCAGCACAAGCCCGACTGCGACCGCGCCTGCGCTTTGCTTGATGAATTGTCTTCTTGTCGTAGCCATGCTCTCCTCCTCTGAAAGAGATGTTAGATGTTAGAGGATAGATTTTAGTGAAGGCTCCTCTTCACTTGATCACTAACATCTAACATCTAGCATCTGACATCTTTCCTCTTTCAGTTCAACTGAAATTCCGAAAGGCACATCAAGAGATGAACCAGCCCGCGCACTTTGCGGTCGATGGTTCGGTCATCGCGCTCAAACCCCGCGGGGTTTCCTTTCTCGTCCGATTCGAGATACTCGCGCAATTTCTTTTGCGTGTCCGAATCGACTTTGAGCGGCCCCAGGACAGAAAGGAATTTCTTGACGGTTTTCTTCGAATTGCCCTTCGTGTATTTGCGGAGTTGTTCGTGCGAGAGATAAACGCCGGGAGGATTGTCTCTGGCGGGCCGCGAGATTGCGATGAGGTCGGCCCAAGTGTATCGGTTCAACATCATCCCGGTGTTGATCCATCCGAGGTTGAGATTCCACCCGGCGACATCAGGCGGATTGAACAACTCCTGTCCGAGAAGGATCGAAACAAGGGCCAGGATATTCGGATTGTTTCTGAAATTTCCCGGAACGAAATTGACGCCCAGCATTCGAATCGCGCCGATGATGAGTTCTACCGGCTGCTTGACTATACTGAAGCGCGCCCGCTCGCTGAAGAATTCGTCTGAGGTGAATATGGCTCGCGCAAGTTCCCTGATCGAGTGATTGCGATTCATATAAACATCGGCGAACTGCTCGATGATCGCCCGGTCTTCGCTCGTCGCATTGAGCGGGCGGACGAAGAAATCGAAGAATTTCTTCACCAGAAATCGCGCGGTCGCCCGCCGGTTCGAGATTATGGCGACTACATCTTCGCCGCTGAAGTTCGCCGTCTGTCCGTAGACGGTTTTCAGCCCGTTGTCGTGTTCAGGCCCGTTGATGAAGAAGCGATAATTGAAACGGTCGGGGTCTTGCCGCGAAGGACCGAAGAATTTCCATCCCGTAAAGGCGCGAGCTATTTCCTTAACATCCTGCTCAGTGTAGTTGGCCTGCCCGGTCACCGCGTCGAATATGCCCATCGAGAAAAGCTCCTGAAGCTCGCGCGAGAAGTTTTCGTTCGGCGCTCCGCGAACATTCGATATGCCGTCGAGCCAGATGAGCATCGCCGGGTCCTGAGCGACTTTGAGCAGGAGAGTATCGAATCGGTCGAGCGAATACTGTCTGAGCGTGCGATTCTGGATGATCATAAAAACTTCCGGCACTTTGTTCGTAGCTGTGGCGAAGAAGTTATGCCAGAAGAGCGTCATCTTTTCTTCGAACTGGCGGCGGGTGAAGACCATTCGAGTCAGCCACCATCGTTCGATCTCGCCGCGATTGAATCGCGTGAAGTCATCGGGATTGGAAAAATCGAAACTCTGAGCGAGAACGTTTTCCATTTCGCTGTTATCGATCTGCTGGTGATTTATCAGATAATCGACCGCCGCTTCGCGCCCGCGCACGACGAGATCATCAATTTCTCCGGGGCTTCCGCCGAACCCCGCGCGGCGCAAAAGATGTGCGGCTTCGTCGTAGGTGAGGCTGGCCATGTCTCCTCCTTTGGGTAGTCAGAAGTCAGGAGTCAGAAGACAGAAGTCAGGAGTCAGAAGTCAGAAGTCAGAAGGAAAAGGGAGGTCGTCGCATGACGCCTCCGCTTTCATTCTGACTTCCGACTTTAGAGCAATTCTCATTATGGATTCACCCCAAGAGATCGCAATCGTGCTGCTTGATGGATTGAAGCTAGGTTCAAGCTGCTCCAGCTTCCCGACTTCTGACTTCTGACTTCTGACTCCTGACTTCTGACTCCTGACTTCTGACTTCGAGGTATTAGTCGTTTTGAATCATCGAACTATATGACACGACGGATCGGATTGATTGCTTCTCGACACAGCGCGTAACCTAATCGTCAGCCTGCCTGGCACAACAATAGATATACGAGCGACGAGGAAAATACACGCCGACGAAAAACTTTCCTACCTGCGCCTCTTCTCGACCATCTCCCACGTCTGTTCGGCAGTCGCCCGCACAAACGCTTTGAACAGCAGAGAAGACTTGGAACTGGCATTGCCTTCAAGCCCTCTCTTGTAAACGCCCTGCGCGATGCTTGCGCTGCGAAAGAGCGAAAACGCCAGATAAAAATCCCAGTTATCTATCCGGGTGCGCCCGGTTCTTCTGCAATACTGAGCGATATAAGCTGCTTCATCAGGTATGCCTGTCGCTTCGAAATCTACGTCGCGCAGACAGGGCGTCGAGCCATAGTTGAAGTAGTAAGTCATGCAGTTGTAAGCGAGGTCTGCAAGCGGATGGCCGAGCGTCGATAGTTCCCAGTCAAGCACCGCGAGTATGCGCGGCTCCGTGGGGTGAAAGATCATGTTTTCGAGCCGGTAATCGCCATGCACTATCGTCGTCTCCTCGTCCATCGGGATATTCGCAGGCAGCCAATTGATGAGCCTCTTCATTGCTTCTATCTCTTCAGTCCGCGCAAGCTCGTATTGCTTCGTCCATCGCCTGAGTTGGCGCGAGTAGTAATTGCCCGGTCTGCCATAATCAGCAAGGCCCAGAGACTCGTAATCGACTTTGTGAAGACGCGCCAGAACATCATTCATCGCGTCATAGATCGCGGCGCGCTCTGCTCGCGTCATTTCGGGCAACAGCAGATCGCGCAGTACCCGGCCCTCGACATAATCCATCAGAAAGAACGGCGTGCCGATTATCGATTCGTCTTCGCAGAGCAGAAGAGTGTGGCACACAGGCACATCAGTTCGTGCGAGCGCGGTCATTATTCGATATTCGCGCTCCACCTGATGGGCTGAAGGGAGAAGTTCTCCCGGCGGCTTTTTGCGAAGCACGCATTTCCGGTCCCGTGTCGAGAGCAGAAAAGTAGGATTCGACTGACCTCCCGAAAACTGGCGAACCTCCATCGAGCCATCGAATCCTTCGAGTCGATCTCTGAGATACTCCGCAAGTCGCGACTGGTCGAAACGGTGCGCGCTGCGAACGGGCGTGGTTTCATCTATCATTCTGACTTCTGACTCCTGTCTTCTGACTTCTGATTTGATGACAGGCGCTCATTATTGCCCAACGGCGCGATTATGTGAAGTCTTCTGCTCGACCCGCCTGCGCCGATAGTAAAAACCGGCGGCCAGTGAAAAGAATTCTCGACGGGCAAAAGGAACTCTGAGGCGGCGGAGAAAAAAGCCCTCAGCCATTGACATCAGATGGAGCGGGGCATAAACTGACCGAGCGGTAGGTGAGCCGTCGAAGATCGAAGCGAGCGGATGTGCTGTCGGCTTGCCCTTCGATCTCGTCACACTGTTTCCCCTAAAACCGGGAGAGCAACGTATCGTCATCATTTTTGTCGGGGAGTCTGGTAGCGCAATGCGGTTAGATTGCGTGTTCTGAAAGTGTGAAAAACAATCGAGGGTTCGGACTCTCCAGACTCTATAGACTTTTACGGAGAATGTGATGAAACGTTTGATCGTCGTCCTTCTGCTACTGGCCCTCGTCGGTCTGGCTTCTGCCGACGGGAGGAAATCTCTATCGCCCGCCGCGCCCGCTGAGGCTGGGTTATCCGAAGAGCGATTGGATCGCATCGCGGAAGTGATGCAGAAGCACATAGCTGAAAATCATATCGCGGGCGCGATAGGACTCGTCGCCCGTCGCGGAAAAATCGTCTACTTCGACGCATGGGGCATGATGGATAAGGAATCCGCAAAGCCGATGCGCAAGGACGCCATATTCCGCATCTACTCGATGACGAAAGCTGTCACGGGAGTGGCGGCGATGATCCTTTATGAAGAAGGCCGCTTCTATCTCAATGACCCGGTTTCGAAATACATACCTGAGCTTGGCCGCATGAAAGTCGCCGTCGAAAAGAAAGACGCGGAGACGGGAGAGCGCGTTTATTACGTCGAGCCTGCCCAGCGCGATATGACCATACGCGATCTCATGTGTCACACATCGGGTTTGAATTATCAGGGGCCGCGGGATGAAAAAGGCGATTGGGTATTTCAAAAGCTGCAAATCACGCGAGGCGATATCACGCTCGCCGAAGCGGTCAAGCGATTGAGTCAGGCTCCGCTCGTTCATCAGCCGGGAACCACATGGGAATACGGATTATCGACCGATGTGCTTGGTCGTCTGGTCGAAGTGGTATCAGGTCAGTCGCTCGATAAATTTTTCGAGGAGCGCATATTCAAGCCGCTCGGCATGATCGATACGGGCTTTTATGTTCCGAAAGAGAAGTGGGATCGACTGGCTGCGCTCTACGCGCCCAATGCTGACAAGACGATCAAGCGTTCGACCGCGCCTGCGCAGGATTCATTCAAACAGCAGCCCACCTTGTTGCTCGGAGGCGCGGGGCTTGTTTCGACGGCGATGGATTATGCGCGCTTCTGCCAGATGCTCGTGGGTGGCGGCGAGCTTGATGGCGTGAGAATACTGAGTCGCAAGACTGTAGACCTTATGCGCGCGGATCATATCGGAGATATGCCGCGCTCAGGCAATCTGCTGCCGCGCGGGATGGGATTCGGTTTGACCTTCGCCGTAAACCTCGGCCCCGGCAAGACCGGTTCGATAGGATCGGAGGGCGAATACTACTGGGGCGGAGCGGCAGGCACACGCTTCTGGATCGACCCGGCGGAGCAGATGATCGGCGTCTTCATGATTCAAATACTGCCGCACACTGATTTGACCTACGGGACGCAGTTCAGGCAACTGGCCTATCAATCAATCGCTGATTGATTTCTGAAACGGAATCTGTCTGACGCGAGTATTGTCAGATGAAGAGTTCATTCAAATCACACTGCTCGGAGGAGAGTATGAAAATGCGTTTGATGAAAGCCCTGTTATGCGCGCTCGCTTTGAGCGCGGCTATGATGGTCGGAGTCGCCGCAAGCGACACCGACACACAGGTGACATTCACGAAAGATGTCGCCCCGATAGTGTTTAGAAATTGCGCGATGTGTCATCGTCCGGGCGAAGCCGCGCCGATGTCGCTGCTCTCCTACAAAGAGGTGCGGCCCTGGGCGCGGGCGATTGGCGAAATAGTGGCTGAGAGAAGGATGCCGCCGTGGTTCGCCGATCCGCACGTCGGTGAATTCGCAAACGACCGACGCCTCTCCCAAAAAGAGATCGACACCATAACCGCGTGGGTCAACAGCGGAGCCAGGGAAGGCAATCCGCGCGACCTGCCGCCTCTGCCGAAATTTCCCGAAGGCTGGGCCATAGGCAAACCTGATGTCGTGCTATCGATGACGGAAGAATACTCAGTCCCGGCTGAAGGCGTCGTGCCTTACAAACATTATTCTGTGCCGACGAATTTCACCGAGGACAAATATGTTCAAATGGCCGAGATCAAACGCGGCGATCCGAGCGTTGTTCATCACGTCATCATCACCGTAGTCGAACCCGGACGCGGGCCTGTGCCGCAGGCGGGCGAAATTCGCTCAAATGGACAGCGTGGCGAACCCGAAGGAGGCGAGCCTCAGCGCGAAAGAGCGGCGGCGCAAAGGAGCAACAATCCCGACGGTATGCTCGTCGGATGGGCGCCGGGGATGTCGCCTCTCGTGCTGAAACCCGGTCAGGCCAAGCTCATAAAGAAAGGCTCTGTGCTGGTATTCCAGATGCACTACACGACGACCGGCGCTGCGTCGAAGGATCGCACAAGCGTGGGACTTGTGTTCGCAAAAACGCCTGTCGAAAAGCGCGTCATCACCGCTGGAGCTTTCTCGCGCAATCTGGTCATTCCTCCCGGCGAAGGCCACTATGAATCGACTGCTTCGTTCACCTTCAAGGAAGACAGCCACATAGTCAGCTTCATGCCTCACATGCATCTGCGAGGCAAAGATTTCGAATACAGGCTTGTCTACCCGGACGGAACCTCGAAAGTGCTTCTGCGCGTGCCTAAGTATGACTTCAACTGGCAACTGACCTACTTCGTCAAAGAGCCGGTGGCCGCGCCCAAGGGCAGCCGGTTAGAGTGCCTTGCGCATCACGATAATTCGGCGAAGAACAAATTCAATCCTGACCCGACGAAGGAAGTGCGCTGGGGACCTCAGACGTGGGAAGAAATGATGATCGGCTGGTTCGATTACACTATCGACGGCCAGGATCTCAGAGACGTCACGGCTGTAAAATAAGTTCGTGTGATTAACCCTGGGGGCGCACGCATCTTGCGTGCTTGCTTGATAAGTCGAGACTATAGGGCCTTCCTATAGATTCTCGCTTTGAAGCCTTGCACGCTGGAAGCGTGCGCCCCCAGAATCGAGTATGCTCGTCTCGAAAACAGATCAATAAAGGAGTAAGAAGAATGTCCACTGCTTCCACACGCCAGGATGTGAAAATTTACGACAAACTTTATATCAACGGTCGCTGGGTCGCTCCCGCGGGATCGAATATGATTGAAGTGACTGATTCGACCACCGAAGAGGTGATGGCGCAGATTCCCGAAGGAGCCGCTGCCGATATCGATTCGGCGGTTTCGGCTGCCAGAGCCGCTTTCGTGTCATGGTCGCAGACCTCGAAGGACGAGCGCGCAAAGTATCTCGAAGCAATAGCCGCAGGTCTCGCTGCGCGCCGCGATGAAATAGCCGCGGTCATCGCCTCTGAAGTCGGTATGCCTTTGCCGCTTGCCACAGCCGTGCAGGCAGGCTTGCCCGCGATGGTGATGGGGTCTTATGCGAAACTCCTTTCCGAGTATTCATTCGAAGAGCAGGTGGGTAATTCTCTCGTTGTGAGAGAGCCTGTGGGCGTCGTCGGGTGCATAACGCCGTGGAATTATCCGCTTCATCAGGTCGTCGCCAAAGTCGCGCCCGCTCTGGCCGCAGGTTGCACCGTTGTACTCAAACCGAGCGAGGTCGCGCCCATCACTGCATTCATACTTGCTGAAATCATAGATGAAGTCGCTCTTCCCGCAGGCGCGTTCAATCTCGTCACCGGACTTGGCGCTGTAGTGGGCGAAGCGATGGCCGCCCACCTCGACATCGATATGATATCGTTCACCGGTTCGACGAGGGCAGGGAAGCGAGTGAGCGAATTGGCAGCGCAAACCATCAAGCGCGTAGCTCTTGAGCTTGGCGGCAAATCGGCAAGCATCGTTCTGGATGACGCTGATTTCGAGAAGGCCGTCTCCAGCAGCGTTGGCAGTTGTTATTTCAATTCGGGCCAGACCTGCTCGGCGCACACGCGGTTGCTCGTGCCTCGTAGCCGTCACACGGAAGCGGTAGAGATCGCTCGCGCCACTGCCGAAAAATTCACCCTCGGCGATCCGCGCGAAGGGCGAGCCAAACTCGGCCCGCTCGTTTCAGCCGCTCAACGGGAAAGAGTGCTGGGCTATATCAAAAAAGGAATCGAGGAAGGCGCCTCGCTCGTGACAGGTGGAGCCGAGAAGCCTGAAGGTCTGGATAAGGGTTACTTCGTCCGTCCGACTGTTTTCGCAAACGTCCGCACGGATATGACCATCGCGCAGGAAGAGATATTCGGGCCGGTGCTGGCGATCATTCCTTATGAATCGGAAGACGACGCCGTGCGAATAGCCAACGATACCGTCTACGGACTTGCAGGCGGCGTGTGGTCGGGGGATGAAGAGCGAGCGCGGAGAGTGGCTCGTCGCTTGAGAACCGGGCAGGTCGATATCAACGGCGGAAAGTTCAACCCCTTAGCCCCGTTCGGCGGATACAAACAATCAGGCAACGGACGGGAGTTGGGCAAGTGGGGGCTTGAAGAATTCTTAGAGACGAAATCCATTCAGCTTTAACGGTCGTTTGTCGCGCGCCTCAGGCTGAGGACAGGCGATGACCTTAAAGATCATCGCCTGTCCTGAAAATAAATCCTTTCAATCATTCCACTCACATCAGCCTTCGCCGCAATCGCCGCGCTTGTTTGCTTTTGACCTCGACAAGAGCCGGGAGGCGCACTAGAATGCAGGCGGTATAATTCGGTTTCAAATCTTCCACATAATCATTGAGCGCGAAAGCGTCTGTTGCTGTAAGAACATTGAAAAACTTGAATTGTTTCCCGCGCATTTCGCGTCATTACATGTATAGAAGGTGTTAATCAATGGGATCAACGATTTGATTTCAGCCCGGTCAGCGACTTTGGGTCGTTCTGTCCACAATACCCAACAGGAGGTCAGGAGATGGCAAATCTGCTCGAGGGGATCAAGAGGCTGTGGGATCATGCGAAGTCAGGCGAAGCGAAGACACGCGCCCACTTTTCAATCGGCCGGGATCACGTCGATACTGAGCTTGGGGTCGCGTTTGAGAAGGAGCAGCATTATCTCCAGATCGTCATCAACGAAATGTTTCTGGAGAACTCGCGCAACTTCTGGTCGGATTGCGATCCGATGGCTTTCGTGGTCAGCAGCTATATCTACGGAACGCGAACGGAAACATTTCCTTTCGTCGTAGGGCCGGCGTTGTTGAAGCAGTATGAGCAAGACGTGCCTTTAGGGATGATTTACAGGGACACGCCCGTATCGAGCCTTCATCCCTACCAGGGCGGGCCGCTCACGCTCACGGTCTTCCTCAACAGGCTGGAGCGCAAGAACAACGCTGACCAGTTGCTCAAGGTCGTCGAGAGCATATCGAGCGCCGTCAGCCCTTCGATCGTGCCTGTTGCGTATTTGAAGATGGCTGAAACCGTTGTCGATGGAGTCGAAGCCATCCTGGGTCTCGATGAAACCAAAGCCCTGCTCGGCTTTCGCGTCACGATAAACCCGCAGATCAAACAACCCCTCATGCCGAGTTATTACGCGCTCATCAATGAAGATGAGGCGAAGATTGCGCAGGGCGAATTCTGGGTGAAAAGCAGTCGCCTGCATTACGGCAAGGATATGAAAAGCGCCGAGCCTTATCGGGAGAAAGATTTCATACTCTTCAGCATCAATCAGGGCGAGAAGCGCACCGACGAACGCACCCTGCCGTTTTATCCCACATGGGAGACTGCGCGCGACCTCGCTCAAAAACCCGAATTGCATTACTGGAGCGAAGCCAAAGCGAATTTCAACACTCTCAAGCGCAGCCTGGTGAGCAGCCCCGACCTCACAAAACCCGACTCTGAAAGATTGAGAACTTTCTATTTCGGAGAATTGAAAAAACTTCGCGAGGAAGCAGTCGCCGAAAGCGAACTGAAGGGTAAAGAACTTCCCGCGGTGGAAGCGGAGATGCGCCAAATGGCCGAAGAACTCGACAAACTGGATAAGTTCTAAAACAGTTGCCGGTGTATGAAGCGATCTTCTCAAACACACGCCCGGAATGGCGGAGGGACTGATCTATGAGCAGTCATGAGATTACGATAACCGTTCAAGACAACAGGAACGTCCGGGCCAGAAAGGACAATGGGGCTGAAGCAGCCGATGAAATAGAGCTTGATTCCCTGCGCCGCGCGACGGTGGAAGTATTCGAAGATTGGCTGAGACGCGGGCAAATCACCAGACGCAGAGAGCTTGAAGTTCTCGGTACGCATCTATACCGAATGTTGTTCAATGGCAAAGTCGGGGCGGCCTTCGAGCAGGCTTTGAAGGAAGCTCCCAAAGGCAGGCGGCTGAGAGTTCAATTGAGTTTTCAGGAGGAGGCTGCCGAACTGGCGAGCCTGCCCTGGGAATACCTTTACTCCCCGGATACGGAGACTCGTCGAGGGTTCTTCCTCTGCACGAACGTCGACCTGGTTTTATCGCGATATATGCCGCTCGATGTGGGGCGCGAGGCGCTTGAACCGGATGAAAGCCCATTGCGGATACTGATCGTAGTGTCCGAGCCGAACGACCTCGGCCCTGTAGTTGCAAAGCCGGTCATTGAAGCGATTCATGACCTGGGTGATGTCTTCATAGACGTTCTTGAGAAGACCACTATCAATAACTTTCTGAAAAAGCTCGAAGATGTCCAACCCCATGTTCTTCACTTCATCGGACATGGCCGCTACAACAAGGAAGAAAAAAGCGGCGAGATTGCGCTGTTGGAATCCGAGGAGGGACCTGCCCTTTGGGTTCCCGATAGAGGGTTCGCTGAGTTCTTCCCTCAGATACATGTATATCCGCGTCTGGTCTTTCTTCACCTTTGCGAGAGCGCGACAGTCAACTTCACAGCCAACTTTGCCGGACTGGCTCCGCAGTTGATCCGCGCGGGCATTCAGGCTGTTGTGGCGATGCAGTACCCGATAACGAATCGGGCCGCGATAGCCTTCAGTCGGACTTTCTACAGAGAACTGGCCAAAGGCGAGCCGGTCGATAGCGCCGTTCAGGTGGGCAGATGGCGCATCACTACCGATGAGCCGGGTGCATACAACAGCCGGGTCTTCGGCACGCCTGTACTTTATATGCATAGCCGCGACGGCATCATCCGCGTAGTGAAAGAGGGATCAGAGCGATCCCTCAAGTCGCCTTCTTACAGATCCCCCGGCATAAGCACGACGGCGCGGAGATCAGTTGCCTCTGCTGATGAATCAAGACAGGAGCCTGCGCATGGGGCCGAGCCTCCGGCCCCTAATGCTGATGAAAAAGGCGCGGATGTGAAATCTCCTCAACCCCCGCTGGATGAAATAGCTAAAGCGTTGCTTAACGCCTACCTGTCAACTGCCCAGAGGGATTCCGCCGAAGCGGAAAAAGCCTCATCCGGCGAACACGAACATTTAGCGAGCGCGCTGGCGCTGAGGTTAAAAGCCTTGCAGGAGAAGAAGGAATGAGCTTCCACGGTAAAGGTGACAAGTCCTTATCAACTTTGCGTGATGAGATGGCCGCAGTGGTAGCAAAAGCTCAAGCATCGGTCTACGGAACGGGGCCTGTCGAACACATGGCAACAGAAGCGATTGAGAAAATCCTCTCCAACATCGAATCAGCCGACTCGTGGGATCCGGTCATCGCGGCTCTCAGCAAATCGATTCAGGACGCGGAGAAACTACAGGCTCTGCTGCGAGATATGCTCAGGCAGGTGGAATATCTGGAAGAGAGTCGGGCGCAACGAGAGCGATTCGGCGAAAGGTGGTGGCGACGAAAGAGCAGGCAGTTGAATGAAACTTTTCAACGCAATCCGCAGGAGGGACTCGTCGAATGGATTCGAGCCTCAGCCGAAACGCTGATCGCCTGGGAACTGGATGCGCTGGACAGGTTAGTGTGCGAGCCGTTTCCCTTTCCCTCCGAAGCTGCGTGCATCGTCTCCCTGTTTCAACGCGGCGCAAAGGATTTCAAGGAAGAGAGCTATGAACGCTCATTGGCGCTGGCGACTTTCCTCGCTCACTTTACTCCTGCAAATCAGTCAGAGCCGCTGCTCGACGCCCATTCGCGAGCGACCCTGCACATAATCACGGGACGAATCCATCACTACTCTTCAAATGAAGAAGAGGCGCTGAAGCATTTTGAGCAGGCCAGGGAACTGGCCCCGGATGACGGGCGGCCTTCAGCGGCGATTGGAAACTACCATCGAGGTCGCAGTGACGACTACGAATCGCTCAAGTTCTATCAGCAGGCAGTCGAGCAAAGTCCCGATCAACCGGATGGCTACGTCGGCCTGGGGATGTTGTCCGTTGATCAGAAGCGATGGCAGGAGGCGGAGGAGTGGTACGAGCGCGCCATAGATGTCGCTCGACGCGAGAAAGATATCGATGCGGCTCTCAGAAAATACTTCGCGCCTGTCAGCGGCAATCTCTACCTCAAGCTTGCGCGGACGCTCATCGAGGAAGACCCGGAGGCCGCTCTTGCCGCCGTCACGCTGGCTCTCGACTTGGGAATCCTGGGCGAAGGCAGTTATCCGGAGAAAAAAGGATACCACCTCAAGGGCGAGTTACTGGAAAAGCTGAACAGGCCTGTCGAAGCGGCTCAGTCTTACTTCGAAGCGGGACAGCGATACAATTGGGACAATGAAGGTCAGGCGGCGTGCGAGCCGCTCAAGCGCGCCAAAGCATTGGACCCGAACAACAGGCTTGTGTACTGGGATCTGTCGGATGCTTTGCGACTGGCGAGCTACCTCAAGGAGCCTCCGTATGTAGACAAGGAAAAGATCGATCAGAGTCTCGCCGAATGGAAGGCGGGCGCTGATGCAGGGATGCCGGATGCGACGAAGTCCTGGGCATATATAACGCGAGCGTTGATCAACGAACAGCTTGCCCGATTGCACTGGGATGACCGGGTGAGCCTGTGGTGGGAATCGATAGCTTATGTCGAATGGGCATTATTGCATGATAGCGGCGTATACAACTGGGCCTACCTCGGACGGTTCTATCGCCTTCTCATCGCTGACTCGAACGCTCTCCATGCCACAAGCAAGGCTCTTGAGAATGATCCTGAAAACCTGGCCGCTTTGGAAGAGCGGGCGTTGATTCTGAGCAATGTGCGCGATTTCAAGCCTGCTATGGAAGCAATCGAGAAACTGGAAGGGATTGATCCCGGCGTTTGGGTGCGAGGCTTGAAGGCTTACGCGCTTCTCTACAACGGGCAGCATGAAAACGCGCTCAAGGTGCTTGATGAGATTATCGAAGCGGTGCCGACTGATCTGTGGTATCGCGATATAAGAGCGTTTTGTTATTTGAGGCTCAGTGAGAAACAAAAATCCGAGCAGGATTATCAGTGGATATGGGAGCGGCGCGATGATGAAAGATACAACCGTGAAGCCGATAATCGCAATGCTTTCGGCTGGGCAGCCTATAATCTGGGAAAGCTTGATGAAGCCATTGACATTTTTAACCAACTGCTCGGCGACCCAGTCCTTGCAGGCATCTCTTATCGAAATATGGGGCTTTGCTATCTCAGCCAGGGGAAGCCCGATCCCGCCAAAAGCAGTCTGCTCGAAGGCATCAGGCAAGCGAGCCGCGCGACTGAAATGGATGACCTGCTTTTCGATATCGAGGACTGGAAAAAATACTCGACCGCTCATTCCGATGAAGCCTCGATTGCAGAAGCGGTCAAGACCGTAGAGGATGCGATTGAAGCGCGCAGAGGCGAATTGAAATCTCGTCCGTCTGCCGAAGAAGAATTGCTTCGATTAGCGGCAGACCTCGACCGAGATGGCAGAAAAGGCGATTGGACATGGATTGGGATCAAAGCCGGACTCGCTCGATTCTGCGCAGAGAAAGAGCTATGGACTGATGCGGCGACCATCTATTCGGAATTGCAGAAAGAGGCCGGTCACTTTGGCGCATCTCGCCTCGGCCTGGAAAACGTTATGGACAGCCTCCGGGAAGAAGGCGAGCGATTGCTGGAAGATGAGAAACCGCGCGAGGCGGCAGAGCGGTTCAAAGAAGCCCTCTCGACAGTTTCCAGCCTTCTGGCTGATGACAACAACCGACAGGCTCATCTGCATTGCCTGTTGGGGTACGCTCATTCAAGGTTGGGAGAGACCGCCATGGCGCGGGAAAACTTCACACGATCTCTTGAGCTTTACCGCGAGGCAGGTCTGACAAATCCCGGCCTCGCTCTGGGTGATGCCTGTCGTTCCTTGATCCGGAACGCGGCGCAATACTGGGCGCTCGACGATGAGTGGAGCGCATTCGAGGGCGAGAGCAGCGCGGATGCTTATCTCATAGGCGAGTTGGCGTCTGCTCGCGGCCAGCTTGCAATCTTTCTGGATGAAAAGTATCAACTCTCCGGGCAGATCGAATCGGAGTATGACCGGGAGCCGATTGTGACGCCGATAGTGGTCGAGATAGGGGCGGCATTGATACCCGAAGACACCGGCCCTGAATGGCCTCTGGTCAAGACATATCTGCCCGATACGCGCAACCGCATATTCCGCGATATGGGAGTATGGGTGCCTGCCATTTACCTTCGCAGCAACGATCCCTATCTGCCGAGAGAAAGCTATATCATAATGCTCGATGAAATACCGCTCAGGATGGGGGAAGTTCGAAGCGGTATGAAGTACTGCCTGACGTCGGCTGAAGCTCTCAAGGAAGCGGGTCTGCCTGTTGAGGAACTACAGGAGGCTGCGCATCCGCTCACGGGCGAAGCCGGATGCTGGATACCTGCAAACAGCGCGGAGGTTGCAGCAGGAAAAGGCTTCGAGGTTTGGGACGATCCGCTGCTTTATATGGTCGCTCACATCGAGGATGTGCTGCGCCAGAATCTGGCAGAGTTTCTGGGAATTCAGGAGGTTGAGTATTTGATCGCCGGGTGGGAGCAGAGCGATAAATGTTCATTGGTTATCGCCGCCCTGCCTGACGAGGTGACGCGAATAAGATTGGCGCGAGTGCTTGGCGCATTGCTCAAAGAGGGCGTTTCAATCGCGCCGTGGGAAGAGATACTTGAAACCATTCGAAGCTTTGGACTGAGCGACGACGATGTGACCAAAGTTGTGAGCGCGGTACGGCTTCGTCTGAAGAAATGGCTTCCCGGAAATCGAGAGAACGTAGCGCGTATATCGCTGCCTGTAGAGATCGAAGACCGCATACATAATGGTTTGTATAGCGAAGAAGGGAAAACTTTTCTCGCCCTCACGCCTGAAGAAACGCAGGAGCTTTTATCAGAGGTTCGATCCCTCGTCGATTCAACTTCAAGGAATCAGGCGATCATCACAGGCAGCGCCGAATTGAGACCCTACGTCCGACGAGTGCTTGAAATCGAGTTCCCCGATCTGGCGGTGCTGTCTGATGAAGAACTGATTGAAGCGGACGCGGATATTGCTCAGGGAGGCGAAACCAGTGCATAGAGAATCCCACAGCGTATCGCCTGAAGTGACAGTCTCAATCGACATGGCAGCCTCTGCGGGTCGCCTGATGGACGAGGCTCTAAGAGAAGCGATTCGCATCCGGCTACTAAGCGAGTTCGCGGCGCTGCTCGATGCGCTCGGAATCCCTGGCAGTCCGACGGTGAATATAGCCATCCTGAGCGACAAGGAAACGGCGGGTCTGCTGTTGATGCGCATCCGGGTCAACGGCCAGACGTGCCGGTATTCTCTCGAATTACTCCAGCGCGTAAGAAGCTACGTAAGCGGCGATCAACCGAGTTTGTTGGCAAAGCCATCGGACATCCTCGCATGGCTGGAAAAAGTCGCCGCGAGCGAATCCGAAGATCGAAACTCGGCTATCGTCGAGTTCCTGACCCTTGTTTGTCTTGAGGCGATCAAACTCCGTCCGGCTGTGCTGCTGGGAAGAGCGCAGACAGCCGCCTATTGTGATCGCCTCGGAGAACTGATCGAAGGAGAGGAAGAGGCGACCTCTGACCTCGCTCATTTCGCCTTGAGCCGGACGCTCAATATGAGAATCTCGATTGCTGATACGCAAACAGTATCGGCAGTGTTGAAAGAAGGGCTGGCGAAAGCGAAATCTGCCGAAGACGTGGCCGAGGACCTGATATCGACTCTGCGCCCGCGCGCGGTCGAGATTCAGATTCCGCAGGACTACTTGAGGCAACTGACGCTGGCGGACATGGATCGAGAGTACGTCGGATTCTCGATGATGCGAGACGGACTTTTTTATGAACTTGGCCTTCAATACCCTGCGTTTCGATTCGTCCCCGTCCGTCACCTCAAGCCCGACAGTTTTGCGATCAAGGTGAATCACCTGGCGGCGCTGCCTCGCCTGGGTTTACAGTCCGATCAACTGCTCGTCAACGATACGGTTGAGAGCTTGAGGCTGCTTGGCATCGAGGCGGAGCCTGCGATCAATCCGGCCAGCGGAGCAGAATTCTGTGTTATTTCATCGAGCAAACAGAGCGCCCTCGATGCGGGTGAACATGTGATCTGGAATCGGATAGAGTTTTTAGTCCTGTGCCTCAGCGTGGATTTGCGAGATCAGAGCGCGTGCTTTCTGGACAAAAAGGTTGTGCAGGATATGATCGGGAAACTTGAGCCGATCTACCCAGCATTAGTAAAGGTTGTGAAGGAGAAATTTTCAGCCGAGCAGTTGACGCGGATTCTCAGAGTCCTGTTGGCGGAAGAGATATCGATTCGCAATCTTCGACTCATTCTCGAAAGGTTGCTCGATTATGATTACATCATCGCTGATCCGGCCAGACTCATCATTTTCGATGAACGCCTGCCGATAAGCCGCGAGCCTGACGCCAACTGGCTTGACGACCCGGCCAACATCACAGCCTTCGTCAGAGCGGGCATGAAGAACTATATCGGCCACAAGTATACGAAAGGTCAGACTACACTGATGGTCTATCTGCTCGATCCTCAGATCGAAGATATGATAGCCGAGAGTCATGCAATGAATGCGGATGAGAGAGAACTTGGGGGAATCCCGGAGGATGAGCGCGAAATCATACTGGAAGCAGTGCGAGAGGAAGTCAACTCGCTTCCAGCAGGTGCGACAACTCCGGCGATACTGACGACGATAGAAACGCGCTCGCTCCTTCGAGAAATTATTTCAGCGGAGTTCTCCCGGCTGCCCGTTATCTCATATCAGGATCTCCCGCCTTACCTGAACATCCAGCCAGTCGCCAGAATCACATTGCCCGAATAACTGAGATACTCAAAAGTTGAGCGAAGCCCGCGTGACCGGGTAATCGGGCTGCGATGGCTTTCTTACCTTTTCCTTTTTCCTTTCGCCTTATTCTGCTGCGGGATTGACAAACAAAGCGCGTGGTAGTAGAAACCGCATCAGAAGGCGAGCCTGCTGTGATGCGGATTGAAGATCGCGCAGTGAGGCTCACCGATCAGTAACAAATTTCTGGAGCGGCAATCTTTCGTTCGGCACTCGCACTCGCACTCCGGGCCGCTATCAGGCTGAGGCCGAACAGGCCGCCCCGTGGGAGGGAAAGTCATGAGGCGATACACCATAGCACTTCGATCATTTCCTCTGACACTGTTGCTGGCCCTGACGGTTGCGGTCAGCGCGCAGGACACAAACAATGATCTGCGCGAGGCAGCCAAAAAAGGCGATCTCGAAATTGTGAACAACCTGCTGGCAGGAGGCGCTGACATAAATGCGAAGGGCGGAGATGGTCGCACCGCATTGATGGAAGCGTCATACTGGGGACGCGCCGAGGTCGCCAATGCTCTGCTTGCGAAAAGCGCTGACGTGAATGCTCAGGACAACGACGGTCGCACGGCGCTGATGCTGGCATCGCAGGCGGGCCATCTCCAGATCGTTCAGGCGTTGCTCGAAAAAGGCGCAAATGTCGAAGCCAAAAGCAAGGAAGAGAACACGGCGCTTCTGGAAGCAGCCTTCAGCGGCCATGCGCCAGTCGTCAAGGCATTGATCGAGAAGAAGGCAAACCCCAACGCGAAAGACAAAGATGGTCGCACTGCGCTCATACTCGCGGCCAATTTCGGCCACGCGGAAGTTGTAAAAGCTCTGCTTGAAAAAGGCGCGGACGCCAACCTCAAAGACAAGTATGGCTACACGGCGATGATGTACGCGAAGCGCGAAAACCAGACTGCCATAGTCGAGTTGCTCAAGAATCCGCCGCCGAAGCAGTNNATCAGGCGTCTTTGGATGAAGCGAACTGCTCGCGCAACGTGCGCTTGAGGATTTTTCCCGAAGCGTTCTTGGGCAGATTTTCGAGAAACGCAATCCGCGACGGCACTTTGAATTTCGTCACGTAACGGCTGATGTGCTGTTTGATCTCTTCTTCCGTGAGCCGATGGCCGGGCTTGATGACGATGGCGGCGCATACCTGCTCGCCGAAGAGTTCATCCATCACGCCGAAGACCGCGGCTTCGGCAACCGAAGGGTGAGTGTATATGCCTTCTTCGATCTCTCGCGGCGAGATGTTTTCTCCGCCCTTGATGATGAGGTCTTTCTTTCGATCAGTGATGTAGACGTATCCATCTTCGTCCATGTAACCGATGTCGCCCGTGTGCAGCCAGCCATCGATGATCGCCTCGCGCGTGGCCTCTTCTTTGTTGAGATAGCCTTTCATCACGTGCCTGCCGCGAGTGCATATTTCGCCCGCCTCGCGCGGCGGCATCAAGCGATTGTCGAAATCCATTATGCAGACTTCTATGCCTGTGAGCGCGCGCCCGACCGACCCGGTGCGATATTCTTCATCAGGCAGATAGCCTGTCAGAGCGCCCGATGTTTCCGACAAACCATAGCCCTGAAGCAGGCGGCAATCGAACAGACGTTGAAATTCCTGTCGCACCGCTTCCGAAAGAGGTGATGCGCCTGAGCCAACGAGTTCGAGCGAAGACGTGTCATACTTTTCGCGTTCGGGGTGATTGATCAGATAGGTCAGCATCGTGGGAACGACGGCCAATCGCTGGACGCGGAAATCCTGAATCGTCTCAAGCGTGCGAGTTGGATCGAAGAATCGGAGTATGCGCGAAACGGTTCCGACTCGATAACCGGCGTTCATCACCAGCACTCCGTAAATGTGACTCAGCGGCAGCACGAGCATAGTGCGATACTGGCCGAGACTTTTTTGATTTTCATAAACCGAATCGGCGACGAACATAAGATTATCGTGAGAGAGCATCACTCCCTTTGGATTTCCCGTAGTGCCGGAGGTGTAAAGCAGCATAGCCAGATCGTCTTCCGAGCAATCGATCAGGGTGTCGAGCGGCGTGGCCTTGTCGATTTCCGGTATGATGTTCGTCGCTCCGGCGACTGCGGTTTCGCCCATCACGAGAAGATGTTTGAAATCCGAAATGCCCTCGACGGCTTCTTTGAGCCGCGCGGCGAGTTCGGGCGATGTTATGAGATTTCGCGCGCCGCTGTCTTCGATGACGTAGCGGACTTCGCGGGCGTTCCACATGGGAGTGATCGGGATGATGACCGCGCCGAGTTTCCATACGGCTAAAAAGGCTATCATCACATCGGGCGAATTGAGCATCATCACCACTACACGGTCGCCTCGCCCTATGCCGCGACCAGTGAGCGCCGAAGCCATGCGGCACGCGCGCTCGTAGAGAGCGACATTGGTGAAGCTCTCGTCTTCGAAGTAGGTGGATGTATAAGCGCCGAATTTTTCGATGTTATCGAGAACGAGACGAGCGATATTCATAAAGTCCTCTTGCGCCGGTTGAGTGTTTGAGCGTGAAGCTGCGAAGTCATCTGTCGCCCGGTCAGTCTATTGCTCGCGCATAAGGGCTGTCAACGCGGCCTTTGAAATCCGACTGAGACGACTTGATTGCGCGCGCTCGGTTGCGGAAGTTCCCATCAGGCATCATCTCATTCAGGCTATGACTCTCTTTGTGCGACAGACCTGCCATCGTCGCTCTTGATTATTGCGCGCCTGCTGACATAGGATGAGCCTTCTTGCGCGAGTATGTAAACTCGACGTTTAGCAGTGCTATTGCTCATAATCTGTCATTGTGAGCGCAGGCAATCGAATTCCTTCTATTCCGCAGTTATTGAGAGCTAACAGAAAACTCATGTCTTAAATCCAGCGATGTAAACGCGAGGTCACTTATTAACAAGTCGCCTGATCAAATCGAGATTGAAGAAGCCGAGAAAGAGCTTGATTCCAAGCTGAAACGATATATCGCGGTCAGCAAACAGATTAGGCTTTCCATTGTTGAGGATGAGAAGGTCGTGCTTGAAGCAAGACGCGCGGAGATTAACCATCAGGCGCGCGAGTTGGAAAGCCGCATCGCTGACCTCAAAGCCGGATTGCAGCCGCCTTCTGCTCAAAGCAAGGGACAAGGCACATCGCCGGAAGAGCCTGCCATCGAAGGGCCGGTAAACAGATGGGCAGTGCTGGTCGGCGTCAATCGTTATGTGGATCAGATCACCTACGGTTCGCTTCACGTCTGCGCCAGAGACGCGGAGGCGATAGCAGACAGATTGCGCGAGAACGGCTACAAGGGCATCAGCACTTTGACCGACAAAACAGAAAACAAACCGACGCGAAACGAAATTCTGATGGCCTTGCAAACCACAGCCGAGCAGACCGCGCCCAACGACCTGTTGCTCTTTTACTTCAGCGGACACGGCGAGGTCGAGAAGAACAAGGGCTATCTGATCGCCCGTGACAGCTATCGCCGAAACCTTGAGCAGACTGCCATCGCTCTGTCCGATGTGAAAGAGACGATGCGGAAAGCGGCAGCCAACAAGAAGGTGATAATAATCGATGCCTGTCACGCGGGAGCGAATCTGGGCGGCAAGGGCGCTCGCGCGATGTCGAAGGAATTCATTCGGGAGGTTTATGAAAAAGCAAGAGGCTGGGCGACGCTCGCTTCCTGCGAGCAGGATCAGAAAAGCTACGAGTGGATGAAGAAGAATCAAAGCGCCTTCACTCATTTCCTGCTCGAAGCTCTTTCAGGCGAGGCCGATTTTCACGGGAACGAATTGATTTCGGCGCAGGATGCGCACCTCTATGTGCTGGATCGCGTGAAGGCATGGGCTGCTGAAAAAAAACTCGCGCAGACGCCCACACTCGAAGCCATAACCGCCGGAGATATCATTCTGGTTGACTTGCGAAAGTGAGCGATTCAGCCATCCGACACGCTTGAAGACATGCAGGACTGCAATGATGAGAAGAATCAAAAATATCGAAATCGAGGCGTTGAAGGAAGAAATCGAACTCTTATACATGCGGTATCGCGCTCTGCGCAACCAGATCAAGAAAAAGGCAGGCGATGATGAGGAAAGAGTACAGCTTGAGTATAGAAAAAAAGAGTTGTGGAATGAGATCGTAGCCAAAGAGGATGAACTGGCTTCCCTCGAAGGCAGATCGAGCGATTATCTGCACATGATTGATTTCGACCGGGCGGAAGAGATCGCCGACCCGGTGATCAAACGACTCAGGGAAACGGATTCTGCCGCGCTCTTTCTCCTCCAGAACAGTCAATCTCGCATGGGGCGCTATTATGCCGTGCGACTCAGAAAGCGGTTGGAGGATGTCAGCAGCAACATCATCGATATTTCAATAGAGCCGGAAGCGATTGGAGGATGCATCGATGAAGCAACCTTACTGCGATACATAGCAGATTCGGAACCTGGCCTGCATTTCGATAAGATGGATGTCGAGACTGCCATCGCCAGACTTTGCAGTTCGCCGGGCAACCGGATCATTTTCATCAAGCTGAGCTTCAATGACAATCTGAAAGAGCGCCCGACACTGCTGCCCTGGTTGTTAAAGGAATTCTGGCACAAGCTCGTCGATCATCTCCATGCGCTTCGCGCCGAGGGCAGACGAGTAAGAGTCGTTCTGACTATAATCGCGCTTCAGGAGCTAAACACCGATTTGCTCGACAGGGATATGTTCTGCAAGGGAGAGGAATTCGATCAGCGCAGGATCGTAGAGATTCCTCTGGAGATGTGGGACAGGGAAGCGGTCAAGAACTGGCTCATCGATCATTCCAGACTTCGTTTGACGGAGGCGGAGGCAATCGCGTGGGCCGAAGAGATATGCGCCCACTGCCCGACCGGACTGCCCTACCTCATCGATACGAGATTGCGACAGAAACTCAATCAAGAGACGTTCGACAAAAAGGAGCCTGCTGAATGAACGCAAAACGAAAGTATGAGTTCGTCGGAGACGGGCGCGATCCTTCCATGCGCCACCCGGACGCCCCCAAAACGCCTGAGCCTTACATCCCCTCGAAACGGCTTGTTCGCGCCGTCAACCTGGCTATTCATCTTGAGCGCCCTCTGCTGCTCGAAGGCGAAGCCGGGTGCGGCAAGACCCGACTCGCGCGCGCTGTGGCCTGGGAGATGGGACTGCCTTTTTATCCCTGGTATGTCAATTCGCGCACTCGCATCGAAGACGGGCTTTACTCATTCGACGCCATCGGTCGCCTGCACGATGTTCATATAGAAAAATCGAAAGAGCCGTCTCATTCGACCGGCGAGCAGAGAGCGCCGCGCAGGAACCCTGACAATCCGGATGAGTATCTGAGATACGGCCCTCTGGCCACCGCCTTCAACACAGTAGAAGACTATCAGGGCAAGATGTCCCACATACGCAAGCCCTCGACTTCGGATGCTTTCGACAGGGAAGACTATCCCGCCGTCGTCCTCATCGATGAGATCGATAAGGCGAACATAGACTTTTCCAACGATCTGCTGACCACCCTCGATGACGAGTACAAGTTCACTATCCCGGAGACCGGCGCGACCATAACCGCAGAGCGCAAGCCGATCATCTTCATCACCTCCAACCGCGAGAAGGGCGATCTGCCCGAACCCTTCCTGCGCCGCTGCATTTACTTCTACGTCGAATTTCCAGGCGAGAAGGATTTGAAGAATATAGTCAGAGAACATTACAAGCGCCGAAACGAAGAAGCTCCTTCGACGAAACTCATCGATGCGGCCATCTCCCGATTCATCAATGCCCGTGCCAAAGCTAGAGCCAAAAGACCGGGTACGAGCGAATTTCTCGACTGGATGAAAGCTCTGCACCGCTTTGAATCCAGACCATACTCCTGGAGCAAACTCGCCGAGGGCCGCACAGTGCCGTACAGGGAAGCCCTGTTCAAGAATAAGGAAGACTGGGAAGAGCAGGCCGAATCATAATGTCTGAAATCGATCTGCACGAATTGATAATCGCCGCCTTCGCCCAACTGCGCCGCTTGAGTCCAGGGCTGGGGCTGCGCGACCTGCTTGACGCTCTGCGGCTCGCCGACAGCAGCGAGGAGCTTTCGGATTTGCGAGACGATATCGCTCTGCTCTGGTGTCGCACAGGGGCCGAGCATCAGCAGTTCCTCCGCGCGTGGGAAGAGCGACGAGCGCAGAAGACGCCTCCCCCGGCTTCAGTAGAAGAGCCGCCGCCGTCGCTCGAAGACAGAGAGCCGCGCGAGCCGAAGGAATCGCTGCCCGCAACTCAACAGCGCGATACTCAACCGCAGATGGAGCCGCCGCCCTCGCCTTCTATTTCAGCCGTCGCCGTCAAACCTCCTTCGCGGCTCCCTCTGCGTTCCGGCCCTGCCGAGTTGAGCGGCTTTTGGCCCATCTCGCGTCGAACGATGGAGTATGGCTGGGAGTATTTGCGCCGCCCTCGCAGGGACGGTCCGGCCACGATGATCGATGTTGAAGCGACAGTGGAGAAAGCCGCGCGGCAGGGCTATCTGCTCCGTCCGGTTTATCGTCAGGAGACGAGAGACCATTCGCATCTCGTGCTGCTCATAGACCGCAAAGGCTCTATGACTCCGTTTCACTCCCTCGCCCGCGATCTGGTCGCGACAGCCGAGCGGGCGCTGGCGGAAGAAAAGATCGGACTCCTGGACATTTATTATTTTCGCAACGTGGCGACGGACAGTTTTCACAGCGATCCGTATCTTGGCGAGCTTGCTCGAATCGATGGAAGACCGGCGACGATTGATGAATCGCTCGCGCATTGCAACCGCGACACCAGGATACTGATCCTGAGCGATGCGGGAGCGGCGCGCGGCAATCGCGCTCTCGGTCGCATAGAAGCGACTGACGACATGATGATTCATCTTTCGCGGAGGACTAAATACATCGCCTGGGTCAATCCCATGCCCGAAAAGCGATGGCGCGGGACTTCGGCCTCTGTCATCGCTCGAATGGTTCCGATGTTCGAGATGACGAAACTCGGCTTTCACGGCGCGATTCGCGCATTGCGCGGGCGGTAAAGAGATTTTAGATTTGCGATCATTGATTTCAGATCGAATCGCAAATCCGAAATCTAAAATCGGTAGTGGTGAAAAAGTAATGCTGAGGGATGATGAATTCCAATCGGGCTATAGCGAAAAGCTCGTTCACCGCCGAGACGCAGAGCGCGCAGAGACAGCGCAGAGAAGAAAAAAACTCTGCGTTCCCTCGGCGGTCTCTGCGCCTCGGCGGTGAATTTGCCTCTATCAGTCGAGCCTTACTTTTTCATCACTACCCTAAAATCTAAAATGGAAAATTCGCCGTCACAAACAGACAGGCTCGAACGCGGCAAGGTTCTCGTCGATGTGTTCGTATCGCGTTTCGACCCGTCTTATCGGCTGCTGGCGCAGCACGCGGCCCTGCCTCTGGCGCTGACGCCTGAGTTGTTGAATTATCTGCACGGCAGATTTCTGCACATCGAGGTTCCCGGCTTCGAAGCCGAAGCTGACCTTCTGCTTTCTCGAGACCTGTGCCGCGAAGCCGGACGCGAGCAGTATGTGATGGATCGCGATGCGCGGGCCTTCCTGCTCGACGAAATGCGGAGGGAGCACGGCGCGCAGCGAATGCAGGAGGTGGCCGGAGAACTGCTTGAGTATGTCGGCTATCTGGCCAGAAGCGGACGCGCGCTTCAGGAGCTAAGGGCGCAGGAGTGGGCGGCGATGGCTTATCTGGACGATCACCGAGGGGAAGCCGTCCGCGAGATAATCGAGACTTTCAATCAATGTTTCCTCACCGGCGAAGGGGAAGGCCCGGATGTGAATCGCGCTGAAGCGACGCGGCTCTCCCGCCTGGTAGTCGAAGAGCTTGGCTCGCAGCTTGAAGGGACTGCTTACGAAGTTATCGTAGAGATCGCGCGACTGGTCGGACAGATTCTCGCAGCAAGCGGGGCGGCAGCGCAGGAGATCGTTCGAGAAGGTTGGAGAGAGTTTCAAATTCCCGGCGTCGATGTCGATCTGACGCGATTGAAAAAAAATATCGCGTCAAGCATCGGCAAAACACCGCTTGAACCCGGCGTCTCCACACTTGCTGATCGCCAGACAGAATCACGCCGCCCGATGGATGAGTTGATCGACCGAATCAATTCCTATGCCTCCAGCATTTCAGAATACCAACGCGAAGAAATCGAATCCTTTTTGACTGATCTGACTAATGCTCGCAAATCAGATTCGCCAGGAGGAGAAACCGCCGCGCTCGGCTATCTGGGACATGCGCTTCTGGATTTGGGAGAATCGAGCCTCGCTATCGAATGCTACGAGCAGGCTCTGGATGCGGCTCGCAAAATGGGCGACGCGCCGAGTCAGATGCAATCTCATTTCAATCTTGGCAGAGGCTTTGCAGGCATGGGATTCGTAGATCGTTCCATAGCCAGTTTCGAAGAGGCTTTGAAGTATGCACGTCAACTCAATGATGCTGATGCTGAAATGCAGGCGTGGAGCGGTAAGGGCGATGCCTTTGCGAAGTTCGGCAGATGGGCAGAGGCGAAGGAGTGTTATGAAATGAGCCTCAGTCGTGCGCGAGCATTGGGCGACAGGGCTGCTGAAGCCCGCTCCTTGAAGCAACTCGCCAGCGTTGCATCCCGACAGGGAGATACTGATTCCGCGATTCGATATTGCAGGACTGCCCTTGAAATCCATCATCAGACAGAAGATCGTCACGGCGAGAGTGAAACACTGCTCACCCTGGGGAACATTCACCTGATGCGCGGAGAGCCGACTTTCGCCCTGGACTATTATCATGCGGTCATCCCGATTCTTTCCGAGATCGGAGACCGGCAGGGCGAAGCAATGGCGTTGAGCGGATTGGCGATGGCTTATGAGAGCGCAGGAGAGCTTCACAATACCATCAAGTTTTACGAGCAGGCATTGATGATCTTCCGCGAAATCGGCGACCGCGCCAGTGAAGCAAACGTGCTTATGCGGCTCGGCCTTGCGGATGTGAATCTTGATGAGTTGGATCGAGCCGTCGAGCGTTACGAGCAGGCGTTCGCTATTTTTCGTGAGATGAATGATCGTCAGAGCGAAGCTGCCGCGCTCGATAATCTCGGCAACGCTCTTGCGGCAATGGCGCGCAACAAAGAAGCCGTCAGTCGTTATGAGCAATCGCTCACGATACACCGCGAAACAGGCGGCGGCGAGTCTGCCGCGCGTGAAGCAATGCTGCTGGAAAAGATGGCTTTGACAATTGCGCCTCTCGGCCAGCGAGAGCAGGCAATCGCGTGGGCGGAAGATTCGCTCAGGATTCATGAACAGTTTGATTCCCCCGACGCCGAGAGATTGAGAGAACAGATTGCAAAATGGAGGCACCCTCAGCCGCCCGCGACTACTGGAATCACGCTCTCGACTTTCGAGTTTGAAACAGTCACGCTCGACTCAAGCGGCAGCGTCATCGAACGCCGCAAGCTGCAAGCGCGCCAGTTCGTAGAAGAGCTTGCCTCTGGCGTCACGCTCGAAATGGTCGAAATACCGGGCGGGACTTTTCTGATGGGATCGCCTGAAAGTGAAGCGGGCAGTTACGATGACGAGAGACCGCAGCACACGGTAACCGTGTCGCCTTTTTATATGGGCAAGTATCAGGTGACGCAAAGGCAATGGCGGGCAGTTGCGAGTTTGCCGAAAGTTAGTCGCGATCTGGAAAGTGACCCGTCACATTTCAAAGGTGATGATTTGCCAGTGGAGAGAGTATCGTGGGAAGAAGCCGTAGAGTTTTGCGAGAGGTTATCAAAGGCGACAGAGAAGAAGTATCGGTTGCCGACGGAAGCCGAATGGGAATATGCGTGCCGCGCGGGAACGACGACACCTTTTGCATTCGGAGAGACGATCACGGCGGAGATAGTGAATTACGATGGGAACTATCCTTATGCATCGGCTCTAAAAGGAGAGTATCGACAGCAAACAGTCGCAGTGGGCAGTCTCGGTTTAGCGAATGGATTCGGTCTGTACGATATGCATGGGAATGTGTGGGAGTGGTGCGGGGACTGGTATTCGGGAAATTACTATAGAGAAAGTACGAGAGATGATCCAACAGGCTCCAGTACAGGCTCGTACCGGGTGATGCGCGGCGGCAGTTGGCGCGACGACGCGCAGGACTGCCGGTCGGCGGGCCGCTTCTGGTACTCGCCCACGCTCCGCACGATCCTCCTCGGCTTCCGCCTCATGAGGACTTACGCTTAGTCCTTTTACCCTTTTACGCTTTGAGGTATTGTGCGTATGAGAGTAGGTCGAGAGGATGGAGAGGATAGCCAGAGCGAGGAACACGGAATGAAGTGGAGTGAGGGTCGAGGCGAAGCCGACCCTCACGGAGCGGAATGGAGAGTTCGTCGCTCTCGGTGTGCGAAGAGCGCGAATCGAAGCGTTTCGCAGACCCGAACAACGAAGCATCCGGCAAAGAAAAGCGGGTAGTGGCTCAACGGAGAGAGATAAAAGGCAGTTTGTAGTGCCGCTTTCAAGCGGAATGTCGCGCTCTTTCATCATTCCGCCTGAAGGCGGGACTACCAACATCCCGCTCGATTGAGCCACGGCCGAAAAGCGGAGGTGACCATGCAAAAAAACACGCGAATGCTGGCGCTCAACTGCGCGCTGTTGTGTATGCTTCCGATCATCAGCACAGCCCAGCAACCTGCTGCTCCGCCGGAACTCACGGCCAGGCCATCGCGCATCAACGTTTCTGTAACCCGCGGCGAGATGGAAACTCGAAGCATACTGCTTGCAGCCGACGGCGCAATCACGCAGTTGAAGTTCATCCCACTCGATCTTCTTAGCGCGGGCGAGCGAGCCGTCATTCCCGCTTCTGCGATCACTCTTCAAGCCGAGTCGAATCAAATCAGTGCGGGCGACTCGCTTCAGGTCAAAATCGAATTCAACCTCGGTGACGCTCCGAGCGGCGAGTTCAGCGGCGAGCTATACGTTCAGCATCAGGGCGGCAAGCTCTCCATCCCCGTCACTGTCAAAGTAAAAGACCAGCCCGTGTGGCCTCTGGTCGTGCTGGTCGCGGGCATCCTCGTCAGCCTCTCCGTTTCCTGGTATCGCGAGGCCGGAAAGCCGCGCGATGAATCCCTCGTGCGCGTCGCTCAACTTCGCGCTCAGATGCGCGAGGACAACCGACTCGCCGCGCCATTCCGCGCTCGAATCGATGCCTTCCTCCTCGAAGTCGATGCTGCGCTCGTGTTGAGAAAATGGGACGATGCGCGCAAAGCTCTTGAAGAGGCTGAAAACATCATGCTCCGCTGGCGCAAGGGACGCGGAGACTGGATCGCGCAGCTTGGTTATGCGGACGAGTTTGAAGAACTGCTCAAAAAAGCCGAAGATCAGGCGGGGCCGAATTCAAACGCTCACCTGCGCGCTGTGCGGCGCGGCATCGAAGACGCCCTAAGACTGTCTCCCGACAGAACAGGGCCGGACGCGCTGCGCGATCAACTCGATAAGCTCGCGGAACAACTCAAACGCTACATCGAATTGCGCAATCAACTTCAGGAAATCGTCGCTCTCGTCGAGCAGTTGCCCGAAGGCCAGCGACCGGCGTGGCGTGAAAAGACGAGCGGGTGGCTGTGGCGACTGGAAAATATCCTGCCTGCGGATGAAGTCGACTACGGGCAATTGAAGGCTGAGGTCGAAGCCGGGATCAAAGAGGTGAAGGCGATACCTCGACCTCAAGCTGCGGCGGATGTGACGGCGAAAAGTTTCTTTGGAGGCGAATTGATATTGCTCGACTTGATCGCGCCTTCGCCGTTCGCCGGTTCGCTCTCTATAGATGAAGAGGCTGCCAGAGCGGAGAGAAAACTTCGCTGGTATGTCTGGGCGCTCATCGCTTTGGTCGCGCTATTGTTGGCGTGGGTAGGATTCATCGAATCATACATTGGCAAACCGACTTTCGGGGCTAACGGGTTGAGCGATTATTTCGTGCTGTTCGCGTGGGGCTTCGGCGCGGAGGCAACGAGGGCGTCGATCATCGGCGTGGCTCGGCAGTGGGATTTGGTGTGGATCAAGTGACTGGCAGAACCTGACTGAGACGACTTGATTGCGCGCGCTCGGTTGTGAAAAACTCTGTGCGCTTCGATGGCATCGGTCAGCGGTCGGCGAGCAGTGGTCAGTGGTCGGTGGTCAGTTGTCAGTTGTTTTATTCTGACTTCTGACTCCTGACCTCTGACTTCTGATCTCCGACTCCAGACTCCAGACTCTCGACTCCAGACTTTTCGAAGGAGGAATCTTCCTATGCCGCACACGTATGAAGAACTCAAAAAGAAAACTGTCGCCCAGCTTCGAGAAATCGCCAAAGGCATAGAAAGCGAAGCCGTGCAGGGCTACACTCAGATGAACAAGGAACATCTGCTTGTCGCCGTCTGCAAGGCGCTTCACATCGATCTGCACGAGCATCATCGAGCCGTCGGCATCAACAAGGCCGAGATCAAAGCCCATATCAAAGCCTTCAAGAAGAAGCGCGACGAAGCGATAGCGGCTCACGATCACAAGCAGCTTAAATCCGTCCGCCGCACCATCCACTATCTCAAGCGAAAGCTCCACAAAGCCACCGTGTAGGAGCGGGAGACAAATATGCACTTCGAATTTTCACCCAGAGTGAAAGAGCTTCAACGCCGCCTGCTCGCGTTCTATGACGAGCATATCTATCCGAACGAACAGACCTACATCGAGCAGGCCGCATCGGGCCAGAGATGGAAAGTTCTGCCGATCATAGAAGAACTCAAACCCAAAGCGCGCGCCGCGGGTTTGTGGAATCTCTTTCTTCCTGAAAGCGAGTTGGGAGCGGGGCTGACGAATCTCGAATACGCGCCGCTGTGTGAAATCATGGGACGGGTGATATGGTCGCCTGAAGTTTTCAACTGCTCCGCGCCCGACACAGGCAATATGGAAGTGATCGCGCGCTACGGCAACGAAGAACAAAAAAAGAGATGGCTCGCTCCTTTGCTCGAAGGCGAGATTCGCTCCTGCTTCGGAATGACCGAGCCGGGAGTGGCTTCTTCAGACGCCACCAATATTCAATCATCGATAGTTCGCGATGGAGATGAGTATGTCATCAACGGTCACAAGTGGTGGACATCGGGCGCGGGCGATCCGCGCTGCAAGCTCTGCATTTTTATGGGCAAGACTGACCCCTCAGCGCCGCGCCACAAACAGCAATCGATGATCCTCGTGCCGATGGATACAGTAGGAGTGAAGGTCGAGCGGATGCTGACTGTTTTCGGCTACGACGACGCGCCGCACGGACATGCGGAAGTGCTGTTTGAAAATGTCCGCGTGCCTCAGTCGAACCTGTTGCTGGGGGAAGGGCGAGGATTCGAGATAGCGCAGGGCCGACTGGGGCCGAGCCGCATTCATCATTGTATGCGATTGATAGGTCTTGCCGAGCGCGCCGTTGAAGCGATGTGCAAGCGGGTCAAATCGAGAGTTGCTTTCGGAAAGACTCTCGCCGAGATGGGGACGATTCAATCAGACATCGCCGAATCGAGGATGGAGATAGAACAGGCCCGCCTGCTGGTACTGAAAGCGGCTTATATGATGGACACGGTTGGAAACAAAGCGGCGAAAGCAGAGATAGCGATGATAAAAGTGATCGCGCCGAATGTGGCGCTCAGGGTGATAGATCGGGCTATTCAGGCTCATGGAGGAGCGGGCGTCTGTCAGGATTTCCCTCTGGCTTATTCGTGGGCGATGACGCGGACACTGAGAATAGCCGACGGGCCTGATGAAGTGCATCGCGCGGCGGTCGCCAAGCTTGAATTGAAGAAGTCCGAATGGGATTGAAAGCAGCAGAGGAAGGAGGGATATTCTTGATTGCTTTTGTTCTCCTGAAGGCATGAACGGCGAGAGAGGCATCCCGATTATCCGCGCTCGAAGAGCGAAAGCTTTGCAGCTTTTATTCGCCTCCCATCTTGATGAGCCATACGAAGGCGAACAGAATTTCGACTGCTTTTAGCAGGGCTGTTGCAAAGTAGCTTGACAACAAAAAAAGTAGATTGCCCTGGGAGCGCACGCATCAGGCGTGCAAGACTTTAGGAGTCGAGTGACACCCGGATGCGAGAGACCAGCACGCTGGAAGCCTATCGACCAGGACTTTGCAACAGCCCTGCTGCTTTTAGGACGGTCAGATCATAGCTGACTGCGTTGTGATAAAATTCGACGAGATTTTCATAGAGGAAGAAAGATGAAAAAATCAATATCCATGCTCGTTGCTTTGGCAATAATCGTCGGACTCACGGTTACTCGTTCTTCCACAGCGCAGACTAAACCGACTTTATCAGGCGTGGCGATGACAAATGTCTACGATGCGTTTGGTTCTGAAAAGAAAGGACTCAGGCACGATTTCGGCTTCTCTGCCGTTGTCGAATACAGAGGAAAAACGATTTTGTTTGACGCGGGAACTGACGCGAGAGTTTTTGAAAGCAATCTCAAATCGCTGAAGATTGATTTGAGAAAGATTGATATTGCCATCGTGTCGCACGGACATTATGACCACATCGGCGGTTTTGATTATCTGTTGAGCGTTAATCCGAAAGTTAAAATTTATCTGCCGAACGATTTCTTTTCGCTTGGTGCGCCAACCAAATGGCCTTTTCGTGAAACTGAGCCAAATGCTGCGAAGGCGTTGCCTAAAGAGATGCAATACTTCGGCGGCAAAAGTGTAATCGAAGGTATGTTGGCCGTGCCGACGGGCAGATTCTGGAAGTCCAATGTCGAATACCTGACCCAAGCGAAAGAGGTGCTGTCCGGCGTAACCGTCATTCCGACGACTTCCGAACTGATGGGAACATTTATCAAATATCCGCCGTTTGAGGAGAACCCGCAGTTCATCGGAATGCCTGAGCTATCTGTTTCGTTTGCCACCGAAAAAGGCGAAATAGTGATTTCCGGCTGCTCGCACAGCACGATTGAAACTATCGTTCAGGAAACAAAAAAAATTCGCAAGGGGAAAATTCATCTTGTTGTCGGCGGATTTCACTTGATTCCGTATAAGCGGGAATACATCGAAGGATTGGCGAAGCGAATGAAAGAAGAATACGAAGTTGAATCTGTCGCTCCGGCTCATTGCACCGGGCATTTAGGATTTTCGATTTTTCAGAAAGTCTTCGGCGACAAATACAGATTTTTCGGACTCGGAGAAAGAATCATTCTATAAACGCGGCTAACGTGGATGAATCAACCTCCTGCAATCGGTGAGAGCCGCATAGTCAAGAGAGATAGCAAGTGGTGATAGACGAACCTCTCGTGCGCTGCCTGGTGGCTACGCAGTTTCCCCAATGGGCCGGTCTTCCCGTTCGTCCAGTGCCGAACGGCGGCTGGGACAATCGAACGTTCCACTTAGGCGAAGAGATGTTGGTGCGCCTGCCAAGCGGTCAGGCGTATGTGTCGCAGGTGGAGCGAGAGCAACGATGGCTGCCAATACTCGCGCCCAGACTGCCTCTCTCGATTCCAGAACCTCTGGCAATGGGAGAACCGGGCAATGGCTATCCGTGGAAGTGGGGGATATATCGCTGGATTGAAGGCCAGTCGTCGGACATTGGACACATTGCGAGTCTGTCTGATTTCGCAGACGGTCTGGCACGGTTTCTCATCGCGCTGCAAAGCAGCGACGCGGCAGCCGGACCTCCTCCAGGGCCAGACAACTTCTACCGAGGCGGGCCGTTGGCGAAGTACGACCAGGAGACACGGAAGGCTATCGCCTTCCTGACAGACAGTATTGACACAGACGCGGTTCGCGAGGTCTGGGACGCATCGCTCGCAACGAGATGGAGCGGTCAACCAGTCTGGGTTCATGGCGACGTGAGTCTGGGCAATCTTCTTGTCAATGGAGGCAAGCTGAGCGCAGTCATCGACTTCGGACAACTGTCTGTGGGCGACCCGGCCTGCGATTTGGCAATCGCTTGGACCCTGTTTACGGGCGAAAGCCGAGAGACATTCCAGACAACGCTCCAACTCGATGCTGGAACCTGGACACGCGGACGCGGCTGGGCGCTGTGGAAAGCCTTGATTATCGCCGCAGGCATCACCGAAACCAACGCCGTCGAAGGCAGGCAATGTTGGCGCACCATCGAAGAACTGCTGGCCGATCATGGTCGCACCGACGCCTGACGAAATAAGAACTCGTGTGGCCCGAGGTATAGACGGCTCGGCCATCGCAGACACTGTGGCTCTCCTCATGCGCTCGTCCCGAGGAAGTCGGACGAGGGAGAGAATGAGTCAGATTTCCGCGAGTGAGAGGATGACGGGAAGCTCCTTTTCGGGGTCGGGACTAACCAGAGAGAGAATCGGCAACGGATGGTTGAGAGTGTGTTCGAAGAAGAACTTGATACCGCAGAGGGCGATAATAGTCGTAGGAGGGCGAGACCGTTTCTTGACATTGATGATGAATAGAAAGTAGTCTCGAAGTTCCTGCTCAGATTAAGACCGGGAGATTGAAAAGAAATGCCTGAAGCACTCGACTCCATAAAGCAAGCGAATGAAAACGAGTACGAGCCGGAAGACATCCATCAGACGTTGCTTCGCCTGCGAACACTTGCCTCAGAACTACCTCTCGTTGATGCTGCTGCTGTCGTGCGTGACACGCGGGAAGCAGTTTCACGCGCAAACTGATACCAATTTAACACGCAGCAAGTGAACTCTTCTTGATACGAGGCGCTGAATGTTGACTCAATCTGAAAAAGGAAAAACTTTTCGCGCGCTCCACGAACGAAAGGGCGCTTTTATCATTCCCAATCCCTGGGACACGGGAACGGCTCGATTACTGGCGCATCTCGGCTTCGAAGCTCTGGCGACCACCAGCGCAGGCTACGCCTTTTCTGTCGGACAGCGCGACAACACGATTGATCGCGATCGTATGATGAAGCATGTCGCCGAGATCGTCTCAGCCGCGGATTTACCCGTGAGCGCCGATCTCGAAAACGGCTTCGGGGACAGCCCTGAAACGGTCGCCGAAACTATCCGGTTTGCCGCAGCGACAGGACTCGTCGGCGGCTCAATCGAAGATTCGACCACGCGCCCGGATAATCCGATCTATGAGCTTGAGCTTGCCGTCGAACGCATCCGCGCGGCGGCTGAGGTGGCCCGCGCCCTTCCGCTCACTTTCACCCTGACAGCGCGCGCGGAAAACTACTTCGTCGGTCGGCCCGATCTCAAAGACACCATCCGTCGACTTGAGGCTTATCAGGAAGCCGGAGCGGATGTTCTGTATGCGCCGGGCCTCGTGAGCAAAGATGACATCGCTTCCGTAGTCAGTTCAGTTGATCGCCCTGTGAATGTTCTCATGGGGATCGAAGGCGTTCATTTGAGCCTCGCGGAGCTATCCGAGATTGGCGTTAAACGCATCAGCGTTGGCAGTGCGCTCTCACGCGCCGCTCTTGGAGCTTTTCTTCGCGCCGCGCGGGAGATGAAGATGCACGGCACATTCACGTTCGCTGATGAGGCTGTCAGCTACAGGGAAATCAGCGCTATGTTCAATGCCTGACTCGCGCCACGCGCGGCGAAGGCTGTCGCATCTATGGCGGAAGAAAGCAACAATCTACCTTCAGTGACATACACGCTCGAACGCGAACATCTTCATCAGCTATTCGATGTGTTGACCGGGAAGGGCTATCGACTCCTCGGCCCTGCTGTCCGTGATGGCGCGATTGTCTATGACGAGTTGACTGCTCCTTCCGATCTGCCCGTGGGCTGGACTGATGAACAGGATGGAGGCCGGTATCGATTGAAGAAGCGCGCCGACGATGCGGTTTTTGGCTTCGTGGTCGGCCCGCATTCGTGGAAAAAGTTTCTGCATCCGCCTGCGCTGCGCCTTTGGCAACTCAGGCGCGAAGGCGATGGCTTCACCGTAATTCAAGAAGAAGCAGAATCGCCAAAGTATGCCTTCATCGGCGTAAGAGCGTGCGAGTTGCACGCCATCGCTATTCAGGACAAAGTTTTTCTCGAAAGCAAATACATCGACCCTATGTACAAAATCCGGCGCGAAGGATGCTTTATCGTAGCCGTCAACTGCGGTCAGGCCGGAGGCACATGCTTCTGCGTCTCGATGAACACAGGGCCGAGGGCGACAAGTGGATTCGATCTCGCTTTGACTGAAGCGATGGAGGGCGAGCGGCATTATTTCGTCGTGGAAGTCGGCTCTCCCGCCGGAGCGGACGCGCTGAGTGAAATAAGCCATAGGGAATCACAGGCTGATGAAGAGACGACGGCGGAACGCATCGTGGCCGACACCGCCCGACAGATGGGCCGCGAGATGGACGCGACGGGCATCAAGGAACTGCTTTACCGCAACTATGAGCATCCGCGCTGGAACGATGTGGCTTCGCGCTGTCTGACCTGCGCCAACTGCACGATGGTATGCCCGACCTGTTTTTGCGCGACTGTCGAGGATGTGACCGATCTGGCGGGCGACACGGCGGAGCGATGGCGGAAGTGGGATTCCTGCTTCACGCTGGATTTCTCTTATGTGCATGGCGGGAGCGTGCGCGCGACGACGAAGGATCGTTACCGCCAGTGGATGACTCACAAGCTGGCGACCTGGTTCGATCAGTTCGGCTCCTCCGGGTGCGTTGGCTGCGGGCGTTGCATAACGTGGTGTCCGGTGGCGATTGACATAACGGAGGAAGTTCGCGCCATTCGCGAAACCGAATCAAAAAAAGATTCGGCGGGAGATTGACATGGAAACGCTTGAACGGCTGATCGAAGAGCATCCCTTCTGTCACGGTATGGAAAAAGGCTATCTGGAACTGCTCGTGGGATGCGCATCGAACGCGCGCTTTGATGCGGGCCAGTATGTTTTTCGTCAGGGCGAAGAGGCGAATCATTTCTACCTCGTCAGACATGGAAAAGTGGCCATCGAAATTCACGCGCAGGAGCGAGGCGCGATCATCCTTCAAACGGTAGGCGAGGGAGATGTGATCGGCTGGTCGTGGCTTGTGCCTCCGCATCGCTGGATGTTCGATGCGCGAGCCGTCGAACAGACGCGGGCCATAGCCCTTGACGGCGAATGCCTTCGCCGGAAGTGCGAGGAGGATCACAACCTCGGTTATGAACTGCTCAAGCGGTTCGCTTATCTGATGGCAAAGCGAATGGAAGCCGCCAGATTGCAACTCATCAATATTCATGGCCCTCTCGACTGACTCAGCTATGACCAGCCCCGTTGCAAACCCGATGATCCCTGTTCCGTGGCGCGTGCAAAAGGCGCGGCGGGAAACGCGCGACACTTTCACGCTCACCCTGCGCCCCGCAAATGGCGAACCTCTGCCCGCTTTCGCTCCGGGGCAATTCAACATGCTCTATCTGTTCGGCGTGGGCGAAGTCGCTATCTCGATCAGCGGCGATCCGGCTGATCAGGAAAACCTTGTGCATACGATTCGCGCCGTCGGAACAGTGACGCGACCTATGCAGCGATTGAAGCGCGGAGCCGTGCTTGGAGTGCGCGGCCCGTTCGGAAGCCCGTGGCCGGTTGAAGAAGCGGAGGGAAATGATGTGGTGATCGTCGCGGGCGGGCTGGGACTTGCGCCGCTGCGACCGGCCCTCTATCGCCTGCTCGCTCATCGTCAGCAGTACGGGCGAATCGTTCTGCTTTACGGCGCGCGGACGCCGCGGGATTTGCTTTATCAGCGAAGCCTCGATCAATGGCAAACTCGCTCCGGGATAGAAGTCGCATACACGGTTGATGCGGCGGCTGAGGACTGGCGCGGCAACGTGGGAGTGGTCACGACGCTCATCTCTAAAGCGCGATTCGATCCTGTTCATACGACGGCTATGATATGCGGCCCTGAAGTGATGATGCGGTATGTGATCATGGAATTAGAGAAGCTTGGCGTCACGGATGAAAACATCTTCATCTCGATGGAGCGAAACATGAAATGCGCCATAGGCTTCTGCGGGCATTGCCAGTTCGGGCCGACCTTCGTTTGCAAAGACGGGCCGGTCTTTCGCTATGACCGCATCGAGCCGTTCTTCAAACTACGCGGGGTATGATGGCGAAACGCAAACCCAAGCTCGCAGTCTGGAAATTCGCTTCGTGCGATGGCTGTCAGTTGAGCCTGCTCGATTGCGAAGATGAACTGATGGCCGTAGCCGACACGGTCGAGATAGCCAACTTTCTCGAAGCCTCGCGCAGGGTGACAAAAGGGCCTTACGATCTGTCGCTCGTCGAAGGCTCGATCACCACGCCGCACGATGCGGAGAGAATTCGCCAGGTGCGCCGCCTCTCGAAATATCTTGTCACCATCGGTGCGTGCGCCACTTCGGGCGGCATTCAGGCGCTTCGCAATTTCAAGGACGTGAAAGATTTCATCCGCATCGTGTACGCCACGCCCGACTACATCTCGACGCTGGATAAGTCGACGGCGATCTCCGAGCATGTGAAAGTTGATTTCGAATTGCGCGGTTGCCCCATCAACAAGCGCCAACTGCTCGAAGTCATCAGCGCGTTTCTGGGTGGCCGCAGGCCGAACACGCCCGCGCACAGCGTATGCGTCGAGTGCAAACTGCGCGGAACGGTTTGTGTGATGGTGGCCCACGGCACGCCCTGCCTCGGCCCTGTGACCCACGCCGGATGCGGAGCGATCTGTCCGGCTTATGCGCGCGGCTGCTATGGCTGCTTCGGCCCGATGGAGACGCCCAACACCGCTTCACTGAGCGACTGGTTGATCGGGCTTGGCGCAAGCGAGGGAGAGATTGCGCGAACCTTTCACGGATTCAATGCCTGGGCCGACGAGTTTCGTCAGGCGGGTGACTTGAATGAAAAAAAGCAAGACGATCAAAGTTGATTATCTGGCTCGCGTCGAAGGCGAAGGCGCGCTCTATGTCAGGATCAAAGGCGGTGTGGTCGAGGATGTGAAGCTGAAGATTTTCGAGCCGCCGCGCTTCTTCGAGGCTTTCCTGCGCGGGCGGCATTACGACGAAGTGCCGGACATCACGGCCCGCATCTGCGGCATTTGCCCAATCGCTTACCAGATGAGCGCGGTTCACGCTATGGAAGACGCCTTCGAGGTGAAAGTCGAAGGGCAGTTGCGCGCGCTGCGGCGATTGATCTATTGCGGCGAATGGATCGAAAGCCACGCGCTGCATATCTTCATGCTGCACGCGCCGGATTTTCTCGGCTACGAAGATGCGATTCAGATGGCGAAGGATCATCGGGAGATCGTCGAGCGCGGATTGCGTTTGAAAAAAACCGGCAACCAGATCGTGTCGCTCCTCGGCGGCAGAGAGATTCATCCGATCAACGTGCGCGTCGGGGGCTTCTACAAAGTTCCCGACAAGCGGGACTTCATCGATCTTCGCGAGAAGCTTGAGCGCGGGCGCGATGAAGCGATTGAAAATGTGCGCTGGGCGGCGCGACTCTCCTTCCCGGACTTCGAGCATGACTATGAATTCGTCGCCCTGCGTCATGCGGATGAGTATCCATTCAACGAGGGGCAGATCGTTTCGAACAAGGGGCTGGAAATCTCCGCTCGCGCGTTTGACGAGCATTTCATCGAAGAGCATGTCAGCCATTCCAACGCGCTGCATTGTGTGTTGAAGGGGCGCGGCGCGTACCTAGTCGGGCCGCTGGCGCGTTACAACCTGAACTTCGACAGGCTCTCTCCGCTCGCGCAGGAAACGGCGCGCGAAGTCGGTCTGACTGAGGTCTGCCGCAATCCGTTTCAGAGCATCATCATCCGCAGCCTTGAGATGCTTTACGCTTTCGATGAAGCTCTGCGAATCATCGATCAGTATGAGAAGCCCGACAGTCCATCGCTTGAGATTCAGCCTCGCGCGGCTACAGGGTACGCCTGCACTGAAGCGCCGCGCGGGATGCTCTATCATCGTTATCGCGTCGATGATGGGGGAATCATACTCGATGCCGGGATCGTGCCGCCTACCTCGCAGAATCAGAAGACCATCGAAGGCGATTTGAGGCAGTTCGTCACAGGGCGAATCGAGATGCCCGCTGATCAACTCACCCTTCAGTGCGAGCAGACGATTCGAAACTACGACCCCTGCATCTCGTGCGCAACGCACTTTTTGAAGTTGCACCTGGAGCGGGAGTGACGATGAAGGCTCTGCTCATCGGCATCGGCAACGAGTATCGCAGCGATGACGCGGCAGGGTTGATGGTCGCGCGGCTTGTGCGGGAGAAAGCGCCTGAGCGAATCACTGTGCGCGAAGCCATCGGCGAAGGCACGGTGTTGATGGAAGCCTTGAAAGAGGCTCCCACAGCCATTCTCATAGATGCTGTTTGTTCGGGGGCAGAGGCGGGCGCGATTCATCGGATCGAAGCGCACGATCAGCCTCTTCCGGTAAAGTTTTTTCACTGCTCGTCACATGCCTTCGGCGTAGCGGAAGCTGTCGAGTTGGCGCGCGCCTTGAATCAGTTGCCGCCGCGACTGATCGTTTACGGCATTGAAGGAAAAAACTTCGCGGCAGGCGTCGGGTTATCTCCCCAAGTGAGCGAAGCCGTGCAGAGAGTGGCCGAATGCGCGCTTGAGGATTTGAAACAAAGTTGAAGCGAGATGCATGAATCATCGCTGACAGATGATCTGCCGAGTAAAATCGAATCTGTCGTTGAGACTCTGAATGATGTCACCGACCTGCGCGCCGGGTCACTGTATGCTGCGAGCGCAGCGGAAGCCGAGGTTGACGGCTGCGCTGTCGGGCGTGTTTTTGTTTCGCGCGGCGACCCGGTAGCCTGAGCAGAAATGCTCGTTGCATAGAAATGATCCGCCTCGCATCACGCGCTCGCGTCCCTCCTTCGGGCCTTGCGGGTTTTCCGTATCGCCGCTTTCGTAGGTTTCATAAGAGAACCAGTCCGCCGTCCACTCCCAGGCATTGCCTGTCATATCGAAGAGCTTGTATCCGTTCGGCGGAAATGTTGCCACAGGCGAAAGCCCTCGGAAGCCATCTGCCGCCGTGTCTCCCGTGGGCCATTTTCCCTGCCAGTAATTCGCCATGAATTTTCCGCCGGGATTCATCTCTTCGCCCCACGCATAAGTCTTTCCCGTCATGCCTCCGCGCGCCGCCCATTCCCATTCCGCTTCAGTCGGCAGCCGCTTGCCCGCCCATTCCGAATAAGCCGCCGCGTCGTTCCACGACACATGCACTACGGGATGATTCATCCGCTTGCCAATGTCCGAGCGTGGGCCTTCAGGGTGACGCCAGTCCGCGCCATCGACGCGCTTCCATTCGCCCGCTTTCTGATCGAAGACGGCTGACCATCCCCATTTCTCCGATTCCGTCCGGTAGCCAGTCGCTTCGACGAATCGGGCGAACTCGGAATTTGTCACCTCACGAGCGTCCATCCAGAATGCTTCGACCGAGACAGTGTGAACCGGGCCTTCGTAAGGGAGACCGTCTTCGGTTCCCATCTGAAAACTTCCCGTCGGGATGTAGACCATACCTTCAGGCGCACTGGCAATCGTGACTTTCTCGGCAACAGGCGCATTGTCGGTGGCGGTCGCCCGGTTTCCGCAACCCGTTACAGTGAAGGCAATAGCAAGCAACGCAAATATTCGCAGGAGATTCTTTTTCATAATGTAATTCGACCAGTCAGGTTACGCGAGGGATGTAAATAATTTCCAATGAAGCGGAGACGTTCGTCAAGCGAATTTCTTCATTATCTTGTGAGCCAGCAGGGAATGAAATATACTGACCTGCAAATCCCCAGCCGATACCGAGCAGAAAGAGGCGCGGATGTTCGATCACCAAGACATAGCCGTCATACTCGAAGCCTTGCGTTTTTCCGCCGAAAAGCATCGCGACCAGCGGCGCAAGGATCGCGAGGCCTCTCCTTACATCAATCATCCGATTCAGGTAGCCGAAATTCTTTGGACTGCGGGCGAAGTCCGCGACATCCCGACCATAGTCGCCGCTCTGCTTCACGACACCATCGAAGACACCAACACGCAGGCCGAAGAAATCATTGCGTTGTTCGGACAGGAAGTGGCCTCGCTCGTAGAAGAAGTCTCCGACGACAAGGGTCTGCCAAAGCTGGAAAGAAAACGATTGCAGATAGAAAGTGCGCCTAAGAAATCCGTCGCAGCCAAGCAGATAAAAATCGCTGACAAGCTTTGCAACGTCTCGGACATAACCAACTCGCCGCCCTTCGACTGGACTTTCGAGAGGCGCGTTGAATATCTCGACTGGGCTGAACGAGTCGTTGCCGGATTGCGCGGAGCGAATGAAAAACTCGAAGCGCAGTTTGACGAGGCATTGAAAAAAGGCCGTAAGAAACTCGAAGAAGAATCAATCGAGTGAAGCAATCGAGTGACGCGCTCTCAGATCAGTCCCGCATGTTCGGCTCGACGTATGGCTTCGAGTCGGGTGTGCGCGCCGAGTTTTCGCAGTACGTGTTGAATGTGATTGTTTACGGTCACGCGGCTTATGTGGAGTTGAGAAGCGATGCTGACGGTCGTCGCTCCCTTTGCAAGCAGGCACATTATCTCGATCTCTCTTTCCGATAGTTCGATGGCGCGAGCCGAGGCGCGATTGACTGACTTGATCGTGGTGAGTTGCTCTTCAGGAATGCGCGCTTCTTTGACCAGAAAATCGCGCATGGCAATCTCAAGTTTCTTGCGAACGTCAATGGGGCGGGCGATGTGAATGGAAAAAGGCGCGGTCAAAGAGTTCTCTTCGGCAATCAGCACTGACACGTTGCACCACTGCTGGCCCTGAGTGGTTTGAATCTGCAAATCGAAATTGCCCACCGGATGATGTTTCTCGGTGGCCTGACGGATTGCGCATTCGGGCGAGCAGACCGGGCCGCATTCGTCCATCCCCTGAATTGTGTTGCTGCACGACTGGCCGATGGTTTCTTCGGCCCTCAATCCGAACAATGTTTCAGCCGCGCGATTCCACGCCACTATCAGGCCCGACCCATCGACTGCGAACGCCGCGTCGGCAGTGCTTTCGACCAGTTCTCTGATCTCGTGCAGTCGCATCTTTGCACCCTCATCATAAAAATGATTCGTTCAGATTATTGTCTAACTCGTCCGGCAAAGCAATCATAAAGGGGGTCGGCAAACTAATCTCGTTTTGCGCAGACTATCTCTCATGCGCATTCTTTTTACGGCGTCTCGCGCGTCGCCGCAACGAACCTCGACAACGTTTTACTTCGATTATGCCAATAATTCGATTAAGCAGTTACAGCATACTTTCAGACCCGCTCCCCGGCGGCGGCTATGCGCTGATGAACGGCTTGACGGGAGCAATCGATCTGGTCTCGGATGAGATCGCTTGCGCGATTTCGGATTTCGACCGCGCGCCGACTTTCCCGCCTGAAGCCGTCAGCCTTTTTCTCAACCGCGGGCATTTCACCTTTCTGACTCAGGAAGAAGAAATCGAGCGCGTATCGACTCTAGCCGCGCTGCTGCACGAGGAGCAGAAGAGTCGCCCCGTGTTTATGATAGTGCCGAGCTTCGATTGCAATTACCGCTGCGTCTACTGCTTCGAGCGCCCGCTGCAAAAGGGTCTGGTCAAACTTCAAAGCGAAGTGAGCTATCACAATCAAAACGTCGTGATGACTTCCTCTAACGTCGAAGCGGTCTATCGAAGCATAAGGGAGATCAAAAAACTCGCGGGCGATGATCGTGAGACCGGGCAGATACTTCTCTACGGAGGCGAGCCGCTCAACGCCGACAATAAGGAAATCGTTTTCGAAATCGTCAGACGCGGCGCGCGGGAAGGATTCGAATTCGCCGCCGTCTCCAACGGACACGACTGGGATCATTTCCTGCCGCTGTTCGGCGAAGGGGGACTCCGACAGGCGCAGGTATCGATTGACGGCCCCCGCGCGGTGCACGACCGTCGCCGCATTCATCGCGAGGGAGAATCCTCATTTGAAAAGATAATCGCCAATCTTCACGCGGTTCTCCTAAGAGGCGGCGTCACCGTTCAGATCAGATTCCATGCCGATCCTTCGACTATCGATCTTTTCGACGAACTGCTCGACATCATCGACCACGAAGGATGGCTCGATAATCGTTCGGTCGTCGTCTATGCGAATACCGTTTATGCGAAAGATAAAGCGGGTCGCGTCTCGGCTCGCATCGAAAACGGCGACCTGATGGCGCGTATGAAAAGCTCGGCATCGAGATACAAGAATGTTTTTGTATGCGCCCCGGCGCTCAACGCGCGTATGCAGATATTGCCTTCGCTCACCGATTGCGCGCCCTACAGATTGAAATCGACTTACTGCGCGGCCAACTACGGCAATTATATTTTCGCGCCCGATGGATTCATGTACGCCTGCTGGGAAGCGGTCGGAGAATGCGGCAATCGCATCGGAAGTTACCTCGGCGAAGACGGCCCTCTGTTCGATGAACGTGTGATCGATAGATGGTTCAATCGTCACGCCGGGTTGATAGGAGAATGTCTCAAGTGTCCGCACGCGCTCGTCTGCGGCGGAGGCTGCGCGCAATACGCCGAGTACAACGACGGGACTCTTTACAAGCCGTTTTGCGACGACTTCGACCGCATATTTCGCCGCGCTTTGGCCGACAATGTCGAAGAGTTCCTCCGCGCTCAGGAATCAGGTCGTCACGAGTCAGTCGAGCGCGCGGAGCTTTGTTACAAGTGAAACGGATGTCTCGAAAGGGACGCACGAAATTCAGGGAGTCGTTGATGTCATCAGTGACGACGCCCTGACAGGATGAAAAACAATCGAGGGTTCGGACTCTCAAGGCTCTCCGGACTCTCAAGACTCTATAGGCTTTGCTAAGGAGGCAATTCGATGGAACCTGAAAACGACAACTTTATAGATGAGACGGCAGAGAAAACGAGCCGTCGCGCAATCATCAAAACAGCAGCAGTGACGACAGTGGGGCTGCTGGCCGGATGGCGACTTGTGAGTGAGGCCGAAGCGCAGAAGATCAAATTCGATGCGCGCACCTCATCTCCCGAAAAACTCGAAGGCGTCCGCAACGCCATAAAGCAAGGAGTCCTTCCGCTCAACAACGCTGCCGTATTGCCTGACGGCAGGCTGGCCACTCGCGCCGACATCCTGAAGCAACTCAATCTGAATCCAGGCACTGCTCCTGAGGCGTGGCTCAATATCATCGGCTGTGGGTCCAATGCCTCGGCCCTGAACTTCCGCGACGCCGAGCAACTGGTCAACAAGGGAATTCTGGATAAACAGTTCCTCACCCATATCAGAAGGCAGTGAAGAGCGCGGAGAGCATCGCCGGTATATCGCAGCAAAGAGATTGAAGGTCACAGGCTGCGCATCCGTGATGCTCTCCGTTTGCTTCACCCCGATTGCCAGGTGTGGCTTTGAACATTGCGACTCTCGACGTGAAATCACCTCGCGAGGTGATCGCCTCGCGTGCGCTCTCATGGCTTGAAAGGAATCTTACGCGCTTCGACCCATTCGTCGCGGGAGGGGAAGCGGACGAGTTTCATCAAACGGCGCTTGCTGAACTGGCGCTGGTGTGTGAAGTGTTGAGCCGCAACAGGGCGCTCGCCTCAAGCGGGCGTCTTGTTGCCTTTTTTGATTTGATCGAAAAGGTTTTCAATCAACCCGCTTTTTACCTGAATATCTATCGCATCAAACAATCCTTCATCGCTCACCTGATGATTCACAATACGCTCAGGCGGCAGACAAGAGCTTCGCCTTTCATGGATGAAGAGATTCAACGCCTCATCGACACAGGATATGCGATGAAAGAGAGAACGGCGTTTCGGTGGCTTGAGCTTCGTTATGCTCTCAATGCCGGAAGTTTTCGTCACGATCTTCCCTCAGAGACCGAACTGTTCCGCCTCACTGCGCTGGGGCAGCGCGTGAGCGCGGATTCGTTGATCGAGCCTGATGCCTACAACATCACTCACACGATTTTTTACCTGACCGATTTCGGTATCCATAATTCACTTCTAATCGCAAAGCAAGAGCGAATAATTGCGATGCTCGAAGAGTTGATAGCCAGAGCAATAGAGGCGCGCAACCCTGACCTTGTGGCTGAGTTGATACTGTCGAGCTATTGCCTGCGAACAGGAGAAAGCGAATCTATAAGGCGAGGCTGGCTTCATCTCGATTCGGTTCAGGATCGGGATGGAATGATTCGAGGCGCGGAATTTATCTTGCCTGAAGCGATATCACAGCGGGATGAATTTGAATTCATGAGGTTTTATCACCCTACATTGATGACGGCTCTTGCGGGACTGCTTCCTCACGACTTTACACCTCAATCATAAAAATGATTGACCTCGATTATTGTTCAAAAACTCACCAGAAGCGATCATAGCGGACAAAGAGGTACGCAGGTAGTTGAATGGATTGAAGTGATCTTTTCAGGCTGATGAGGACGGATGATTTTCTCGAAGACTACAGCTTATGGGGTTCGCGCGCTGGCTTATCTGGCCGCGCACTCGACTGCCGGGCTATGTGGTCTTCAGGAGATTGCCGATCATGAACATATCCCCCCGGTCTACCTGCGAAAGGTGTTGGGCCTCCTTCGCCGACATCGCCTCCTTCGCTCTGTGAAAGGCATTCACGGCGGTTATGAACTCGCTCGACCGCCCGAAACTATAACGCTTTGGGAAGTGTTCCGCGTGCTCGAACCTGATCCTTATCTCGACGCGTGCATACTCGGACACGGGCAGTGCGAACAGGAAGGATCATGCGCTTTGCACGAGGACTGGCAGCGGATTCGCCAAGACCTTGTTCGATTGCTTCAGGACAAGACCATTGCCGAAATCGCCGCGAATTGAAAGTTCTGAAATCTGAATTCGGGGCAATCTTATGTCGAAGGTCATACTCAATACCTGGGATCGCGCGCTTCCAGCGTGCAAGGCTCCAAATGCGGAGTCTATAGAAAACCCATGCGCTCAACTCCTGAAGCAAGCAGGCAGGATGCCTGCGCTCCCAGGGCGTGCGCTCCTCATAATGATTGCTGCAATGCTATTTGCAAGCGCGGCCAGCGCGCAACAGCCGGGCGCGCAACTATTCGAGAAGAGTTGCTACAGTTGCCATAACATCGGCAGCGGCGACAAGAAAGGCCCTGACCTCAAAGGCGTTCTCACTCGTCAGCCGAAAGACTGGCTCCGTGAATTCATCCTTACGCCTAATGCTGTCTATCGCAGGGGCGATGCTTACGCTCAACAGCTTTTCAAGAAGTGGTCGCCTGAAGTGATGCCCGATCAGGCGCTCTCGCCGGATCAGATAGATCAGATTCTCGCGCTCATTGATGACCTGTCAAAGAAGAACGAGGCCTTCGTTCCCGCAGGCGCGAAGCTCTCGCGCGCCATAGTCCCGACAGATATCGATGCGGGCCGCGATATCTTCACGGGCCGCCGCGGGCTTTCGACAGGCGGCGCGTCGTGCAACTCGTGCCATTCTGTTTTGGGAATCGGTCGATTGGGCGGCGGAACGCTTGGGCCTGATCTCACAGCGATCAATACCAAATACAAAGACCCTGAATTGATCGCCATCCTTCAGAATCCGGCATTCCCTGTGATGAAGAGCGTCTTCGCTGCGCGCCCGCTCAATGATGAAGAGATAGTTCAACTATTCGCTTATCTGCAAAACGCAAAGGCGGCCTTCCCTGCGGCGCAGGCCACACCGGGCGCAATCATCATCGAGCCGTGGTTCATCGCAGTCGGATTCGCCGTCACAGTGGTCGCGCTCGTCGCGATGAGTTTCATCTGGAGAAAGAGGCTCAGGTGAGCAGTGGTCAGTGAATCGAGTGCGGAATGCGGAGTGCGGAGTGCGGAATATGGAATTGATCGACTCCGCATTCCGAATTCCACAGTCGAAGGGTGGTCAGTGGTCGGTGGTTTTATTCTGACTTCTGACTTCTGACTCCTGACTTCTGTTTTAGAGGAGGACACGTCAGTGAACTGGATCAAAGACCTTATCAGCCCTCAGACCCGCTCGTGGGAAGAGTTCTATCGCAATCGCTGGCAGCACGACAAAGTGATTCGCTCTACTCACGGCGTCAACTGCACGGGCGGCTGTAGCTGGAACATCTATGTCAAACAGGGAATAGTCACGTGGGAAATGCAGGCACTCGATTACCCGCTGCTCGAAGACGGCCTGCCGCCGTATGAGCCTCGCGGGTGTCAGCGCGGTATTTCTTATTCGTGGTATCTCTACTCGCCCATCCGCGTCAAGTACCCGTACATTCGCGGCGCGTTGATGGACTTGTGGCGCGAGGCCCGCCAGATGTTCGACGATCCGGTCGAGGCATGGGAATCGATTGTTTCGGATGATGAATCGCGCGCTCGTTACCAGCGCGCTCGCGGCAAGGGCGGCTTTCGTCGCGCAAGTTGGGAAGAACTCGAAGAACTCATAGCCGCTTCCGTCATTCACACCATCAAGCGGCATGGCTCTGATCGAATAGTGGGTTTTTCTCCAATACCGGCGATGTCATTTTTGAGCTACGCTGCGGGCGCGCGATTCCTTCAACTTCTGGGCGGAGTAAATCTCAGTTTTTATGACTGGTACTGCGACCTTCCGCCCGCAAGCCCCGAAATCTGGGGCGAGCAAACCGACGTTGCTGAAAGCGCAGACTGGTACAACTCGAAGTTCCTCGCCGTGATGGGCGCGAACCTGAATATGACTCGCACGCCTGATTGTCACTTCGCCGCCGAGTCGCGTCATAACGGAACGAAGATGGTCGTTCTTGCGCCCGACTTCAATCAGGTCGCAAAGTACGCCGATCAGTGGATACCGCTTCACGCCGGTCAGGACGGCGCATTCTGGATGGCCGTAGATCACGTCATACTCCGCGAGTTTCATCACCAACAGAAGACGCCATACTTTTTGAACTACACTCGGCAGTACACCGACGCGCCTTTTCTGGTGAAACTCGAAAAGAAAGATGAAAGCTACACTGCGGATCGCTTGCTCCGAGCAAATACGCTTTCGCGCTACAAGGAGGAAGAAAAAGGCGAGTGGAAATTTCTCGTCTACGATTCGCTTTCAAACCAAGCGCGAATGCCCGGAGGCTCGATGGGCCATCGCTGGGGCCAAAATCAGGGCAAGTGGAACCTGGAACTCAAAGACGCAACGGACGGCTCTCGAATCGATCCTCTGCTTTCATTCATAGATTGCGCTGACGAGATCGTTCAGCTGGAGATTTGCGAATTCGGCTCCGACAAAATTCTTCATCGCGGCGTCCCCGCGAAATGGATCGATACTGAACAAGGCAGAGAACTCGTCGCGACAGCCTACGATCTGATGTTCGCGCAATTCGGCGTCTCAAGAAATCTTCCCGGTGATTACGCCGCAGACTACGACGACACGGAGCAATCTTTTACGCCCGCGTGGCAGGAGCAGTGGACGGGCGTGAGCCGCGAGACGGTCATCAAGTTTGCCCGCGAATGGGCCTCGACGGCGGAGAAGACCGAAGGCAAATGCGCAGTCATCATCGGCGCGGGCATCAATCACTGGTACCACAACAATCTGCTCTATCGCTCGGCCATCACCGCCTTGATGCTGTGCGGATGCGTCGGCAAAAACGGCGGCGGATTGAATCACTATGTCGGTCAGGAAAAACTCGCGCTGATGGGGTCGTGGTCGACCATAGCATTCGCACGCGACTGGGTCGGTGCCGTTCGATTGCAGAATGCTCCTTCGTGGCATTATGTGCATAGCGAGCAATGGCGCTATGAGCGCGAGTTCACCGAGTATCACACGGTTCCGAAAAACGGCAGCGATCTTGCGAGCGGCCACGTAATCGATATTCAGGCGAAGGCTGTTCGCAACGGGTGGCTGCCGTTTTACCCGCAGTTCAACAAGCCAAATCAGCACATCGTTCACGAAGCCGTAAAATCGGGCGCGAAGACTGACCCGGAAATAATCGAACACGTCGTCCGCCAGATCAAACAAGGCCACCTTCCTCTTTCGATTGATAATCCGAGCGCGAAAGCCAACTGGCCCCGCGTGTGGTTTATCTGGCGCGGCAATGCCTTGATGTCTTCAGCAAAAGGGCATGAGTTTTTCCTCAAACATTATCTCGGCACACATCACAACGACATCGCCGAAGAGTGCGCCGAAGGCTCTTTCAAAGATGTCAAAGTCACGGGCGAAGCTCCGCAGGGAAAGATGGATCTCGTCATCGATCTGAATTTCCGTATGGACACCTCGGCGCTCTATTCCGACATCGTGTTGCCTGCGGCGACGTGGTACGAAAAAGCCGATCTCAACTCGACAGACATGCACTCGTTCATTCATCCGCTGTCGGAAGCCGTTCCGCCGTGCTGGGAATCTCGTTCGGACTGGAACATCTTTCGCGGACTCGCGAAGAAAGTCAGCGAGTTGTCTGAACATCATCTCCCCGCGCCGATGAAAGATTTAGTTATGGCTCCACTCGCGCACGACACGCCCGACGAACTGGCGCAACCTCACATCCGCGACTGGACGCGAGGCGAGTGCGAGCCTGTGCCGGGAAAAACCATGTCGCATCTGATCGTCGTCGAGCGTGATTATGTGAATCTCTACAATCGCTTCATCTCGCTCGGCCCGCTCGCGCGCAAAAACGGTATGGGCGCGCACGGCGTTAAGTACTCGATTGAAGATATCTATGATGAAGTCCTCAACTCGCAATCGCAGGTGATCGAAGAATGGAACGGCCAGCGTTACCCGTCGCTTCGCAGAGCGGAAGAGGCAGCCAATATGATCCTGCTCTTCGCGCCTGAAACCAACGGCGAGCTTGCTTATCGCGCTTATCAGTTCATGGAAAAGAAGGTGGGCCTGCCGCTTGCCGACCTCGCCGAAAAATCGCGCCACGCGCGAGTCACTTATCGCGACCTTCAATCGCAGCCGCGACGCCTGCTCAACAGTCCGTGCTGGTCAGGGCTTATCACAGACGGACGGGCTTATGCGCCTTTCACTTATAACTATGAGCGATTGGTTCCGTGGCGCACGCTCACGGGCCGTCAGCAATTTTATCTCGATCACGAAGGCTATATCGCATTCGGTGAGAACCTGCCGACCTACAAGCCTTCGCCTCGCCCGGTTGATTACGGCGATCTCAAACACAGCATGGTCGAAGGCAAAGCGAAGACTTTGAATTACCTCACGCCGCACGGGAAGTGGCACATACACTCGACCTACTCGGACAACCATCGAATGATGACGCTCTCGCGCGGGTGCGAGCCTGTGTGGATCAATGATGAAGACGCGCTCGACATTGGCATCGCTGACAACGACTGGGTAGAGGTCTACAACGACAACGGCGTGGTCTGCACTCGCGCCGTCGTGAGCGCGCGCCTACCGCGGGGAGTGTGCATTCAATATCACTCGCCTGAAAGAACGTTGTCAGTTCCGAAATCGCCGATGCGAGGCAATCGCCGCGCGGGAGGCCACAACAGCCTTACGCGAATAAGGCTCAAACCGCTTCTTATGATGGGCGGCTACGGTCAGTTCACCTATCACTTCAATTACTGGGGGCCGACCGGAGTAAACCGCGACACGTTCGTCATCGTGCGCAAACTTGAAAAGGTAAATTGGTGAAGAGGTCTGGAGTCGAGAGTCTGGAGTCTGGAGTCAAGTCGGACTCTCGACTCCAGACTCCAGACTGAGGAGAAAGCCATGGACGTTCGCCTGCAAATATCGATGGTGTTTCATCTGGACAAATGCATAGGCTGTCATACCTGCTCGATTGCCTGCAAAAACGTCTGGACTGATCGCAAGGGCGCGGAATACATGTGGTGGAACAATGTCGAAACCAAACCCGGAACGGGCTACCCTACGGCGTGGGAAGATCAGAACAAGTACATGGGCGGCTGGGAGCAGAAAAACGGGCGGCCCGATTTGAAGATCGGCGGTCGCGTGCTGCGCGTGCTAAACGTTTTTCACAATCCGTACATGCCCCGGATAGATGATTACTACGAGCCGTGGACTTACAAATACGAAGACCTGTTCAACGCTCCGGAAGGCGCTGATCAGCCGACGGCGCGACCCGTCTCGATGATAACGGGCAAGCATATCGACATCAAAGCCGGCCCTAACTGGGATGACGATCTTGGCGGCTCGCCTGTGTATGCGGCGAATGATCCGAATCTCGAATCGCTCACCGCACAGCAGCGCGAAGAATTGTTCGACATCGAGCGACTGGTCTTCTTTTATCTGCCGAGAATCTGCAATCACTGTTTGAATGCCGCCTGCGTCGCGGCGTGTCCTTCGGGCGCGATCTATAAGCGCGGCGAAGACGGAATAGTGCTTATCAATCAGGAGAAGTGTCGCGGGTGGCGCATGTGCGTGACCGCCTGCCCGTACAAAAAAACTTTTTACAACTGGTCGACGGGTAAATCCGAAAAGTGCATCCTCTGCTTCCCTCGACTCGAAACCGGTCAGGCTCCGGCGTGCTTTCATTCGTGTGTCGGAAGAATTCGCTATCTTGGCGCATTGCTCTACGACGCCGATCAGATGCTCGATGCTCTGAATGTTTCCAACGACAAGCTGGTTGAAGCGCAGCGCGAGATGATCCTCGATCCCTTCGACGAGAAAGTTCAGGAGGGCGCGCTCAGAAACGGGATTGACGAGAAAGCCATCGAAGCCGCGCAGCGTTCGCCCGTTTACAGATATGTGAAAGAGTGGAATCTCGCTCTGCCGCTTCACACGGAATTTCGCACTTTGCCGATGTTGTTTTATGTGCCGCCGCTGCTGCCCGTGATGGCCAAGAGCGAAGAAGGGCTTTACGACTCGTCGGGCAAAGAATTGTTCGCGCCCATAGATAAAGCGCGATTGCCTATGGAGTACATGGCCAAGTTGTTTGCAGCCGGTAATGTCGAAATGGTTCGCTACGCGCTCCGTAAGCAGTACGCCATCCGTCTGTTCAAGCGAATGGAGACGGTAGGCGACATCGATCAGGCGACCGTCAGGCGCGCTTTGGAACAGGTGGGAGCAAGCGAGCAGGAAGCCGAAGCGATTTATAGATTGACATCGCTCCCGACCATGGACGAGCGATACGTCATCCCGCCATCGCACCGTGAAGAAGCGATGCAGATGCTCAACGACGATATGTGGTCTGAAAAAGGCGAGGCGGGATTCGGATTCCGCGACGCGCCGGTAAGAGGAGCTTGAGTGGCGCAATCTGTTGCGCGCGCAAACTCAAGGGTCTTTGAGAATTTAATAGAACCACGATCAAGTTGGGAATCTCTGGAGTAGATTCATTCGCTCTGTTTCGTGAGGCTGCCTAACCGCAGAGACACAGAGGCGCAGAGTTTACGCAGAGAAGAATTCCTCTCTGCGAGGTCTCTGCGTCTCTGTGCCTCTGCGGTTTTTACCCGTTCAGAAGTCGACCATTTAGAGAATGATCGTGGTCTCATTATTTTTTCAAAGACCATACAGTTTGCGCCACACCGGAGGAAGGTAACATAATGACAGTAATCAATCCGCAAATTTATGAATCGTTCGCCGATCTGCTCGAATACCCGGAAGCGAAATGGGGCTATCAGCTTGAATCGTGTCGTCGACTGATCGTGATGGAAAACTCCGACATCGCGATTGACCTCCTTCGCTTCTACAAAAACATCGCGCCGCTGACGCTCTCCAATCTTCAGGAACTTTACACGCAGACCTTCGATCTCAATCCGACGTGTACGCTCGAAGTGGGCTATCACCTCTTCGGCGAAAACTACAAACGCGGCGAGTTGCTCGCAAATCTCAGAGAGACCGAATCTCCATACTCGATAGGCCAGCAACATCAGTTGCCTGATTATCTGCCCGTGTTGCTGCGACTCACAGTCAGGTTGACGGACGACGATCTCCGTAGCTCGCTCATTTCTGAATGTCTTCTTCCCGCGCTCGCAAAGATGAATGATGAACTGAGCAAGGGCGAGAATCCTTACTGCGATCTTTTGAAGTCCGTTCGCGGCGCTCTGAAGTTTGAAGCGCCTGAGATTCAATCGCCCGCTCTGCCTGCGGGTTGGGAGCGCGCCGAGAGCGTGCCGGAGCTTTATCGAATTTCATCTCGGAGAGGCAATCGCTATGCTTGATCAACTTCTATTCGTCATCTTTCCTTACGCGGCTGCGCTGCTTGCCATAGTCGTCACCACCCAGCGATTCATCCGCGACGGCTTTTCATACTCTAGCCTTTCGTCGCAGTTCCTCGAGAGCAACGAACTGTTTTACGGATCGGTAGCGTGGCACATAGGGATACTAGGCGCAATCGCTGGCCACATCATCGGCTTGCTTTTTCCATCGACAGTGCTTTGGTTCAACGGCGTGCCTGTGCGTCTTTACATACTCGAAGGCACAGGATTGATGTTCGGACTGCTCGCGCTCGTCGGGCTTGTGAGCCTGATCGTTCGCCGCGCGACCGTCGCGCGAATCCGCGCGGTCACGTCCGTGATGGACATAGTTGTGCTGTTGCTCTTGCTCATTCAGGTCGGGCTTGGAGTTTACACGGCGGTGTTTTATCGCTGGGGTTCGTCGTGGTACGCAATCTCGGCAGTGCCTTATCTGCGCTCGCTCATCACGTTTCAACCCGACGTGCAGATGATCGCGCCGCTACCCGTCGTAGTGAAGCTTCACATTCTCAACGCGTGGGCGATACTGACCGTTTTCGGATTCTCGCGGCTGGTTCACATGCTCGTCGCTCCCGTTCATTACCTGTGGCGTCCCTATCAGCTTGTCGTCTGGAACTGGAACCGAAAGCGAATAAGGAAGACGGCTCCGCATCGTCCTTCGCCTATAGCTTCCGAAATCGTCGCGCAAACGGCTGAACACGGGCAGAGGACTACGGAGAAGCCTGCTTTCACGAGGTGAAAACACATGAATCTCAAGACGGCAAAAATCATCTCGTTGCTCATCACCATGACAGGCGCGATAGTCCTCTATCAGGGCGCGACTTTTAGCTGGCTCGGCGATCAGCAGGGCTACGAGCCGCAACAGCCCATTGCTTTCTCGCACAAGCTGCACGCGGGCGATAACCAGATTGCGTGTTTGTATTGCCACTCGTCGGCGGATAAGTCCCGTGTGGCTGGTATCCCTGCGGCTTCTGTGTGCATGAACTGTCACTCTCAGATCAAAAAGGATTCAGTTGAAATTCAGAAGATCGCGCAGTCAATATCGGACAATCGCCCGATTGAGTGGGTGCGAGTTCACGATCTGCCCGATCACGCTGTATTCAATCACAGTCGTCATGTGACAGCCGGGTTGAAGTGCCAGCAGTGTCACGGCCCCGTAGAGACGATGGAGCGCGTCTATCAATTCGACTCGCAGTTCATGGGTACCTGCGTCTCATGCCATCGCACCCATCGCGAGGTGACTTTGGATGAATCGGGCAAGCCTTTAATCACCAGTGAATCGACGGCGAAGAAGTTGATGGCTTCGACTGATTGTTCTGTCTGCCATCATTAGTTGGCGCAAGCTGCGGCTTGCGCATGTTGAAATCACGAAGGTCGAAAGACAGGCCGAACTTTCAGGCCGGGTTCAATAACGGATTTGATTATGAACGGCGAAAAACTCTGGAAAATTATTCAACATCAGGATGCCGATGACAATCGGCGCGAGATGCCGCGCGCCGCACTTTCGCGCCGCACGTTTATCGAGTTGATAGGATTTTCTGCCGCCTCGCTCATACTGAGCAGTTGCCGACCGCCTCAACAGAAAATCATCCCGTTCGTCCATCAGCCCGTCGAGATGACTCCCGGTCTGGCCAACTGGTACGCATCCACATGCGGCGGTTGTAGCTCTGCCTGCGGCGCTCTGGTGAAAGTCCGCGACGGTCGCCCCATAAAACTCGAAGGCAACCCTGAGCATCCGCTCTCAAACGGCGGACTTTGCGCCATCGCGCACGCGATGGTCTTCAACCTCTACGACTCCGAAAGATTGCGTCAGCCGCTTGTCGGATCGAAGCCTTCGACATGGAACGAAGTCGACGCACAGATCACAGGCAAACTCGATGCGATTAAAAAATCAGGCGGCAAGGTTCGCGTGTTGACATCGACTATTGTCAGTCCCACTTCGCGAGAAATCATCGCCAGATTTCTCAGTCAGTTTGCTGACGGCAGGCACATAATTTATGAAGCGGTGTCGAATGCAGCGATTCGACAATCTCACCTTCGCACGCACAAAACAGCGACTAGCCCGGTCTACAATTTTGAAAAAGCGAAACTGGTCATAAGCTTCGGCGCGGATTTTCTGGGCGCGCAGGGTTCTTCGGTTCAGTCGGCGAAAGAGTACGCGCGAGCGCGCAATCTGCGCGACGAAAGCCGCGAGATGCTGCGCCACGTTCAATTCGAATCCCGCATGTCGCTCACCGGAAGCAATGCCGATGCTCGCTACCGTGTGTCGCCGCAGGAGGAAATCGACGCGCTATTGCTGCTGGCCCGACTCGTAGCGGAAAAGAAGGGGAGCGCGGCTCCCGCGGCCATTCAATCTTTCGATCCGCCGCGACTCGGCGCGCGATTGAGAGAAGCTATCGCTGCAATAGCCGGCGAAATAGTCAAACACACTGGAAAGTCGATCATACTCAGCGGCTCGAATGATTCGGACGTGCAAGCAGTCGTGAATTTCATCAATCACCTCGCGGGAAACTATGGCAACACTCTTCACCTTGACATAACTTCTTCTCCTGAAGGCTCAGGGCAGAGCGGCGATGCGGAAATGGTTCGTCTCGTCGAAGAGATGAAACAGGGACAGATCGCCGCTTTGCTCATTTTTTCCGCCAATCCCGTTTACGATTATTTCAACCGAGATGAACTGACTTCGGCGCTTGCGCGAGTCCCGCTGAAAATTTCATTCAACTCTCACACGGATGAGACGACTGCGCTGGCGGATTTCACCTGTCCGCATCCTCACTTTCTCGAAACATGGGACGACGCGCAGCCCTCGCCTCGCGTCTTCAGTTTGAATCAACCGACTATCGCGCCGCTCTTCGAAACTCGCCCTTATCAGGAAAGCCTGCTTCTGTGGAGCGGCGAGAGGCGAGCTTACTACGATGTGTTGAGAGATAACTGGAAAGCGAGACTTTTTCCTCTTCAAAAGAAGTGGGCTACGTTCGACGAGTTCTGGGATCAATCGCTTCACGACGGCGTATTCGTCGCTGAAACCGTGACGACCGTTGAGCCTGCGTTCATTGTTGATGAAGTAGGGCGCGCGGCTGAAGCGTTGAAATCGCGCAACGCCGAAGGCTTGAGCCTGATCCTTTATGAAAAAATCTCGATGCGCGATGGCCGTCACGCTTCCAATCCGTGGCTTCAGGAGATGCCCGACCCCATCACGAAAGTCACATGGGACAACTACGCCACTGTTTCGCCCGGTCTGGCCCGCGAACTTCAACTTGAAGAAGGCCGCGTCATTCGTCTGTCGAATGCTTCGGCATCGATTGAGATTCCCGTTTTCATTCAACCGGGACAGGATGATTCCTCGGTTGCGGTCGCGCTCGGCTACGGCAGGACGAAAGCCGGTCGAGGCGGCTCCGCGGTCGGCGTCAATGTATATCCATTCGTCCGTTTCGAGAACGGAACGTTTCAATACACCAGCGGAGTGCGCATAGAAAAAACGGCGAACAAAATAGAACTGGCGATGACGCAGCGACACGCGACGCTCGATGGTCGCCCGATAGTTCGAGAGATTACACTTGCCGATTACATCGAAGGCCGAATTGATGAAGGCCAAAGTCACACGTCCGAGCCGCGTAGCATCTGGAAGGATCACCCCTACGGCGATCACAAATGGGCGATGGTCGTCGATCTCAACTCGTGCATAGGTTGTTCGGCCTGTCTGTTGAGTTGTCAGGCTGAAAACAATGTCCCCGTAGTTGGCCGCGAAGAAGTATTGCGCCAGAGAGAGATGCACTGGATCAGGCTTGATCGCTACTACAAAGGCGACGATGAAAACACGGCGGTCGTCTATCAGCCTGTGATGTGCTTCCAGTGCGACAACGCATCGTGCGAAAGCGTCTGCCCCGTGCTTGCGACGGTTCACAGCAGCGAGGGCCTCAATATGCAGGTCTACAATCGCTGCGTAGGCACAAGATATTGCGCCAACAACTGCGCGTACAAAGTGCGACGATTCAACTGGTTCGAATATCCACATACAGACCCGACGGCGAACCTCGCGCTCAACCCGGATGTGACAGTTCGCACGCGCGGCGTGATGGAAAAATGCACCTTCTGCATTCAACGAATCGAAGAGGTGAAAATTCTGGCTCGCAACGAGGGCCGAGAGATTCGCGACAAAGAGATTCAAACTGCCTGTCAGCAGTCGTGTCCCACACAGGCGATTTTCTTCGGCGATATGGCTGATGCGGAAAGCCGAGTCAATAAACTCAAACACGACGAGCGCGATTACATTCTTCTCGAAGAATTGAACCTGCGGCCACAGATCAGCTATCTGGCGAAAGTTAGAAACAGCCCGCGCGAGGAGGCGTAGAGTATGTCCGTTGCTCTCAAACACGAAGGAGAACACGAGGCTCACCATCAGGAGTTGTCGCCGCTGCGCAGGCCGTTGATCGAAGGGCGCAAAACTTATGGCGATGTCACGACTGATATCTGCTCGCTGATGGAGCGAAAACCGGGCGGATTGTGGTGGGCCGCGTTTATCACGTCGCTTACAATTTTTCTCGCGGGCGCGATTGCCACCACCTACACCGTCACCACAGGGATAGGGACTTGGGGATTGAACAAGACTGTCGGCTGGGCGTTCGACATAACGAACTTCGTTTTCTGGATCGGCATAGGACACGCTGGCACATTCATCTCGGCGATTCTGTTTCTGTTCAATCAGAAGTGGCGCACATCGGTCAATCGGTCTGCCGAAGCTATGACGTTGATTGCGGTGATGTGCGCGGGGATTTTTCCGATCATCCACATGGGCCGCCCTTGGCTCTTTTACTGGGTTCTTCCGTATCCGAATCAGCGCGGATCGTTGTGGGTCAACTTTCGCTCGCCACTCCTTTGGGACTTCTTCGCCATCTCGACTTACTTCATCATCTCGGCGGTCTTCTGGTATCTGGGGCTTGTTCCTGATCTGGCAACGGCGAGGGATCGCATACGCTCGAAGTGGCGTCACGCGCTCTATCGTGTGATGAGTTTGGGATGGAACGGTTCGAATCGAACGTGGTCGCGATATGAAACCGTCTACCTGATTCTGGCCGCGCTTGCCACGCCGCTTGTGTTGTCGGTTCACTCCATTGTGAGTTTCGACTTTGCGACATCCGTTATACCGGGGTGGCACTCTACGATTTTTCCGCCTTACTTCGTCGCGGGCGCGGTCTTTTCGGGATTCGCGATGGTGATGACTTTGATGATACTCGTGCGAAAGCTGATGAAGCTCGAAGCGTACATCACGCCCCAGCATCTCGAAAACATGTGCAAGGTGACGCTGCTGACCGGATCGATTGTGACGGTCGCATATCTCACGGAAGCGTTCATCGGTTTTTACAGCGGAAATCCGAACGAGATGTTCGTCATCATCAACCGCGCGATGGGGCCTTACAGTTGGGCTTACTGGACTATGGTCACCTGCAACGCGATAGTGCCGCAGTTCTTCTGGTTCAAAAAAGCGAGGACTTCGATTCCTATGATATTCGTCCTCTCTATTTTGATAAACGTCGGGATGTGGTTCGAGCGATTCGTCATCATCGTGACATCGCTTCATCGCGATTTCCTTCCGTCAAGCTGGGCGATGTACACGCCGACTGTGACCGAGATAGTGATAATGCTCGGAAGCTTCGGATTATTCTTCACGCTCTTTTTGCTCTTCCTGCGGATATTCCCGGTCATATCGATGAACGAGGTCAAGGGGGTGCTTCATTATGCTCGCGACTAAAGAGACGAACGTCCGCTATACGGCGGCTTTCTTCCGTCACGAAGAAGATTTGCTTGCCGCCGCCACTGAAGCGCGCGAGTCAGGCTTCGAGATATTCGACGCCTACACGCCGATAGCCGTGCATGGGCTTGACCGCGCAGTGGGACTCAAGCGTTCGCACCTGACCTGGATAGCATTCGCAGCCGGAGTTATGGGGCTGGTCTTAGGGCTGGGCTTGCAGGTGTGGACATCTGTATATGACTGGCCGCTCAACGTGGGAGGCAAGCCGTTCAACTCGTTCCCGCTCTTCATACCTGTGGCGTTCGAGTTGACCGTTTTGTTTTCAGGGCTGATCGCGATAGGCGTGCTTGTGGTGAGGAATCGATTGTGGTTGTTTGCCAAAAGGCGAGTATTCGAACGAGTGACGGATGATCGCTTCGTGCTGGTTCTCAAACAGCGCGATGCGTCATTCGATGTCCGACGCGCGCACAAACTTCTCGAAAAGCACGGCGCGGTGAGCGTGATCGAAGGAGACCAGTTCGTATGAAGAAGCGGATTCAATGGGGCGTAGTTTTGTTGTTGCCGATCATCACTCTTGGCGCAATGTGGATGCTGAGGCGCGACACCTCGGAGCGCAATCGCGAATGGCCGACGCAGATGCAGTATTCACCGGCTTATCTTTCGCAAACGTCGAATCCTGTTTTGCCTGATGGGATGACCTCTCAGCCGCCCGTCGCAGGAACCATACCGCGAGGATGGATGCCTTTTCACTACGCGCCGGGAGCGGAAGAAGCGGCGCGAGCGGGAAGAGAGTTGAAAAATCCTTTTCAATCGAGTGAAGAGAATCTGGCTCGCGGTCAGTATGTTTATCAGAATTATTGCGCAGTCTGTCACGGCGCGACGGGCGGAGGCGACGGGCCGATGATTCCTCGCTATCCCAACCCGCCTTCTTATAAAACCGAACAGTCGAAGACCCTGGCCGATGGCGCCATGTTTCATGCGATAACCGTGGGGCGAAACAACATGCCCGCGCACGCCTCTCAGGTCGGGGCGGAAGATCGCTGGAAAGTGATTCTCTACATTCGAAGATTGCAGGGGATGTAGATCGTGTTGACAGAAAAAGAAAATGAACCGCAGAGGACGCGGAGGACACAGAGGCAGACAAATAATTCTTCCTCTGCGTCCTCTGCGTCCTCTGCGGTAACTTCTTTTCCAGCAGATGAGGAGAAATCCTTTTATGAAGCACAAGTCAATCATAACGAACGGAGAGCGAAAGACGATGCTCGCTCTTGTGGCGGCGGGCGTGGGTGCGTTCATAGTCGGACTCCTGTTCGACAGCCATCGCGTGTGGCCCGCTCTGCTGCTCGGTTCTTTTTTCGTTCTCACGCTCGCGCTCGGCGCGATGGTTTTTCTCTGCATTCATCATGTCTCTAACGCCGGATGGAGCGCGGCCATTCGCCGCGTGCCTGAAGCGATGATGATGTATCTGCCGCTGGGCGCCGCGGCGCTGCTCGTGACTTTTTTCGGCAGGCACTCGATATACGAATGGTCGCACGGACTGACTCACTCATCGGAAGCGATGAAATCGAAGGCTGCATTTCTCAACTCGCCTTTCTTTTATGGCCGGATGGTCGTCGTGCTAGCTCTCTGGATTCTGTTCGCGTTCCTTTTGTGGAGAGAATCGCGCAAACAGGACTCGGACGCAGAACTTCGGCATACGACGAGAAGCAAAAAAATCTCGGCTGTTTTTCTCGCTCTCTTCGCCCTTACGTTTTCGCTCGCTTCCTTCGACTGGCTGATGTCGATTGAGGCCGAGTTTTACAGCACGATTTACGCCTTCTACAATTTTTCGGGACTCTTCCTCGGCGGCATCGCCGCTTTGACTCTAACGGTAATCGCGCTTCGCCGTCGCGGACTGCTGCGCGAAATCGGTGAAGAACATCTTCACAATCTCGGCAAGATGATCTTCGGATTTTCGACCTTCTGGGCTTACCTCTGGCTCTCGCAATATCTTCTGATCTACTACGCAAACATACCTGAAGAGACTGTCTATTACATACGCCGCACTGCGACTCCGGGCTGGCAGACTGTTTTTTATTTGAATCTGCTGTTGAACTGGATCGCGCCGTTCGTCCTGCTGCTGCCGCGAAGGGCGAAGCGCAGCGAAAGTATGCTGGCAGTTGTGTCAGTGATCGTTCTTGCGGGTCACTGGCTCGATCTCTATCAGATGATTTTTCCCGCCACAGGCGCAACCTCTATACCCACACTGATCGATTTGGCGCTTGTGGCGGGATTCCTCTCGCTGTTTGGGTTGGTGATAGCAAACAGATTGCGACAGATGTCGATGGTTCCCGCGCACGATCCTTATTTGAGAGAGAGCCTCTCGATTCCTTCATACGAACCGGCGGAGCCTTCGCGGTGGGACGCCGATGCCTCGCGCGCGCTCGTTCTTTCAACGCTCGGTTTCGCAGTCACGTTTTCCGTATGGGGATTGCTCGGCGCGCTGGCCCCGCGATTTCGCGAAATGTACGGGCTTTCCGCTTGGCAGACTTCCGTGTTGATAGCGGTGCCTGTCCTTTTGGGATCGATAGGGCGATTGCCCGCAGGGATACTCGCTGACCGTTTCGGAGGTCGCGCGGTCTTAGGACTGTTGCTCGTGCTTTGTATTATCCCGGCTATGGGCGTGAGCTTCACTCATTCTTACGGCGCGCTCATCGCGTGGGGACTTTTCCTTGGGCTTGCGGGAACGAGTTTTTCCGTAGGCGTTGCGTTCACATCGCGTTGGTTTTCGGCTGGGCAGCAGGGACTCGCGCTCGGCATCTACGGGATGGGAAACATCGGCCAGTCAGTCGCGGTATTCGGCGCTCCGGCGCTCATGGCGTTGACAGGAGACTGGAGGGTTCCATTCTGGATATTCGGCGCGGCTGCTGGAGCGTTCGGCGTGATCTTTCTGCTCTTTGCCCGCAACGCAAAGGTAAAGGCTCCGCCCCGGAAATTTCATGAGTACCTTTTGATACTCAAACGCGAGCCGCTGGCCTGGGCCTTGTCGCTTTTCTACTTCCTCACATTCGGCGGATTCGTCGCCCTGAGCATTTATCTTCCGACACTGCTCAAAGACATTTTCGGTTTGACGCCTACCGACGCAGGCGCGCGAGTCGCGGGATTCGTCATAGTCGCGACCGGAATGCGGCCCATCGGCGGATGGATGGCTGATCGTTTCGGCGGCGCGCAGGTTCTTGCGCTCGTTTTAGGGGCGATAGCTTTTCTCGCTCTGGGTCTGACATCCGGCAGCATGATTGTGTTTACCCTCGGCGCTCTGGGAACAGCGGCTATGCTGGGCGCGGGCAACGGCGCGGTGTTCAAACTCGTGCCTGAATACTTTCCGCGCGAGACCGGGACAGTCACGGGACTTGTCGGCGCGGCTGGCGGACTCGGAGGATTCTTCCCGCCGCTCGTCCTCGGACTCATTCACACCAGCACGGGTTCATACACTCTGGGGTTCGTTTTCCTGTCAGGCTTCGCGTTGATTTGCTTCGCGGCGAATTATTTCATCTTTCTGAGAAGAGAGGAAGGAGAGCGAGAACCAGTGGCGGGTTAGATCGCCCGCGCTCCCTTCTCGGACTCCTGGGAGAAGGACGAGGCGACAGACCTGCGATCATAGCATTTCCTGGCATTATATCCGGCTTCATCGGACTGCAAGATGTGCAACCAGGAGGTGCTACATGTGTATTCATCGCGCAAAGTTCTCTTTGCCCGCGCCGCTGAAATCTCATTGGAGAATTCTCACCGTTTTTCTGCTTGCGCTGATTCTGTCAGCCGTTTCTCCTTCGCCTGATGTCAGAGCAGGCCGCTCACGGCGACTGCAATCGGGCGATATTCCTCAGGGGCTGACGATACTGAAATCTTCCGCCCCGATGACTCAGTTCAAATTCAAAAGCGATTACAAAATCCCCAGAGACTTCTTCGATCCCGGATCGAAGGCTTTCAAAAAGACAGTGCCTATAATCGGCAATCCCATTTCTTCACTCGGCGCAACTCAACTCAACGCAGGCCTCGCCGACACCGTCGTCCGTCGATTGGAAACAGCGATGCTGCCGTCTGTGGGAAGCAGCGATACTATTCCGATTGAAATAGTCGCGCTCTCGCTTGTGAGCGTCGAACCCATAACGGTCAAATACAGCGGTGGGCCGAGCCAGCAGTGGAACGTAAGCGTCATACTTTCAAGCACCCCGCAGCCGCAGGGAATGATGACCATAAGGAAAGACACTCCCACCGGAGGAACATTCGACGCCACATTTCCTGTCCTGCCGAGACTCATATTCACTCGCGTCGGCGACAACGCCCAGCGAATTCTCGACGCGGGCGCGAGCGGCCTGGATGTGATCAATCTGAGAATCGAGCGCGCGCCGTGGGTTACGGATTGTATGCCCGGAAGCCTCGTCCTTCCCGGGGTGAGCGAACAGTTCTGTCCGGGAGTTTTTCAACCCTCTGCCAAAAACCTTACGCTTGATCTTATGCCCGCGCCGATCCGTCTGACTGAGTTAGGGGCGGGTCAGGGAGTGATGTTCAAGCAGATCGATTTCACCTGGACGCAGGCCGTGACGATGAACTCCACCACCGGAGAGATCCTCCTCGATGTTGCCGCGATAAGAGGCGTGATAGGAACCGGGACGAATTACATCAACGTGTTCACTGGCCTGGGCTGGGTTGTGCAGAACCTGCCGGTCTTCGAAACATTCACTTACCCGATGATCGCCACACGCTTTCAGATAGGCGAAGCGAACGGCTCGAATGTCTCTTCGCTTTCGGCCCGTGTCGTCTCTTCGCCTGTTCCCCTGACCGGACAGGTGACAACTCCTTCATCCAGCTATCCGGTCGGCGATAAGCAATACAATGCGCAAGGCCGACAGCCTTCAGTGTCGGGCGGGACGGCTCCCGCTCCGCCGCGACCCAATGCCGTATCTTTCACGCGCCTTCCGCTCCTTGAGTGCTGCTATCAGGCTAATCATCCGAACATCGAGGCGGCTGACGATCAGTGCGGCCCTGCGGCTATGGCCAACAGCCTTCAGTGGCTCGAAGACACTTTTCGGATCAATATCCCTCATCCGCATCAACAGGGACTCGGCAACGACGGTTCGCTGGTCGGCGAACTCGATCAGGCCATGAATCGCGGATTCAGAGACCGCCGCGATGGCGACCCCATATCGGACGAGGACTTTCTCGAAGGCAAGCTCGAATACATCGCAGACAACGGACTCGGAGACAAGCTCACCGTCAAGCACCAGGATGACGGCGCGGGCGGAAGTCTTCCGGGCGGAGCCGACTTCACACGTCACGGGCTGACATCGACGGGAAACGGATCAACGACGGCGGACTTCATCATAAAAGAAATATGCGATGGAGAAGATGTCGAACTCGGCTTCACATATCCCGGAGGGGGAGGACACTGGGTTAATGTCGTGAAGGCTGGTCGCATCAACGGCGTGCCTTTCATCGGTCACGTTTCGGATACCGATCAGTCGGATGATACTCAGGGGACGGGACAGGTCGATTTCAGCTTCCTCCTTGATTCAGACGGCGACGGATTGCCCAACCTCGTGAATGATGCTAATGCTCCCAACGCCGATATCGTCGTGTCGGAATCGCCCAAAGAAGGAAACCCTCCGACCATCCCACCCGGCTCGGACACTTTCCCGACAGGCGGAAGCGTGACCCTGCAACTTCAAACGCAGCAGGTGACAGTTGCTCTCTCGTCTCAGGGCTTGACCAACACGGTCATCACTCGACAGGGACAGGTCGGAGCAACGATTGACACGGAAATGGTGAGCCTCGAATTGCGCGGATTCAGTTCGCTGCTCGGAATGGTCGAGGTCAAAATAGGCATGTCTGAGGGACTCAATGCCACGAGCGGACGCCTCACAAACATTCAGCAGAGACCCGACGGAAGCCTTTTGATGGCTGACAGCTTCTTCGACATTTTCTGCCAGATAGATTTCGATGAGCCAGGCGGGGGGCGTGTAATGGCGAAAAATCAAACAGCCCTGCGCGCCACTGCCCAGCCACAATTGACCAGTTTGTGGAATACATCGGGCAATTGCGCGCAGTTCATCTGGCAGGGAATGGAGACGCTGATAGGAGGGAGAGGACCGGTGATGCTTACAGGATTGATTTTGATTCCGAATCTCAACGCGCCCGGCACCGCTTGCGCCTCCGGTCCCACTTCGCTCAGGGGTCGGCGTGACAGCCGTCACTTCTCGCCCGTGACGCGGCTCATAGCTTTCCAACATCGAGAGCGTTTAAGGTGAGCAAAAGGAGAAAACCGAGATGCCGGATAAGATCAAAGCCATCGATTTCATGTATTACGTCGCCACGCGCGAGTTCATCGAGCAGTGGGATCGCGCGAAAGAAGGCGAACTGATATGCCGCATGGAGCGAGCTATCGGGGGATTGCCGCGCTACAACTCCATCGAAGACATGATCGCGTTGATGGATGAAGCCGGGGTCGAAAAGGTCTTCATCGCTCAATGCAAGATGTGGTCATACTGGCGCAAGTGGATGTACATGGACACGAAGCTCGAAGACGTGCTTCAGTACACCGAAAAATATCCGCGCCGTTTCGTCGGCCTCGCCGGATACAATCCGTTTCGAATCCGTGAGAGTTTGCAGGAGATTGAAACCGCCGTCCGCAAATACGGATTCCGCGGCGTCTACGTTCACATCTACGGCTTCGACATCCCGCTCAACGACCGCAAGATGTATCCGCTTTATGCCAAATGCGTCGAGCTTGATGTTCCCGTCTCGATGCAGGTGGGACATGTGCTTGAAGCGATGCCGAGCGATGCGGGACGCCCTATGCAGCTTGATCGCATAGCGTGCGACTTTCCCGATTTGAAAATCGTCGGCGCGCACACGGGCTGGCCGTGGGTCGATGAACTGATCTCGGTTTGTTACAAGTGGGATAACATTTGGTTCGGCGTCGATGCGTGGTCGCCCAAATACCTTTCGCCGCAGGTCATTCAATTCATCAACTCTCGATTGGGGCGCGACCGCTCGGTGTGGGGGACGAACGGATTGCCGTGGAAAGAAAACCTCAGTCAGCTTGACGAGCTTGGGTTGAAAGAAGACGTGAAGCGAAAGCTGCTGCGTGATAACGCAGTGGAGTTGTTCAAGCTGGAAGGTTAGCGCGACTTCAACGGGCTTACATTAGGAGGGGTACTCGACGCAGAGACGCAGCGTTGTCCGGCAAGCTGCCAGCTTGCCGCAGGCTTTCGCGCCTCGCCGCTGGAAAGCAACAGTCCTTTGCTCGAAGCAACGACAAGCTGGCAGCTTGTCGAACATACAAGACGCGAAGACGCAGAGTCGGCGCAGAGAGGGCATTCTATGCCGGAGATTTTTTATGAACCTCATCAACTTTGAAAACAAAACCGTTCTCATAACCGGCGGAGCGCGCGGCATTGGTCGCGCCATCGCGGGTATGTTCGCCGAACAGGGCGCGGACGTGATGATAGGCGATTTCCGAATCGAAGACGCCCAAATCGCCGCTGGCGAAATCAGTCTCTCGACAGGCCGTCGCATTGAAGCCATGCGCGCGGATGTCACTGACTTCGAGCAGGTCAAAAAGCTTGTCGGCGAAACTATTCGTCGCTTCGACAAAATCGATGTGCTTGTAAACAGCGCGGGCTGGGATCGCTTGATGCCCTTCGTCAAAACGACGCCCGATCTTTGGGAGCGCATCATCTCGGTCAACTTTCGCGGAGTTCTTCACACCTGTCACACTACGCTTCCGCACATGTGCGAGCGCAAACAGGGAAGCATCATCAACATAAGTTCCGACACCGCCCGCGTCGGGTCGTTTGGCGAAGCGATCTATGCCGCATCGAAAGCCGCCATCATAGCTTTTTCGAAAACCCTCGCCCGCGAACATGCCCGCGACCATATCCGCGTCAACGCTGTATGTCCCGGTCTTGTCGAGACGCCGCTCATCGAAGAGATGCGCGCAGATGATGATTTCACGGCGAAGATATTAGGCTCGATAGTCAACTACATTCCTTTCAAGCGACTGGGACGGCCTGAAGAAATCGCCCCGGTGGTTTTATTCCTCGCCTCCGACGCGGCGAGCTACATCACGGGCCAGATATTGAGCGTCAACGGCGGCTTGAACATGGTGGGATAGGGAACAGGTGACAGGGAACAGGGAACAGAGGGGTCAAGATGGAACCGGTAAAAGACACAGCGGAAAAAGCAAGGGGTTATGAGGGACAGCAGACGGGCAGCGGCGGGCAACTGGAAATCGAACCCTATAACCTGTCCCCTGTTCCCTGTCACCTGTCACCTCCCTCTCCCCTGCCGGAAGAAATAATCTACGACCTGAATTTCGCGACCGTCCGCGAGTGGAAGTCCGGTCATCCCGGCGGAAAAGCCATCGCTTACTTTCCTGTCTACGCGCCGGTCGAAATCATTCACGCCTGCGGGATGCTGCCCGTCGGTCTTAACGGCGCAGGCGACCGGCTGGATATTCAACACGCCGACGCGCGCTTCGGCTCGTTTATATGTTCGATAGTCAAAACCACTCTTGAGCTTGGACTGACCGGGCATCTCGATCCGTTCGATGGTTTTCTCTTTTCGTCGATTTGCGATTCGGCGCGAAATCTCTGCTTCGTGATGAAGCGCAATTTCCCGGATATGTATGTCGATTTTCTGCATCTGCCTCACAATCCTGAGACGACGGCCAGCGCAGAGTTTCTCAAGAGCGAATACCTGCGCCTGAGAGACAACCTCGAACGAATGGGCGGACGGCGCGCGGATGATGACGCATTGCGCCGCTCGATCAGACTCTACAACGAGAATCGCGCCGTGATGCGTCAGCTTTACGATCTTCGACAGGAGAATCCGCACCTGATTCGCGCGTCGGAACTATACACGCTCGTTCGCGCAGGAAATTTCCTGATGGTCGAAGAACACACCGAGATGCTCTGGAACGCGATAGAAGACGTGGCAGGGCGCACAGCAAAGTCGCGGGATTCGATTCGCGTGGTCATCGAAGGCTCTTTCTGCGAGCAGCCGCCCCTCGATCTCATCCGACTGATGGAAGAAGCGGGCTGCTACGTAGTCGACGACGATTTCGGGCTTGGTCGAAGTTGGATCAATGAGGATGTGCCGCTGGATGAAGACCCGCTGACGGCATTGGCTGAAAGTTATATTGATCGATCCGTTTATTCGTCGGTGAGGCACGATTTCCGCAAGCCACGCTTCAAGGGCTTGATCGAAAAAGTTCGGCAGAGGCGAGCCGATGCGGTGATTTTTCTGATCGCCAAATTCTGCGAGCCTGCCGAGTTCGATTACGTGTTGTTCAAACGCGAGCTTGAACGCGAAGGCATCCCGCATCTCCTGCTTGAATTCGAAGAGAAATCCTTCACCTTCGAGCGACTGCGGACGGAAGTAGAGACCTTCGTCGAATCGCTGCTCTTCGATTGATCGATCAACGCTTCGCCACGGGGGACACAGACTTTTATAGAGATAAGCTCTCCTCCTTATCTGTGCCCTCTGTGGCTTCTCTAAGGGAGAAGTATGCAACAGGCAGGCAAGACGGAATATCGCGGCGGGCTGCATCAGCGGCAGAAAGAGTTGATGCTCCGCTGGTATGATCGGCTCGACGTGTCCGCTTCGACCGGGCGACCTCCTACGGTTTCGATGATGATATCGGGCAATCCGGTCGAGTTGCTCGAAGGCTTCGGCGCGCTGCCGATCTACCCTGAAATCAACGCGCTTCAACTCGCCATCCGGCACGAATCGCTTGAGCCGATACTAGCAGCCGAAGAGATGGGATACGCATCTGAAAACTGCGCTTATGTGAAAGCCGACATAGGAGCGTGGATGAAGGGCATCACGCCTACGGGCGGGCGGTTGCCTGTGCCGACGCTTGCGCTTTGCAATTTCGTCGGCTGCAACACCTACCTCAAATGGTACGAACATATCGCCGCGCTTATGAACGCCCCACTCTACACCATAGACGTTCCCTTTATGCGAGAGGATCGTCCTTCGAAAGATGATGTCACTTATGTCGTTCGCCAGTTGATGGAGTTCGTCAAAAAATTCGAAGCTCTGACCGGGATAAAATTCGATTACGACCGATTCAAGGAAGCCGTTCGGCATTCAAACCGCGCCGAGGACTTGTGGTCGCAGATAAAACACCTCGCGCGAAAATCGCCCTCGCCTTTCGACGCCTACTTCGACGCGATCACTTTGATGGGGCCGCTTTATGTTTATCGCGGCACCGAAGATGGTGTCGATTTTTTCGAAATGGCTCTCGCTGAAATGCAGGAGAAAGTCGATAGTGGTGAGGGAGTGTATGACACGGAGCGATTTCGAGTAGTGATAGAAGGGCCGCCGCCTTACCCGTTCTTCCGCACGTTTCGCGATATGTTCGCCAAATGGAAAGCTACGGCTGTCGCTTCGACTTATTCGACGGTGGGAGGACTTTGGGAATTCGGGTTCAGGCACGATGCCAGGGAGCCTTTCGAAGCTGTAGCGCTTCACATGATCGAGCATAACGTGACGAATCGAAATTACCTTCAGCGATACGATCAGATCGAACGTTATATCGAAGACTGGCGGGCTGACGGATTGATAATTCATTTCGTGAAGAGTTGTCGCTTGTTCTCAGCGGGTCAGGGCGATATGCGCGATTACTTCACACGAAAGCTCGGCATCCCGACTCTTTACATCGAATCCGACCTCGAAGACCCGCGCTATTTTTCCGAGGCGCAACTGAGGAATCGGATAGACGCTTACTTCGAATCGCTCGATCACCATAAGAGTCAGGCAGTGGTCGGTGACCGGAGTAGGGAACAGGTGACAGGTGACAGGTGACAGTCGTGATATCTGCGGGCCTGTAACCTGTTCCCTTCCACCTCCTGACTCCAGACTCTCCGAAGGAGGACAAATGAGATTCGCAGCCGGGGTCGATGTCGGTTCTACGCAATCGAAAGCAGTCGTGGTCGAAGAGAGCCGCGGCATAATCGGTCGCGCGCTCGTTGACACGGGAGCAAACGTCACCCGCGCAGCCGAGAACGCTTTTCATCTCGCCTGTCGCCAATCGGGCATCTCTCCGCACGATGTCGGCTATGTCGTAGGCACGGGCTACGGGCGATATAAAATCACTTTCGGCAACACGCAGATGACCGAGATAAGCTGCCACGCTCGCGGCGCGCACTATGTTTTTCCAAACACCCGAACCGTAATCGATATGGGCGGACAGGATTCGAAAGCGATAAGCGTAGGAGCGGATGGCGAGGTTCTCGACTTCGTGATGAATGACAAATGCGCCGCTGGCACGGGCCGTTTTCTATCGAACGCCGCAGATGTGATGGGCATAGGGCTTGATGAAGTCGGCCCGATTTCGCTTCAAGGCACAAGGCCGGTGAAAATCGCAACTGTCTGCACAGTGTTCGTCGAGTCGGACATTCTTTCTTATCTTTCGATGGGCAAAAAACCTGAAGACATACTTCGCGGGGTTCATCTGGCTATAGCCAAGCGGACTATTTCGCTTGCGCGAAGAGTCGACATAGAGCCTGAGATAACGATGACCGGAGGCGTGGCGCGCAATTCGGGTATGGTTTGCGCGCTTGAAGAAGTTCTCGGCGCTCATCTTCAAGTAAGCCCCGACGCGCATTTTATGGGAGCGATAGGCGCGGCGCTCTTCGCTCTGGATAAAATGGATCAGAGCTTTGAGTCTGCGGTGTGGAGGACTTCTCTATGCGATACGTTGCAGGAATAGACGCTGGCACGGGGCTGACGAAAGCCGTCATACTTGCAACCGAGCGCGCCGGGGTGCGGCCCGTCGTCGTCGGTCGCGGGGCAGCCAAAGCGGGCATCAACGTAGACCGCGCGGCACGGACGGCTCTCGATGCGGCGCTCGACTGTGCAGGGCTTGAGATGATTGATATCTGTTACGTCGCTTCGACGGGGTTCGGTCGCTATGGCGTGAGCATCCGCGACATTCAGATAACTGAGATAACGAGCGGGGCGAGAGGCGCATTTTTTCTTTTCCCTGAGACTACGTCCCTTCTCGATATCGGCAGCCAATCGACGCGGGCGGTGAGTTTGAAAGAAGGCGGCAAAGTCGCTTCTTTCAAGACCAACGACAAGTGCGCCGCAGGATCAGGAAGTTTTATCGTGAGGGCGGCGAAGTATCTTCAAATCGAATTGAGCGAAGTCGGCGAGCTTGCCCTTCAGGCCTCAAGCCCGCAGGCGATCAGTTCCGTGTGCGCAGTGCTTGCAGAAAGCGAGATCATCAATCACGTCTCGGCAGGCGTTTCGGTCGAAGACATCTTGAGAGGGATTTACGATTCTCTCGCAGAACGAGCAGTGATGCTACTCAAGCGAGCCGGATCGATGGAACGTGTAACGTTCATCGGCGGCGTAGCCTGTCAGCGCGGAATGGTGCGCGCTCTGGAAGAACGGCTCGGCAAGGCGGTCAACGTGCCTGAGCATAGCGAATATGTATGCGCGATGGGCGCGGCCCTTCTCGGACTCAGGAGATTGGACGCGAGTTCGCAGAGAACCGACGCAGGGCAGGCCGTATGGAATAGCCAACCGGTTTTCGACCCGAAGGAGTTATCCACAGATCAACACAGATAAACACTGATAAGATGGAAATAGGATGGGCTGAGAGAACTCCCGGTTTTTTTTATCTGTGTTGATCTATGGTTTCAATTCGTCTTTCAGTCTGGCGAAAGGGTGATAGAATGTCACGCCGAAGCGACTGGCGGGAGCGAAACTGCAAAGGCGCGTCACGCTGCCAGCGCGAATTCCATTTGTGAAGCGATTCATTATGGATCAGAAAATCTTTGAGAACATCATCGTTGAAAAAAACGACGGTGTGGTGACGTTAACCTTCAACCGAGAGCCGCTCAACATCCTCAACATAGCGATGCTCCGCGAGATCAACTCCGCTCTCGAAGATTTGAGTCGTGACCGCGCGCTCCGTCTGCTCGTCATCACGGGGAGGGGGAAAGCTTTTTCAGCGGGCGTGGATGTCGCCGAGCATCTGCCGGATAAAGCTGAAGAGATGCTTGCGGTGTTTCAACAGACTTTTGATTTGCTGGCTTCAATCGAAGCGCCGACGATAGCGGCGATAAACGGCGCGGCTCTCGGCGGCGGATTCGAGATAGCAGTTTTTTGCGACATCGTGATCGCCGCCGAGAGCGCGAAAATCGGACAGCCTGAAATAAAGCTTGCGACCCTTCCGCCCATCGCTGCCGTCTTGTTTCCGCGACTGTGCGGATTGAAAAAAGCTATGGAACTGTTGTTGACCGGAGAGACGATCACAGCGCGGGAAGCTGAAAGAATTGGACTCATCAGCCGCGCGGTTGCCGACGCGGAGTTGCACGGGGAAGTCGAAGCTATGGCGAAGAAGCTTTCCTCGCTCAGCCCCGCCGCGCTGAGACTGACGAAGCGAGTGATTTTAGAAAACATCGATAATCGCCTCGATGACGGATTGAGGGCCGCCGATGATGTGTGTCTCGACATGCTGCTCAACTTGGAAGACTCAGAGGAAGGACTCCGGGCGTTTCTCGAAAAAAGGCAGCCCCGCTGGCGAGACTAGGCGTATAATTGGGGAGCGAATTATGGAGAAGAGAATCAATCTGAAAAAAGTTTATGCAAAGGTGCCAGCCGCGCAGCGACAGAGTGATTTCGCCTTCTGGCAAACGCAATCTTACGAAGATCGCCTTGAGGCATTAGAGCAGATCAGACAGGAATACCACTCGTGGAAGCAGGATGCTGAACCGGGTCTTCAAAGAGTTTATCAAATCGTTAAACGATAACGATGTCCGCTATCTAGTTGTCGGCGGATAGGCCGTCGTCCTGATTCCCTAGACTTAAAGAAAGAACTTGGAACTTTTTCGGTTATGTGCAGGGGATTATTTTGAGCAAAATTGATCTTCAACGGAATGCCTTTATGCATCAGCTTGAGAGATGTGACCGCCTTAACCTGCGAACTTGACATTGAATTCGGAGAGGCATAGCTTTTCATCTGTGCGAAACAGTGAAGCAGCTTTACATATGGAACGCCGAAAAAGAATTTAGAAGCACACGCCTATGAAGACCGAAAGCGAAACTGAATTAACACTCAATATAATCCCCATAAGCTTTGAATCGGAAAAGATTCTCGTGGGGCGATTGGCAAATATCGCTCAAGAAGAATACAAGCAACTGCGCGATACCCACTGGAAAACGCATTCATTCCGTTACGATAGGCGCACTGATGAAATACTTAACATATCTCTTCAATCAGATATAGCTCCATTGGGGAAACCCGACGAAGTAAACATTAAAGATCACTTGTTACTTCTCGCTAGGGCCATTCAACGAAGTATACTTGTATGGCTATCTGCTGCATTACCTATCCTACGCGGTGACAAGAAATTGAAGTTCTGGGGACAAGCCGAAAATGCTTTATTGCTAAGTCAGGCTGTAGACAAGATTGGATTGACTAAGATTCCCGATCTTGAAGTGGTTCTATGCTATGAGATTGATAGCCGAATGTTTCAAGAGGCAGATGACATGCCTTACTTGGGCCTTGTTATTGATTTATCTACTTCAAACATCATCGATATACCTGTTTCTGAACTCCAAAAGATGGGACTTAAAATAAATGGTCGCTATGTTTGCCGTCGCCAAGAATTTGAGAAAGAATATTTGCGACCAAGACTCGATTTACTTGGGCGCGTTAGCAGTGTGCAAGGAAATTTGCTTCTATTGACTGATACAGAAGGCATCACTGAAGTTAAATCTGATGAAACCTTTTTGGAACCAAGAACTGAATATTTACATGAAGTAATTAGGCTGTATTATGATTCTCAGGCAACAGGCTTAATCTCTGCGCTTGAGAATTTCCGTAAGCCAATCAACTCATCTATTGGCAAACTCGCACGCATTCGTGAAACAGTGGCAGGACTGAAGAAACGATCAATCATCATTGGTAACAATGTAACCGTCCAGCTTGAAGAAATGCTCGAATCAAAGGATACCCGATTCCCCCCTAAGATAGCGACGGATAGACCAACATTACTTTTTGGGCCACACGGTCGAAACCGGAGCCCCTACCCTGATGCGGGTATTACCAATCACGGCCCATACATGTATATGCAGCACGAGCGAAATACCCCTCTCATAGCTGTGATTTGCGAAGCCCGTTATCGGGGCGTCGTTGAGCAATTTATGCAGATGCTCCGCGATGGTTATCCGAGTGAGATGTGGAGGGACTTAGGAAAGGAGAACCCATACAAGCAAGGCTTGATAGGCAAATTCAGATTATCAGGGGCTCGTATAGAATATGAAGAATGCCGGACCCTCATCTCTCAATCATATAAAGAAGCAGGTCGCAAACTCTTAAATCGCCTCCCTGAAACTCCTGACCTTGCAATTGTTCAAATTCAAGAAAGCTTCATGCAATTGTACGGCGATCTTAATCCATATTATGTTACTAAAGCTGTATTTATGATGGCTGGCGTGCCAACCCAGTCTGTACGAATCGAGAATATTAATTTCTCCAGTAACAGTCATGCCTATCTGCTCAATAATATTGCCCTCCAGTCATATGCTAAACTCGATGGTATCCCTTGGGTCATGGCCACCTACAAACCGACTACCCATGAAATAGTGATGGGACTCAGTTCGGCGGAGGTTAGCACTGGACGACAATCTGGAAAAACTCGTTATGTTGGTATTACCAGTGTTTTCCAGGGAGATGGTCGATATCTCGTCTGGGGAGTAACGCGCGAAGTAGAGTTTGAAAAATATCCTGAAGCACTTTTAGAAAGCTTGAAAACTGTCATTAGCTATGTGAAGCAGCAGAATGCTTGGCAATCTGGCGATAAGGTTAGATTGGTTTGCCATGTATATAAGCGACTAAAAGATGCTGAAGTCGAAGCCATAAAAGAACTCGTTCGTGATTTAATCGCTAATGAATTTGATGTCGAGTTTGCCTTTCTAGATATTTCTTGGCAGCACCCATATCACATCTTTGCTCCTTCTCAGGAAGGCGTTAGTTATTGGGATTCGCAGTCAAAGACAAAAAGATTTAAAGGCATCGGCGTTCCTACACGCGGGCTTTGCCTTCAGCTTGATAGATCGCGCGGATTACTTCATCTAACCGGCCCTGGCGACGTAAAGACCGAAACACAGGGGATTCCTAAACCACTCTTAGTCGAACTTCATTCTGATTCCGATTTCACCGATCTAACCTACTTACTACGCCAAGTTTATCATTTCGCATATATGTCGTGGCGCGGCTTCTTTCCGGGAGCAGAGCCAGTAACGATTACGTATTCACGACTCATTGCTAAATTATTAGGCAATCTAAAGACGGTCAATGGTTGGGATAGTCAAGTGCTATCTTTCGGAAGCCTACGTGATCGGCGATGGTTCTTGTAATGGAACAACGTATAGTAGCATCTTTGCGCAGTCATCTCATAGGTGTCATTCAGAAATCAATTCGCGATGCTGATCTACATTCAATTGCTTTCGTGTCTCGCCTATTAGGTAAAGATCCCGTCTCTGGGATATCTATTCAAACTAACATCGATACTTTATCTGGCGAAGCAGCCTACGAGGGCTATCCTCATGTAGCATGTTTAGGCTTCTTGATAGGCGCGAGTTATCCACTATCTGCACATCACGAATCAGATTTTCTTTCTGGCATTGCACGACTCAGAAAAAGGTCTGATAAAGGCATTGAGCCTTTTTTAGTAGATGATGTGGCTATTCTAGGAATAGCCGATGGGCTTGTGATACTAGAAGGGTTTAACGCTGCAAACGAGATAGACGAGGCGAAGAGGTGGCTTACATATATAATCAATAAAGCAGTGCGGACACGATTGTGGACTTCTAGGCTTAGAGACTTAGCAGGAGATTTGTTAGATGGGAGGGGACGCCTGCGCGCATCGCTAGACAGTAGTGATACATGCGCGAAATCATTGGAAGTCGTACTTCGTAACACTTGGCAAGATCAATATGAATCAGTGCCATTGCTCACAAGAGATGATTGCATACAACTGCTTGGGGAACTTCTAAAGTTGCCTCCGCCCGATACGGGTGATCTAGAGAAAGCAGCCGTTTGGTTGCGAGCCTTAGATCTCTTAATAGGCCAAGTCGCTGAATCATTCTTTTCTAAGCCTGATAGAGAGGCTATTACTCAACTCGAAAGGATCAAAGTTCATTTGGATTACAAGGCCCAAAGACAGGCAAAGCGTGTGTTGCTACTGCATTTTGCCTTTATAGTTTTAGTATATTCAGGATTGGTTTTCTTGATCTTTAAGAAGGGATGGGATGTTATGGAGATGTGGACGTGGATTATAGGATTAGGGGCACCACTTGTAGATTACGCCTACTTTCTTTTCACCCTGAACGAATATTCTCTATTGGCTTTCTACCAAAAGACAGTGGAAATAAGAAAACAGAAGCTTTACCGAGCAGGTGGCTTCGATTTAGGAGTATACGAGCAAATGACTAATCGAGTTAATCTCAATAATTCTTCACTCGTTGAACCAAGCCGTCAGATCGACATCTGAAGAAAAAGACACGCCCTTCGCGTGCGCTCTTTCCGCTTCAATACAATGCTCTGAATGCCCTCGATGCCAGACGCAAACCGGCTTCGCTCTTTCCAATAAACAATCATAGCCGCGCGATTCCATACCCCGATGAAACCAAACCCGTCGAGGGCGAATGCCGAATCAACGGCTCTAAAATTTCTCGTCGGCTTGCACAATTCTCCAAACCCTATCAATATACCCGTACCTGACTCCAAAGGATGAACCACGTATGTCGCGACCGCGAGATCATCATTATCTCTATTCTCACCGCCTGCTGCCTCAACTCGCTTTCTCCGCGCCGGAAAAATTCATGGCCTTCGTCGAAAGAAACGGGAGCGCCTTTCTCGAATACTTCTGGAATGAATGCGGCAAGGAGATCGCCGAAGACCAGCGCATTCAGCCCGAAGGACTCAGTTGCAAAATCTATTCTCTTGATGAGGGCATAGTCGCCGCCTGCATAACCCTGCCCCAGCCCGTCGAGATGCCTGAAGCCTACTTCGTCGCTTTCGTGCATCGGCCTGAAGGCGATGACCCCTTGAATTCGAAGCAGGTCTTCACTCGCTATTTCACGCTTGAATACGGCGAGCGAATGGACGGAAGCCCGCGGACTGTATTATGCGAATGGACGGCTGATGGGTCGCACCTCAACTACGGCGACGGCCCGCCTCCTCAAGTAGACCTTTTTCTCAACTCCATCGAGAGCCTGTTGAGCGATTGAGTTTCATTTGAATTCAATCGTCGCCCAAACCGCTGTGTTGAATTTCAAATCAGGTGGAGTCGTGCCGAATATCAATTTCTCCTTCAAACAATCGTCCGTCAGCGAACCGGGCCAATACTGAGGCGATTTCGGATCGCTCGCATACAGGACGGCTATGCGCGGAGACGCGCCTTTGAGAAACGAGCGCGAGATTTTGTATTCGATCTCGTTGCCCGCGCCCATTCCGTTGGTACTGGCAACCCAGCCTGTGGATTTCAGAAAGGATTCTCTCGCCGCCATTGCCTGCTCGCTCATGCTCCGATCTCGCATAGTCCATTGAAAACTCTGAACAGGTTGCCACGCATCGCCGCTCCTGCGATAGATGGCAGTCCCAAGTGCCGCCGATGCATGGAGCGCGTATATGTTTTCCCCGTCGGGGACGTAGACGTGACTCCATCCCTGCTTCGTTCCCCGCACGCCTATGTAAAGATGAGAGCCATCGTGCTTGAATCTCACTTCGCCGCCGCCGACAAGTTCCTGTCGCGCGGCGGCTGACCATTCGTCATCTGATATGCGACCGTCGAGGGTGATTGCGCTCCCGCGCGGAACCTCAATAGCGTTGCTCGCGTGCGCCGCAATCGTTATCGCCGAAATGAACAGACAGATAACTGCTCTTCGTAAAATCGACATTGATCCTCCGAAATCTGAAAGAGTATTTCTCAGGTAGGCATCTGCGCGATACAGATTCAACGCGCTTCAATTGAGAGATGTTCCAATTCTTATCGAATGGCGCGGAGTACCCTGCTATCGCATCTGCTTGCGCTGAGGGCCGCAAATATTTATCGTATGTCTTCACAATGACAACTCAAGAAAGGGATAGATGAACATACTCGGAATATCAGGGCAGGAGAGCGACGCGGCTGCTGCGCTCGTGCGCGATGGCGAAGTCGTGGCGGCTATCGAAGAAGAGAAACTCTCGCGCATTCGTCACGTGGGAATGAATTACGCCGGAGGATTGCCCCACCGCTCGATAGAGTTTTGCCTTGAGCGCGGAGGGATCGCCTTCAAAGACCTCGATTATGTCGCGTACTACCTTGAGCCTGAAAAGCTCTTCCATCGCCAGATAACTTTTTATTCATCACGCGCGCTTCTCGCGCCCGCGCCCGCATCGATGGATGCCTTTCCTTCTTATTTCGTCGAAAGCCTCAACGAATTGAGAAACCGAGCAGCGACACGTCAGCACATAGAATCACGGCTTTCCGAAAAGGGCCGATTCATCGCTGTCAACCATCATCTCGCTCATGGAGCAAGCGCATTTTACGCTTCGGGGTTCGAACGCGCGGCCATCATCTCGGCGGGCAATCGCGGCGATATGAATTCAACTGCTCTGATGACGGGCGAAGGCGCGCACTTGCGAATCATCCGTGAAGCGGAATATCCGAACTCCATTGGAATGCTTTATAACGCCGTGACCGCGATGCTCGGATTCAACCCCGATTCGGACTGGCACAAAGTCATGTGGCTCGCTCCGACGGGTCGCCCTGAAATGGATGAACTGTTTGCTGATCTTCTCCGCGTGGACGCAAACGGATTGCCTTCGATCAATCGGGATTACTTCGATCCGGCGTTTCGGGGGACGCCCCTGCTTGCGGAAAAATTTTTCGAGCGCGCTGAAATGAAACCTCGCGTGAAGGATGAAGCTGTGACTCAGAAGCATTGCAATCTGGCGGCCAGCCTTCAATCGAGGGTCGAGGATGTATTGTGCGAGATGGCCTCACGACTCAGAGAGAAGACCGGAGAAGAGAATCTCTGCTTTGCCGGAGGCGTCGCTCTCAACTCCCTTGCTAACGCGGCCCTCGAAAAGCGAGCAGGCTTCAAGCGAATGTTCGTGCAACCGGCGGCGGGCAATGCGGGATGTTCACTCGGCGCGGCTCTCTACGTCTGGCATCACACACTCGAAAACGCGACTCGCGCTTACACGATGCGACATGCTTTCCTCGGCCCCGAATTCAATGACGACGAAATCAAAAGCGTGCTGGACAACTGCAAAATCCAGTACGAATACCTGCCGACCGAAGACAAGCTGGTTGCGGAAGTGGCGCGGCTTCTCAAAGAGGGGCGCATAGTCGGATGGTACAGAGGGGCGATGGAATTCGGGCCGCGGACTCTGGGCGCGCGAAGCATACTTGCGTCGCCCGTTTCGGAAATGATGCGCGACAATTTGAAT
>DLHY01000051.1:141541-143573 GCA_002483445.1 Blastocatellia bacterium UBA7656
TTCTTCGAGCCGAGCGCGCTTGCGGATTTTCTTCTGGGTGTGAGCCGTGTGCGCGAAGAAAAGCGGAGCGCGATCCCCGCCGCGATATTCGGCGACGGCCTTGCGCGGGTTCACAGCGTCAAGCGCGCCACCAGTCCTACGCTGTGGAAACTGCTCGTGAAATTCGGCGAGGCGGCGGGCGTGCCTGTTCTGCTCAACACTTCTTTCAATTTATTCGGAGAGCCGGTCGTATCGACTCCCCGCGAGGCAGTGCGGGGATTCTACTGCTCAGGGATAGATTGCCTCGCCATCGGGAATTTTCTGATCAAAAAATAAAAAGCTGTCCTTTGTCCTTCGTCCTTTGTCATTTGCAAGGGACAAGGGACGAGGGACAAAGGACTATTCATGCAAAAACGACTCTATCTTGTCACGGGAGGCGCGGGGTTCATCGGCAGCCACATCTGCGAGCGACTCGTCAGGGAAGGCCACTCGGTTCGCGTACTCGATAACTTCATTTCAGGCTGCGAGGAAAACCTCAGCGAATTTCGCAGCGAGATCGATCTTGTTCGCGGAGATGTTCGCGAACCGCAGACGCTCACGGAAGCGATGAAGGGAGTTTATGCGGTCTTTCATCAGGCGGCGCTCGGATCGGTTCCGCGCTCGGTCGCTGACCCTCTGACTACTCACGAATCGAACCTCACGGGGACGCTCAATGTTTTAATCTCAGCGCGAGACGCGGGCGCGCGTCGTGTCGTCTATGCGTCAAGCTCTTCGGTCTATGGCGAGACAGCGGAATTGCCCAAGCATGAAGGGATGATGCCGCAGCCGCTTTCGCCTTACGCTGTGTCGAAGCTTGCGGGCGAGCATTACATCCATATATTCAAACAGTGTTACGGATTCGAGGCCGTAGCATTGAGGTACTTCAACATATTCGGCCCGCGCCAGGACCCTCAGTCTCAATACGCGGCTGTCATCCCGCGATTCGTCACCGCGCTTCTCGAAGGCCGACGCCCTGTCATCTACGGCGACGGGATGCAGTCGCGCGATTTCACTTATGTCGAAAACGTGGTCGAGGCGAATCTTCTGGCGTCGGAAGCCGAAGGCGCAGCGGGCCAGTGTTTCAACGTCGCGTGCGGAGGCCGGTACACGTTGATCGAACTGCTCGACCGCATGAAAAAAGTTATTGGGAGCGACATCGAGCCTGAGCATACGCCGCCGATGAAAGGCGACATACGAGATTCGCAGGCTTCGATAGAGCGGGCGGAAAAGCTGCTCGGTTATCGAGTGAAAGTGAATTTCGAAGAAGGTCTGAGACGGACAATCGAGTGGTTTCAAAAGCAGGCGTGAAGCGCGTCACCCGGTCAGGAATTGCTTGCAAAGCAAAAGAGCTTGCCGACGAGCAGGCCCTTTGAGGATACCGCTAACGGGACTCGAACCCGTACTCTCCGCTTTGAAATTCGCGCTCAACCATCTCGCGCAAATTAAGCTGGATCCCATTTTGTTTATAACCTTCGAGAGCCAGCCTGAATCGATCACAGGTCATTTGCAGATGACCCTTCTCCATAAGAGAAATATGCCTGTCTTTCTTTTCGAGATTTTCGTTCGCCCAGAGGGGTTGCAGGTTTTCAAGCGACCAGCACAATCTTAACTCGTATTCGTCGATGCCATCTTCACTCGCCAGGTTGAACCACGATTTTGGAATGATATGGTCTATATGCCAAGCGGAGCCATAGTTCTGCCAATTCATTCCTAGCTGAAAGAGCGATTCAAGGTGATGCCTGAGATCATCGACTGAATACCCAAGTATGTTGAACACTGAACGGCGATTTTTGTTGATAGCTCTTCGAATAGCTCTGCCGACATAGTTGCGCAGGCGATAGTTTATATCCGTTCTGAGGCGTTTGATCTGGTAACCTCGCCAGTAGTCTCGATTCTCCTCGCGCCACTGCCGGTCGTATTCACGTCTTTTTTCCCTGTGCGTTTTTCTGTACTGATCGTCATATTGTTTTACCTGCTCAGAATGATTCTCTCGCCCCGATTCGTAGACAGTTTT
>DLHY01000076.1 GCA_002483445.1 Blastocatellia bacterium UBA7656
ACATCGAACATAGTTGCTCTGCGTCGCTCCTTTGCCGTGTCAGTTAATAAAGAGGTGAACTATGCAAACACTCTGGCAAGACCTGCGCTTCGGTTTACGAATGCTGGCGAAAAATCCGGGCTTCACTGTGATAGCAGTGGTGACGCTGGCGCTTGGCATCGGGGCGAATACGGCAATCTTCAGTTTCGTCAATTCGCTCTTCCTGCGCCCGTTACCCGTCGCCGATCCTGATCGTGTGGTGCGGCTGTACGCTGAGGATTCGGAAGGACGTAAATTCGATGTCTTCTCATATCCGAACTACGCTGATCTGCGAGACCACACAGAGGCGTTTCAGGAACTCGCAGCGCACAGTCACGCCACCACAAGCCTCAGCGTCGGCACGGGGGCCGAGATTGTGGAAGGCGAAATTGTAAGCGGAAATTACTTCAACCTCTTAGGAGTCCGTGCGGCGATGGGGCGCACTATTTTGCCGGAAGACGATATGACTCTCAGCGCGCATCCGGTGGTGGTAGTCAGTCACGGGTTCTGGCAACGGCGTCTGGGAGCGCAGGCGGGCGCGGTGGGCCAGCAGCTTTATATCAACGGCAATCCATTCACAGTTGTGGGAGTAATGCCTGAAAGTTTCAAAGGAACGTATCAGGCGTTCGCGGCTGATTTCTGGGCATCGATGATGATGCATACGCAGGTGCGGCCCGGAGGTAATAGGCTTGATAAACGCGGCTCTGGATGGCTACACGGCACAGGGCGGCTCAAGCCGGGAGCTACCATTGCGCAGGCTCAAGCCGAACTTGATCACATAGCAGGCGTTCTTCAGCAAAATTACCCGAAAGTGAATCAGGGCGTGACCTTTCGGCTGTATCGAGCGAGCGCGTTGCCTGAGGAGTTTCGACAGGGCGCTTCGGGGATGCTCGGTTTTTTCATGGCCGTAGTCGGGCTGGTGCTGCTCGCGGCCTGCGCCAACATCGCCGGTATTCTGATGGCGAGGATGACAGCACGCCATCAGGAGATTGCTGTGAGGCAATCGCTCGGCGCGACGCGCACTCGGCTTGTGCGCCAGTGGCTGACCGAAAGCCTTCTGCTCTCCCTGCTTGGCAGCATCGGCGGGCTGTTGTTCGCCGTCTGGGCCGCTGACGGATTGGCGATGCTCGTGCCGCCGGACTTCACCAACTTCTCGCCCGCTCTCAATCTGGACACGCGCGTGCTGGCCTTCACGCTTATGGTATCCATGCTGGCAGGCGTGCTGTGCGGTCTCTTCCCGGCTTTGCGCGCCAGCAGGACTGATATTGTGGCGGCGTTGAAAAAAGGCACCGTTGCGGGCGGACGTCACTCCGCGCGCCTGCAACAGGCTTCGATAGTCGTTCAGATAGCCGTCTCGCTGGTGCTGCTCGTTGCAGCCGGATTATTGCTGCGCAGTCTGCAAAATTCCGCCGCGTTCGATCCCGGCTTCAAGACAGAAAACCTTCTGCTCGGCGACATTGAGTTGGGCCGCTTAGGCTACAACGAGGAGCGCGGGCGGGCGTTTTACGAGCGACTGACGGAGCGGCTGAAGGCATTGCCCGGAGTCGAGGCGGTAACTTCCGCGATGGTCGTCCCTCTCGGGACGAGCCGGGAATCGCGGAGCTTCCGCATCCCCGGACACACCCCGCCCGCGGGGCGCTCGACCTTCTCCATCGCTAATAACATCGTCGGGCCGGATTACTTCCGGGCGATGGGCATACCCTTGCTGCGAGGGAGGGATTTCGACGCGCGCGACGCTCGACCCGGAGCGAAGCCAGTGGCCGTGATTAACGAAACCCTTGCGCGTCAGTTCTGGCCCGCGGGCGATGCTGTTGGTCAGAATATTCAGGACGGAACGAACGGCCCGATGGTTGAGATCATCGGCATCGCTCGCGATATAAAATACTACACACTGGCTGAAGAGCCTCGACCTTACCTGTATGCCAGCGCCGCCCAGATATACGAAGGCAGCATGATGGTGCATATCCGCACGGCGGGCAATCCCTCAAGCTTGACTCTGGTAGTGCGGAAAGAGATCGAAAGCCTTGACCCAAACCTCGCTCTCTCCGGTCTCACCACGCTTGAAGAACTCCGCCAAACGCCGCTCTTTGCGAACCGCGCGATGGCGATTGTTTCAAGCCTCTTCGGTTTGCTGACTCTCGCGCTCTCAGCAGTAGGCATCTACGGCGTGATCTCTTATTCGGTCCGTCAGCGCACACACGAACTTGGCGTGCGGATGGCTCTGGGAGCCGAAGCCAGCGATGTGCTGAAGTTGATTCTCGCTCAAGGATTGAAACTGGCATTGATTGGAATCGTTATTGGATTGGCCGCAGCTTTCGCGATGACGAGGTGGATGGAAACTCTTCTGTTCGAGGTGCGCCCGACTGATCCGTTGACCTTTACGGTGATCGCAGCGGTGTTGACGCTGGTCACGCTCGCAGCCTGCTATATACCCGCAAGGCGAGCGACACGGGTCGATCCGATCATCGCGCTCAGATACGAATGAGGTGACAGGTGACAGGTTATAGGGAAAGAAGGAGCGATTGATTTCTCTCTTCCCTGTCCCCTGTAACCTGTTCCCTTTAACCTATGGAGGAGATATGCAAACACTCTGGCAAGACCTGAAGTATGGCGCGCGGATGCTGCGAAAGACGCCCGCCTTCACTGCTGTCGCAGTTATATCGCTCGCGCTTGGAATAGGAGCTAACACGGCGATATTCAGCGTGGTCAATACGCTGCTCATCAAATCGCTCCCATATCACGATCCCGACCGCCTCATACTCGCGTGGGGCAGTTCACCTGCCGAGGGAAAAGACCGCTCTCAGGTATCGGCTACGGATGTTGCAGACTACCGGGAGCAGAACACCGTCTTCGAAGACATCACAACCTACGGCAACTGGAGCGCAACATTCATCGGCGACGGCGACCCTGAGCGCGTTCACGGCATTCAGGTGGGCGACGGCTATTTTTCTATCATGAGAGGCGCGCCGCTTTTGGGTAGGGCTTTTCTGCCGGAGGAGCAGATAGAAGGCAAAGACCTCGTGATCGTCCTCAGCTACGGGCTTTGGCAGCGGCGGTTCGGCGGCGACCCGGACATCATCGGCAAGACGGCCAATCTCAGCAGCAGAGCCTACACGATAGTCGGAGTGATGAATGCAGATTTTCGACCTCTGCCTGCGAACCTCGTTGATGAGAACGCGGAATTCTACCGTCCCGTAGCCGAAAGCTATGACGAACAGGAGCGCAGCTCTCGCCATCTTCGCTCGATAGCTCGCCTCAAGTCGGGCGTCACACTTGAACAAGCTCAGGCAGAGATGAGCGCAATAGCCGCGCGGCTCGAAAAAGAACACCCCGTAGCCAATACAGGCACAGGCATTCGCCTCATCACTATAGGAGAAGATACGGTTGGGTCGCTGCGCCCTGCGATTCTCATGCTGTTTGGAGCAGTCGCATTCGTGCTGCTCATTGCGTGCGCGAATGTGGGCAACCTGCTGCTGGCGCGCTCGACCGCGAGGCAGAAAGAGGTGGCCATACGCTGCGCGCTTGGGGCGGCGCGAATTCGGCTCGTGCGCCAGTTGCTGACCGAAAGCGTGTTGCTCGCCTTAGTCGGCGGCGCGCTCGGATTGCTGCTTGCTCTGTGGGGAACGAGCTTCATCGAATCGCTCGGCTCAAAAATCTTTCCATCGTTGAGCGGCATAGAGATAGATTCGCGCGTGCTGGGTTTCACCATCGCGATGTCGCTTCTGACAGGAATCGTCTTCGGGCTGGCCCCGGCGATGCACTCGTCGAAGCCGAACCTCAATGAGTCGCTCAAGGAAGGTGGCCGACGCGCAGGCGCGGGAGCAAGCCTCTCTTCATTGCGCACCGCGCTCGTCGTCGCCGAAGTCGCGATGGCTATGGTGCTGCTCGTCGGCGCAGGGCTGATGATCAAAAGCGTTATGCGCCTGCGCGATGTGAAGCCCGGTTTCACGCCTGAAAACCTTTTGACCATGAGCGCTTCGCTTCCTCTGTCCAGGTATCCTAAGGCTGACTCGTGGGTGACTTTCTACAATCAGCTTATCGAGCGCGTCGAGCAACTGCCCGGAGTGGAAGGGGCCGGCCTTGTGAGCGTTCTTCCTCTCAGCAAAAACTTCGATGGCCGAGGCCTTGTCATAGAAGACCATCCCAAGCCTCGCGGAGAAGAGATCAGCGTTGATCTCTATATTTCCACTCCCGGCTACCTGCGCGCCATGCAGATACCTCTGGTCAAGGGCCGCCTGATTACGGAGCGAGACACACAGGAATCAAACAAGGTCGCGCTCATCAACGAGACGATGGCTGAGGAGTTCTGGCCCGACGAAAACCCCCTAGGCAAGCGAATCAAATTTCCCGGCTCCGAACGCAACCCGCAACCCTGGCGCGAGATCGTCGGCGTCGTGAGCGAAGTCAAGCAGTACAGCATCGATCAGGCCGACAAGATGCAGATGTACCTGCCCGAAACGCAGTTTCCCACTTCATCGATGTCGCTGGTCGTGCGCACGTCTGTTGATGCAGTGGGGCTGACAAACCCTGTGCGAGGAGTCGTTCGCGCGCTTGATAAAAACCTGGCCGTCTACAACATAGCGACCATGGAGCAACTGCTTTCGGATTCGATCTCGCTGCGCAGCTTTTCGATGCTGCTGCTCGGCATATTCGCCGCCTTGGCATTGACGCTCGCGGGCATAGGCATCTACGGCGTCATCTCTTATTCTGTAACCCAGCGCGCGCACGAGATTGGAATTCGCCTGGCGCTCGGAGCAGACCAGCGTGACGTATTGAAGTTGATTGTAAGTCAGGGGATGATTCCGGCTTTGACAGGCATAAGTATCGGATTACTTGCGGCGCGAGGACTGACTAGCGCGATGTCGAGCCTGCTTTATGGCGTGACCGCAACCGACACGGCGACCTTCATCATCATTTCATTGATACTCATAGGAGTGGCTCTTTTGGCCTGCGCTGTGCCGGCGCGGCGGGCGACGAAAGTTGATCCGATAGTCGCTCTGAGATACGAGTGATCGGATCGAGGAGGTCTAAGCAGATGGAACCGCAGAAATCAGCAAAGCCGGGGGAAACCGTCTGGATCATCGACCCCAAACACACGACCATCGAGTTCACGATCAGGAATCTTTTCTTCTTCTCTGTCGAGGGGCGATTCACCGATGTCACGGGAGTGGCGAAGCGCGACGAAGCCGACATCAGTCGCTCATCAGTCGAAGCCACTGTCCTCGCCTCAAGCATCGATACAAACAACAAACGACGAGATGCTCATCTGCGCTCTTCAGACTTCCTCGATACGGAGCGATACCCGCGCATAATCTTCCAGAGCGTGAGTGTGGAGCGAGGAACAGATAGAGACACATTGCGCATAACCGGGACTCTGACGATCAGAGGGAAGAGCCGCGAAGTGACGCTCAACGTAACGGAGGTCGATCACAGCCGTTCCCCACAGGGAGAAGAGGTGGCTTACTTCGGCGCAATGATCGAGATAGATCGCTTGGATTTCGGGATCAAATACGGACGAGGGCTGATCGGTCGAAGCGTGAAAATCACAGTCTACGTTCAGGCCGTGCGGCAGAGTTGATGGCAGGCGCGAAGGCAACCCCAAAGTTGCGGCGCGGTCAACTCCGGGTTAGGCTCGCTCCGCTTGCGCCATGCCGTACTCTACTACCGCCATTCTTTTGTAACAGCAGTTAGGTTCATTGTAAGCAAAACACCGGGCTTCGGAAGTTCGTTTACTCCAATTACCGTTCGCGCCGGATAATGGTCGCCCATCATCTCAACATACGCCCGATTCATTTCCTCAAAGTCCCTCATGTCTTTCAGAAAAACGTTTACATGGATGACATAGTTCAGGTCAGACCCCACAGACTGCAACATTACGAGAAATGATGCGAGAATCTGCTTTGCCTGCGAGTATACATCAGTTCCGGCGAGTAGCCCTGTATCCGGGTTAAATCCAGCAGTTCCGCCAATGCTGATAAATTGGCCAACCCTGGCGATGTGGTTGTAAGGGCCGATAGGCGTGGGTGTATTCGCTGGCGTCGAAGTCTCTACGGTATGCTTCATAGCATCTCTCAAGTAAGTGAAATGATTTATACAGAACGGGAGTCCGTAATTTCCCTTAACGAATTCGGTTCTCTCATCAGCGTTTGCCTAACAGGAGATGGGCCTGTCTC
>DLHY01000101.1 GCA_002483445.1 Blastocatellia bacterium UBA7656
GGCTTAAGTTGACACCAATGCCGGATAGGGTCGCCCCGGTTGAAATCCCGTGCATACTGAAACCGGGGCGACCCCCGCAAGGCCGACCCTGCGGGTTTCATACATCACTTTTGAAAATTGAAAGTGATCGTGCCGATGACCTTGACCGCACTGCCGTTGAGCATCGTCGGCCTCCACTTCCATCCGCGCGCTGCGTTAAGGCAAACATCCCTCAATAACGGATGACCCGACAGCACGCGGGCTGATGCCACATTGCCCTGCTCATCAATCATGACTTCGACAACGACCGCGCCGCTAACATTTACTGTTCGCGCAAGCGGGGGATATGTCGGATACACGCGGTTGATGGCGGTGCCTTGAATGATCTGGCTGCGGATTATTGGCTTTTGCGGCAGAGGCTGCATCGGTGTTTCCGTCCTCTCATGGTCACGTCTGGGTTGAGGTGGCGGCGCAGCGGTTGACGTGGGAGGAAGTCCGTCGATGACGCCTTTCGGGTCGCCATTCGGAACGCCGCCATCAACACCACCGCTGCCGTCGCCGGTCGGGCCTGAAGGAATGTCAAACATCGGCGGTTTCACCTGTGGCTGGGGTATGCCTGTAGGGTTATTTTTTGCTGAAACATACTCCGTGTTTTCTCGCCGCCTGTTTGTCTCCGGTTTATGGTTGCCTTTTGGGAGAGCAATTGGCGGGGGCAGGCCTGTCAGGCTCGTTATATCGGCTGATTCGCCTAACTGCGCGTCGACTACGACTATGCCTGCGATGATGGCCATTGAGAAAACCATCATCCATATTGCTGATGTCGCCAGAAAGTAAGCCCATCGGCGACCTCTCTTCTTGTTTCTCGTCGATTCGATTAAAAGCTCGAACATCGTGGCACCTCCTTTTGCCTTCATCGGGGTCAGGCACACGAATACCTTCAATGCATCCGTGTCCTCTGACTATTTGAGATTGAACAAGCGAATCAAACGACAAGTGAGGCCCGAACAAGTGAGACAGCCGTGAGCTTTCCCGCCTCGTTAGACACCGCCCCGCGGGTTTTGTTCCTGAGCGCGGAAGAGATGAAAATTTCTAATGATTATCTCCCGCATCTTTCATTGATCCGGCAGCTATTGAAAAGTTGCGCATATCTCGCCGCGACACTTATAATCCAGGATGGCCAGTTTTACACAAAAGGGTGAAGAGATTTATCAGCGATGCATAAAACTGAACTTCGTCTCGATGGAATACTCCCGCCACTCACAACGCCATTCAGCAATGATGGAACGCTCGACCTCGAAGCACTCAAACAAAACATAGCTTTCTACAATGGCACCGGTCTTGCAGGCTATGTCGCTTTAGGGTCGAACGGAGAAGCTGTCCATCTCACCAATGAAGAGCGCGCGCTGGTCATTGAAACCATCCGCCGCAACGCTGCTGAAGGTATGACAGTCGTCGCAGGCGTCAACGAACTATCCACACGCGCAGCAATCGAAGCTGCCCGTCGCGCCTACGACGCGGGCGCTCATTGCGCGCTCGTCGTCACTCCGTATTTTTATAAATCCGCTATGACGAGCGAAGTGTTCGCTCGCCACTTCACCCAAGTCGCCGACTCATCGCCCATCCCTCTCCTCATCTACAACGTGCCGCAAAATACGGGCGTGGTGATCGACAGCGCGTGCATAGCCCGACTGAGCGCGCACACAAACATCATCGGAGTCAAAGACAGTTCGGGCAATATGGGCGCAATCGCTGAAACCATCCGACTCTCGCCCGCCGACTTCAATGTGATGTGCGGCAACGGCTCAATACTTTACCCCGCGCTTATGATGGGCGCTCGCGGCGCGATACTGGCCGTCGCCTGCGCAGCCCCGCGCGCCTCGGTCGAACTGTTCAACGCCGCTCGTTCCGGCGATCAGGCGCGCGCGCGCGATCTGCAAAATCGAATAGCGCCTCTTTCGCACATCGTCACCGCAGGGCTTGGAGTCGCGGGACTCAAGGCCGCGATGGAGATGGCCGGACTCCGAGGAGCCGCGCCGCGCGGCCCGCTCGCAGAAGCCGGCGAAGCAGAGAGAGAAAAAATAAAAACAGTGATGCGCCAGTGCGGGCTTTTCCCTGATATGGAATGAACATTGGTGCCGATATTATTAACGACAGCCAGCCAGAAGAGGAAGACTGACAGATGGATTACCCTGATTGCAGCGACCTTGAGGCAGCCTCCAGGCGCACGGAAAATGCCATGCGCTTCACCGATATCCCCCGAACATCGAAACTCTTTACGGATTTTCTCTACGACTATGAAAAAGTTTCCTCGTTCTACTCTCCTTTCGGAAGAAATGATTCACCACTCATCGATCACGCTAGAAAAGTCGGCTCGCAGCGATTTGATCGAGAGAATGTTTGCGACGCGCTCGAACGCATAAACCGCCGCGCCGCTTCTTCCGATCTCACGTTCAAACATATCGAGATGCTGCGCCGCGAAGGGTCGGTCGCTATCGTCACAGGCCAGCAGGCAGGGCTTTTCACAGGCCCGCTCTATACGATTCACAAAGCGTTGACCGTCATCAAACTCGCCGAGTGTTTGAGAAACGAGGGCGTTGAAGCCGTGCCGGTCTTCTGGATCGCAAGCGAGGATCACGACTACGAAGAGGTCAATCACTGCAAACTGGTAGACCGCGAAGGGCATCTGCAAACGATTCGCTACGAATCCCGAGAGCGAACCGAAGACGCGCCCGTTGGCCGCGTTCGCATCTGCGACGGGATAAGTCAGGCGATTGATGAGTTCATTTCTTTTCTTCCTCCTTCGGAATTCATTTCGGAAATCGAGCAGGACATTCGCGAAAGTTATTCTTCAGGCGCGGGCTTTGCTGTCGCCTTTGCAAAATTGATGGCGCGCGTGTTTCGCGATTACGGCGTCGTGTTGATCGATCCGCTCGAAGAAGGGTTGAAACAGGTTGCGGCGCCGCTCTACAGCCGAGCCATAGAAAAAGCCGATGAGATCGCCCTTGCGTTGGTCGAAAGAAGCCGCGCTCTTGAGGAAGCCGGATATCACGCTCAGGTGCATGTCTCTGAAGATATGGTTCCGCTCTTCATACTCGATGACGGGCGAAGAGTCGCGATGACTCGCCATGACGATAGATTCTCTCTGAAAAATTCGGATCGATCATTCACGAAGGATGAGCTTGTCGAGCTTGCCCTGCGCTGTCCCAACTGTTTCAGCCCGAACGTGACCCTGCGCCCCATCGTTCAGGACTGGCTGCTGCCCACCGCCGCCTACATCGGAGGCCCCGCCGAGATAGCTTACTTCGCTCAACTTCGCGCCGTGTATGAAACTCTTTCGAGACAGGAGCCGTGCGTGCTGCCGCGAGCGAGTTTCACTCTCATAGAAGGCCGACATCAGAAGACGATGAAGAAGCACAAACTTGAGCTAAGGGATTTCTTCGATGGCCTTCACCCTGCGATCACGAAAGTGGTCGAGCAAAGCCTCGACCGCGGCTCTTCTCGCATGTTCGACGAGACGGAGCGCACGCTGAAATCTCAGTTCGACAAGCTTGAAAAATCTCTCCTGCGCGCCGACCGCACGCTTGCCGACGCCTCCAAATCTGCGCGAGAAAAAATGCTCTATCAGCTTGAACACCTGCGCACGCGATTCGTTCACGCCAGCGCGCGCCGCGATCAGGAAGTTTTCCGCCAGGTCGAGCGGGCCTGTACGACTCTTATGCCGGAGAAAAATTTTCAGGAGCGCGAGTTGAACATTTTTTATTTTCTCTCTCGCTACGGCCCCGGACTTATCGGCGAATTGTATGACGCCGCAGAGATCGGATTTTCAAATCACAAACTTCTGCATATAGGCGGCGTGGCCTCGCAGGTGATCAACGCACGGTGATTTGTGCAGAAGTGGCGCAAGCTGTTAGCTTGCGCAGGCGGAGCATTCGCGCGGTAAAAACAAGTCTCATGCTGCAATGACCGTAAACCGGGTATGGGCAGACTTGACTACAGATTTTTTTATCGGCGCTATCTGCCACATCTCCAACCCCTCGGCGGAACTTTCTTCATCACATTTCGTCTGGCAGGCTCGCTGCCGAAATCAGTTTTGGAGCGATGGGATCAAGAGAAACGACAGGCAGCACATTCAATCGTGTCGCGCAAAGCCGAGGAAGAGATCGACAGACGCCATTTCCGCGAGATGGAATCGCTGCTGCATAAAGCAGAGCAAGGGCCGCTGTGGCTCGGTGAAGCGCGCATCGCCGACATCGTGGCTGAGGGCTTGCGCTACCGCGATGGCAAAGTTTATCGTCTGGATGCTTATTGCATTATGCCAAATCATGTTCACATCGTATTTGCGCCGATGCCTGAAGATGAGAAGGAGGATTATTCTCTCGCAAAGATACTTTTCTCCTTGAAAGGGCGCACGTCCCGTAAGGCGAATCAATCGCTCGACCGCGCGGGAGCGTTTTGAGAACATGAAAGCTATGACCGCTTCGTTCGCGATGAAGAAGAATGGAGCCGTATCGTAGTCTATGTGCTTAACAATCCTGTTAAAGCAGGGCTGGTCAGGCACTGGCAGGAATGGAAGTGGAGTTATTTCAGGTGCGAAGAGAAACAAAGCGATACATAAATCCTGATGCGCGCGAATTCGCAACAGCGCAAGCTAACAGCTTGCGCCACGAGAGAGAAATCCCATGGCGCTGATAAACACTGTTGGCGGCTCTGTTGACACTTCACGACTCGGCGTGACCCTTATGCACGAACACATATTCGTGCTATCGACCGAGATAATGCAGAACTACCCCGCGGCATGGGGCGATGAAGAAAAAAGAATCCGCGAGGCGATCAGTCGCCTCAATGAACTCAAATCGCGCGGCGTCGATACCCTCGTCGATCTCACTGTCACAGGGCTTGGCCGATACATCCCGCGCATACAACGCATCGCTAGCGAAACCCGTATCAACATCATCGTCGCCACAGGAGTTTATACTTACAATGATGTGCCGATGTATTTTCACTTCCGCGGTCCCGGCACCATCCTCGACGGCCCTGAACTGATGGTCGATATGTTCGTCCGCGACATAGAAGAAGGCATAGCCGATACCGGAGTTAAAGCCGCCATACTCAAATGCGCGACCGATGAGCCGGGGCTTACTTCGGGTGTCGAGCGCGTGCTGAGAGCCGTCGCTCAGGCGCACCGCCTGACGGGCGTTCCGATCTCGACTCATACGCACGCGCGCACGGAGCGCGGATTGGAACAGCAGAGAATTTTTCGCGAAGAAGGCGTCGATCTTTCGCGCGTCGTCATAGGTCATTCAGGCGACACTACAGACGTCGATTATCTCGAACGTCTCATCGCCGATGGCTCTTACATCGGGATGGATCGCTTCGGCATAGACACGCTGCTCGCCTTCGAAGATCGCGTCGAAACTGTAGCGCGAATGTGCGAGCGGGGACATGCTGACAAAATGGTTCTCTCACAGGACGCGGCATGCTTCAACGACTGGCTGCCCGAAGCGGCCCTTCCCGCAGTCATCCCGAACTGGCATTATCTGCATATTCACAATGACGTTCTCCCCGCCTTGAAACGAAGAGGCGTGACCGACGAGCAGATCAACACGATGCTCGTCGACAACCCTCGCAAAATTTTCGAGCGACAGGGCGGCTACTGATAGAAGGAAAAAGTAAAAAGGCAAAATGAAAAAGAAGGAAGCCATCGCAAACAGCTTGTACTGCTTTGCGCAGCGCGCGCAGGGATTTTTGCCTTTTACCTTTTGCCTTTTGCCTTGATGCTTATGTCCGATCACAGGCACGAACACAAGCATTCTTACGGCAGCAGCCGGCGGCGGCTCAGTGTGGTGCTGGCTCTCACCGTCACTTATATGTTCGCCGAAGCCATAGGCGGATACGTGACGAATTCGCTGGCGCTGCTCTCCGACGCCGGTCACATGCTCACCGACGTTGCCGCGCTCACTCTCGCGCTGCTTGCGCTGTGGTTTTCGTCGCGCCCGGTCACGCCGCAAAAAACTTACGGCTATTATCGAACAGAGATACTCGCTGCGCTGGCCAACGGCGTTACGCTGATCGTCATTTCGATTCTGATTTTTTATGAAGCCGTCGAGCGCATACAAAGTCCTGAGCCTGTGCGCGGATTTCAGATGATGTTGATAGCCGTGGGCGGCCTCGTGGTGAACGGCGTAAGCGCGTGGATGCTGCACGGAGCGACGGAAGACAACCTCAATGTGCGCGGCGCGTTCCTGCATGTGATGGGCGACGCTCTGGGGTCGGTCGGCGCGATAATCGCAGGGCTTGTGAACTGGCAATGGGGGTGGACTCTGGCCGATCCCGTGATCAGCGTCGTCATAGGGCTGCTCATCATTTTCAGTTCATGGCAGATCATACGCGAGTCGGTGAACATCCTGCTTGAAGGCACGCCCTCGCACATAGATATTCAGGCGGTCATCGTCGCTATGCACGAAGTCGAGGGCGTCGTAAACGTGCATGACCTCCACGTGTGGGCCATCAGTTCAGGCAAGGAGGCGCTATCGGCGCACATCACTCTGGAGTCGGGCGCGTCGCATCGAGAGGCGCTCAGGTCGCTTCAACAAAAACTGCGACACGATTTCAACATCGGCCACGTCACCATACAGCTTGAACTGAATGAAGAAACGAACAGCGAGAGCGCGCGCCTGTACCACATTCTCCCCCGCGGCGAATCCAATATAAGAGACCACACGCACTGACGAGCAATGATAGAACTCAACGAGCCTGCCTCTTCCGCGCCTGCCCGGCCTCGCTATGATTTTTCCGCTTTTATCGTTCCTGTGGCGCTCGCGGCCTGCGCTCTTGTGAGCGCGGGGCTTTACTACTGGGCCAGAGACCTGCACCGATTCACTCAGTGGGTCACGGCTTACATCAGTCTCTTCATCGGACAGTTCGCGATTTATCTCATCGCCTGCTACATGATTTTCCGCAGAAGCGACCCGCCATCCCCTCGCGTCAGATTTATAACGCTCGCGATCATCGTTTTCTTCGCCGTGTTCTTTCGCGCAGAGCTTGTCGGCGAGAGGCCGTATCTTTCGACTGATATCTATCGCTATCTTTGGGACGGGAAAGTGCAGGCCGCAGGCATCAACCCTTATCTCTACGTTCCGAACGCCGAAGAGTTGAAGTCGCTTCGCGATGATAAAATTTTTCCTCTCATCAATCGCGGCGATTACGAGCCGACTCCGTATCCACCCGCAGCGCAGGCTATATTTTTTGTCGTTCACAACATTTCGCCTATGAGCGTGACGGCGTTCAAATCAACGATGTCGCTCTTCGATTTGATAACGATGCTGGCGGTGATGCTCACGCTCATGCGGTTGCGTATAGATATGACGCGAGTGATATTGTTCGCCTGGCATCCGCTTTTGATCTTCGAGAGCGCGCACACGGGTCACATCGAAGCCCCCTTCATAGCCTTTCTCGCGCTGGCTCTTCTGGCGTGGACTTACCGGCGGCCTGCGCTTGCGGGCGCAGCCGTCGCGCTTGCCGCGATGGTGAAACTTTATCCGATGTTGCTGCTTCCGGTTTTCTTTTTCAGCGCGGAAGGCGAAGAGAAAAACTCGCCGTTTCTTTTGCGGCTGCGTCGAGTGATTTTCAGCAAGCCGAATCTGTGGCTGGTGGCGGCGTTCGTGGCGACGATAATTATCTCTTATCTCCCTTACCTCGGCATAGGGTTCGGCGTGTTTCATTCATTGCCGGGAGAAGTCCGCGAAGAAGGGTTCATCGAATCCGGCGAAAGATATTTTCTGCTCAGTCTCGCGCGCGTCATCGCGCCCGTGCCGACGAGCGTGTTTCTTTTGCTGGCTGCGAGCGCGCTTATAGGTTTCGGATTCTGGCTGATCGCCAAAGTCAAGCGCGATGCGACGGACACGGCTCGCGGGGCAGTCGCTTTGATAGGGCTTTACATTCTGATCACCTCGCCGCGCTATCACTGGTATTACGCATGGATTCTTCCGTTTCTCTGCTTCGCGCCGCGGCTCGGATGGATTTATCTGAGCGGCGCGGCAGTGCTGCTTTACATACTTTGGTACATTCCGAATGTTTATCCTGAGATGCCCTTGTGGCTGGGCGCTGCGCTTTACGCGCCGACTCTTCTGCTGCTCGCGTGGGGTTGGCGGAAAGAGAATAGAGCGAAAGAATCCGGCGCGCTTTCGTCTACTCAATACTGAAATCGATCTCCTGCCGCACGACGCGGCGGCTCTCTTTTTTTTGCAGCTTGTCGATGATGGTCACTTCGAGCGTGTAATCGTCGGGTTGAAGCGCGCTCGCGGGCAATGAAAACACAACCGCGATCAGAACAGCAACGCATCGCTGAATTTTCATGATTTATTTCCTCCTGAACCGGGCGAGCGGCAGTCAATTATCCTGTCCCGGCTATCGTTTCAATTCGCTGATTGCTTTTTCCATCGTCTCTTTCGCTGTAGAGTCTGTCTCTTTTCGGAGCGCCCTTTCGAGATGAGCAATGGCCGTCGCGTCTTTGAGCTTCGCAAGCGACTCTGCGGCTTCCACTCTCGACCAGGATTTTTTATCCGCGAGTTGGCGGATGAAGTACCCGACAGGATTTTTCGCGTTGATCGAAAGGGGTGTGATCGCGCCTGAAGAAGCATTCAGAGAAAACAACTCTTCCTGATAAAAAGTAAGATATGGTTCTTCTTTATCTTTGCGAGTCAGCAGCGCGTCGCTTTTTACTATGAGCCGGTTGCCCGACCATCGGGTTATGTTGATCGATCCGGGATAAGGATTGACCGTTATAATCGTCCGGGTTTCGTTTTCCGTGAGCAGTTTCGGCAGGTCGATTATGTCGAGAATTGGATGCCCCTCGCCTACGGAAATGACGGCGAGAAATCGATGATTGAGCGACGGTTTTATTTCCGAAACATAAGCGAGCGAACTGGGAGATTCGGGCATTTTCTTATTGCCCGAAGGCGTGAGAATGAACCATTCGGTTTCGCCTTCATCGGCGTTGACGATGCACAGGAGATACTCTTCGCCTCGATAGCGAATTCGCTCGACTATAGCTCCGCGGTCGCGGAGAGTTTCAATCGTCGTTTTGCTTTGAGAAGGCGATTGAGCAGGATAGGACAAAAAAGTTGTCAGCAACAGAAACAGGAAAAGTTTCCTCATGCGCATACTCCCCAGCTGGCAGATTGGGCTGGGCCGTCGACCGGCTGATTATACCAGCATCGCGGCAGATGATTGCAATGTATTCAGGTGAGCCATCGCACGGTCACGACCCGTACCACTCAAGCCCGCCATCAAGCTGAAAGCTGGCATATTCCAGATGCAGCACCCGGCGATGCGACGGGTTGATCGAAGATGACGAGGCATGAAGCATCAGAGGCTTCATCAACATCGCCCAGCCTCTTTTCACTGAGCAGACAACAGGCGTCGCTCCTTGTTTCCATCGGTCGATTTCTTCCTGCTCCATGGTGCCGTTTTTGTGAGAGCCGGGCATCACTCGCAACGCGCCATTGCTTTCATCAGTATCATCGAGATGAATTCTGACGGCGAGCATTCTTTCCAGCACCGATGCGGGCGGCTGAACGTTGAAGACTCCGGCCTTGATCGACCACGGCCCGTAACCGGCTACTCCTCTTTTTTCCTTTACCGCGATGGTGGTGTCCTGATGCCAGATGATTTTCCAGTTCGCTTCAGGAGTCTTGTCGAAGAACACTCCGCGGACGACTCTTGCTTCGCTGCCCAGAACAGGCTCGACAAGCCTTCTGATCGAATCGCTCGAAGCGAACTCACGCGCTGTTGAAACCACATCGAGCAGCTTTCTGATGGCGAAAGCTTTGTTTTGCCGCGTCCTCACTTCAGGGCTGGTTTCGACTTTTGCTATTGCATCGATGAGTCGCGATATTGTCGAATCATCTATTACATCAGGCACTATGCAGTAACCGTTTTCGAGAACGGATTCGATATCAGATTGTACTGGCATCTGTTTTGACAATTTGCGCAAGCTCATCGAGAGAATACACGATGCGAACTTCGGGGCGCGCGAGCGCAGTTTGAATCTCCACATCCTTTCTGCGCGGGTATTGAGGATGCACGCCCACGAAAAGCGGTTTCGCCGTCATCGACCATGCGCCAAGCTCATAGAGAGCTATCGGGCAAAGAGCCTCCTGCGGAAACCAGAAGAGAATCGCTGAAGCCTCGCGCAGACGAGCATGTTCCCAGCGAATTTGGAACTCTGCGGCAGCCGGGTCATCGATTGCAAAAATCTTTCGACGCGGATTGAGCAGAGTCCAGCGCGTCGCGCTCAACATCTTGATCATATCGCTTTGCCAGTCGGAGCAATCCGTAATTCCTCCGGCGAGAAATAATCCGCGCTCGTCCTCAGATAACGGCTTTACATCAGGGCATTCTATATAACGCATAAGAGTGTTTACGCGCGGTTGCGCCGCCGCGGTATTTTAGCACCGATGTTAAAAAGGCAACACAAGCTTGATTACGACGCGCGCTTAGGATAGAACCTTGACTTGATCTGAGGGAGCAAAAGTTTGACCCAATACACATTCGACTTCGATTTCAATCCGCGCTCGATAGAAGGCCGCTCGGTTCTCATAGCGGGCGGAGCGGGAGGACTCGGCGCTGCGACCGCAACTTTGCTTGCCCGCGACGGCGCTCGCCTGACAATCGGATACCGCAGCAACCGTGACCGCGCTGAGGCCCTGAAACAGGCTCTGGAAGCCACATACACGGCTCAAGTTCAGCTTATCGAAGGCGACATAAGCGACCCGTCGGCGCGAGCGCGATACGTCGAGGCAGCCGATTCCACGGGAGAAGGACTCTACGGAATGGTGTGTTTTGCGGGCGATCCTGCGAGAGTGAAATTCGAGGACGCGACCGAATCAGACCTCATCGCTTCGATGCGCGAAAACTATATCGCGCCAGTTCTGCTCGCCCGCGAAGCGGCCCGACGAATGCAGGAGCGCAAACAGGAAGGCGCGATGGTTTTGCTTTCAACGATGCAGGCCGTGTCCATCTTCGAGGGGAGCATCAATTATGCCGCGCCTAAGACGGCTCTCGTTCAGGCGGCGCGAATCATGGCCAAACAGTGGGGCTGCGGTATTCGCGTCAACGTCATCGCTCCGGGCGTAAACCGCGCAGGCATGGCAATGCAGTCAATCCGCTCGGGCAAGTACGATGTTTTTCTTGAGAAGAAAATCATCCCGCGATTCGGCAAAGCGGAGGACGTGGCCCGCGTCGCGCGTCTTCTGCTTGAGCCTGACAACTACATCACGGGGCAGGTCATAACCGTAGACGGCGGATTGACTCTTCGCCGCGATGTAGGGAACAGGTGACAGGTGACAGGTTACAGGGAACAGGTGAAGAGGTGAAGGAGTTTTATCACCTCTTCACCTCTTCACCCACTCACCTCTTCATCTTTCACGAGAGGAGGCAATGATCGAATGAGTTTCAAACATCGTCTTTTCAACTGCGCCATCGTGGGCGCTTTGTTTTTATCTCTCATATCGTCATCAGTCGGCGCGTTCCAGACAGAAAAATTCAACATCACGGCGGATATGCGCGCGGCGATGGACAGTATCTCGGCGAACTCGCTGCGAGGCCATCTTTCCTTCATCGCGTCCGACCTGCTCGAAGGCCGCAACACTCCTTCTCGCGGACTCGACATCGCAGCCGAATACATAGCCGCGCAGTTCCGTCGCGCAGGGCTTGAACCCGCAGGCGATGACGGCTACTTCCAGACTGCCAACTGGAAAACGATGGAGCCGAACCTTGAAGGCTTCGAACTGAATATTCAACACGATAAGGAAACCATCAGCGTCGATGAAGGCCGCGTGAGCATTTCGCTCGATAAGGCTCTCGATCTTGCAAACGCAGTAGCGGTCAAAGTCGATTTCAATGATAATGCTGCGCTTGCCGCGATGACCGAGGAGCAGATGGCGGGCAAAGTCGTCTTGACGGAGATGCCTGACGCTCGCCGCGCGGATCAAACGCAACGCACCCAGATTTTCCGCGCGCAAAATGAATTCTTTTTGAAGATGAACACGCTCAAGGTCGCTTTAGTGATTTCAATCGACCGCACTGGTCAGCCTGTCGCTGTCGCTAGTCGCATGATCGATCCTGAAAACACTTCGCCGCCTCGAAGGACGACCACGTGGCCTATGATTACGGTTCATGACGGGAGAGCCGCGCGAATGTTCAATGCGATGAAGCCGGGGGCGACCGCTGCTATCGTCTCGCTGCATCTGGCCGCGCCCGCCGAAAAACCGTTGAAGCTGCGCAATGTCATAGGAATTCTGCGCGGCTCCGATCCGCAACTCAAAGACACCTGTGTTCTCATCACTGCGCATTACGATCACATCGGCGTTCGCGCTGACGCTCCGGGAGACAACATCTTCAACGGCGCGAACGATGATGGCAGCGGGACGGTTTCTGTAATCGAGCTTGCTTCGGCTCTCTCGTCGCTCAAGCAAAAGCCCCGGCGCAGCATCGTCTTTATGACTTTCTTCGGTGAAGAGAAAGGATTGCTCGGATCGCGTTATTACGGTCGCCATCCCGTGTTCCCGATTGAAAAGACAGTGGCAAATATTAATCTCGAACAGGTTGGGCGCACCGACAGCACTGAAGGGCCGCAGTTGGCCAACGCCTCGATGACCGGCTTCGATTTTTCAGACGTGGGATTGATTTTCAAAGCGGCGGGAGAACTTACCGGCATCAACGTCTACAAACATGAGCGCAACAGCGACGCTTTCTTTTCGCGCAGCGACAATCAGGCCCTCGCCGATCAGGGCGTGCCAGCGCACACGCTCTGTGTGGCTTTTGTTTACGCGGATTATCACGGCGCGGGCGATCACTGGGACAAGATCGATTATGAAAACATGGCGAAGGTAAATCGCTGCGTTATGCTTGCTCTCGTGATGATCGCTGAAAACCCGCAGCCCCCGAAATGGAACGAAGCCAATCCTCGAACGGCGCGATACGTAAAAGCGTGGAAACAACGACACGGGCAGTAGGCAGGGGCCAGGGGTCAGGGGTCGGGGATCAGTGGTTTGAAGATATTGATTGATGATGGAGAAACATGCTTTCGATATCGATCTGGTGATGGAGAGAGTGCGCGAAGCGGTGCGGCCCTTTCCGAAAGCAGGGATGTTCGAGCTTGACGAGGAAGGTTTCAGTTCTGCGTTCGAGTTGCTCGTCGCCTGCATCATCTCCATTCGCACTTTCGATGAAGTGATGCTGATGGTTGCTCGACGGCTTTTCGCCCGCGCTCGCACGGCCCGCGAGGTTGCCGCGATGAGTGTGGATGAAATCGATCAAATCATCATCGAATGCACTTTTCCTGAGCGCAAGGCGAGTCAGATTCATGAAATCGCCCGCCGCGTAGTTGACGAACACGGCGGCGCGCTGCCATGTGATCGCGACGTTATGATTTCGTTTAATGGCGTGGGGCCTAAGTGCGCGAATCTCGTGATGGGCATAGCGTGCGATGAGCCTCGCGTCGGAGTAGACATCCACGTTCATCGCATAACGAATCGCTGGGGATATGTCGAGACGCGCACGCCTGAGCGAACGACTGAAGAATTGGAAGCGAAACTTCCGCGCCGCTACTGGGTCGAGATCAATAAATTGCTCGTGCCTTTCGGAAAACATATCTGCACAGGCTCATCGCCGCGTTGCTCCGCCTGCCCTCTGCTCGATATGTGCCGTCAGACGGGCGTCGAGTCGCACAGGTGATCTTGCGTTGTCTGCTCTACAGTCGTAGTTTTAGCCTATGCCGCGAGTGTTGCTGCTTCTTCCCACGACGACTTATCGCGCGAAAGCTTTCATCGATGCGGCGCTTCGACTCGGCATCGATGTCACTGCCGCAGCAGAAAAGCCTTCGACGCTCGAAAGCAAAACTCCCGCGACGATGCTCACGCTCGATTTCTTCGACCCTGCGCGCGCGGCAGAGGATGCGAAAAAATTTGCCGAAGAATTTCCAATCGATGCAGTCATCGCCGTCGATGAAGACACAGCGGTGGCGGCTTCTTTCATAGCGGGCGCGCTCGGCCTTCCGCACAATCCGTTTCATTCGGTTCAGGCGGCAAAGCACAAGCGAATAATGCGCGAGACGTTGAAACGCGATGAAGTGCGAGTGCCGCGCTTCACTCATTTCACTCTCGATGACGATATAGAGGAAATCGCCCGCCGCATCGATTATCCGTGCGTGGTGAAGCCGGTTTTTTTATCTACGAGTCGCGGCGTGATGCGCGCCGACGATGAATCGGAGTTTGTAAAAGCAATTCATCGCCTCGAAGATATTCTTGTTATGAAAGACGTTGCGCGGCGAGGCGCGGAAGCGGCCCGCGAAATTCTCGTAGAAGAATTCATTCCAGGTCGCGAGGTCGCGCTCGAAGGATTAGTGACAGATGGATGCCTGCGCGCGCTCGCCCTCTTCGACAAACCCGATCCTCTGGACGGGCCTTTCTTCGAAGAGACTATTTACCTGACGCCATCGCGCCTTGATGAAGACGCGCAACGAGACATCATCGAAACCACGCAGGCGGCTGTTCGAGCGATGGGACTTGAGCGCGGCCCTGTTCATGCAGAGTTGAGAATAAACTCCGCGGGCGCATGGGTGATCGAAGTCGCGGCTCGCGCTATCGGCGGGCTTTGCTCTCGCGCTCTCAGATTCTCTGCGGATGCATCTCTCGAAGAAGTCATACTGCGTCACGCGCTCGGCGAAGATGTGTCCGAAGTCGAGCGCGAGCGCGCGGCTTCAGGCGTTATGATGATACCCATCCCGCGAGCGGGAATTCTGAAAGAGATAAAAGGACTCGATGCGGCGCGCATGGTTGAGCATATCGAAGAGATAATCATCAGCGCGCACATCACACAGGAAATAGTTCCGCCGCCGGAAGGGGCGAGTTATCTGGGGTTCATATTCAGTCGCGCTGACGCGCCTGATGAAGTCGAAGCGGCGTTGCGGCGCGCTCACAATCTTCTGGAATTCGTGATTGAATGACGGCTTATGAGCTTATCGTTGAAAGTGGCGACATCGCTGATGCGATGGGGGAGCAGGAATAAAAGATTCGGGCATCAGGACTTCTACACCGCGAGCTTCGCCCGTCAGACCGAAGGCGGGGTAAGCATCGCCACCCGGCGCGAGTTCGAAGACGGGGCGGGATTCTTCCGACCTTTCGATGGCAGTTTGTCGGTCGAGGATTTCGCGGGAAAAGATGTGCTCGATCTGGGCTGCGGCCACGGAGGAAGGACTGTCTATTATCTGCTTCACGGCCAACCGCGATCTATAACCGGCCTTGAAATTTCTTTCGAGCGCACGAGCGTCGCCAGGGAGTCGGCTCGCCGTATATCGGATGATGATCGCATGGGCTTCGCCATAGGGTTCGGCGAATCGCTGCCGTTTTGCGAAGCGAGCTTCGACATCATAATCAGCTACGATGTTTTCGAGCATGTCAGCCACCTGCCCCACGTGCTTGACGAGTGTTACCGAACGCTCAGGCCCGGAGGTCGCCTGTATGCTCTCTTTCCGCCCTACTACGGCCCGCGCGCTCATCATCTCGATTTCATCACCACACTTCCTTTTCTCCATCATGTTTTTTCGCCTTCGGTTCTGGTCGAAGCCGCCAACGCCATTTTGAAAGAGCAGCCGCAGTTCAGAGATGTTCCCGTTTCGCTTTCGAAAGTTTCTTATCTGAAAAGAGAAGTGCTGCCGGGATTGAACGGAACCACGGAGCGCGACTTCTTCCGTGTAATTTCTCGCTCGCCTTTTCACGCGGAGCAAGTCAATCTGCTGCCGTTTGCGTGGGGCCCGGGTGGAGCGGCAAAGCGAGTGGTGCGCAACTTCTGTCGCTTGATGCTCAAACTGCCCTGGCCTTTCACCCGCGATATCTTCGCAGGCGCGATTATGTGTGTGCTTAGGAAAGAAGTCAGAAGTCAGGAGTCAGGAGTCAGAAGCGGACATTGAATGGTGTGCTGACGCTTCTTCGCATTTAATCAAAAGATCGATGAACAGTAGCTCTCAACTGCTCGCAGAATTTTTCGCCTCGAACAAATTTCATCCGTTTCGAGCGAATTATTCCCCATTTCGGTCACAGGTCTGGTAGTGATGCCGACAAAGTTATTGACAAATCCAGCGACCTATTCATAATAGCTTCGTCTTCTAAATCGATTCGCTCATTTACCCCCGCACTCTTTCTACCCCCAACTTGAAGCCGATGTACCAGGGGCGCGACTATGGCCAACTCAGGCGATCTCTCCCGGCGACCGTCGAAAGGCAATACGGGTGTGTTGATCAGCCAGCACTATCTGGAGATCGAATATCTGCTCGATCTGGTGGAAAGCTCTACAAGTCATTATCAAACGCTGGGCCTTGATCGCTCGGCTACGGATGAGCAGATCGTGAAGGCTTATCACGAAGCCATCGGCGTGCTGCATCCTTCTTATCACAAAGTCCGCGCGGCTCAGACCGATGAAATGCTTTCGCGCATCGATAACGCTTTCAAAAAAATCTCTCAGGCTTTCATCGCCCTCACCAATACCCGATCCAGAGCCGATTACGATCAATCGTTCAATCGACGCTCCGCAACTCTTCCGCCAGTCAGGATTCCAAAGCCTCGACAGGACGCCTCGCCCGCTCAATCACCAAAAAGACCTGAGCCGATCAAACCCGTCGAGCGCAACGTGGCGGCTTCCGATGACGCAAAATCAAACGGCAGCCAGTCCAAATCCATCCCGGTCAAAATGTCGCGGGCCTCGATGGCTGATGCCATCAGCGTCAGGGAATCGATATCGTCACCCGCCTTCGAGAAACCCTCCATCGATGCGCCCGCTGCCAATCGCCGCCGCATCGAGAGGTACACAATATCTCTTCCCGCGCTCGTCGCAGGCTGCGATCACAATGGCGGCAAGTGGCAGGAGATGACCAAAAGCTTCGACCTCAGCCGCATCGGCATCGGCATACGACTCAAAAAGCGCGTGTGGCCCGGAATGGTTCTGCATCTGACTATGCCCATGCCGACTCGATTGCGAACCCACGGCTATTCCGATCCCGCCTACAAAGTCTATGCGATAGTGCGTCGAGTCGAAACGATCAAGGATGGAATGCGCGTAGTCGGTCTTGAGTTTCTGGGCGAGCGACCGCCTTCATTTTATCTCCACAAACCATGGGCCACTTTTCGCACTCAGGCATGGTCAGGCGCGGATCGTCGCCGCGAGCCGAGGGTGAACCTCTCCGAGGCGGTCGGGGTCGAATACTTCAATGAAGCGATGGACATGATCGGACACGAAACCGCCTGGACAGAAAACGTCAGCCTGAGCGGCGCGCGCATCCATGTCAAAAATCCGCCCGCCGATTTCGAATGGGTCAGAGTCATAAGTCAGCGACGACATTTCGACAGCCTCGCAATGGTGCGCAACCGTTACCCTGGCCGCGACGGAGACGAGCGATTGTGCCTTCAGTTCAACGAAAACAAATGGCCTGTGGTTTGAAACAAACTTGATTCTCTCCTCCCTCCTCATTAGCATCGACACGGACGACCGTCTGACAGGAACCATCGATGAACGGATCTCTTCTGATACACGATGCGACCGTGATAACTCTCGATCAGAGCAATTCCATATTCGAAGGCGATGTTCTGGTAGAGGGCGGGCGCATCAGCGCGATTGGCCCGTCAATCAAGGCAAAGACGGATGAGATCATCGATGGGCGCGGGCGCGCGTTGCTGCCGGGATTCGTGCAAACGCATGTGCATCTGTGCCAGACGCTTTTTCGCGGCGCGGCGGATGATCTCTCTTTGATCGACTGGTTGAGGAAGCGCATCTGGCCGATGGAAGCGGCGCACTCGGAGCAATCGCTTTACGCTTCGGCCCGCCTCGGCATCGCAGAACTTATTCGCGGCGGCACCACCTGCGCGCTCACGATGGAAACCGTCCATCACACCGACGCCGTGTTTCGCGCGGTCGAAGAAACTGGATTTCGCGCGACAGTCGGAAAATGCATGATGGACAAAGGCGACGACGTTCCCGAAGGACTCAGCGAAAAGACCGAGGATTCGATAAAAGAATCTCTCGCCCTGCTCGACCGATGGCACAATCAATCGGACGGGCGCGTGCGTTACTGCTTCGCTCCGCGATTTGCTGTCAGTTGCACCCACGAGCTTCTCGAAGAAGTCGCCCGCCTGTCGCGCGAGCGCGGGGTGATGGTTCACACTCACGCATCTGAAAATCTCGACGAGATAGCTCTGGTCGAGCGCGAGACGGGCCAGCGCAACGTCGCTTATCTCAACTCAGTCGGACTGGCCGCGCCTCATGTCGTTCTGGCGCATTGCGTCTGGATAGATGAAAGCGAGATGGAGATACTCCGCAGCACGGGAACGCATGTGGCTCACTGCCCGTCTTCGAATCTCAAGCTCAGTTCCGGCCTGGCTCGCATCGCCGATATGCTTGAGCGCGGGATTTCCGTGTCGCTCGGCGCGGATGGAGCGCCGTGCAACAATCGGCTCGATATGTTCACCGAGATGCGAACCTGCGCGCTGATTCAAAAGTCGCTGCGCGGGCCTGAGACTCTTCCCGCGCTTCGCGTATTGCGCATGGCTACTATCGATGGAGCGCGCGCTCTTGGCCTGGACTCTGAAATAGGGAGCATCGAAGCGGGCAAGCGCGCTGATTTGATGTTGATCGATCTGAACAAATTGCACATCGCGCCGGTTTCTGATCCTGTATCGGCGATAGTTTATTCAGCCTGCGCGAGTGATGTTGAAACGGTGATGATCGATGGCCGTGTGGTGATGCGCGACCGGAAGCTCCTCACTATGGATGAAAAAGAAGTGATCAGTCGAGCGCGCGAAGAAGCAGCGCGATTGAGCGGTGTCATCTCTCAATGATGATGATGATCAGTTTCAAAGATGAGGCTTGAGCAGGTGAGGCCCGCTTCGGCTTTGAGGAATTCTGAAATATCCAGAGCATGAACTTTGAAGCCGAGTCTCTCGATTGATTCTCTCGTTTTCGGAAACCCGTCCGGCAGAAGTATCACATCTTTCACAGCCAGCGAATTCGCCGCTTCGTGTTCGTCTTCAGCGACAGCGACGATTCGAAAACCTTCGAGCGGAGCAAGATCGATCCATTCCCTGTTGGCGAGCAACGTGTGATCATCGAGAGCGGTGCAGGCGCTCTTGAGGTGAAGGCATCCTTTCATCTCGACCGCCGTCACGCTGTAGCCGTAAGGATCAAGTATTCGGGCAAGCTCACGGATGCCCGCAGCATTGGTGCGCTGCGAGAGTCCGACGAAAATCTTTTTGCCGACTCGCAAAACGTCTCCGCCTTCGAGAGTCGCTGCGGGAGATATGCGCGCCGTCTCGCGATATTTTTTCAACTCGCGCTCCAAAGCCGCTGTTTCTCCGCGCCGCGAAGGCGCGCCGGGATTGGTGATGACGGCGATCTCATCGACCACAACGGCGGTGTCTTCGACGAAGCAGCCGTCGGGAAAATCAAGGTTGACTGTAAGCTCCCGGACGTTGAGGCCGCAGCGGGCCAGCGCGTTCAGGTACTCGTTATGTTGTCTAACTGCTTTTTGGTAATCAATCTCGACACGGTCGATGAAGGAAAGCTCGCAACGATTGATCGAGGGCGGGACGGCGTGAGTGATCGCTGTCAGCATAAAACCTCATCTTTTATCAAAGCCTTCGATGTTGATTCCGAAATGCTGGCGCAGAATGACGGAGCATTCTTCTTCGCCTGAAAGATTGCGTTCGTCGCGGTGATCTTTCGAGGTCGTGATGAATCGAAGATCGCTCAACGTTATTCTTCCGTCGGGCGTTGGCCGCGTGCAAACTCGCTTTCGAGTGAACGGCGAAAGGGGCGAGGTCTGATGATAGCGGCACATCTCTTCAAAGTCAGGGTACTCATAAGGCGTAAGTGAAAAGCGATACTGTGGCTTCCACGCTTCGTCTTCACGTCTGAGGAGAATCAAACGATCTCCTTCCGCCTCGATTCGATAACCGATGCCGTCCTGCGCCTGCTCGCCGCGATCATCAAGGCGCAGCGGTTCGAGGAACGAATCGCCGAAGCCGACATCGGCAAGCCAGCGATCTTCCATTCGAACCATCAACGCCATGTGATCGAAGTCGGGATCGAAGCCGCCCGTTTCGCTTGCGACTCCGGCGGAAAGTTTGACCACATCGAAGCCCAGCGCGCCGAGCAGAGAGGCGAACAGCCCATTGAGTTCATAGCAAAAACCTCCGCGCCGCCGTTCGACTATTTTACGAAAGAGCGCGCGGTCATCGAGAATAATTTCTTCCTGGATATGAATGCTGAGATTTTCAAACGGCACCGACAGCATGTGCGCGCGATGAAGAAGGCGCAAGGTTTCAGGAGTCCGTTCGAGCGGGCCATCGTAAGCGATTCGTTTCAGGTAGGCTGTCAGGTCAGGCATCATCTGGATGATTTAGCGATTCTGCTCAGTCGTTTTTTCAGTTCCGCAGCGTCCGACATCTTTATGATATCGGCATAGAGTTTCTGAAGAGTATCAGGGTTTTTGATGCGTTTGATCTGTTCAGACACATCGACTCCGGGAAATCGTTCGCTCACGAATAACAGAATCGCTTGAGCAAACCCTTGGGCCTGACCTTCCTTGCGGCCTTCCTTGATGCCTTTCTCGATGCCCTTCTTGATGCCTTTCTCGATGCCTTTCTTGATGCCTTTCTCGATGCCTTTCTCGATGCCTTCCTTGACGCCCTCTTCAACGATGTATTTATACATGCTCGATTCTTTAAGTTGATCCAGTGGAATCATACCTCGCCTCCCTACAAGCTCCAGAATGTCATCGCGATTATACCTCAGCCCGCCAAGCACAATGAAGTGCAGGCTCAGGTCGCGCTGCTGCCGATAGTCCTCGACGCTTCCGAGCCTCTGCGCACCCTGCTCCATCTCTGCCTCGCCCCCGCGCATCAGCGGCACGAACGGGATGAGATTGTCGCGACCTGTCGCCAGCGCGACTCGCGCCGACACCTGCCAGAGCTTCACCAGTCGATAGCGCGTTTTTATCTTCAGATCTCCCGCGATGATCTCTCCTCTAGCAATAACTCGCTCAGGAAGTCCGCGACTGGTGAGCAGTAGAACAAAACTCCTGAGCGGAAGACGATGCTTCATCCACAATCGCGCGCCGTACTCGGCCATGCGTTGCGGGATGAGGGGGTCATAAATCGTCTGGGCTTCGATGTGAGCGATGAAGGTTTCTCGCCCGGTCTCTATCAGATATATCTGATCGGGCAGGAGAGTCGAGATATTCAATTCGCGCGGCAGATGACGGATGCGGGCGCGCTCATCGGGTCGCAGACAACCGAGCAGAATCATCAGCGAGAGCGGGTCCTGTTCGGCCAGGTATTTGAATGCCTGATCGTAAGGTTTGCTGCTCATGGCCCGAACTATGAATGAAACCGCTCTCCGATATCAAGCATCGCGCGCTGTCGGGCAGGCTTGTCTCACCACAGGCCCGCGAGTAAACTAGGGCCAATCTTCGGGAGGGCTTAGGATGGCCGTCGGGCAGAATGTCTTGAGAAAAGAAGGCGTCGAAAAGCTCACGGGCGCGGCTCGCTACATAGATGACATCGCGCTCGAAGGAATGCTTTACGGCAAAACTATTCGCAGCCCGTTAGCCCGCGGACTGATCAAATCGATTTCATTCGACACGGATTTTGACTGGTCGCCGATAACCGTCTGCGACTGGCGTGACATACCCGGTGAAAACTTCGTCGCGCTCATAGAAAACGATCAACCGCTCCTCGTCGCGCGCGACGTGCGCCATGCCGAAGAACCCATCCTGCTCATCGCCGCCGAAAGCCGCACTCTTGTGGAAGAAGCAGCCTCGCGCATTCGCATCGAGTACGAAGAACTGACGCCGGTTCTTTCGATAGAAGAATCGCTCGACTGCCGTGAAATCATTTACGGCGACGACAACGTGTTCAAAAGATTTCTGATCGCCCGCGGCGAAGTGGATGAAGGAATCAATCAAGGCGATTTGATAATCGAAGGCTGCTATCGCGTGCCGCATCAGGAGCAGCTTTACATCGAGCCGCAGGGAATGATCGCCATCCCCACTGATACCGGAATGACCGTGCTTGGGTCGATGCAATGCCCTTACTACGTTCACAAGGCTCTCAAGCAGTTATTCAATTTGAGCGATGAGCAGGCCGTCGTCATTCAAACCATGACGGGCGGGGGATTCGGCGGCAAGGAAGAATATCCTTCGATGATCGCCTGCCATGCCGCATTGCTCGCTCACAAAGCGCAACGCCCGGTCAAAATAATTTATGATCGCGCCGAAGACATTGCTGCAACGACCAAGCGACATCCCGGCGTGATACGCCATCGCACAGCCGTCACACGAGACGGAAGGTTGACAGCGAGCGAAATCGATATAGTTCTCGACGGCGGGGCTTATGTCACGCTCACGCCCGTTGTGCTTTCGCGGGCGGCCATTCACGCGCTCGGCCCTTATCGATGCGAGAATGTCCGCATCACTGCCCGCGCCGTTGCGACCAACACCCCGCCGAACGGAGCGTTTCGCGGATTCGGAGCGCCACAGGTCGCTTTCGCTTACGAGATGCAGATGGAAAAAATCGCTCTCCGTTTGGGAATCGATCCGCTCGAACTGCGCCGAATCAATATGCTCAAAGAAGGCGACATCACCGCGACGGGACAACAACTCCGCTGGAGCGTAGGCTCGGAAGATGTTCTCAACGCGGCGGTCGAGAGATCGCATTTCAGAGAGAAGCAGGAAGCGATTCAAATCGAACGAGCAAGCGGCGACTCACGCAAGCGGCGCGGCGTGGGGCTGTCGTTTTTCTTTCACGGCGCGGGATTCACCGGAAGCGGCGAAGCGAAAATGAAGGCTCGGGCGGGCATTGAAATAACCGATCAGGGGCGCGCCCGCGTTCTTTCATCTTCGACCGAAATAGGTCAGGGTACTCAAACTATTTTTTGCCAGATCGTCGCCGACGAACTTGGCATTGGGTTCGATGATGTTGAGATAGAAGAAACAGACACCTCGCGCGTGCCTGACAGCGGCCCGACCGTAGCATCGCGAACGTGCATGGTCGTTGGCCGCGTGATTCAACTCGCTGCCCGCGAAATAAAAGAGAAGATCAAGCGATTCGCGGCGGAACTTTTCGGAGCGCCTGAAATCGATCTGATGGAAGGCCGATTTGTCGAAGGTGGAAAAGTGTTGGCCAGTTTTGCCGAAGTCGCTCGCGAATATGCTGCGCAAAATGGAAAGTTGAAAGTCGAGTCTCAATACGCCAGCCCGATGGGAGTCGAGTGGGATGACGACTCGTATTCAGGCGACGCTTACCCGGCGTTTTCGTGGGGCGCAGAGGTGGCCGAAGTCGAAGTCGATATGGACACATTCGAGGTTTCAGTTTTGAAAATCACCACCGCACAGGACATAGGTCGGGCGATTCACCCGTTGCTGGCCGCAGGTCAGATCGAAGGCGGAACTCTTCAGGCGGTCGGCTACGGACTCACTGAAGAATTGGTCTGGGATCAGGGGCGGATAGTGAACAGGATGTTGACCAACTACATCATACCGACATCGATGGACGCGCCCGATATGGAAACCGTCATCGTCGAGAAAGAGTATCCGCACGGGCCGTTCGGCGCGAAGGGAGTGGGCGAGCTTCCCATGGACGGAGCCGCACCCGCTATAGCCGCCGCAGTGCTTAACGCGACCGGCGCATTCGTGTCGGAAATCCCGGTCACGCCTGAGCGATTGATGATGATCCACGAAGGCACACGAAGAGAATCGAATGAAGATTGAATTCGAAATCAACAATACTCGTCGAGAAGTTGATTCTCCGCCGATGCGGCGATTGCTCGATGTGCTGCGTGAAGACCTGCGACTGACGGGTACGAAAGAAGGCTGCGGCGAGGGCGAGTGCGGCGCGTGTTCAGTCATAGTCAATGGCGAAGTAATCAACTCCTGCCTAGTGCCGGTCTGCCAGACCGCGGGCGCGAGCATCACGACTGTCGAAGGGCTTGCGAAAGATGGTCGCCTTGATCCGCTTCAGCAGGCTTTCCTGGAATGCGGCGGCGCGCAGTGCGGCATCTGCACTCCGGGAATGCTGATCGCGGCCCGCGCCTTGCTCGACATCAATTCTCAACCGACGCGCGACGAAATCAAGGAAGCCATTGCGGGCAATCTCTGTCGATGCACCGGCTATGTGAAAATAATCGATGCAATCGAAAAAGCTGCGCTCGATCCCTAAAGGAAAAATCTATATGGAGACACTCGATCCTTATATAAAGGAATCTTCTGAAAACACGGGATGGAAAAGAGTAGTGGGAGGGATTCTCTCTTTCATAGGGTTCGTTCTGCTGGCCCATGCTTTCATCGTCCTTGCTCCGTTCGGACAACTTCTTTCAACCTGGGGCGAAGCGGCTTTCGCGGTTGTCGGCGGGATCATAGGTGTCGTTGGGCTGAAGATGATAGGCAAACAGATGGATGATCTGGCCCAGTCGTTTGCACTTGTTGTCGCAGGCGCTATAGCAACCGTCGTCGTCTCGTTTGTAAGCTCTCGATTCGGGTTCCTCGGAATCATCATACTCGGCGCCTTTATGCTCTGGTGGGAGAACAGATCGAACTCCAAAGTAGAGGATTAAAAAATGTCCGGCAACTCGACAGCACATTCGCCGCGCAGCCTCGATGAGGCTTATGAAATTCTCTCGCACACGGCGGCGAAGGTGATAGCTGGCGGCACTGACCTGATGGTTCTGATGAACGCCCGCCAACTCGACGCCGAAGAATTTCTCGACATCTGGCGCATTGATGAACTGCGCGGAATCGCGGACGAAGGCGACGCGCTCAGGATCGGCGCGCTTGCGACATACACTGACCTTATCCGCTCTCCGATCATTCAAAAATATGCGCCTGCGCTCGTCGCGGCGTCGCGCATGGTGGGCGCTGTCCAGATTCAGAATCGCGGCACCCTCGGCGGCAACATCGTCAACGCTTCGCCCGCGGGCGATTCGCTCCCCGTGCTTGCGGCTTATGACGCTGAACTTGAAATCGGAAGCAGGCGCGGATTGCGTCGCCTCGACTTCAATCAGTTTTACACCGGCTATCGCCGCACCGCGCTCGAAGCGGATGAGCTTGTCGTTTCAGTCCGCGTGCCGAAACTCAAAGCGGATGAGCGGGATTTTTTCTGCAAGGTGGGAACGCGACGCGCTCAGGCCATATCGAAAACGGTGATGGCCGTCAAAGCGAAAACAGAAAATGAAATCCTCGAATGGATCAGGGTCGGAGTGGGCAGTGTCGCGCCGACGGTCGTGCGCGCTTATAAAACGGAAAGCCTGCTCGCAGGCCGCGCGATTACCGCAGACCTTGTAGAGCAGGCTCGTCAATCGATATCGCTCGAAGTCAGTCCCATCACCGATCTGCGTTCGACCGAGCATTACCGCCGCCGAGTGACGGGCAACGTGCTGGCGCGATTCCTCCGCGAAGTTATCGATTCGGATGGCGCGGGAATTTGACGAAGGGCAACCGGATGCCGCGCACGAATACCTGATCAGATCGTATTTCGAGAGGAGATTCGAAATTGGCGCTTCCCATCGCTGCGACCAGATCATCCTGATCCACGCCGTCGCCGCTCACTCCTATCGCTCCAACGAAGCGACCGTTCTTGAAGAGAGGAACGCTGCCCGGAAAAATCTGAAGCCCGTTTGCCAGAGCCGTAAACGATGGACAGGGCGCCGTGAATGCATTGCCATTAAGCGCAAGCAAATTGGCGAAATATTCATCGAGAATCAAATCCAGTTGCAGCCCGACGTTGAACGGGCTGAAATCTTCTATATCAACAGAGAACGGCCCTCGCTCAGTGTCGTTGATTCCGTCGGGGAAGAAGGGGCGGCTGAGGAAGCCCTGGGCGCGGTCGCTGAAGGCAATCGAACCGTCGAGATCGATCCCGTCATCCGAAGCAGCATCGACATATCTGCCGAATCCCGCAGTGCGCAGTTGTTGTCTCGCATTCGGGCTTGTGAAGAAAGCCGCAGTGCGCGCTTTCTGCGCTGAGACATCGAAGCCGAATATGGGCGCGTCAATCGTGCTGAAGATGCCCAGTACCTTTCCATTCGCATCGACTACGGCCATGTTGACTTCCGTCGGGCTGTTTGCCGGACGACGAATCGCGGCGCGCATAATGAACGCCTGACGCGCTGCCTGAACGAGTATCTGTCGCACCTCGTTTGCAGTAATCATGGAATTTCCCTGGAACGGGAAGAAGCGAGCATCGACTCTCCCATCAGGTATGGAAGGATCGAGAGTGATGACCTGAAATCGCGTCGGCTGAAATCCTCTGACAGCCGCTGGCGCGAGACCCAGGCACGTATCGATGCGCGTATCATCGAACGGAGCGAGCGCGAGCGCGGGCGGCATCCGTGCGTTGACGTAAGGAAACAGGATGCCGTTGACCATGATGGTTCCGGCTATTTCCGAGGGCGCCTCGAATCCGCGCGAGGCTGCGACTGCAACGAGTTCTTCGGGCGGCACATCATCATCGTTCGGGTCGAGGTCGAGAGCGTAACGGCCATCGCCTTCGATGCCCACGCCGCCGACTTTAATTCCGTTTTTATAAAGCGGGATGCCGCCGGGATCGGCGGAGAGTCCGAGCGGAGCGCGGGCGTTCACATCGCTGCAAAGAAGCTGCGAAAACTGCACGCCGAAGAGAGGGCCGCTCGGTTGAAAATCCACCAGCGGAGGAAAATGCTCCTGAACGATGAAGCTGGCCGTGCGAGTGCTGAAAGCATGTCCCTGACTCGAAAGGAAAGACCCCGTGACGGCTTTCGAAATCGCGGCAGTGCAGTTTGGCACGAACACGCCTTCAAGCCCGCAGCGAAGCGGGGGCGTCGCGCGATTGGGAGAGCAACGGCGACGAGGGCCGCCGACGCGAGTCTCATCGGGCGCTCCTCTCATTTTGAAAACGCCTAAAATGTTTCCTTCTCCATCTACGACCGCTATGGTCGCCCGGAGTCCGACAGATTCGGCCTGAGCCACAGCCTGAGAGATTATTCTCCTGACATCGTTCGCGCTCAATCTACCGTCATCCTGAATTTCGACATCGAGGTGAACGGTCGCAGAACTTATGCCTCCGGGATTGATGACCGTAACATCGATCCCGTCGGCGAGATCGGCTTCGGCGACTTTGCTGATTATTATTTTGTTCGATCCCTTGACCTTCACTTTGCCGTGCTGAAGCTGGCCCGCGGTTTTAGCAAGCGTGATTGTGGCTCCGGTCTGAAAATTCGAGCCTCTGACGGTGAGCTTGCGCGTGCGGGCATTGAAGGAAGCCTCCTGCGAATCAATAATCGGAATGGAATCTGATCTGATCAACCACGCGAGGGTGTCCGGGCTGAAGCACATCATAGCGGCAGCCACGATCAGGCCAGCGGTCAAAATCAGTTTGTGATTGAGCGTTGAAACTTTCCTGGCCATTTTCTCTCCTCCAGGTTTCAAACAGGCTTGAAGCAATTTTGGGTGAAGCCGATCTTTCGAGATGCAAGATCAAGATGCCGCGCAATCCTAAGATTACGCGGGCGAGTATATCTCAACGCAAAAATGCCGCGCAAGGTGAAAGAAACTCCCAACGGAAAGCGATGAGATAGATCAAGCTGCTCAGACCGTTTTTATGACGGCGGTTATGGGGAAGTGATCGCTGTAGCCCTTCTTTCTCTGCTTGTCGAAAGCAACGGGTCGGCCTTTGGTTGAGGACATCTCGTCGGGCGTGAATATCTGCGCGGTTTCGGGTGCAATCTGAAGTTTCTGCGCGCCGAAATACAACCCGCGCGAGACGAGTATCTGATCGAGCACGCCCATGGAATTCGTCGCCGGACTGAAGAAGTGCGACCCGCGGTCGGGAGTCGCGAAAACCGGCCACATGCAGTTGAAGAGATAAGCCTGTTTGCCGAGGTAATCTCTCAGATGCGGAGTCTGTCGGCCCGGAGCTTTTTTGATCTCCTCTTCAAGATGATCGAGGTCTTTCGTCCCCTGAAGATAATCGAGAATGCTTCGATTGAAAGGCTCGTCGTTGAGATCGCCCATCACCAACACGTTGCGATTCCATTTCTCATTGATTTGGGCGAGTCCGGCGACGGTGTCGGGCGGATAATCCTGTCGGGAGAATTTGAGAAAGCCGTCGATGAGTCTTCCGCAATGCTCGGCGACAGTGATTCGATGAGGTTCGGATTCATACTGTCCCTGACGGCGCGAAGGCCAGTGATTGACCAGTACCGTCAATTCCGCATCGTTCGCTTTCACTTTGAGATGCACTTCGAAGATGTCGCGTGTGGGAAAGCGGAGGAAGATCATGTGGCCTTTCATGTCTTCAGGCTGCGGGTCGTCGAAGACCTGATCGGAATAGATGAGCGAAGTATCGATGCCGCGGACGTCGGGGCTTTCGACGTGAGCGAGTTTGTAATCCGCCCGCCCGATTTTATCGATGAGCAACTCGGCGACGTTTTCGTTTTCGATCTCGCACAAACCGAGCAGGTCAGGCCCCTCTCCCCCGTACATCAGCTTGATTATCTGAGCTAGGTTCGTGAGCTTGGCGTCAAGAGCCGCTTCGTCCCATCCTTCGGCAGGCGTGAATTCGAAGTCAGCCGCGAGTTCCGACAGCGTGGTATCGAACAGATTTTGCAGATTCCAGAAAGCGATTTTTATATCAGCCATTTTCGTCTGTCCTCCTCCGAAAAAGTACAGTAGGCTGCCAGCCTGCTGCTTCCCCGAATTTTCATGCTTTCAGAGTGTCAACAGGCTGGCAGTCTGTTGTACATCCGCGACTCCTCCGAAATCGTGGCGCAAGACGAGCTTGCGTTTCTCCAAATCTCGTACTTTCAGGATGTGCGCAATCGGCCAGATTGCGCTACATCAAAGCCCCCTTCACTAAATCAGACGGATTTCGCGGCGAAAACAATGCGAAAATCTTTTCTATAGTTCAGGCAGAAGAAATCGGCTCCCGACCCTTCGGATCGGAAGTTGATTGATGAGACTCGATATCACCGCCCGCACGAGCAGATGTTGTCTGTTATGTTTCTGTCCGTGATTGTGCAAAGCGTCCTGCCGGACGGCAATTGCTTCGCTTCAGCGCATTCTCTATGAAAATGTAAAAGTCTCTTCTTCGGCGACGAGAAAGACGGGACTGCCCCCGCTCGAAATAGACACTGCATGAGCGAGCGTTTCCTTCCCTCCATCGGACGCGGCGCACGCCTGCAGGGCTTCCATAGATGGGAAATGAACTTCGGCTATGCGATAAAAAGGCGGCTCTCCCTGCGGAGAGTCCAGCACCTTCGTAGCCACGACTTTAGTTTTGCCCATGAGCTTTTCAACGGCCATCGGGATATGCTCTTCCTGATAGAGCTTCTCGAAGGCCGCGATATCTGTCGGACGCGGGTACATCACAACGAGTTTCACTCCAGCCATGTTTTCCTCCTGTCATTGAGCGATGAGTGTTCGAGTCGCCGCGCGACTCTTGAAGCAAAGCGCATTCGAAAGTCCATTATTGACAGCCGCCTCTGCGATTGATACTTTGTCGCCCTCCTGTAATTCAGGCACAAAAAAATTCAATCCCATTGGTGACCCATGAAAACTTGCAGGCTCCTGATTCTCTGCGCTCTGAGCTTTTCGATTCTACTCAACACCGTCGGTTTTTCCCAATCTGTTGATGCGCGGGTGGCCGCGGGACTGAATGCCATAAGCGCCGCGAACCTGCGCGCCGATGTCACATTCCTCGCATCCGCTCCGCTCGAAGGGCGAAGGTCGCTTGATCGCGGCTCGGAAGTGGCCGCGCAATTCATCGCCGCAGAATTCGCCAAAGCCGGTCTCAAGCCCGCAAACGGCGATTCTTATTTTCAGGATGTCCCGTTGATCGAGTATCGCCCCGACCTGCAACAAACGACCATCACCATCACACGCAACGGTCAGCAACAGCGGTTCAACTATTACGCTGATTTCTTCGGTCGCTCCCCGCGCGAAACTACCGCGAGTGGACGGGTGGTTTTTGCGGGCTACGGCATCACTGCGCCTGAATACGATTATGACGATTACGCGGGGCTGGACGTTCGCGGCAAAATCGTTTTGATATTCGATCACGAACCGCAGGAAAACGATCCTCGCTCAGTCTTCAACGGCATAGGAAATACCCGTCACGCCAATGCTCAGGTCAAACTGCTCAATGCGCAAAAGCGCGGCGCAATCGGCGTGCTTACTGCCGCCGAGCCGAATCGCAAACACCCGTCGGCTCAGGAACGCATCGGAAGAATTCCCGGCATCAGAGAACGATTTATGAAATCGAGCGCGCAGATACTTGCGGAAAGAGAGTCGCTCATACCCGGATTTTCAATCGGCGATCAAATGACCGGCCTGCTTCTTGCTCCCCGAAAACCCGCCGAGTTGCAGGCGTCGATAGACGCTACGCTCAAGCCCGCATCATTTGAAATCCCCGGCGCGGAAGTGCAGATCAAAGTCGTCAATGCCATGCGACGATCTGGCTCATCACCCAATGTAGTATGTATGATCGAAGGCAGCGATCCGACTTTGAAAAACGAGACGATTGTTTTCTCAGGCCACTATGATCACGATGGCATTCGGGATGGCGTGATGTTTCCGGGCGCGGACGATAACGCTTCCGGGACTGCGGGCGTCATCGAACTCGCGCGGGCCTTCAGCCGTAATCCCGTGAAGCCGAAACGGTCGCTGATGTTCGCCGTCTTCGCTTCCGAAGAACAAGGACTGCTCGGATCATATTACTACGCCTCGCATCCTCTCAGGCCGCTTGCGACGACGCGCGTCGTGATCAATTTCGATATGATCGGTCGCAACGAAGCGCCAAGTGCGCAGACCGAAGGGTTGATGGAAATCGCCTCGGACACGTCGAATGAATTGAACCTCATAGGCACGATCAACAGCCCCGATTATCGCGCTGCGGTCGAAGCGGCGAACCTAAGGGTGGGCCTTGCGCTCAACTATAAATGGGACAAAGACGCCGCGCTGAATGTTTATCAGCGCAGCGATCAATTTCCTTTCTCGCTTCACGATATTCCGGCAGTCTGGTGGTTCACAGGCTTTCATCCCGATTACCATCAATCGACAGACACGGCAGACAAACTGAATTACACGAAGATGGAAAAGGTGGTCAGGCTCGCTTACCTGACGGGATGGATATTCGCCGATCAGAAAAATCCGCCGCGCTATCAGGCGAAATCATCGAGCAATGACAGACGATAAAATCTCGCATCATGAATAACGAACATCCAAAAACCTTTGCGCAGAAACGGCTCTGGCTGATCGTCAGCCTCGCGGCTCTTACGCTGGTCGGAATCGCTCCGCAGGCTGCAACCGCCCGCAGGCTCAATCCGATCACGTACATCGTGAGATTTCCTTCGCCTGACACGCAGGTTGCAGAGGTGCGCGTCAGGGTTCCCACTGCTCGCCGCGCGACTATAGAAATGATGATGGCGGTCTGGTCGCCGGGATTTTATCGCATCGAAGATTACGCCAGTCGCGTGCAGGACTTCACGGCGCAAACCCCGGACGGCGCGCGGCTTGAAGTAGAAGCGCGAAAGAACCGTTGGCGGATTCAAACGAACGGAAAGCCAGAGATCGTCGTCTCCTATCGGCTCATCTGCAATCAGAGATCAGTGACTACGAACTGGGTCGCCAATGATCTGGTTGTGCTCAACGGAGCGGCGACTTTTATCACGCTCGCAGACGAAACTCATCGTCCGCATGAAGTGTGGATCGATCTGCCTGAAAAGATGAATCGCGTGATGACTGCGCTCGACCCCTCGCCTGACGGAATGCCGGATCATTATCGAGCCAGAGATTTTGACGAGCTTGCGGATTCACCAATCGTCATCGGCAACCCATCCGTCCGTCAGTTCGAAGTCGCCGGGAGCCGCCACTACCTCGCGGATTTCGGCGACGCGGGCAAGTGGGATGGCCAGCGCGCGGCGCAGGACATCGAGAAGATAGTCCGTGAGACCCATCGCTTCTGGGGTTTCCTTCCGTTCAAGAGGTATGTCTTCCTCAATGTATTCCGACAGGGCGGCGGCGGATTGGAGCATAAAAACTCCACGCTGCTCACTTCCAATGCGTCGAGACTGGCGACGCCTCAAGGCTATCTCGCGTGGCTGGCCTTCGTCTGTCACGAATATTTTCATGCATTCAACGTGAAGCGATTGCGCCCCATCGAGCTTGGGCCATTCGATTATGAGAATCCTCCGCGCACAAGCGGCCTGTGGATTTCCGAGGGGCTGACGACTTACTACGGCCAGTTGCTCGTCCCTCGCGCAGGTCTGAGCCGTCCGCAGGATTTTCTGTCATGGCTGTCTTCGCAGATCGAGCAACTTCAAAACACGCCGGGACGGCTGGTTCAAACTCTGGAGCAATCTTCTCTGGAGGTGTGGAGTACGCCGACTTCGGGTCTGGCACAAAGCAACAGCGCGACGACGGTCAGCTATTATTTGAAAGGGCCGATAGCAGGATTTCTGCTCGACGCGAAAATCAGGCGAGTGACCAGTGATAAAAAATCTCTCGATGATGTGATGCGTCTGGCCTACAGGCGATACGCGAGAGAGCGCGGATTTACGGCTGAACAATTTCGCGCGACAGCGGAAGAGGTAGCTGGGGTTGATCTGAAAATTTGGTTCAGACGGGCTATTTCATCCGTTGAAGAGTTGGATTATGCGGAGGCGCTTGACTGGTACGGCTTGCGATTCGCGCAGGCGGAGTCGGCAAAGAAATGGACGCTCGAAACACGCGCGGATTCGACGGAATCTCAAAAGGTTCGCCTTCGAAGATTGCTGGAACCCACAGGCAGTCGATAGCAATCCTTTCGATCTTATATCGGATTGCATTTGCATGTACGGGATAAGAAAGCGGTATTTTTGGAGTGCGGTGACTTGTGATACTGCTGGCGAAATCATTTTTGCAGGATTTGCAGCGACGAAGCCGGCGGATTGCCAACACTTACGGCGCATTATTGGCACAGCNNCAGAGGAATTCGCCAGCAGTATCACTTGTCGCAGCACTCCAAATTTGGCCCCTACACTGAATCGAAATCCGATCTAACGAGAGAATCTCAAAGAACAAAAACGAGATCGATCAGATTTTCATCAGCGCTGGGATGCCTTCACTTCAGGGGCAGCTAACGCTGCGCCTGTGTTCAAGCGCGGGTCAGGGCGCGGTCTCCTTCATCTGATGTGCCTTTCCATGGCTTGATCTTCGCCAACTCACGAGCCAACACCCGTTCCGCTACCTCGGTGTCGTGCAGAGCCTGCGCGCGCAGCCAGTAGCCGTTGGAAAGACCTAAGAACCGGCACAGGCGCAGATCGGTGTCGGCAGTTATCGCGCGCTTTCCCGCCACAATGTCACCGATGCGCTGCGCTGGCACGCCAATCTCCTTCGCCAGCCGATACTGGCTGATCCCCATAGGCTTGAGGAATTCCTCCATCAGAAGTTCGCCAGGAGTTACAGGTTTGAGCTTGCGCATAATGGTTTCTCCGTCAGTGATAATCCACGATCTCGACGCCCTCAGCCCCCGCGTCCGTCCAATGAAAACACAGTCGGAACTGGTCGTTTATTCGGATACTATGCTGGCCCGCGCGATCCCCCTTCAGAGTCTCCAAGCGATTTCCCGGCGGTACTCGGAGATCCTGCAGGCGGGTAGCGATCTCAAGCTGTCGCAGCTTGCGTCGGGCCACATTTGCGATGTTGGCGAACCGCGCGACGCGGTCGCCCTTCGAAAGAGCTTGCGTATCGACGCACTTGAACGTCCTGATCACGCACTCACAGTAACGTGCCGCGTGATTATCGTCAACTACTCCTCAATTTGTCGCAGCCCGTCCTGCGCGCTAATGCTTTGCATAACCGTACTCGGCGCTTAACGGAGTCTCAAAAGAATCGGCTTCGACGATTGCTGGAACCCGCAGGGAGTCGATAGCAGTCCCGAAGAGCATTGCCCGCGGAAGGCAGATGATATTGGGATCAGGCTTTCTCTGTTTAGCTAATTGAGCGTCGTCGAAGGACTCCATTTCTCTCTTGAACCTGACCAGCTTTAAGGTAGCCAAGTTGAATCCGCCGTGGGTGAAGACAATATGATTCCACAAATCGCTTCAACAATCTGGATTCTTTCAGCACCTGAATGTCATTGGACAAATGTTGTAAAAGTGATTGTGTCAGTAACACAATTACTTTAGCGCGGGCGCGAGATGTAAGCACATTGAATCGATTGAGGCTGTATAAAAATTCGTCCTCGGCTTGAATCAGGTCAGGGTCGCCAATCCCAAAGGATGCAATAATCACATCGCGCTGCTGACCCTGATACCGCTCAACCGTGTCAACTGCGCCATAAATCTGTTCAGCCCGGTCGTTGGGAAAAACTTCTCTGAGTCGCCTCACTACTTTTGCCATCTGCGCTCGATGCGGGGTGGCAACGCCAACTGCTTTGCTCCAGAAATTTTCTGTTTCATACAAGGCTTCCGATGGTGGCCGAATGGCGCCATCTGGGCTTCGCTCGTTTAATAATTGATTCTTTAACCGCCCACGTAGTAGCCAAATCAAAGCGGCTACAGTGTCTGCTTCAAAATCGTTTACCTGGCTGCTTAGTACGTCGTCGTAGACAAAACTCACGGCGGGGTACATTGGATCAAGAATGTCTTTCCAATCGGATGTCCAGTACAGCGTATCTGGCCAACCATCGGGGCGCAGAATTCCTATCGGCTCAGAGAAATCCAACTGCAAATCAGGCGAGTAACTATGCAGTTCTTGACTATAACCTGCCATTCTCGTGAACTCGGTGATCGTCCTATTTGATCGGTAATTCACATTAAGCGGCTGCGGTTCAATTCCATGGTGATGGCGATAAAAATTGTAGACTGAGCCAACAACATATTCTAATCCCTCTGGTGGCTCTGCCTGATGAATGGGCGGCAACTGTAAATCATCTCCGGCTAACACACACGCCCCGTTTGCTGCAAGTTTGCTAAACACAAGCGTACTCGTCGCCACATCCATTTGCGACGCCTCATCAAGCAGGATCAGATCGAACCAATTCTTGACCCCATCCCCTCGTCTTGCTTGGGAATCTTGACGTGGTGCCATTGATAAGTTGTGTAGCTGCTGAGGCGGACATCCAATAATTATGATTCCTGTTGGGCTTTCGAGTTGCTGGCGTAGTTGCTGGACTTCTTGCGACGGCCTAGCACGATTTAGTACCAAGTTCTGCAAAGTTCTATATTTTTGTGTCCAGTCTGCTGGCGGATTTTCGTGATATTTACTTTGTACTCGATATAGAACATAAGCGTTTTCTCCTAGAAGTATTCGCAACTCAGTTTCTAAATCAAGTAACACGTTATCTATTGCGTTGTATGTGTTGGCAGTGATAAGCAACCGTAAGGGTTGTTGTCTCGCACGAGCATCAAGTGCTGCTCCTAACGTGACTGCACGTAACGTGCGGCTTTTTCCCGTACCTGGCGGCCCCCAAAACAACGTCAGCCTGCGAGTCAATGCTTCTTCCCAAGCTCTCCACTGCGATTCGTTCAACGAAGTATGTTGAGTAAAATATGAATCAAGCGTCTGACGAAGCCTGCCTACATTGCGTGCGATTGGCTGTTGCTGCGCCTGTGCCGGACACCATAGTATTTCGGATGCCGGTGATTCGGCTGAAGCGTTTGTCCTGCCTTGTCTGGGTCGTAGTGCCTGCAATACATCGAAATTATTTGCGCTTGGCGGATTGCCAATCCCTTTTAAGGTGATTTCTACTTTCTTCGTCAAAAAGTCCTTGTGTACGGGATCCAATATCACGTTATGAGAGAAGTCATATCTGTTCTGTTGTTCCAACGCTCGTAACAAGTTGGCATTTGAATCTCGCAACCGCAACGCAATCCGCCCACTTACGCGGTCAATTGCAACTACGGTTGCGGCTGTCAATTGAGCTTTTTCTACAGTCTGCGATTTGAACCTGTCTTCTTCAAACCCGCTTCCTTCAGTAAATCTATATGCATTTATGTCTAGAAATCCATGCTCTGCTTCTGGTGCAAGCGCAAAAAGAAAATCGCCACGTCGCAAATTTACCTCGCATGAATCCGCGCGCATTCTGTAAATAAATAATTTTGGACTGTCGATGAGAGTAGTTTCGTTAGTCTGATTCAACTGCTCTAAGGCAGCCTGCTTTTCTTGTCCTTCCAACCGCCGCTCTAATCTGGCTGATCTCAATCGTGCCTCACGCTCGTGTGGTGGCATTGCGCGCGTCGTGTGCGCCTCTAATCCATCGAGAGCCGCATTGAGCCGCGTAAACCCCAACAATAACCTGCTGACTGGCGCGATGCCTGGCACGGCACGCCGATTCTGTATAATCGGAGGGGCTGCTTGACGTGATAACACGTTCGAAAGCTGTCTTTCTAACCAGCTAACTGTGAGGCTCAAACCGTATACCTTGGCTCGTGTTGCTCTTATAATATTCCTCTGCTTATCTAACCAATTCCCTACTTGATTCCAATATTCATGCAGTCTTTCCATCGGGATTAGGTCACTAAGCGGCTCTTCGTAAAGCGGGTGCGTAGAAGGAGGAGGCAGTTGGGATGGTGTGACTCTTTCCGCTAAATCCAATAGCCGGTAATAATGCGGCACATCAAGGGCCACTGTATTTTCAACAACCGGCTTCACGAGTGTGATTGCTGATTGTCGTGTCGCATCCTCTGCCTCTTGCAACAACTCAGGGGGCGGAAAGAGCCATATTAATTCGTGCAATGACGAGTCGGTGAGAATATAGGGCAAATGCCGACTGATCATGCGCACTAGCTGTTTGTGTTGCGACTCATCCCAAAGATAAATCTGATACGTGCTACGCTCATGGGGATTCCTAGCCCTTCCTGTATCACGCCTCCTTGCATTGGCATCCGCATCATCCTGTTGCCTTACTTCATCGATAATCTGAGCAAGCTGTCGCAAGAATCTTAAAAACTCGCGCCGTTCTCGCTCCAAATCTCGGCGGTCAACTAAAAATATCTCATCCTCATCTTGGTTCTGTGACCATCGTCGTGATTGCGGCTCTAATTGTGAACCAAATGGTAGTGGTTCTCTCCAAAAGGCGCGAATAGCCATCGCTGCTGTAATTGAACTGCTCAAGTCATAGTCAATGAACAGGTATATATGCAAAGACGGCCAACGCGGCATAAGCGCATCCCCGCCTGAGTCAGGCACGATTGATACGCCTCCACTACGCAGTGCCTCCGCCCGATGAGGAAAAGCTGTTCGTCTCGTGCGTAACCCTTGATGTTGATTAAATACGTTTGAACTGGCTAATTCATCAGCGAGGCTATCTATATTGGGGATGTTATTGAGCCGAAGTTGTTCACTCGCTCCCCGCGAAAGCCCGTATACGCGGCTCAGATTTCTCTCTCGTTCAGCCGTTGGCCAGCAACGTAATTCATGATTTTCTCCTTGTTCGTCTTGGTCTGACCACGGATAGCCAAGAAACTCACACCCCTTACAACGATAATCAACATGCCACGCCAGTTCAGGCCATTGTCTTTCCAATACATTAGGCAAATCTTCTGTGAGAAGTTGCCGCAACCGCGGTGCAAAAATGTCGAAGACTGCTAACTCTAAATCTTCTTCTAATGCTCGAACTAATTCTTCTCCTGTAGGTGTATGCGCTCGCTGTCGCCATTCTGCAAGGCGATGAGCAAGTTCTGAAGCATCATGACGCCCTGGCCATACAGCAGGCGCAGCAACGACGACAAACCGATCATCAAATCCTCTTTCAATGAGCCACGCAGCAAGAGTCATCGAATAGTAAACAACCTCAGCGAAATAATATGCGCCCGGTTCTGATGTCAACTTAATATCAATCACTCGCAGCCGCAGTCGTGGGTCATCATCCGCCAGTGGCTCTATCTCGCCGTTTGGCTGAACTAATAGCTCGTAAGGGTTTGGCTGTTGCTCAGAGAGTGGCCCTAAATTCTCTGACATTGATGGCAGCACTTGAATCACATCTGGCCGAGTAGCGCCAATTCCCACAGGGTTTCCGTAGTAGTCCACCAAATCATTTAGCCCGATTGCCTGCCGAAAGGTCGGCGTGTCTGCTTCATATTCGCCTTCAACAATAAACTGATATGCTTCGACTGATGGCAACACCTCGTCTAAACGTATTTCACCCGGTCGCCCTCCTCTAGTCTGAGGGTTTTCACGAACACGCGTCTCTCCAAATACCTCCTTTAGTTCGCTTACCTTTTTATCTTGCCATTCATAACCAGCCCGCCCAGCATAGGTCAACCCCGAACGATTTTGTTGTCGGGATGGCATTCCATGCTCAGTTCTCTCAGGATCATTGTAGAGATACAAAACAAATTGGCGTTCACATTGATTTCGAAGATAAAGAGACAGTGTTCTTTTTTTGAAAGATGGCACGATGGTTTCTCCTCACATGCGGGCTCAGGTTAATCAAAAAACGGATCGGGGCGGTACAAGATCAACACCTATAGCAATTCGTCCCAGTTGGTAGGCTACTCTGACACTGGTGCCGCTACCCATATATGGATCAAGTACTGTACCTGGAAGCGTGCCAACCCGGCATGAGCAAATAATCCAGTCCGTTCTTAGCTTTGGTGCAAACGTAAATTCGCGAAAATATCCGCCCAAAGCTTCTTTAGCTTCTTGTGCGAGTTTCTGAGTTTGTTTTGCGTTTCCATTGGCACCAGTTTGTATTTTCTGTCCCTTGCCTGCATCCGAAATTCCCACAGCCCGAATAGCTTTTAGATGTGCCTTTGTTAATCCAGCCTGCTCGAATAGTTCCATCGCTCTTCTGGCTTGTGGACGGGTACTGTCGAGGACAGTGGACGGATATAAATTGCGCATATATGGTTTACCACATTTTGAACAGACATGCTCTGGGCAAGCAAATTCAATAATGCGTTTAACTAATTCTTCCGGGAATGGTGCTAAATGATCGCTTGTGTTGCGAGCATGAGGAATCTGCCAAACATCCCCCGGATTAGAAGATTGATTAAGATACTGAGCCAATGAATTCACATCAGAAAAGTAGTCACGATTTCGCGCAAGTTGGAAAATGACTTCGTGACGATTTGCCAGACGATAGTGTAAAGGCTCTGGTACCCCATTGCTTTTTGCCCAGATTATTTTGTTCACTACTAGCCATTGGTGCTTACGCAAGGCGACGCTAAGTAAGTCCGGTATGCCTATCAACGCGCCGTCACGATAGGTATCGCCTATATTGATAAAAACAGAAGCGTGAGGTCTAAGAAGTGGAATCCAACTGTCGATTGTACCTATAAGAGCATCAATGTACTCTTCCGGGGTTTTTTCCTGCCCAATTTGTTGTCGGCGCTTATAGTCACGCTTTTGCCAATATGGCGGTGACGTGACAATCAAATCGACACTTTTGGCTGAAATGCTGTCTAAGTGACGTGCGTTAGCTTTTAGAACTTTGGGCGGGCCTACATCGTGTCCATTGAATGACCAATCTAGTTGCTCAATGATGTTTTCGACAATTCGAGGTGTGAGTCCTGAAACATGCCCCAAATCCTCTATTGTGAGAAATGGCCCATGTTTTCTTCGATACTGGACGATATTAGTAGCCCGTTTGCGCCCAACTCCTTTTAACTGGATCAACTCTTTACTGGAGCAATAATTTAGCTTTATGGTTTTTGAGGATTTTTCAGCCATATTCGTCCAATCCTTGTCTCCTTCAAGTTCAAAGGGCTGCCTTCGACGTTTGTTAAAACAATAACGATCCCCGCGCCGCGTTTCATCCTGCTTTGTTCGCCCAGAATTTGGAGCTATCTCCTCCGTGAAATTTGATCCTGCCTTTGATGGTGTTCTCGTCTTTCAATTTGATCCAACCGCTGCCCGATGCCGGGTCGCACTCGGCATTGCCTTCCCAGGTGAATTCGAATTTTTTGCCGTCTTCTTCATCGATTTCGCCGTGAATGCTGCCTGAAACCAGACCGAACTGAAACTTGCCCCCGCCTTTCGGATTGATTCTGATATACGCCTGTACCTCCATGTTGAAATAGTCTTCGTCCCACAATTCCATTTCATAAATGTGCCACGTTCCCGCAAATTTCATAACTCCCGCTCCCTCGCTCCGAATTCGATTTCATCAACTTGGGCAGAGACAAAAAAAGAGAAAGATCGAAACGAGGGTTATTATCGTCCCGATCTTTCTCTTTGTTCAACTCGTCGATCACTTACCGTTTCGGTAGTAATTCGGATAAGCCGGACGACGGCGCTTGGGCAGCGGGTTTTTCTTCAAAGCATCAAGGACGACTTCGACCGCTTTTTCAAGCTGCGGGTCGCGGCCCTGTCGCCAGAGCGCGGGATCCATCTCTACCTCAACGTCAGGCGCGACGCCATGGTTTTCAACTTCCCACTCGCCCTGCGGGCTGTAAAAAGCCACTCGCGGCGCTGTCACCATCCCGCCATCGATCAAAGGCGGATAATCATAAATTCCGACAAGCCCGCCCCACGTCCGCTTGCCCACAAGCGGCCCTATGCCCGCTTGACGAAACAGCCACGGCATCAGATCGCCGCCTGATCCGGCATACTCGTTTATGACCATCGCCTTTGGCCCATAGATCGACCCGATTGGAGTGGTGAAGTCTTCGCCCTCGCGCGTCGCCCAATAATTTCGCAACGGTCGCCGCATGTAATCGATGATATAGTCAGCCGCCGAACCTCCGCCGTTGAATCGTTCATCGATGACCGCGCCTTCCTTATCTATCTGCGCGAAGTAGTATCGATTGAAATTCGTGAAGCCTGCGCCTCCTGTGTCGGGCAGATAAACGTAAGCGAGACGTCCTCCGCTTAACTGATCTACTCGTCGGCGATTGCCTTCGATCCACGCGAGATTGCGAAGGCCCGCTTCGCTGTCAATTGGCACGACCGTCACTTCGCGCGAAGCTATGCCGTCCGCATTCGGCCCTACGCGGATAACTACATCCTTGTCCGCCGTCCCCTCGAAGAAGGCATAGACATTATCGGTCGATCTCAACTCGCGACCTTTTACCGCGATCAGGTATTCGCCCGCCGCGACATTGACTCCCGGTTGCGTGAGCGGCGCGCGAAGCTGCGGGTTCCAGTTCTCGCCGTTATAAATGCGAGCGAATCGGTAGCGACCGTTTGCGATTTCGAAATCCGCGCCCAACAGTCCGCCGCGCACAGGCTTGCTGCGCGTGACGTCGCCTCCGCCGACGAACAGATGACCCATCACTACATTGCCCAGCATCTCGACGAACAGATAATTCAAATCAGCGCGATGAGCTACGCTATCGAGAAACGGGCGGTAGCGCGCTTCTGCCGCTTTCAGGTCAAGCCCGTGATGGCCGGGATCGTAGAGAAAATCGCGCTGAATGCGCCACGCCTCGGCGTACATCTGACGCCACTCCGCGCGAGGATCGATATGGATTTCCATCTCTTCGACTTTGATTGCTCCTGCTCCGGGCTGCACGGGCGCGGCGGTCGAAACGATGAACCATCGCCCGCCCTGAGCATAGAGCATCTTCTCGCCGTTTGCGGAAATGTCGAAGCCGGTTATGCCGCCCGTGACGGTTTCGAATTTGCGCGGGCCGAGATCGAATTTGTGAAGCGTCACAGCAGGCGGCCCCTGCCCTCCCGCGCCCGGAGGAAACTCCAGCAGATAAATCACGCCCGCTTTTCCCGCCACCAGGCCGACGTAATTTTTCGGCGGTATCGGCAACGCGATTATGCGCTGCGATATGTTGTCGAAATCTATCCCGGTCTGATCTTTCTTTTCTGCTGTCGGAGTTTCAGGCTTTTTCTCTTCCTGAGATTTTTCTTCATCGCTTTCAGGCGCGAGCGGCGAAGCGAGGTCTTTTCGCAAAACGACCGCATAGACGCTGCGCGTCACCTGATGAGGAAAGCTCGACATATCCAGCCAGCCCGTCGTAGGCCCGACGTCGGTGCTTGCGGTGAAGTAAATATACTTGCCGCTCTTGTCGAAGGAAGCGAATCGCGCATCGCTCAACCCGTCGGTTATCTGTACGCTCTTCGCGGTCTCAAGCGAGTAGATGAACACGGCGCACAATCGATTCCTCAGTTGCCGGGTGTAAGTGATCCATCGATTGTCGGGCGACCAGACGGGATCGAACACGCGATAAGGATTTTCATAAATGTTCGTGTCGATTTTCGTCGGCGCGCCTTTGTCCAGATCGATGTACCAGAGATTCAATCGCTTGTCCGTGTAAACGATCTTTTTGCTGTCGGGCGACCAGACAGGCGTATAGAAAAACGAAGGCGGGTTTCCGAGGCTGATTTTTTTCACCTCGCCCATACCGGTCTGATCGCGCAGATGAAGAGCGTATTCGCCCGACTCGTCTGAAAAGTAAGCGATCCAACGTCCGTCGGGCGACCACGCGGGGTCGCGCTCGGCTATGCCCGGAGTGGAGGTGATATTTCGCGGATTGCCTTTTTCAGCCGGGACGGTCAGGACTTCACCCCGCGCTTCGAAGACGGCGCGCGCTCCTGTCGCTGAAAGCGCGCCTTTAGCCACTCGCGAGGCGACTTTTTCATAACGAGGTCGCACGCTTGCCAGATCGCCCGCGACTTTTATATCGAGCTTCTTAGCCGCGCCTGATTTCAAGTCGTAAAGATTCAACGAGCCGAATTGCTCATAGACTATCGCTCCCGGTCCTGCCGACGCGCTCTTGAAATCCAGTCCGTCGTTGCGGAGGAGTTGAGTCACTTTCCTGCTCGTCGTGTCGTAGGCGAACAGGGTGACAGGGCCGTTGCGGTCTGAGAGAAAATAGATTTTGTTTTCGACCCACATCGCGTTGAAGTCGTTGGAATTTTCTCGCGGGATTCGTTCAACCGCTGAATCCTCAAGGCGCGCTATCCATATCGCTGTCGTCATTCCTCCGCGATAGCGTTTCCACGATTGAAAGAAATCGAGTCCGCCGGGGAAAGGCTCGCGCCCGATTGGAAGATAAGCCAGCCGCGAGCCGTCAGGCGAAAAGCATCCTTCTTCAGCCATCGGCAAAGGCAATTCGGTCGGCAATCCTCCTTCGACGGGAAGGGTAAAGAGACGACTGTATCGAGGGTTCGTGCTGAGACGAGTCGATCTGAAAAGCACCCTCTTGCCGTCCGTCGACCAGCCCGCGGCATAATCGGCGTCGGAGTGATAGGTGAGCCTTCGCGGAACTCCGCCCGCAGCATCCACGACGTAGACATCGAGATTGCCGTCATACTCTGCGGTAAAGGCTACCCATTGCCCGTCGGGAGAAAACTGGGGATCAGTCTCTATGCCTGATCCGGTCGTAAGCCTTCGCGCTTCGCCTCCTTCGCGAGAGACCGTCCACAGATCGCCCGCGAAAGCGAAGACAATGGAAGCGCGGCTCAGAGTGGGCTTTTGCAAAAGCAGGGGTTGCGATTGTCCTGAAGTGACAATCGCCGAAGCCAGCAGAAAAGAAACGGCCAGTGTTGCTGATTTGATCATGTCGATTCTCCTCGGGGAAACAGTTTTCAGTTTTCAGTTTTCAGTTCCTCATCGTTTCCAGTGAGTTGGTCGAACTCGCGAGAAACTCTCAAAAAAAACAGTAGTCAGCAGGCAAAAAAATAACCGAAAACTGAAAACTGAAAACTGAAAACTATTTCTTCGCGCGTCGCCGGGATTGATTCCCCTCCGATTGAGAGCGGGCGCGGCGTTCAGCCTGATACCAGCGGCGGCCCGTCTTATACTCCTCTTCCGTGCGACGAAGGAAAGATAGCGAGCGTTTCGGCTCGATGTGGGCGCAGGCGACCAGTATCGCGTTGGTGAGCGCGACGGGCGCGGCATAAGAACCCGTGACCGAAGGGCTGGCAATGGTTGCGACGAGATATGAATCGCAGTTGAGAGCTATCGGCGTTGTGTCGCTGTCGGTGATTCCGAATGTCGGCACGTCTCGCTCTTTGGCGCGAAGCACTGATTCAACTGTGTCTCTCAAACACCGACCGAAGCTAATGCCAACGACGAGGTCTTTGTTCGTCAAAACGTCGATCTTGTGTTGCAGATTTCCCGTGCTGGCCACCGGAGCTTCGGCGTCGAATCCGATGGCCGTCAGGCTGTAGGCGAAAAACCATGAAATCGTCGCCGCAAGGTCTGTGCCGACGACGACTATTCGACGCGAGCGGTGAATCCTTCGCGCAAGCTCTATCACGCGAGCAGGGTCGAGAGTCGAGCGAAGCACATTGAGATTTTCAGCGTCGCGATCAAGGCTGTTACGGATGTGATCGACGGGGCTGAGGCGCTCGCGGGCGGTCGCCCGCATGATCGTGTAAGGCGTTATTCGGGTGACGAAGTGACGGCGCAGGTCGGCGGCGAAGTCGGCGAATTTCTCGTAGCCCAGAGCCTGAACCGTTCGCACTATGGTCGCCGCATCGACGTTATAGCGTCGGGCCAGTTCGCGCGATGAGAGAAAATAACTCTCTTCGGGATTGTCCAGAATATCGCGCATTAGCTGGCGACGCCGATCATTGAGTTGCGACTGGCATTGTGCGAATCTCACCTCAAGCGAAGTCGGAGACGGGCCATCTTCAGAAGAACCATTCTGCATCGTCTTTCGGGTCATAACTCCTCTTTATTCTGCCTTGCACGATTGCGAATCATCGACCGATCCGATCAAACGGCACGTTCCCGATGGGAAACTTTTTCCAGTCCTTATAATCGAAGTGCCACCACTCGGCCTCATACACGGTGAACCCTTCCGCTTCCATCGCGCGGCGCAGCAACTCGCGATGCCATCGTTGAAGCGAAGTCCCGCCGGGATAATCGGGATAAGAACGATCTGTCGTCTCGTCATAAGTGCCGACCATCTCGACCGCTTTTCCGGTTTTCAAATCATACAGTGTCAGATCGACTGCCGCGCCGCGATTGTGACGCGACCCCTGCGCGGGATTGGCCACAAAAATTTTCTTGTCGTCGGGCGTCGCATCCCAGAAAACTTTCGTCACATACCACGGGCGATAGCCATCGTGAATCATCAGCCCGTAGCCCATCTCTTTTAACTTTCGGTGAGCGCGCGCAAGAGCTTCCGCAGCGGGCCTTTGCAAAAACGAGCGAGGCTCGCGGTAAAAAACAGTTCCCAAAAAATTATTCGTCGTCGCGTACCTCACGTCCAACTTGATCGTCGGATCAAGACTGGTAAGCTCGACGAGATCCGATGCGAGAAAATCTCCCGCCTCTTTCGGCGGCGTGGCTTTGAGCGCTTCGCTCATAAGTGAAGCGACCGGTTTGAGAGGCTTGACTCTCAGTTGCGCCGCGCCTTCTTCAGGGCCGACGTTGCGACGGCGGAATAAAACGCCAGCCGCTTCGACTGAAACGGCGCGACCGCGGGAGTCGCGACGAAAGACCAGCTTTTCGCCGTGATAGAGTCCGCGATTTGGAAACTTGAACGTGTCGCGGGAAACTTCTTCGAGCGGATCGAATTCGAACCATTCGATCAGCGCCCACAGCCGTCCGTCTTTTTCGAATATATAAAGGATGTTGTGATCCCATCCGTATTCGCCGATCAGCCCCGCCCACCTGTCGGGCGCGGGCGCGGGCTTATCAACAGGGACGCGATTGAAAGTTTCTCCCTCGACCATCATCGAGTTATCGCCCGCAATGATCCGCGTCCCGTAAGATTGCCGGTCATCGACTATCAGCGCGCTAGCAAGAGAGCGAAGCCTCACAATCTCGCCTGCGCGCGAGTCCATCATCATCAGCCCGCCGTTGCGCTCGGTCAGTTCTATCGCGGCATCGCTTTTCACATAACGGCCTTCCACTCGACGAACGGTATCCGCATCGATGGGAGAGGTGATTTCAGGCTGCGGTATCGGCTTTCGGTCGCGGACGGCGAGCATAGCCGAGAGCGCGAAGCGGGCTATGCGATCGGTCACGGAGTTGACTGAATCTTTCGTCGCAACGACTGCAACCCCAAGCCCGTCATCGATGAGGCCGGCAAGCGTGGTTGCAAAACCATAGATCGCGCCGCCGTGACCTATCAATCGACGGCCTTCGAAATCAGAGATGCGAAAGCCTATGCCGTAGCCGGTCTTCTGGCCTGCGGGCGCGAACTGAGGCGTGAGCATCTGATCGAGCGTTGCGGGCTTTATCACGCCGCGGCCCCCGTCAAACAATGCGCTGAGGAAAAAACCGAGATCGGTTATCGTCGCATACATGCTTCCGGCAGGACTCATGCCAAGTTCGAACCGGGGCGCTTCGAACACGCGACCGTCTACTGTCCACATATAAGCTTTGGCGAGATTATTCTGGATTTCCGTCGTCGGCTCGAAGCTGCTGTTAGCGAGGCCGAGCGGCTCCAGCACAGCGCGTTTCAGGTATCGGGCGAACGGCTGGCGATTCATTTTTTCAAGCGCGTAGCCGACCGTAGCTATTGCGGCGTTCGAATACTTCGTCCGCGTTTCAGGCGCGTAGACGAGCGACGTGGAGTTGAGGCTTGCGATTGTGCGAGCGAGTGATGTGTTGGTCGGGTCGAAGTAATGGCCTGTGGGCGGCTCTCGCACAAGCCCTGAGCGATGCGACATAAGTTGCCGAAGCGTGATCGCTTTGCCGAACTCATTGCGCGGATGGAACTCAGGAATATATTTTTGGACAGGCACATCAAGATCGATCTGGCCGCGCTCGACCATCTGCATGATGCCGATATCGGTGAAGAGCTTCGAGACGGAGCCGATGCGATAAACAGTCCCTATGTGGGCGGGAATTTTTTTATCCGGGTCGGCCCATCCAATTCCTTTGGCCCAGAGTATGCGGTCATCATCGACGAGGACGATTGACACGGCGGGAATCTCTTTGTCAGCCATCTCATGCTGGATGAATTTCTCTATCGCTTCGATTGCCGCCGCCGAGCCTGCGCGTCCTGTGGGGGGGGCGCTCTGCTGCGCCTGCCCGGAGACGGAAACCTGCGCGCTCAGGAGAGACACGATCAAAAGCAAAATCATCGCCCGCGCGATAATTTTGCCTCGAAAAATTCCAACCTTTTTCATAAGCATCAGCTTTCTCTGTCGCTTTCAACGCTTCTCGCGAGTCGGCGCTAACATATCACATCGTTTAACGAAGACGCAACGCCTGTTGCCTTCGTGCTTGACATGGTGCAACAACTGGTGTATATACCCGGCACACCGATATGCCTGAAGCGACAGAAAAAGAAATACTCATACGCGACATAGAAGATGTCCGTGAGATGCGCATGATCGAAGGGCTTGAAAAAGAGGTCTGGGGCGTGGAAGACCTCGACGTTGTGCCGGTCACTCAGCTTGTCGCGGCCCGACACGCGGGCGGGATTCTGATAGGCGCTTTCGACCGGGGCGATATGATCGGATTCGCCTACGGGTTTCCGGGCTACGAAGGCGGACACGTGACTATTCATTCGCACATGCTGGCAGTCAAATCCGCTTATCGCAACCACAATCTCGGATACAGGCTCAAACTCGCCCAACGCGACCGCGCTCTCTCGCACGGCATCACGCGCATGACGTGGACTTTCGATCCGCTGCAATCCTTAAACGCCCATTTCAACTTCGCAAAGCTCGGCGTCGTGAGCGGCGACTACAAGCTGGATTTCTACGGCGAGAGCACCAGCTTTCTGCATCGCACCGGAACCGACCGCTTGTGGGTCACGTGGCTGCTCGAAAGCGAGAGAGTCCGCACCCGCCTTGCGCGCCAAGAGCCGACTGTCGATTTTGAATCGGCGGCCACGCTCATTCGCGTCGATTCGGATGATTCGCCGCGCAGTAACGATTCAATCGAAGCCTTTACGGGCGAGCGAGCGCTGATAGAGATACCCGCCAACATAGTCGATATCGAACATAGCGACGGTGAGGTTGCCGCGCTCTGGCGCGAGGCGACTCGCCGTGCGTTCACTTGGGCGATGGACGCAGGGTTTCTGGTCGAGGATTTCATTCGCTGCAATCGCAATGGAAAACCATTCGGAGCTTACGTTCTCCGCCGCGGAAAGAAGATCGAGGATTTCGTGTGAGGAGCGATCAAAATCATGTCAGATACTCGAAAACGAAAGGTGACGCGCCGTGAAGTTTTGCAGGCGGGCGCGGCTCTCGTGGCTGCGCCGATGATCAACCGCGGGCGCTTTCGGTTGTTCGCAAATTCTACGACGGAGTATTCGGCGCGGGCCATCGAACTGATGAAACGGGCGACCGTCATCGATATGTTGAGCTTGCTGACGCTCAACTTCTCGAAGCAGGACAGGTGGTTCACAAATCCCGACACTTTCGCCGCAGCCGATCTTGAGCCGTTCAAGCAGTCCGGCATCAACATCTTTCATATCGCCGTGGGACTGGGCGGCGCGGACGCTTTTATGTCCGCGCTCAGATTCATCTCGTCGTGGAATTCATTTCTTGCCAATCACGACCGTTATTTTATGCGAGTAGACAGCGCGGACGATCTTGAGAGGGTCAAGGCTTCGGGCAAGGTGGGCGTGCTGCTCGGCATTCAGAACTCGGAACATTTCCGCACGCCGCAGGATGTCAATTTCTTTCACAGCCTCGGCCAGAGGGTTTCTCAACTCACTTACAACTCGCGCAACATGATCGGCAACGGCTCGACCGAACGCCGTGACGACGGCATAAGCGATTTCGGCGTGGCGATGATCGAGCGGATGAATCGCGTAGGGATGGCCGTAGATGTTTCGCACTGCGGCGACCGAACGACGATGGACGCTTTCGAGATTTCCAAAAAGTCGGCGCTGATAACTCATTCAAACTGTCGCGCGCTCGCGCCCGGACATCCCCGTTGCAAGACGGATGAAGCCATAAAGAAGATGGCCGCGCAGGGCGGAGTGATGGGCATAACCGGCGTGCGAATGTTCGTCAAAAACGATGAGCCTACGACTATCGAAGACGCGCTCAATCATTTCGAGCATGTGGCGAAACTCGTCGGTGTCGAACACGTCGGCGTAGGCAGCGACATCGATCTGGATGGCTATGACGATATGCCGCCGGAACTCAATCGTCAGTTGCGGGCGGGCTACAAGGGCAGCTACGGATTTCGGGAAAAGATCGATATCGAAGGATTGGATCACCCCAGGCGGATGTTCGATCTGACGGAAGGCCTGATCCGCCGCCGCTATAGCGACCGCGATATAGAAGGAATTCTCGGCGGCAACTTCAAGCGCGCGCTTGCGGGGATATGGACAGTGTGACGAGAGCGGCGAGCCAATCTTAAATTTCATCTCCGGCCATAGCGATCACAGCCGGTCGATCATACAGCCGGACTCATAAAAGGTTCCCGGACTGAACCGGGAACAGCATTCCTTAAATAGAGAGGCAAGATGAAAAAGTTCATTCAAAAATCTCTGCTGCTATCACTGGCGGCACTCCTGCTCGCGCAAATCGCCCTCGCGCAGAAAAAGCGCGCCGCTACGGTTGATGACATCATGAAGATCAAAAGCATCTTCGAGACTCAGATTTCCCCGGACGGCTCTCAAATCCTCTACGTGGTGAGCGAACCCAATCTGGCCGCAAGTCTCTACAACACGGATGTATGGCTGGTCAATTCCAAGGGCGGTCCGGCGGTAAAACTCACGAACGGATCGGGGATGCGGGATGACACGCCGCGTTGGTCGCCCGATGGCAAAAAGATAGCTTTCCTTTCGGATCGCGAGGGCGGCAAACCGCAGGTCTGGTTGATTCGTCCAGCGGGCGGCGAAGCTGCGCGCCTCACCGACGCCAAATCCGGCGTGCAATTGTTTGAGTGGTCGGCGGATGGAAACAGAATCGCCTATCTGTCTTCAGACCCGCCGACGGATGAAGAAGAGAAAAAGCAAAAAGAGCGCGATGACACAAAGCTCATCGACCAGAAATTCAAGATGACGCATGTCTATGTCATCAACCTTGACGACAAAGAAACGAAGCAGATCACCAGAGGCGATTTCCATGTGAGCAGCCTTTCGTGGTCGCCCGATGGCAGGCATATAGTCTTCGCGCATCAGCCGACGCCGAAAGTGCCGGACGCATACAAAAGCGATCTCTCCGTCGTATCTGTTGAAGACGGAAAGATCAGAAAACTGGTCGAACGCGATGGATCGGACAGTTCGCCTCAGTGGTCGCCCGATGGATCGAGCATCGCTTTCGCGTCCAATGATGGAAGGCTTGATTGGATTGCCAACACATATCTTTGTGTCGTAGCAGCTTCGGGCGGCGCGGCGCGCAACGTCAGCAGGAATTTCGATGAAAACCCAGCCGCTTTCAAATGGTCGTCAGACAGCAGGACGATCTTCTTTTCAGCCGTTCAGAAAGTCGCCGCCCATATCTTTTCCATCGCAGTTGATACAAACGAAGTGAAAGCCATCACCAGAGGCGAGAGCGTCTATGGCGGATTCAGCCTTGCGAAAGATTCCTCTCGACTGGCATTTCTGGCGCAAACGCCTGAGATGCCCAATGAGGTTTACCTTTCTTCGGTTGCGAGTTTCAACCCGGTCAAACTGACGACGACGAATCCGCAACTAGCAGAACTCGCGCTCGGTCAGGTTGAAGTGATTCGATGGAAAAGCAAAGACGGGATGGAAATCGAGGGGCTGCTGACAAAACCCGTCGGCTACGAGGCAGGCAAAAAATATCCGCTTCTGACTTATGTTCACGGCGGCCCGCCGGGGGTTTTCACTCTATCCTTCACTCCGCAACTCGGTTCGGCCCCCATTCCGCTGCAAGCCGAACCTTATCCGCTGCAGGCGATGGCGGGACAGGGTTATGCGATCCTCTGCGCGAATCCGCGAGGCAGCGGCGGATATGGCGAGAAGTTTCGGCAGGCCAATGTCAAAGACTGGGGCTTTGGCGATTACAACGACATTATGTCGGGCATTGATTATCTGATTGAGCGCGGCATCGCTGACCCGGACAAACTTGGCATCATGGGATGGAGTTACGGCGGCTATATGACTTCGTGGACGATCACGCAGACTGCGCGCTTCAAGGCGGCATCGGTGGGCGCGGGCGTGACGAATCTCTACAGCATGTATGGCACGACCGACATCCCTGAATTTTTGGACAGATACTTTGCGGCCAAACCCTGGAACGATATCGCCACTTATCAGAAACACTCGGCCATGTTTCATGCGAAAAACATCAGGACGCCGACGCTGATTCAGCATGGCGAGGCGGATGACCGGGTGCCGCTGTCACAGGGACGGGAACTTTATATCGCCATCAGGATGAGCAACATACCTGTCGAGTTTGCGGTCTATCCGCGACAGGGTCATTTAATCATGGAGCCAAAACTTCAATACGATATGTTGAGTCGGAATTTGAACTGGTTCAATCGCTGGCTCAAAGGGACGGCTCCTTAATCAGGGTGTGTCAATTCGCTGTTGCCCGATATGCATGTTTGTGAATACACAAAGGCGCACCGAGGACACGAAGTACGGTCAAGGATGCTTTGTGCATCTTAATGCGACTTTTCGGATGAACACCACAATAAGGAGGGTGATATGAAAACCGCTCGCTTCTTGATATTTCTCCTGATCCTTTCTTCGCTGCCCGCAAATGCTTTTGCGCAGACGGCAGCGACCGCGAAGATTTCAGGTGTCGTGACAGACGCTCAGGGATCGGTCGTTCCGGGCGCGGCTGTCAAGCTGATTAACAAAGCAACCAAACAGGAGAGGACAGACACTACCAATGACGAAGGGCGTTATGTCTTCGCCGCGATTGATCCGGGGCTTTACGAGGTGACGGCCACCGCGCAGGGCTTCCGCACTACGGTCGTCTCCGATGTCAAAGCGGAGATCGCCAAAGCAGCCTCTCTCGATATCACGCTGCAACCGGGCGGCGTCGGAGAACAGGTCACCATTACGGCAGCCGGAGAAGTGCAGTTGCAGAGGGAAGACTCTTCCATCGGCAATGTCATCGAAGAAGACCGCATCACTCGATTGCCGACTCAGCAACGCCAGGTGACGGAGCTTCTTCGACTCCAGCCCTTGACGACTGCCAACGGAGAGACAGCCGGTTCGCGCTTCGATCAAAACACCTTCACTCTCGATGGGATTGACGTGACTGACAACGTGGGATTCCGGGGCGGATTTGCGACCGTCGTGCCGACGCCGACGGAATCGGTCGAAGAGTTTCGCGTCACGGTTGCCAATCCCAACGCTTCTTTCGGACGGTCGGCGGGAGCGCAGGTGGTGCTTGTAACCAAACGCGGCGGCAACGCTTTCCACGGGTCGGCTTATCTGTATCATCAAAACGACAACCTCAACGCCAACTCGTGGACTAACAACCGACTGGGCTTGCCGAGGCCGCCGCTCGTCGATAATCGCTTCGGCTTTTCGGTGGGCGGGCCTATATGGCCGGAAAAACTTTTCTTCTTCACCAACTATGAGGGCCGCCGACTGCCCGGAACGGTTCAGGTCAATCGCGTGGTGCCGACGGAGAGTTTTCGGAATGGGACGCTGAGATTCCGCGACACCGCAGGCAACATCCTCAACATCAATCCGAGGACGTTCGATCCGCGCGGCATCGGCGCAAGTCCGGCCGTTCTCGCTTACCTCAGAGCGTTGCCGACGCCCAATAACTTCACAGGGTTCGGCGACGGATTGAACACCGCCGGGTTCACGGCTAACATACCGGCGGCCCTCAGAACTGATTATGGCGTTCTGAGGATGGATTATCAGATCAGTCAAAACTGGTCGTTCGAGGCCAAAGGCGCGCTCTACCGCGACATCCAGACCAGTCAGGGACAGGTAAACCTCATAGAGGTGAAAGGGGCTGACCAGAACGCTCAACGTCCCAAGAATCTCACATTCGGGCTGATAGGAACGATCCGGCACAATCTGGTAAACGAGATTCGCATAGGCCATGCCTTCGACAATTTCGTTCTGGAGAGAGATTCGCCCGCTGGCCGTGGCGGTTTCAATGTCGCAGTCAATCTGGCTCCATCGGCTTTCGACTCTGTGCCGGCGCTCGCTCTGCTCGACGAACATGTCGATGTCGACACGCAGCGCGCAAGAGAGCAATCCTTAGGCGGCGGCAGCACGCAGTTCATAGACAACGTCACGTGGTCGAAGGGACTTCACACCTTTCAATTCGGCGGCACGCTGCGCCACATCAACACCTTTCACTTCCGCGATGACAAAGTGATAGGCTCGGTCTCATCTCCCGTCGCAAACATCGGTGCCGCAACCGGTGTGTCGGTTCCTGCCTCGCAACGACCGGCCAACCTCAACCCCCAAGACATCACGCGGTACAACCAGTTTTACAAAGCTCTGCTCGGAATAGTCGATTCGGTGGGCTACCTGGCGGTGCGCGATGCAAACCTGCAACCGACTCCCGTCGGGACGGGACTCGAAAACAAGGCGACGCTCAATCACTGGGAGTTCTACTTCGCCGACGTGTGGAAGATGCGGCCCTCGCTCACGGCCTCTTTCGGGCTTCAGTATCAATGGCACACGCCGCCCAAGGATGCGCTTGATCGTCAGACGGTGCTGGCCTTCAAGGACACAGGCAAGCTGATAGAGACGCGCGAGTATCTGCGAATGAAAGCCGAGGCGGCGTCCAATGGCGAGATTTTCAATCCCGACATCGCCTACATTCCGATCAAGGAACTGGATTCTCAGGATGGAGTGTTTCGAATCAATCGCAAAAACTTTTCGCCGCGCCTCTCCGTCGCCTGGGAGCCCTCGTTCAAGAGCGGCTTGCTGGGAAAACTCTTCGGCGATGGTCGCACAGTGATTCGCGGCGGCTACGCGCTGCTTTATGACCGCTCGAACACTGTGCAAAGCGTCGTCGTTCCCATGCTGGGCGTGGGGTTCGCTCAGACGCTCACGGCGAGACCCACCGGCCCCGGCGGCCAGCCATTCCGCGCTGGCATCGATGGCCCTATACCCGTGCCTGCGAACTTCGCGGTGACTTCTCCTGTAGTGCCGGGCAAGCCTTTCGGCGAAACTCTTTCCTTCACGGTCGATCCGGGAATCGAAGACCCTTACAACCATGCAGTCAACCTCACGATTCAGCGCGAACTGCCGGGCAAGATGCTGCTCGAAGTGGGCTATGTCGGACGTTTCGCGCGCAACCTCTTCCAGAACGTCAACCTCAACTCCGCGCCGATCTATCACAAGGACAAACGATCGGGGCAGACCTTCGCTCAGGCTTTTGACGCGGTGGCAGGATCCCTGCGCGCCGGACGCGCGGCCAGCGCGCAGCCGTGGTTCGAGAATCAGTTGTTCGCTGGCGCGACCGCGTTTCTTGCAAGCGCGTTCGCTGGTGATTTCACTGTAGGCAACATCAATAACCTCTGGAACACCGGCATAGACATATTGTCGCTCCTTGGGCTTCCTGCGGCTAACGGGCCATACAACAACCTGCAATCACTCGACCTGTTCGTGCGCACAAGCCTTGGCCGGTCGAATTACAACGCTTTCGTCCTCTCACTGCACAAGCGACGATCCCACGGGCTGACCCTCGATTTCAACTACACTCTGGGCAAGTCGCTCGATCAGATAGGCCAGATACAAAACTTCGTCTCGCAGTTTTCTTCGAGCTTCGACGGAGACATCGACTATGGCCCGTCGGATTTCGACTTCCGCCATCTCATCAACGCCAATGGCGTTTATGATCTTCCCTTCGGCAGCGGTCGCCGTTTCGCCACTGGCAACTGGGTGGATAAAGTGATCGGCGGATGGTATGTGTCAGGCATCTTCCAGGCGTCGAGCGGATTGCCTCTGACCGTAGTTCAGGGATTTCAGGTCTACGGAGCCGGAGTGATATTCGGCACAGGCACAGGCGCGATTCCAACATCCCGACTTCCTGGCGATAACAGCACGCACCGCGGCATCGCCGGATCAGGAGGCATTGGCACGGCAGGCGACCCGGCCAGTCGCGGTTCGGGGCTAAACCTGTTCGGCAATCCTGAATCCGTATTCAATAGTTTCAGGCCGATCAATCTATCGAGCGATTTCCGTCAGGGTCGCGGCGTGTTGCGGGGTTTGCCGCGCTGGCAACTCGATCTGTCGCTGGGCAAATCCACAAAGATTACCGAGCAGGTCGAGTTCCGGTTCACGGCGGATTTCTTCAACATCTTCAACCACGTGAACTACGCAGACCCGACGCTCAACCTCAATCAACGAGCAAGCTTCGGCGTCATCACCAATCAGTTGATCAACGCAGTCCTTCGTCCGCGCGGGATTCAACTGAGCGCCAGAGTGCAGTTCTAACCGACGCGGAAGAACTGGTCATCCGACCAGTTCTTCTGCAAACATTGAGAGCCTGCCTGATCTGATTCGCGGCAGAGTTCGCGCGGGCAGGCTCTCGCTATACAGCGATGAAACAGATGAGCAGTCAACCCGTTCGAGGAGAAGAGCCAATGTTCAACCCTAGCCGTTCATCTTCCGGCATCGCCCGACGCATTCACCGCTTTCCTCGCTTCGCCTCTGCCATGCTCCTTGCAATGGTTTTGTTATTGACCTGCATTCCGCAGGCGAGAACGGCGACGACGGTCTATGATCTCGCGCTTAACGGCGGGCGGGTCATTGACCCGACAACGCATCTCGACGCCGCGCGCAATGTCGGCATACTCAAGGGCCGCATTGCTGCGATTTCCAAAGCTCCGCTAAAAGGCAAAGAGCAGATCGATGTATCGGGCCTGGTCGTCGCGCCCGGTTTCATCGATCTGCACGCGCATGGACAAAATAATTTCGGTCAGGCTTATCAGGTCCGAGACGGCGTGACGACGGCGCTCGAATTGGAAATCGGCGACTATCCGCTCGACGCTCTGCGCGAGCGAGAGGGCAAATCCATTATCAACTATGGCTACTCCGCCGGACATACAGCCGCGCGGATTCTGGTGAAACGGGGCGACCGGGCAAAAGCGAATCACGAGCCGTTGAACGATACGGAGTTGAAACAGATGCTGGGCTATCTGACGAAAGCTCTCGATGACGGCGCGCTCGGCATCGGCATCGGACTCGATTACGTCTCGCGCGGAGTGAGCGCGGTTGAACTGGAATCGCTTTTCAAACTCGCAGCCGCCCGCCGTGTGCCGCTCTTTATTCACATCCGTATGCCGGATGACAGAAACGATCTGAGCGGACTCAAGGAACTGCTCGACCTCACCGAAAAGACGCGCGCCTCTTTTCACATGGTTCACATCGTCAGCACGGGGCTTGGTCGCGTGCCGATGTTTTTGAAGATGATCGAATCGGCGCGCAAAAAAGGGCTGGATGTTACGACCGAAGCCTACCCCTACACGGCAGGCTCGACGGGAATCAATTCCGGCATCTTCGATCACGACTGGCAGAAAAAATTTGGCATAAGCTACGGCGAAATCGAATGGCCGCCTACGGGAAGCCGATTTGCGAGCAAGGAAATGTGGGACGAGTATCGAGCCAGATACCGCAACGGCATCATCATCATCCACGTAATGAAAGAAGAATGGGTCGAGCAGGCGCTTTCGCATCCGCTGGTTATGGTCGCCTCCGACGGTATGCCGATCAGCAGTTTCAAGGAGCGCGCGCATCCGAGAGGAATGGGGTGCTTTGCCCGCGTGCTGGGCCGCTACTGCCGCGAGAAGAAGATACTTTCGCTCAATGAGGCGATTCGCAAGATGACCTTGATGCCCGCGCAAAGATTGGAAAAGTTCTCGCCCGCGATGAGAAGAAAAGGTCGCCTGACGATTGGCGCGGATGCGGACATCACCATTTTTGACGCCGATGAGGTGATTGATCGCGCAACCTACGCAGAGCCGAATCAGTATTCCAAAGGCATCGTTCACGTTCTGGTCGGCGGCACATTCGTCGTTCGAAATGAACAACTCGTCGAAGGCGTCTTTGTCGGCAAACCGGTGGTCAGCAATCGAGCAGGCGCATAGAAAGTCAGCCTTCGGTGAGGCGACGCGGATAGTTTCGCAGGCGCGGCATATTGAGCAGGAAAAGAATTGATGGTATATCCTGCTTATGAGAAAAATAATCTTCTTGCTCATCGCGCTCATCGCTGCGCCCGTCGCGGCGCAACAGGAAACGCCGCCCATCAGAAATTTCCTGCGCGTCAACGATAAGTTCTGCACGGGCGGCCAGCCCCGTCTCGAACATCTCGACAAACTCAAAGCCGAAGGCATCAAAACGATCATCAATCTGCGGTTGCCCAGCGAACATCGCGCCGAGGAAGAAGAAGCGAGAGCCAAAGAACTGGGCCTTCGCTATTTCAATATCCCTTTCGCCTTCGGAGACCCAAAGGAAGAACAGGCCGCAGAGTTCCTGCGACTCACGGACGACGCTCAGAATCTCCCCGCGTTCATTCACTGCACGGCAGCCATCCGGGTCGGCGCGTTCTGGATGATAAGGCGAGTCTTGAGAGACGGGTGGACGGTGGAAGCGGCTGAAGAAGAAGCGAAAAAAGTCGGACTGCAAAACGCCCCGCACCTGAACGAATTCGCGCGCAGGTATATAGAAAAATACAAACGGTAGTCTGGCGAGTCTTGAGAGTCTATCGAGTCTTGAGAGTCCGAACCATTCCAACTCTCAAGACTCTCTGGACTCGATAGACTCTATAGGCTATTTCTGACGCCGAATCGCATAATCAGGCCAGCAGCCGAGATGTTCGACATTCGCGGGGTCGAACGGATCGTCGCTCGCGCCGAACGGGGAAAACGGATTGGGAGTTGCCGGGGCCGCAGGCTGAAACTTGGGATCGAGCGCGCGGGCTATCTGATCGCGGGCATCTTCAAGATGTAATCGCGTCTCTCGATTCGCCGAGCGAGCAAGCGAACGCATGATCATCTGATCGATAGCTTTCAACTCTCCGCGTATGAAAGGTCGCTCGTCCGCATTGACCGCTCGTCCGTTCAGCTTATCGGACATCAACGCGATGAAAGATCGCTGAAGATTTCTTCTGTAGGGATCGATGCGCACCTGCGCCGGGTCGGCAAGCTCGCGCCATAAGCCGTATCTTACGTCCTCGAAAAACTGAGCAGGGCCATAAGCCGCTCCATCGACTGCCTGTTGTTCTGCGAGACGAGCCAGTCGCGCGCTGCTCATCAATGAATTCAACACCCGCATCTGCGCCGAACGTATTCGATCAAGCGCGCCGACCGCTTCTATGCGCCGCAGTATCTCAGGCTTGATCGCCCACGCGGGGGTTGCGAATGCATTATCGTTCAAGAATTTCACTGCGGCCATCTGCTGCTCTTTCGAGATGGGAGTGAACCGCACGCCGTCCTGACCCGCGTGCTTCTGCTGCGAGCGGAATCCGCCGACTATCGCTGAAACGTGAGCCATCTCGGTCGCCCACTGTCCGAGCATACGCCCGTAGAGTTCTTCCAAATCGTTATAAGGCTCGCCCGGTTGCGACGTGGCATCGACGAGCATGTTTGCGACGCGCTCAAGATTTTTCAATCCGAGCGCAGTCGATTTAACCGCATCGGCATCGCCTACGGCTTCCGTCAATTCGCCCGGATCGGCCCCGCGCGAGCCTGCGGTGGAAAATCTCAGCCACGGGGTCTTGTCCTGAGCGCGCGCCCATTCGTCGAGGGTCTTCTTTTCATCATCGGGCGTCGTGGCCGAAGCGATAGGCTTGTAGCCCCACATCGTAGCCCACTTATCATAAGGCCCGATCCCGGGAACCAGATCAGCCGGATCGATTTTATCTTCGGGCTGCGCGACGTAGTTGAAGCGCGAGTAATCCATCAGCGTCGGCGTGTGTCCCATCTTCTTGACCCACTCGCGGTCGCGCACTTTCTCAGCCGGATACATCGAGCTTGCTTTCATGTTGTGCTGAAATCCGAGCGTATGACCGACCTCGTGCGCGACCACGTATTCGATGAGCGTTCCCATCAGATCATCAGGCAAGGGGAGCTTCTTCGCGCGAGGATCGAGCGGGCCGACCTGAGTGAAGTACCAGTCGCGGGCCAGATTCATCACGTTGTGATAAAACTGAATGTCTGATTCGAGAATTTCGCCCGTGCGCGGGTCGTGAATGTGTGGGCCTGATGCGTTTTCGATAGTCGAGGGCAGCCAGCGTATGACCGAATAGCGCGCGTCTTCCGCGCTCCAGTCGGGGTCTTGCTGCGAGGATGGAGCTTCGCGCGCAAGGATGGCGTTTTTGAATCCGGCTTCTTCGAATGCCGACTGCCATTTTTCAATGCCGCGCTTGACGAATGGAACCCATTTTTCAGGCGTCGCAGGATCGACATAATAAACAATCGGCTTGATGGGTTCGGAGAGCGCGGCGCCGGGGTCTTTCTTTTCCAGCCGCCAGCGGGTTATGTAACGACGCTGGGGCGCGCGATGCTCATCGACTCCGAAATCCGACTGCCGTATGGAAAAGTATCCTACGCGCTCATCGAACAATCGCGGCATCATAGGTTTTTCAGGAAGTTTGACCATGCTGTAATGCATCACGACGGTCGCGCTGCCCGGTCGCATTCCTGCCCCGGCGAAAGGATTGGGCGGCGCGGGCGCAGCCGGCGTCAGATCAGGCGGCGAAGTGAATGTGTGAGTCGCTTCGACTTCGATGTTTTCAGGGAAAGATACTACGCGCTCGATGAACGAACGCGCCGGATCGAATCCGCGCGCTCTCAATCGCGCTCGCGCGCTGAGTTCCGTCACTTCGGTTGTGAAGAGTCTGGTCACATCGATGACCGGAGATTCTTCCTTGCCGAAAGCTTCTATGTTGAAAGCCTGAATGATGGTGTCGTTGTTTGCCGCGCGGACGGCTTGCGAGATTGGCAATTGAGGATCGGCGACTATTTCATAAGAGACGCTTCTGAGCAGAACACGATTGCCGCGCCTCTCCCATCTCAGCACGCGATTGCCCGCGGCCTGTCCGCCGTAGCCTACGCCGAGAGTCGTGCGGGCGATCTGGCTGACGAGGAGGTAATCCTTGCCCAGTTCGCGGGCAGGAATTTCGTAGAAGACTTTTTCCTTTATGCGATGAACTGTGAAGATGCCCGGATCGGATTTCGCGTCTTTGGTGATGACCTTGTCGTAATCTTTCGGCTCAGATGTCTGTTCGGGCCTTTGAAATCGCTCCGGCAAAGCGGGCTGATCCTGCGCGAGCAGGGGCCGCGCAAGCGCGAAGATAGCGAGCAGAATCGATAGCGAGCAGGCAGCAATACGTTTCATTAGTTGCTCCTTATTTCTGGTGTAGCTGATTGAAGACTTCCACTGGCGCAGGAAGGATAATGGCAGCGCGGGGGAAATTCAATCTTTTGGACGCGAGCGAAAACTCATACGACCCTGCCGATCCTCAAAAGCAAAGGCCAGTGGATAGTTCTTTCAGTCGCAGGGTCGCCCCAGAGATGACTCAATTCTTTTTCGATGCTTTCCAGAGGGTCGCGCCCTTCGGCTTCCTTGAATCGCTCGACCGCCGACCACGTGCCGAGAAAACCTTTCAGATGATCCAAAGTCCACCGCGCCTGCATCTCAAAAGCAGGCGCGGTGATCTCTTCGAATGGAAAAGGGAGCGATAAGAAACGGTTGTCGGCCAGATTGTTTTCAGGCAGCCAGTAGGGTTTGACCGTGACTTCATGAAATTCTTCGAGCAACGGGTCGATTTCATCCGAGACATAAACGAAGCGATAAACCCAGACGGCGATCACCCCCTGCGGTTTTAGCACGCGCCGGACTTCGCGGTAAAACTCATCGATATTGAACCAGTGCAATGCCTGAGATACGGTCGTGAGATCGACCGAGTGGGATTCGATATCGGTCTTTTCTGAAAGCGCGACGCGGTAATCGATTCTGTCGTGCCGGGTCGCGTTTGCAAGTTGCTGCGCGCTTGCGTCAGTCGCTATGACTTCGTTGAAATGCTCGACCAGAGCGAGGGCCGATTGTCCGTTACCCGTTGCCGCGTCCCAGGCCCGACTGCGCGAGGGGGCGAGAGAGGCGAGGTATTCAAAAAGCTCTTTCGGATAACGCGGCCTGTAGTGGAAGTAAGAAGATGCGAGTTTTGAAAACTGATCGTTGAATTTCATGGCGACTGAAAACTCAAGACTCACTCGCCTTTCAAATCCTTCAGCATAACGGTCGCAGACTCAGGGCAGGCGGCGCGGAATTCAATCGATGATTTGACAGAAGCGGGCGCGTCTTCGCGCGTGATCGCGCGAAATCCGAATCGCGGAAAGAAACCTTCTGCCGTCGAAGTCAGAAGCACCACGTTTTCAAACCCTTTTGCCCGCGCCTGATCGAGCATTCGCTGAACTATCTCCTGCCCCAACCCTGAGCCGCGCTCCGTCTCGCTGACGGCGACTGACCGCAGCAATGCGGTCGAATTGTATGATTCGAGAGCCGCGCATCCGACAAGCCTCTCATCGCGAAAAGCGAGCAGGAAACGGTCTGCGATTTCCTCCACGCCGTCGAGTATGAGATCGGCGCTCTTGAGCAATGCGATGATATCAGGCATGTCAGATGATGTTGAGTTTCGATAGAGCGTCAAAACGATTTGCCTCCGCCTGAAATGGTAAGGGCTGTAGGTTCGGAGAGCAAACGCAATGTTTTCATTCTTGTGATGAGTCGCGCTCATTGATGCGCGGCGGGCAGCCTTTACCGCGCAAATCCCATCCGACGGAGCAATCGCTCAAAGCGCGGATCGGCGCGCAAAGAGTCGACTGCCGGATCAAACCTGATCGAGACGAGCATCGGGTCGCGCTCTTCAAACGCTTTCTCTACCCATTCGAATGCCCGGTCGCGCTCATCAACCGCCGCGTAAAGCAAGGCAAGGTTGTAAGACGACCGGCGGGTTTTCTCCATCCCTTCGAGCCTTCGTTCGAGCCTCTGGCGGTAAATAGCTTTCACCGCCTGCTGCGGATCGCTCGATTGAATAACGGCGCTCGCGTTTCCTGTCTCTCTCAGCAAAACTTCGAGGGCTTCACGGTGCTGGCCTTTGAGTGTGTATGCGCGCTCAAGGCAGGCGAGGGCCGAGCCGAATCGCGGCTCGATTTCAAGCGTGCGTTTGATCTGCTCTATCGCTTCATCGTAACGACGCGCCATCAGATAAACCCATCCGACATCGGAGTTGGCAAGCGGCGACAACGGGTCGAGCCTCTGAGCGAGTTTCATCTGCTCGATGCCTTCATCCAGTCTTCCCATCGAAACCAGAAACCAACTGTAATCGTGATGAGCGAGGCCGAGGCTCGGATTGATTTCGATGGCGCGCAGGAAATGCCGCTCCGCCTCTTCCCACTTCCATTCATATCGAAACGCAATCGTGCCTAGAGATACATGAGCCTCGGCGCTTGCCGGATCGAGCGCGATGGCTTGCATTGCCGCTTCCTTAGCTTTCGGATAAGCCTCCGAGGGAAGCATCACGTAAAACATGCCCAGTAGCCTGTAGGAATCGGCCAGTCCTGCGAAGGCTGCAGCGTAGCCGGGGTCTTTTTCAATCGCCTGTTTGAAATGCTCTATGCTTTTGGCGACGCTCTCGCGGTCGCCACGGTTCCAGAGATAGCGGCCTCGAAGATATGCATCGACAGCTTCCGCATTCATCGATGCCTCAGAGTTTTTATCTTTGAGCAATTCGATTGCAAGCGCGCGCGCTATTTTGTCGGCGACATCGCTCTGCACCGAAAGCGTGTCGCTCGCCGAGCGATCATAAATCTCAGACCAGAGGTGAGTTTGATCGCCCGCATGAATCAACTGAGCGGTGATGCGGACTCGTTCTTCCTCGCGGCGCACGCTTCCTTCAAGCACGAAGTCGACGCCAAGCTCGCGGCCTATGCGGGCAATATCTTTTTTCGTTCCCTTGTAAGTCATCACCGAAGTGCGCGCTATGACTCCCAATCGCTCAGGCCGAAGGCGACCGAGCCGCGCTATCATCTCTTCAGTCATCCCGTCCGAGAAATAATTCTGATCTGCGTCGCTGAGATTTTCGAAAGGCAGAATTGCTATCATCACTTTCGATTTCGGAATGGTTCGGTTGAAATTCCGCCACAAGAAATACACGGCGCCGATGAGCGCGACTGCGATGGCTATAAAAACAAACCAGCGCGCGGATGATTTGCCGCGACTCGTCGCTGGCTCGATTTCAGAAGCGGGCGGTGGTTCAACTGAGCCGCTCACGTTTTCGACCACGGCTATGAAGCGATAGCCCCGGCGTGGAAGAGTCTCGATGAAACGGGGCGACTGCGCGTCGTCGCCGAGGGCCGAGCGAATCTGCTTGATGCAGAAATTCAGGCCGTGTTCGAAATCGACGAACGTCTCGCCTTCCCATACAGCCTGTTGAAGTTCCTCGCGAGAGACCATCTGACCGGCGTGAGAGGCGAGAAAGGCAAGCGCCTTGAACGGCTGCGGCTGCAATCGAATGACCTCCCCGTTCCTGCGTAACTCGCCGCTCTTGAGCGCAAGCTCGAACTCGCGGAATCGAATGACTTCTTCTTCGGAAACTCGTGGTTGCATCCTCTGGATTATATAACGACGCGCGCGTTTGAAAGAAACTTCGCGACCCTGCGGCCTCGCCTGTAACTTCGCGTTTGAATCAATTTATTTCGCTCATCTGAAACTCACCTGAAACTCACCCCGATTTCTGATCCGCTTCATTGGCTTAGAGGCGAAAGCGTCTTACAGTTTCAGGGCTGACGCGCAGCAGGGGCCAGACCGCGCCGAAGGACAACCAGAGAGGAGACTATGATGTACGAAGACTGGACGGAAGAATTGCCCATAGGCGAGACGGCTGAAGTCTCTCCCGGCGTGATCGTGGAGCGCAGATGCTTTTTGACTACAATCGCTCTTGCATTAGGCGCTCTCGCCATTCCCGCAACAGCCACCGAGAAACTCGCAACGGATGAGCGAATCAGTTATGAAGATTTTTTAAAAGAGGTGATACCCGTAGCGAAAAAACTGGTCGCCGACACCTCTCTTGCGGGGCAACATCGGTATCTCCTCACTCTGGCCTCTTATGCAGTTCGAATTGCGGACGTAAGCGTGCCGCAGATGCGCGACAGCGGGCAGGGAGCAGGCCCCGGCACATTCATAGGCTCGAATCCCGGAGGCGATCCTTTCATCGTGATTCACTGGCGGATGGAACCGGGATCGATCATACGCCCTCACGCGCACACTTATGGGAACGTGTTGACTTTGGGACTCGAAGGCGAGATCAGAGTCGAAAACTTCGAAATGATTGGCGTCCGCGATTTTGACGCGAAGGGGACTTTCAAAGCGCGAAAGACCCAAAGCCAGATACTCACTCCCGGTCAGGTCAATCTCGTCAATCTTGAGCGCGATTATATTCACGGATTTCAGGCCAGTATGAGAGGCGGGCGAGGCCTGGACTTCACGACCAGGATAAAAGAAAGGCGACCGACGACGCCTTACCTGAACCTGTCCGGCAAACAGGTGGAGACGGGCGTCTTTGAAGCAAGCTGGGCAACTTAGAGACGAGCCGTAGATGTGGCGCAATCTGACAGATTGCGCACCCTGAAGATATGAAACCTGAAGCTACGCAAGCTAACGGCTTGCGCCAAGATTTCAAAGGAGACGGTTATGAAAATACTGATCGCAGTGCTTGCGCTGCTCATAACGGGCGGCGACGGTGAAAAGAAAGAAGTCACGCTCAAAGGCGAAGTAGTCGATATGCACTGCTACATCTCGCGCCACAACGGAGGGCAGGGAGCCGATCATGCCGGTTGCGCAAACTCGTGCATAAGTCGCGGCGTCACTCCCGGTTTCGTTTCTGAAGACGGAAAGCTCTACGTGCTGCTGAACGAAAAAATGACCGCGGTCAAAGATAAGATCGCAGGACTTGCGGGCCAGATGGTGAGGATTACGGGGTTCGTCATTGAGCGCGATGGCGTCCGGGCTATAGAGCTTCTGCGAGTCGAGCCTGCGATGTGAGGAGGGAGAAAACTTTTATGAAAGATCAAACGAAATTGAAGGAAGAAGTCGCGCCCGGATTTTTTGAAACTCGCCGCCGCCTGCTCTGGCTTCCCGCCTGTTTCGCAGCAGGCTCGATACTTGGGCGCGCGGAAAGAATCTTTGCAAACCCGGTTGATGATGAGGAATTGATGACGCCGATCCTGACGGGCGATTTAGACTGGGAGAGTTTTCTCAAAGAGTGCCTTCCCACAGCCGAAGAGCTTCACAAGAATTCAACGGCGCAGGGGCAGAATGCTTATCTTCACTGGCTGGCCTCGATGATCGAGCGCGTGCGCCCGACAGAAATTCCGAGAGCGAAACTCGGTCGCTTCGGCAAGTTGGAACCTGCGGTGCATTTCGGCGTGAAGTATCGCGGAAAGCCTTTCTTCATAGTCGAGTGGTGGCTCGAACCAAACGCCGTTCTGCCTCCTCATTGTCACCCGAACGCCAGCGTATGCACTTTCGGCCTGGAAGGCGAAGCGCGCATTCGCAATTTTGAGATCGTCGGCAAAGCGCCTGACTTCCAGTCGCGCGAGACTTTCCTCGTGCGAGAGACTCACAATGAAATAATCGCTGCGGGCCGAATCAACACGCTCTCGGCTCTGCGCGACAACATTCACACTTTTCAGGCGGGGCGGGCGGGCGCGCGAGGCATCGATATCAGCACCTATCACGGCCCTGACATGAGCTTTTCATTCTTAGACCTCGCCGCGAAGCCCAAAGATCAGGACGCTCGCACATTCGAAGCCGTGTGGAAAGGCAAGTCGGTTTAAATAGATGTCAGATGTTAGAGGCTGGATGTTAGTAGAGTTGTTGAGATGCCCTCACTAACATCTTCGCCTCAGAAGTCATACGCGGCCTCATTCAATCTCGCGCGGGGGCGCGCAGGTTTTGAAGATTCTCTTCGAAACCTGCGCAGATAATTTTCAGCGCCTTGATCCGCGCGAATTTCTTGTCATTGGCTTCGATCAGATGCCAGGGCGCGAACTCTGTCCAGGTGCGGGCGAGCATCTCGTTTGCCGCCAGTTCGTAGTCGTGCCACTTCTCGCGGTTGCGCAGGTCTTCCGGGGTGATTTTATAGTGCTTGTATGGAGTCAATTGCCTCGCCTCGAATCGGCGCAGTTGCTCATCCATATCGATATGCACCCAGAACTTCAGCAACAGGATGCCGTGTTCGCGAAGCTGCTGCTCGAAGTCTACGATCTCTGAATAAGCGCGCTGCCACTCCGATTCGGTTGCAAACCCTTCGACGCGCTCAACGAGTACGCGACCATACCACGTGCGATCAAATATGGTCACTCGTCCGGCGCGCGGAATATGTCGCCAGAAGCGCCAGAGGTAATGATGAGCGCGCTCTTCATCCGTCGGCGCGGCGATGGGGATGACCTGGTAATCGCGCGCATCCATAGCCGCAGTGGCTCGACGAATGATGCCTCCCTTCCCGGCAGCGTCCCAGCCTTCGAAGAGCAGTATGGCCGAACGACGGCGCTCTTTGGCTTCTCTTGAGAGCAGGTTGAGGCGACCCTGATATTTTTCCAGAAGCTTTTTGTACTTCGCATCTGTCAGACTCTCAGAAAGATCGAGCGTGTCGAGGAGGGTGTAAGGGTCTTCCTGAGCGCGCGGCGGAGCGGCAATCGCGATCCGTGTCGCATTATTCTCTGCGAGGCGTTTCGAGATCAGATTCAGAATGTGATTGCCGACCGTGATGCTGCGGTATCTCTCGTCCGTGCCTTCGATGATTATCCAGGGCGATGTGCCTGTGCTTGTGGTGCGGAGGGCGCGCTCCGAGACGCCGCGAAACTTATCGTAGAGCTTGAAGTGCTTCCAGTCTGTTTTAGTCACTCGCCATCGGGTTGACGAATTTTTCACCAGCCCTCGCAGGCGTTTCTGTTGAGCCTGTTTGCTGAGATGAAACCAGAACTTGATTATCAGCGCGCCGTCATCCGTGAGAGTCTTCTCAAAGGCGTTGATCTGCGCGAGAGCCGAATCGAGGTCTGCTATTTCCGTCACTCCATAAACGCAATCGATGATGGGTCGTGTGTACCATGAGCCGAAGAAGATGCCTATTCGACCGCGGGGCGGAAGCACGCGCCAGAATCGCCATGCTTGGGGTCGCTCGCGTTCTTCGTCAGTAGGCGGGCCGAAGGCATGGGTTTGCAGGTAGCGGGCATCCATCCATTCATGCAGAAGGTTGATGGTTTCGCTCTTGCCTGCGCCGTCGACGCCCCCGATGATGATGATGACGGGGAAAGATGCCTGCTTGAGGTCTTCCTGAACTTCAAGGAGTTGGGTTCGCAGTAAGGGTTCCTGCGCGTCATACTCCTTTTTGCTCAACGTGCGACCGAGTTCTGCGGTTTCAAACATAGCCTGTGGAATTTACTCTTCATTGATCGGCATCACAACTGCATACGCGGATATTTATGCGTGCTGAAAGCCGCGAAACTGTACGGCGCTCAGTCAATCGCAGGAACTCTCTTCTGCCAATGCACATACTTGACCTCAAGTGAAAATGTTTTTCTGGATTAGCGGATCGAGCCGGAAGCCTATCATGCAATCGCCTGAACCGCATCCAGGGATCAGCTATTCTCGGTTTAGAAAAATCATTTGAGTTCTATGCCATATAAATAGGCCATCCGGCGATACAAGGCGCTCATCGAGCGAAACAATAGGACTTTGAACAAACTCCGCAGACTTTCCCATAGCTTGGCTTTTGTCCGCAAGCCCGCGCGAACTTGTCGAAATAGTTGCCAGCATCGCTGCATCATTTGGTCTACACTCAAGGCCAGCATCATCAGCACTGCCAGGACTGTCGCCAGATTCTGTACTCCGTGTCCGTAGTTGCGCTCAAAATGATACCCCTGATTCTTCAGCGTATTGAACGTCTCGTTCTCAATCTTCCAACGCCCGCTCCCCGCTCTCATCACCCGCTCGACCGTCGAAGCTCGCAGTGGCAGGTTTGTGATCCAACTCCACCGCGTCACTTTCCCTTCTTTGTCTCTCTGCTCATAGATCAGGTAGTTGACTTTTACATCCACCGCGCTCTCGCACAAGCAAAGCTCGGTCGTCCATCTGAAGTAATGCTCCAATCCCTTCGAGTCGGTCCGTCTCATTTCTTTGACCTGCCCGCTCCTACGGCGTCCTTCAAACTGTTTCTCCAGGCTTTTATGTGAATCTGGCTTGACGTTGAGAACATATTTCCAGCCGTAGCCAGTAATTTTGCGAAATTGCGTTGATGCTTGCGGCATGGTCGGGACACAGCGATATAATAAGCCTTCTTATCCGAGCCGGGGCTGATGTCAACGCGAAGGGAAGGCCGTTAGGTTGAACAGCCCTTCACTCCGCACTGTTGGGATTTTTCAAATCACTCGCCCGACGGCGATGAATCAACCGTCGGCGCGGCTTTGACTGTAGTGTTGAAGAGATGCTGGCGGTGAAGCAGGGCGGTGAACTGCGCGCCGAAGAGCATGATGTTGCTTGAAAAATAAATCCACGAAAGCACTGCTACTCCCGCGCCTATCGAGCCGTAAAGCACATCGTATTCGAAATATGGAATCAGGAAGGCGAATCCGAATTTCGCCCCTTCCCACATCACCCCGGCAAGGATGGCTCCGGGCAGCGCCTCTCTCATAGACACTTTCGTATTCGGCAGCCATTTGTAGAGCAGGGTGAAAAGAGAGATCGTCATCGCTGTACTCACCGCTATGAAAACCAACTGCCACGCATATCCTGAAAGCGAGGCGAACGTTTCGCCCAGATTCAAAGGTATATTGTCAGCCAGAGCGCGGATCGCTGAAACGCTTGCGGTGAAAAGCGAGAGCAACATGAGCAGCAGAAAAACAATACTCATCACTGCGAAGTTCACTGCGCGGCCATGCAGAAACGAGCGCGGCGAGGTTCCCCATATTCGGTTGAGAGCTTTTTCAATGACAGTGAACATCCACGACGCGGCCCATAGCACTACGACGATACAACTGATGATGAGGCCGCTGCTGAGATTGTAAATCGAATCGAGGTTTCTTCGGACGAAAGTGTGAGAGCCGGGAAGAAATTCAAGCACCTTGCCGATGATATATTTTTCTACCGCTTCAGGCCCGAGTACGTGATTGCTCCCTACGAGCAGCAGCAGCAGTGACGGAAACAGGGCCAGCATCGAAAAGTAAGAGACGGCTGCCGCGGCAGTCGTCAGGTCGTTGTCCATAAACGACGTGAAACTTCGTGTGAGTGTTTTCCATCTCGAAGATATGGTCATAATTTTCGATCAGCGCATTGACAACTTGCGCACGACACATTCTAAGAGTCGCGCCACTCAAAGGCAAAGGCGCGCTGGCTCTTCACCACCGAGGCAGGTAGAATCTCACGCTCTATGATTGCCTGCGACATCTGTATCATCGGCGCGGGAGTGATGGGAGCATCGGCGGCCTCGGAGGTTGCGCGATGCGGCGCGACAGTCGTTTTGATCGATCAGGCCGCTTTGCCAAACCCTCTTGCCGCATCCGTGGATCATTCGAAAGTTTTTCGATTCTCTTACCCCGACCCTCTCTATGTCCGCATGGCCGTCGATGCGCTTCGACTCTGGCGCGCGCTCGAAGAAGAAACCGAAACCCGCCTGCTCACCGAAACAGGACTGCTGCTGATAGGCCGCGATCAGCCGTCATTTGAAACCCGTTGCCGCGACGCGCTTCGCTCACTCGATCTCGAAGCTGAAATGCTCGACTCGGACGAAACCACGCAAAGATTCCCGCAATTCGACAAAGAAGCTTTCCGCTATAGCATACTCGATCCGAGCGGAGCGATTCTTCATGCGGAAAAGTCTCTGCGATCCCTGATCGATGCGGCGCGGCGGCTGGGCGTGGGCGTGATAGAAAACGAACGAGTGACCGAGATCAGAGAGGGCGAAGTTATCACCCACCGAGGAACCCGCGTAGTGTGCGGGAAAACGATGGTGGCTTCAGGCCCGTGGACGCGACGGCTTCTGCCTGAACTCGCCGACAAACTTTTCACCACGCGACAGGAAGTGTTTTATTTCGAGCCTCGGCAATCAGACGATTATCAAATCGGAAAGTTTCCCATATTCATCGAGCTTGGCAGCGGCTTCTATGGCTTCCCTGTCCATCACCGGGGCGCGATGAAAATCGCCAATCACAACAAAGGCGAACTGATCGATGCTGACGTGATCGATGAGACGATCAGCGAAAAATCCATAGAGCATTGCCGCGCATTTTTCGCTGAGTTCATTCCCGGACTTGCCAGCGCGCGCCTTCGAGAAACCCGAGTGTGCATATACAACAACACGGCGGACGACGACTTCATAATCGACTGGCACCCGGATTTGAGAACCGTTTTGATAGCGACCGGGTTTTCAGGCCACGGTTTCAAATTCAGTCCGCTCATCGGGCGCATAGCCGCGGACATGCTCACAAGCGGAACGACTTCTTACCCGTCAGACCGCTTCTCACTTGCTCGATTCGAGGAGTCTGGTGGCACAATCTGTTAGATTGTGCGCCCTGAAAGTACGAAATTTGAAGCCACGCAAACTAAAAGTTTGCGCCACATGAGGAGAAAACCAGATGAATAATCTTTCCGATGGCGCAGCGGTCATTCACAGCGCAGAGCCCACAGCAACAGAAGGCACGCGCAGGTTTCGCACGCCAATCTCGGCAGCCATGGGAGCTAGAGATATTGCGCAAACAGTGAGCGTTTACTCACAGGGGATCGCGCCCTCGCGGCGCAATCCCGCAGGCGAAGAAACGCTTTACGTACTGCGCGGCTCAGGTCGTTGCAACATCGGCGGACGTCGGTATGCTCTCCGCCCCGGCACCGCCGTTTACATCCCGCCAGCCTCGGCTTACCAGATCGAAAACACGACAGAAGAAGTTATGGAAATAGTGAGCGTGTGCTGTCCCGAAGAAGCAAATGCAGAAACTGATGTAACTATTATTGAAAGACAGATAGACGACGCGCCCGCGCTCACGGTTCATGAGAGCGAGCGCGAAACGATTCCGGTGAGCGACAGAGCTTTCAAATATCTCGTCAACAGCGATGTGGGATGCCAGCGCATCACGCAATTTTTGGGAGTCATCCCGCCCGGTCGCGCTCCGATGCATTATCACGTTTACGAAGAAGCTATCTACATCATCGAAGGCGAAGGGCGCGTTCACACTCAAGGCGAGGGCGCAGATTTTTCTGCGGGGTCGAGCATCTATCTTCCGCGCGGCGTGCGCCACTCGCTCGAAAACACAGGCGCGACCGCTATCCGACTGCTCGGCGTCTTCCATCCGTCAGGCAGTCCTGCGGTCGCTTATGAGGATGAGCGGGAGAGTGGAGAGGTAATGAATGGGTGAGTGGGGGAATGGGAGAGTGGGAGATGAAGAGCCATTGCTTGCATTCCATCATTCTCCCATTCCCCCATACTCCCACTCTCTCATTCACTTCTTCCGCGGTGATTCGCGCGAAAGCGCGGCGGCCAGAGCTTTGGCTTCAGCCGGTATAGGCACCTCGTCGCTGAAGAGAATCACCCGCGCGTCCATCTCCTTGCCATAGAAATCGCGGTTGTCGTCCTTGTCCTGTTTGACTACCGAGCCGTCGAGCGAGATTCCGGCAAAAAGTCCTTTGGAGCGTGAGTAGGTTAGTATCTGAGCATCGAGGCGGATGTTCGTTTCAGCCGAAGTGCGGCGACCCACAGGCCCGGCTGCCGCCGAGGCGTCGCCGCCGATGGTGAACTTGTCGCCGATAAGTTTGTTCATGCCTTCCTTGTTCATAATGAGCATGACGACATCCGTAGACGAGCCGCCTATCTGAAAGCCGATGTTGCCGCCTTCGACGGTGAGAAAAGAGGGCGCGCTCCAACGCCTGCCCGGACGGCGGCACATGGCCAGACCTTTGCCATAGCGAGCGCCGACTATGAATGCGCCTTTTTTCAGTCCCGGAACTATGGCGACGCATTCGGCCTTGTCGAGCAGGTCTTCAGGGATGCCTTTATCCGGCGTTTTCATGATTTCGCTGAAGACCTGAGTGGCGCGACTGAGGCGCTGCACCTCGTCGGCTCGCTCTTTCCTGTTGGTCTGCGCGGCGGCGGCCGAGACGAGTAGAAGAATTAAAAGAGAAGATTTCAGTATAAGCTTCATGGCTTGAACCTCCGTTTGTTGCTGATGGTTGTGATTTGACGCCGGAGTTTTCCCCGACAAACAGTTCGTCCGACCCCGCTTGACACGACTTCTCAATAATAGCTAAAGCTTCGGCTCGGTGTCACGTCAGGAGGGAGTTTGAGAGAAGGGGCGAAGACGACACTCAAGCCGCCTTCGCGGATCACACGAAGTTTACGCTCAAATCTTTTCCGAATCCGAACTGCGGGCGGCGGCGCGACTTGAGAGCTTTGGTTCCGGTCTGCGAAAGAGCCGTCACCAGCATCGGCAGAGCTATGGTCGGATCGCAAAGCACGTTGACCGTTTTTGCGTCTTTGGCCACCCGGCTCCAGGTCATCGCTTCATCGAAGCTGCGTCCGGCGTTGACGCTTCCTTCGGGCAGGTCGAGTCCTATCTGAAGCGCGAATTTGTGGCCGCGCATAGTCTGCTTGAGCATAGAAGCGGTCACTTCAGTCTGATTGACGAAATTGCGAGGCGAGCCGCCCCCGAACAAAACCACGCTGGTGCTGACCGAGCGGGCCATTACATAAGACGCTTCAACCATGTCCTGAACTATGTCGAACTGGAAGGGATTCTTGCGATTGATGCGCGAAGCAGCTATTCCGACCGTTATGGCCGAGTCGGCCACCGACGGGCAGAAGACCGGCACTTTCGCTTTGTAGGCCGAAGTGAGTATGCCGTCTTCGGTGGCTATCTCGGAAAGCTCGCGACCCAAAAGATGCAGAAACTCGCGCGTCGAATAGGGACGCGCATGATCGAGCGTGTTTGCGAAATTGCCCACCCATTCATCGGCTTCGCGATACTCGTATTCGCTTGCAAGCGTGTCGTGAAAGCGGCCAACCTGCGCGTCCTGAAGTTCGGCGTCTATCGCGTCGGAAGGAGCCTGATAGTGATAACGGCCCAGAGTTTCGTGCAGGTCGTGAAAGAGATTGGCTCCGCTGCCGACTATCACATCGACGAAATGATTCTTTATCAGGTAAGAGATGAGCCGTCGCATACCTGAAGCGACCAGCGCGCCCGAAAGCCCTATGAATATGGTCGAGTTTTCCGAGAGCATCTCCAGCCACAGATTATGCGCATCGGCCAGCGCGCGAGCCTGAAAGCCCGCGCCCTCCATCTTCGTCAAAAGCCCCGCCACCGAGCGGTCGCGGTCTATTTGAATGGGGCGTGTGGGAGCGGTCAAAAACTTCGCGCTTTTTTGTTTCCTCATCATCACTTGTCAATCCTCTTTTCGCGGCGATGCGCCTTGCGCATCACTCAAGATAGGTATAGCGATTTATGTCGCTTTCGTATTCCTGTATGAGCGCCTCGGCCTTATCTTCGGAAATATGTCCGCCCGTCACGCGCTCTTTCGTCATACGCCGGAAATTCTCCCAAGCCTGATTTCGGTCGTAGCGGGCGAAGGCCAGCATATCGCCTATTCGCCCGCCCTGAACGATCTTCTTGATGTGATAGCGTCCTTCCGTGTCTATGACGATGTGCGCCTCGTTGGGATTTCCGAAGAGATTGTGAAAACTCCCCATCACTTCCTGATACGCGCCGACTAAGAATATGGCGATGTAGTAAGGCTCGCCCGTGAAGGCGTGCAGTTCGAGGACGTCTTTCACATCCTTGAGATCGACGAACTTGTCGATGTGGCCGTCCGAATCGCACGTTATGTCGACGAAGGTGGCGTAATCGGTCGGCTGCTCGTTGAGGCGATGAATCGGCATGATGGGGAAGAGTTGATCTATGGCCCAGTGATCGGGAGTCGAGCGGAACACGGAAAAATTGCACAGGTACTTCGAGGCGAGAATTTTTTTCAACTCGTCGAATTCTTCCGCGTGAACCTTCGCATCGCGGGAGAACTTCGACGCCCGCGTGCATACTTCCCAGAAAAGCACTTCGCCTTTGGCGCGGGCCTCCAAATCGATCAGTCCGAGATTGAACTGCGTGTGCAGTTCGTCCTTGTGATCGAGCGCGTCGTGATAATACTCGTGAAAGTTCTTAGGGCTTATGTCGTCGTAGAGAGCTTTCAACTCGATTACTACCTGGGGGTCATCGTCGGTCACGGTGATTTCGGGCCAGTCATCGGCGAAGGTTTCTATCTCGTCGCGAATCGAAGTGATAAAAACCGCATGATAGGCCGACACCACGCGCCCCGACTCTGTGACCAGATTAGGCTCAGGAACATTTTCGTCCTCGCAGACGGATTTGATCGTGTAGATCACGTCATTGGCGAACTCCTGAGTGGTGTAGTTGACCGATGATTCGAAGGTCGTCTTCGAGCCGTCGTAGTCGACGCCCATCCCGCCGCCTATGTCGAGGAATTCTATGGGGATGTGCATCTGGCGGATTTTGGAATAGACGCGGGCGGCTTCCTTCATAGCGTTTTTGACGCGCTTTATATCGGTGATCTGCGAGCCGATGTGGAAATGAAGCAGCTTGAAGGTATCCAGCATCTCGGATTCGCGAAGCAACCGTATGCATTCGAGCATCTCCGAGGGCGTCAGCCCGAACTTCGCCGACTCCCCGCCGGAAGAGGCCCACTTGCCTGCTCCTTTCGAGTAGAGTTTGGCTCGCATACCGATCATCGGTCGCACGCCTGTTTCCTGAGCGCGGCGGACGATCATTTTCAACTCGTTGAGTTTTTCGACGACTATGATCACGCGCTTGCCGATGCGGGTTCCCATCAGTGCGAGATTGATGAAGGCTGCGTCCTTGAAGCCGTTGCAGATCAGGAGCGATTCGGGCGATTGTTCCAGAGAGAGCGCGGCGTAAAGTTCGGCCTTCGATCCGCATTCGACGCCGAAGTTGTGCTTGGCCCCTTCGCGCAGAAGCTCTTCGACGACTTCGCGGCGCGGATTGACCTTCATGGGAAACACGCCGAAGTGACCGCCCGTATAATTGAATTCGCGGGCGGCTTCCTGAAACGAGCGATAAATCTTCTTTAACTGGCTCGTGAGTATCTGAGGGAAGCGAAGCAGGATGGGAACCTGGAGCTTGCGTTGATCTACGAGGTGATCGATTAGTTCCTTGACATCGACGGAGCGAGGGTCGCCTTCAGCGGGCCGAACCGCCAGATGGCCTTTTCGATTGACCTCGAAGTACCCTGCTCCCCAATTCTCCACACCATAGGTCTCGATGACCTCTTCCAGTGTGATGTTCTTCATCTAAATTTCTTCCCCGACCGATATGCCACAAGGCGCATAACTGCAACATTCATTAGCGAGTGAATTTATCAGAATAGAGCAGATAGTGTAAAGAACTTTTTTCTTCAGCCATAATCGCATAATCGCTCGATTGCGGGAGCGGCGAAACAATGATGAGGCGGGGAAGACGCTGTCCCTGCGCGTTTTCAAATCAAACAGGGTGTCGGATTCAAGCGGTTTGACAACATTTCAAAGCGTTTGCGATAATCACACTCCGTCGTGATCGAGGAAAACCCCTTGCGCCCGTAGCTCAGTTGGATAGAGCGTGTGGCTACGAACCACAAGGCCGGGAGTTCGAATCTCTCCGGGCGCATCAAAGATTCAATGAGGCAGGGCCGCTGTGATGGCGGCTCTGAGCATTTTGACCCGCGATTTTGTCAGCAGGATGCGCTACCTGAAACCCGATTTCAGTCAGGCAGCTTTTATTTCAAGGTCATGATGAATTTGGCAAAAAGCGAAAGAGCAGGCGAGAGTGAATCCCCAAAGTCACCGGCTTCCGATCCGATGACGGATGCACCCGCCAGCCCAGGTCAGGTTTTCTACAACCTGCCGGACAAACCTGTGGTGACAATCGAAGCCAGTCGTTCGGGGGTTCCGCTCAATCTCCCCGGCCTTTGGGCCTGCCGAGAACTGCTTTACTTTCTCGTCTGGCGCGATGTCAAAGTGCGCTACAAGCAGACTCTCCTCGGAGCCGTCTGGGCCGTATTGCAACCGCTCGTCACTATGATCATTTTCACTTACTTCTTCGGCAAGCTTGCGCGCGTGCCTACGGACGGCGTGCCTTATCCGATATTTTTTTACACCGGATTGCTGCTCTGGACTTATTTCTCGAACGCAGTGATGAGCGGCGCCAACAGCCTTATAAGCAACACCAATCTGATCACGAAGGTCTACTTCCCCCGGTTGATCATTCCGGCCTCGGCAGTCGGCGCAGGGCTGATCGATTTCGCCATTGCTTCCGTGCTACTTGTATTTTTGCTGATCTATTACAGCTTCCCCGTGACGTGGGGCTATTTGATGCTGATGCCGCTTGTTTTGCTGACCACGCTCTTCGCGCTCGGCCTGTCCGTATGGCTTGCGGCTCTCAACGTGCGCTATCGCGATGTGCGATATGCTCTGCCATTTCTCATCCAGATATGGATGTTCGTTTCACCTATCATCTATCCTTCAACGCTAGTCCCGCAGGAATGGAGATGGGTGATGATTATGAATCCACTGGCAGGAATCATCGAAAACTTTCGCGCGGCGCTTTTAGGGAAAGAGTTTCACTGGCTGGCGCTCGGTTATTCGACTGTGTTCATAGTGCTGTTGCTCTTATACGGGTCGTACACTTTCAGGCGAATGGAGCGACGCTTCGCCGAGTTCATTTAAGGCTCGATTGAAACCTGTCATCAAAATGGCGTTGCTGCATAATTCTATATCTTGCGTTTTTCGCTGTATAAGCTCAGTCCAAAAGCAATATGTAGGCATTTATGCAACAACGCCTTTACACCCTCGGATAATCGGTCACGGCAAATATACAAGCACGAGCCGAGGAGCCAGGTTCGAATTCCCCGCTAAAGCGGCTCCTTCCCGCGAGTAATATCGCACCTGTCCGGCTTGCCCCTCTGATTGCTTCTTTATCAGCCATCCATTATTCGCTCCAGCAATCACGTCTGCCGTTACACTCCAACTGACATCTCCTGTCTGGTTATTGGTGTGCAGAACGCTGGCTGCCGTCGCTGCCGCAAATGCTCCTCCGTTCCAGGCTGCGGTGCAGTCGTCATTCTGATTGCTTATGTTGGCGTCCTTCGCACACTTCCACGTTACTCCTTCTCCTGTCCCGCGGAAGTTAGGCCCGTCTCCTATATTGTGTCCGTTTCCTTCAGTCCATTCTGCGAGCAGACGATGCGCATCTACCAGTCTTCCGCTCGATCCCCAGTTGTCGGAGTTCTCAGCGATGTTGAGTACGAGCGTAGCAGATTGCAGCCCGCTGGTAGAAACCCCTGGCAGGTCAAAGCGAACCAATACACGGTTATGGCCTGAGCTTTGAATTCTCAGCCTTTCATTCGCGCCTTCATTAGTGTTGTCAGCGCCATCTCTGAGGAAGCTGTCTGCTGTGGCTATTAACGTACCAGAGACGGCCACCTTGAAGGTGCAACTGGCCTGGTTACCGGATTGGTCAGTCGCAGTGCAGATGACGGTCGTGATGCCCAGAGGGAAATCAGAACCTGAGGGCGGCAAGCAAACAACGGATGTGACGGAGCAGTTGTCGGTTACTGTTGGGTTAGGGAAGGTGATCGCGGCTGAGAGCTGGCCTATTGCTGCCGTTGCAGTAATGTTCAGAGGACAAATGATCGTCGGCGGTGTTGCTTCTGTTACCGTCACGGTCGCGATGCAGGTAGCCTGATTGCCTGATGTATCCTCTGCTATGAGCGTCACCTGTGTAGTTCCAACTTCTACCACCGTTCCTGCCGGGGGAGCCTGACTGATCGATACTTGCGAGCAATTGTCAGTTGCGACAACCTCGCCTGTCAAATCAGGTATGGTTGCCTGACAACTCGAATCCGCCGATATCGTTTTGTTTGTGGCGCAAGTCGTGATTGTTGGAGGAATCGTTTCGATGACCGTCACTGTGAAACTACAGCTTGGCCCCTGGCTGCTCGTGCAGGTAACCTCAGTTGCCCCAATCGAGAAAGTCGTTCCTGATGCCGGACTGCAAGTTACCGTGCCACAACCTTCGCTAGATGTAGGAGCAGGATAGTTGACAACAGCACTGCACTGACCTGAATCAGCTGTGGCTGTAATGTCGCCCGGACATTCAAGTGTGCATCCATTGCCGGTTACTGTCACTGTGAAGCTGCAACTTGCGGTGTTGCCCGATTCGTCTGTCGCAGTGCAGGTGACCGTAGTAGTTCCCACCTCGAACAGAGATCCTGATGATGGCTCGCACATAACTGAAGCGACTGCGCAATTGTCGGTTGCGCCAGGCGTGTTGAAATCAACTCTTGCAGCGCCTGAGCCTGCAGGCTCTTCAGCAGCCGTGATATCGGACGGACACGATATCACTGGCGGAGTAGCGTCGCCGCCTATAACGGTGACTGTAAAGCTGCACGGGCTGCCGCTGTCGCCGCCGCAGGTGACAGTAGTTATGCCATTGGGAAAGGTTGAACCCGATGGCGGAGAGCAAACTACTGTGCCGCAATCACCGGTACTCGAAGGAGCTGAGTAAGTGGCCGTAGCGCCACATCCTGTACTCTCTACTGTGACGTCGCCCGGACAAATGATTGTGCAGGCGAACGTGCTGCCTCTGACTGTAGTCGTTGCAGTAAACGTGTTGTCGGGTTGGTGCAATTCTGTTGTGGAACTGGAGACGTTCGCGGTATTGAAAATAAGGCTATCATCTGGCGCCGAGCCGCTTACAGAATAAACAAACGTGAAAAGAGCTGTTTGACCGGCAGGCAAGGATTCTATCGAGCAGGTGGTAATGTCTGACGTCGTGTTACAAGTGAAGGCTGGGCCTGAATCCTGATTCGAAGAAACAAAGGTCGTATTGGCTGGCACCATGTCCGTAAGCTCGACGTTTTGCGCATCGTCCGGCCCGCGGTTTGACGCTATTACTGTAAATGTCACATTCGAGCCAGCCGCTACCTGCTCTGGACCAACCTTGATGACTGAAAGATCAACGAAGCTATTGGCAGGGTCTCGAACTGTGAATGTGGCAATAACGACCGGAGTACTCCTGTTATTGATCAACCTGACCGACCAGGTTCCTACCTGGGCAAATACTCCTGATGTGGGAATCGTAAACGAGTCGCTCTGGGGGTCGGTCGTGATGTCAACCTGATTGGCAATAAAGCCGTCAGGAGCAAGCCACTGAATCCGCCTCTGACGAAACCCGAGTGACGGCAACGGAGACCCTGTTGCTACTGCGCAGACTGTATCACCCAGAACAAAAGAATTGTCCGGAGTTGCGCAGTCAGAAGCAAATGTACTGACAGTCTCTGTGCTGGATATTGCATTAAGAGGCGCCTGCATTGTCAGCGCGAAAAGAATGAGAAGAGCGCCAATGGTAGCGAGCCTGCTGAACGAGCGTCCCGCGCGACTGGCACGATGATTCAGGTAAGATTTGATCCCTCTCATGCTGACAGAATAACTATGGGCCGGAGGGGAACTAGAGTCTCTCATAACAGTTTCTCCTTCCAAAACGAGCGTGTTTAACTTATAGCCCATCTTGTCCGATCCGGGTGAAGCAGACAAGACAGGCTTCAGAGAAGGGAAGGAGAAATGTTACGTTGTACCCACGCTGGTGAAATTGCCAGCAGTGTTTGTCGTATTGCCCTGAATGAAATTAGTTCCGCCCGAAATTACTGAACCGGGGGAACCGGATGTGCCTGTGGTGTTGTTTGCAATCATGCAGTTGTTGATGCGCACAGTGCCGGCAGTAGAAGAATGTATGCCGATGCTTGAGGAATACACCACCGTAGTATGCTCCACATTAACTTCTGCGTTCGCACCCGTGCCATCGACCAGTATACCTGTCGGATTGTTTGTAAAGGTAGAACGACTGACTGTGAGCCGGGTACCCCTCTCCGAACGCAGGCCAGCGCTGCCGCACCTGTCTATAGTGGTATTGTCAATGGTTCCGAGGACAGGAGCGACGGTAGTTGTCACCTTGATGCCGTTTAGCGTGCAATTGGATATTCTCGTGTCATTGACGTATAGCTCGCCAGAGGCAGTCTTGTTGACGTCGATGCCGTTTTGAGTGAAGCGGAATATTTCGCAATTCGTCACTGACAGGCTCTTCCCCGCGAGAAACCTGATGCCGTTAAGGCCGGTATTGTTGCCGTTGATAGATATGTTGCGTATGTTCACCACATCGTTCACGCCGGCATTGATGACGATCCCATTGGTTCCGGCAGCAAGGATCGAGGCGAATGTCCCGCCGCCATCGATTGTGATGGATTTGGTGATAGTCACTGCCCCGAATCCGCCTGGGTCTATGCAGTTGATCTCGCCGCCTGCCGCAGTCTTCGAAATCGCCCCTGCAAAAGTCTTGCAGGGAGCAGTGCGGCTGCACGGATTTGCATCGTCGCCGACGCCTGATACCCATGTTCTGGTCGCCTGAGCCTGAGCAATTGATGCGCAGAACAGACAGACAGTAAATACTACCAACGCACTTATCGCTAATCTTGTAAGTTTCATTGATTTCCTCCTTCAAAGTTCGAACTGCTCGGTTTAAGATGGTCAGTTGTCGTATTCCACATAGTCCTTTCGAGTTTGGATAGCTCTGATTTCGATGCGAAGAATTGAATTTCAGCCGATTCGTTTTTCAATTCCGCGATCTGAAAGTTGAACTCTCGGCCTCGGTCAGCCTTACTCTTGAGGAGCCACAGGTCAAAACAAGCAAGATGCCAATATCATTGGCGAGTCGCACAATAATACTAATCAATGTAAAAGTCAACTACAGATTGAAATAATGTCCGAGCTTTTCCGCAAGCGGTTTCTGCGCAGCTTGATGAATGAAAATCCAGCGATGAGCGCCGCCATTGCGAGCGCGCCGATCAGATGTTTGAAACGCTCTTTCGTTTTCTGTGAGACTTGTGCACGCTTCTCTTTTTGGTATGATTGCGACCTTATGAGATGGTTCACCAAAATGCTTCCGTCTGTAAAACGGCTGCTGCGAGAGAGCGACGAGTTGCAATCTCGGATCGCAGAAATGCAGGAGGAACTGAACGCCTTCTATCGGCCTCCTCTCCCGCCTGTCGAATTGCAACTCAGGGTTGGCGGAGCAGGAAATTTTACGGATGTAGGCGAAGCCTTCTTTAGCCTGTTCAAAAACGTGACGGGTCTGAAGCCTTATGAAGGCGTTCTTGATGTCGGCTGCGGCTGCGGTCGGATAGCCACACCTCTGATCGGCTATCTGAAGCAAGGTTGGTATTGCGGCTTCGATGTTGATCCTGTTTCTATTGAGTGGTGCAAGGCGAATATCACGACACGATTACGAAACTTTCAGTTCGATCTGGTTGACCTTAAAAACACTTACTATAATCCGCAGGGCCAAGTCGATCCAGCCGCGTTTTGTTTTCCTTATCCTGACGATCATTTCGATTTTGCTTTCCTTGCATCGGTCTTCACTCATACTCTTCCTGCCATCACGCGCAACTATCTTTCAGAACTCCGTCGCGTTCTCCGGCCCGGTGGCCGCTTGATGATGACCTATTTTCTGATCAACGCGGAGTCGTGGGAATGTGTTTCTTCTGGCCGCAGCCCCCATCCTTTTCAAGCGCTTGACGATTATTACGTTGTTGATCCGAATAAGCCCGAGACGACCATAGGGTACGATGAAGCGCAGATAACTGAATGGCACGAGAGCGCCGGTCTGCCTATTCGCAAGCCCGTTCATTATGGTAGCTGGGCTGGTCGCTCATCTTGTCAAAGCTATCAGGATATAGTTATTGCTGACCGACCGGCCTGACACGCTCACGAATGAAGAACGGCTCAAGCTTCGTAGCCGAAGTGCAGCAACTCTTCGTGAATCTCCTTCACAAAAAAATCGTTCAGTTCGGCAGGCATCTCGCGCCGCCATCGCGCAACAGATGCCTGAGGGCTATCGCTCGTCATGTGGTGGGCGAGGTTTGCAACTTGAGCCTTAACTACTTCGGGGTCTAGTTTCACACCAAGCCAATCGCTCAATCGTTTTGCTTCGGCGTCAAGGTTGAGCGCCAAGTCTTCATATCTGATCAAGAAACCATGCGAAGCAGTCGCTTCATCGCGGATCATTGGAAATATCTCTTTATACCTGTTAGTGACCCGTCGGGCATACATCCAGTCGTCATCATCAGCGAATCGGTCGAATCCTGCAAATCCTCGCTTCTTATTGAAGGCGGTCACGGATAAAAACACATCTCGTGGGTCTCGCACTAATACGATGACCTTATACGGGATCAGTTGTCGCAGATAATCAGGTATCCAATGCGGGACTTTCTCGGCATAGTACAAAACGGTCGCATCTGCGGTTGCGCCTCGGGCAGCCATGCTGGTGAAGAGGCGCCACGCATGGCGAAAGCATTCGGGCCAAATCGCTTGACCATCCCACACCTGCGCATCAGGATAGGGGAGCGGGCCGATCAGGCTGCCGCTCGGATGCGCATTCTCCCCCGGGTTCCATAGTTCATCAGGCTCGTATTTACCCCCAAGCAATAATGACCATCGCAGCAGATAGGTTAGATAGCGCACTTCATAAGGATAGGCTCGGTCAAAGGCAATGCGCCGTGAAGTGCCGAGCAATTGCATAAGGAGCGTCGTGCCGCTGCGCCCGTCGCCCAGAATCAATACTGGAGTGAGATTGTCGAAAAGCTGATCTTGCATAGCAGTAAGACTATAGAAGTTGCTTTTTGGCCGTGCAACTTTTACAGGACTATGGCAAAGCATGTCTGGTTGATTCTGATGATCGCAAAAAAACGTCGAACTTGATGATGTTCGAGCTAAACATAAATCATGAATAGGACTCGCCCTCATATTTCAGCGAGAGGATCGAGAAGTTTGACGCTATACAAAAGTTTGTGCCGAATACATTCTCTTGATAAAGGGGCTTCTTCAGATATAATGGCCTCGTTGTAGCCTACAAATCGCAAACGGGATTGTAGACTGTAACGAAAAATAATATTCGACCTATGTCCCTGTGAGATGACAGAGTCGAAGCTGTTGGGCGAAACCTTCTATCAGCCAGCGTTCCGTTATTTCTATCATCTTTACAGGTTGCTCCCCCGAATTAGCTCCTGAGTGAGTGTTCCTTTGGCTATGAACAATCGCTTCCTGAAGCAATGCTGGCCAGCCCTGTCGCTGGCCGTCGTCACGCTCATATTTTCAACGCCTCAGCCATGCGCAGGCGCACGGTGGATTGGTTTTTCTGCACAGCCTGGAAGCCCTGGGAAGCGCCCTTTAGCGCATGTAATGCCGTTGGGCAATGAATCGAGTTCGAAGAAAAGAGCCACTGCTTTCAGGCGACAGGAGACAGTTGTGAGATTCTTTCATCTTGTAAATCAAAGCGGCGCTGAAATCAAGATTCGAGTTCTGGCAGATGATCGGGAATTGTTCGTCAGGCGCATGAAGGCCAAAGTGGATGACTCGGCAGGTATTGTTCATCCGGCTCCGGTTGAGTCCCCGACCTTAGAGTTGAAGATTTCTATGGAGAGGGAGGTGAAGCTGTTATCGGTGGAGGAATCGCGATACTTGAAAAAGCGTAAGACTTTCGCCGTTTCAGATTCGCCCGATAAACAAGGCTCAGGCTTCCAAATAGTCGTCAGCAAAGAGGGAATCGTAGTGACTGACGATTATTATCCGGTTCGCTGATACATTGGAGCCTTAAAGAAGCTCCTGTCTGATTTTCACCAGTGCCAATTCAACCTTCACGGCTGGGAAAAGATTGAGAGGCATACAATGAGAAAACATTCGAGGGCAGGAAAGATCGTAAGGGCGGCGCTGATGCTGGTCCCGCTGTTGATCGGGAGTCTGACGATAGCCTCGATCCAACAGCGCGGCGGGTCCCAAACGAAGGTGCGGCTCGCTTCAACGCAGCAGGCAAGTCTGAGAGCCAATCTCCGCGCGCAATCGCCCAGTGAAGAGGCTATGACAGCCAGTCAGCCTGTAGAGATGAAGTGGGCGGATGTTTCCGGCAAGATCAGCATCCCGCTCAAGGAGAGCGAAGAGAAAGACGAGTATATAGAGTCCGACATAGACCCGGAAACGATGCGAAGGCTCAAGGCACAACCCTATCGCGCGCCGCTTTCCGTGCCGTCCAGCTATCAAAGCACGGAGGACTATTCAGCCAAAGGGGGAGCGCGCGAGTTATCACCTCTGGCTCCTAACCTGCTGGTGAACTTCGAAAGCATCGATGACGGAAGTCAATTGGACGGCTTCCTGCACAGGCCGCCGGATTGCGCTATGGCAGCAGGGCAAAACCATGTCATGGTTGCCATAAACTCCATGTTTGCGATCTACACCAAGACGGGGACTCTGGTGAGCCAGGCGAGTTATGCGAGTTTTTTCAGCAGCGTATGCTCAGGCTGTAGCCCTTTCGATCCCCGCGTGGTCTATGATTCCCTGGCTGCCCGATGGATTCTTCTGTGTGTAAATGGAAACAGCAGTACCACGAATGTGAGCAACTATCTGATCGCGGTCTCACAAACCTCTGACCCGACCGGCAGTTGGTGGCTCTATTCGATCAATGGCGTTCTCAACTATCCGGGTACAGGCGAAAACACCTGGGCCGATTTCCCGCAACTCGGATTTGACGGAATCGCTTCCGCCTCGGGCGGCGCGGTTTATGTTACCTCCAATCAATTCACATTCGGCGCGTCCCCGAGCTTTAGAACCGCGGCGCTGAATATTCTGCCCAAGTCCTCGCTCTATGCCGGAACCGCGCTCAATTACTGGAGAGCCTCGGATCGGCTCAACAGCGACGGCACTCCGGCGTTCACGCTCAGTCCGGCGCTGACTTATGGCAATCCGGGAGGAGAGTTTCTAATCAATACCAGAAACGTCGGCAACTTCGTCTCATTGTGGAAAGTGATTCCCACTTATCCTCCTACTGCCGTCAACTGGACACTGCAATCAACCAATACGATAGGGACATACACCATCCCGCCCGATGCGACTCAACCCGGCGGGTGCGCGCTGATGGCTACAAACGACAGCCGGATAAGCTCGAATGCCGTTTGGCGCAACAATAAAATATATGCCGCCTTTACGGAGGGACGCGACTGGGGCGGTGGCGGCGGCACCGTTTCGGCAATACGAGTGGTCAGAATCAATACTTCAACCAATGCCACAGAACAGAACGAAACATTCGGAACCGACGGCTTTCATTACTTCTTCCCCGCCATTGCCACCGATGGCGCGGACAACGAGGTGGTAACATTTGCCAGGGCCAATTCTTCTGAATTCGGCAGTATTTACTTTACAGGTCGATTGACCTCAGACAGCGCAATGCAGGCGAGTACCTTGCTCAAGTCAGGCGCGCTGTGCATCACGGGCAATCGATGGGGCGACTACTTCTCTGCGGCGATTGATCCTGCCGATAATAGCAAGGTATGGATTTACGGTGTGTGGGCGAAGGATGTGTCCGGGGTCTCGCTGCCGTGGGATTGGGGTACATGGATCGGCCAGGTGCAATTCGCGACACCACCAGCCGGCTTGCAATACTACCCTTTACCTGCGCCGGTGCGCTTGCTCGACACGAGGCCCGGCTTCCAGGCTTGCAACGCTCCGGGTACGCCGCTCGCGGGCGGAACCGACACCTTGCAACTGGCTCGCATCGCCTGCACAGGTGTGCCAAGTTCGGCGCTGGCCGTAGTCGGCAACGCGACAGTGGTCAACTTCATATCAGGCGGCGGGTATGTGACGCTTTATCCGAGCAACGCTGCGCGCCCCAACGCTTCGAACCTCAACTTTACGGCCAATCACATCGTGCCTAATGCTTTCACTGTTGGCTTGGGCAGTGATGGCGGGTTCGAGATATTCACGAGTGCCAGCACTCACTTCATCGTAGACATCACAGGCTACTATGCGCCGCCGGGAGCAGGCGGGTTGTACTACCATCCGTTACCTGCGCCAGTGCGTTTGCTCGACACAAGGCCCGGCTTCCAGGCGTGCAATTCGCCAGGTACGCCTCTGACTGGCGGAACCGATACCTTGCAACTGGCGCGCGATGCCTGCACAGGTGTGCCAAGTTCGGCGCTGGCCGTAGTCGGCAATGCTACAGTCGTCAATTCCATATCAGGCGGCGGATTCGTGACACTCTATCCGAGCAACGCTGCGCGCCCCAACGCTTCGAACCTCAACTTTACGGCCAATCATATTGTGCCTAATGCTTTCACTGTTGGCTTGGGCAGTGATGGCGGGTTCAAGATATTCACCAGCGCCAGCACTCACTTCATCGTAGACATCACAGGCTATTACAGTACTGAAGCGGTGGATGCGAATGGAGCGGGATTGTTATACAACCCGTTACCTGCGCCAGTGCGTTTGCTCGACACGAGGCCCGGCTTCCAGGCTTGCAACGCTCCGGGCGCGCCTCTGGTCGGCGGAACCGACACTTTGCAACTGGCGCGCATCGCCTGCACGGGTGTGCCTGCTTCGGCGCTGGCTGTAGTCGGCAACGCGACAGTCGTCAACTTCATATCCAACGGCGGATTCGTGACACTCTATCCGAGCAACGCTGCGCGCCCCAACGCTTCGAACCTCAACTTTACGGCCAATCATATTGTGCCTAATGCTTTCACGGTCGGGTTGGGCAGTGATGGCGGGTTCAAGATATTCACGAGCGCCAGCACTCATTTCATCGTAGACATCACAGGCTACTTTGGGCCATGATAAGCCTCCGTGGATCGAAAACTGCGGCTGGCTAACGCAGACAGCAGATATTACAAACATTAGGATAGCTGGAGAGAAGCGACAACATTTGTGATGGCGAGGATCGCCCTACCTGAAATTCTTATTCGGTTCGTCGCTCGCCTATCCTTCGGAGCAAGGCTTCTGCTCGCAGTATGGGTACTCTTCTTCGTACTGGTCGCTTGTAGTGTGCATGGTTCGTCGACTCCCGTATCAGCCTCGTGGTGGTCATCTGAGACTCCTTATTCGGGATATGTTCTTGACTGGCTGAGTCCCAGCGACCGGACAAGTCCTCTCTGGCGCGAACTGCTGATGGCTCAATCGCGAAACATCAGGTCTGACGAATGGGTCTACTTCACTCCGCAGGCATTGAGTCAGCTTTCCCATGTTCCTCGATTTCCCGTTGTGAACTCGAACATCTGCGACGGACAGAATATGCTCGTGTTTCCCTACGCCCCGGTCAAACACATCAGCACTCTGGCCCGACCCGCTACGTGGGGATACTTCATCTTAGGCGCGCAGCGAGGTCTCGCGTGGCAGTGGTGGTTTCATGTGTTTTCCTGTTTTACGGTTTTATATCTATTGTTGTGCGTCATTCTCAACGGTCATCATAAGATTGCTGCGTTCGGTGCTTTCTGGTTCTCCGCGTCCGCTTATGTCGTATGCTGGTCGCTGTGGCCTGCATATCTGGTCTTTTTCGCTGCTCTCGCTTGCTTGTCCAGCTACCACCTGCTTCGCTCGGATAATCCCAGAACTCAGATGGCAGCGGGCATATCGCTCGGTCTCGCTCTTCCCGGATTCGTGATGACTATGTATCCGGCCTGGCAGGTTACTATGGGCTATCTCTTTTTGTTTCTCTTCATCGGTCTGGTCTTTAGAGATAAGCTCTATCGCGCTCTATTTCCGATTTCCAAATATCGCGCGCTTGCATTGGCAGTAGCTCTCACCTTATCGGCGATCATAACGATAGCCTTTATCACAAGCATTAGGTTTGCTCTCGATTTGATGGCGGCAACCACTTATCCCGCCAAACGAATTTCTTTGGGCGGCGATTATCCTCTCTGGCTGGTTTTCAAAGGCATATACAATTTTTTCACAGTCCGTCAGGTGTTTCCCGCGCTGCTGAACGAAACCGAAACATCTTCCTTCTACCACCTGTTTCCTGCATTATTCGCGGCAATCCTGGTTTCGAAACGATTGATAAAAGGGTTAGGGCCGGTCGGGTGGATGCTTATCATATATATCACAGGCGTTCTTTTGTTTCTCACTGTTGGTGTGACATCGAGTTTCGCAAGAATCAGTCTGTTGCGATACGTTCTGCCCAGCAGGGCTGATCTCGGCCTGGGCCTTGCTTCGATCATCCTGTGCATCAAGGCTCTTGTCTTGTCAAAGGAGCTGCGAAAGGATCAAACCAGACGCCTCAACATTGAAGCCATAGTCGGCAGTGCGGCGATGACGCTCGTTTTACTATTTGTCGGGCCAAGCATGATGCAGGCAACGAATGGATTTCCGCCAACCTATATAATCGTGCTTGCCTCGTTGCTGGGCGGATTGGCGTCGTTCCTTATGCTGTCGGGCAGGACACGGAGTTTCTGCGCCATCATGGCAGTCGCTGTCGTTGCAGCCGGAGGTTTCTTCAATCCTCTTTCCACCAATCTCGATCATATCTATAAATCGGAACTCGCCCGACAAGTCACCAGACTCAATGCAGAGGCCGGGGGCGCTCCGCTGTGGATATGTTATGGGAATACTTATCCGAGCGTGCTGGTTGCGATGCTGGGAGGTCGGTCCATAGGCGGTGTTCACTGGCCTCCTCAAATGTCTTTTTGGGAAAAGGCGGATCCTGCCGGTCAGTACGAGCGCATCTACAATAACTTTTCACATATCGAGTTGGCTTATGAGTGGGACGAGCGAAAGATATTGCTGACAGGAACCCAATCCTATGTGGTCAAAATCGGTATTTCACCCGGCAATGCAGTACTGAGGTCTATGGGCGCTCGCTATGTGCTGGCAATGGGAAAAGCGCAGTCAGAGATAGATCACGCGAAGTTTCCGCTGTTGTACAGATCGGAAAGCGGCAGTTTCGCGATTTTCGAGATTGCACAAGCTGGTGATGCGAAAACCGAGCAGTCGGCAAACAGGGATGAATTTTATATTGAGGCGACGCCGTGGCTGTTGGGCGCGCTGGACACAGTGGGTTGCGAGTTTATTTCGGGCTGGGTCTGGGATCAAAGTCATCCTGATTCCTCTGTCACAATCGAGATTCTGGACGGCGAGACTTTGCTCTCGACTCATAAGGCAGACCTTTTTCGACAGGACGTACTCGTTGCGGGTTTCGGCAGCGGGAAGTATGGCTTCAGGATACCCACTCCGGCGATTATCAAAGATGGCCTGCTGCACATGATTCGCGTCCGGGTCGCAGGAAGCGATTATGAACTCATTCGCAGCCCTGTATCTCTCACCTGTCGATAGCTGATCTGAAGGTGAATATCTCATTGTTGGTCTCTGCTTGTTCGAGCAGAATAGAGCCAGCGGCGGGAGCTATGATAGTATGAAGGCGAATTATGAGAGATCGGCAGTTTGACACAGCGAGCGAAACGAGTCGTTGAAGGTGACTGAAAGAATCATCCGACGGATGTCGCTTTCACCTCATCTGCGCGGATGACACGAAGCTCAGTATCCGGTAGCGCCAGCATGGGTCAGGACGATGGTTACAAATCCTCAAAACACGAACCAGCAAGCAAGACACGCGATCGAGGATGAGATCAAGTCGGACCTCAACCCCTTCCATCATCTGGTCTGCCTTTCTCAACCTCTCCGAGTTGCGCCTTCCTTCTGGACTCAGCACATCCCGTTTGCAATGTTTTTGATTGATCTTCTTAGGCCGCGAACCGTCGTGGAGTTGGGAACATTCACCGGGGTATCGTATTGCGCATTCTGTCAGGCGGTAAAAATTCTCGATCTCGACACTCGCTGTTATGCCATCGATAACTGGCAGGGAGATCGTCACAACGGTTTCTACGGCGATGAGGTGTTACAGGAACTCAAACAACATCACGACCCGCTGTACGACAGCTTTTCCAAATTGATTCGAAGCAGTTTTGAAGAAGCTCTGCCTCTCTTCGAAGACCAATCCATCGACCTGTTGCACATAGACGGCTATCACACTTATCAAGCGGTCAAGGCCGACTTCGATAGCTGGTTGCCCAAGATGAGCGAGCGCGGAGTTGTGCTATTTCATGATACGGAAGTTCGCGAGCGTGACTTCGGAGTCTGGCAACTCTGGCAGGAATTAAAATCAAAGCACCCGCATTTTGATTTCCTTCACGGATATGGATTAGGGCTGCTGGCCGTTGGGAAATCGCCGCCCGCTGCTTTGCAGAAACTATTGAGGGCTTCGGAATCCGAGCGGCATCGGATCAGGGAGTTTTTCCATCAACTAGGTTCCGGTATCGAATCCCCTATCGAATCCGCGCAGGCTGCTCAACAAACCCTTGCGGAACTGCATACCAAACTGAAGGAGAAGGAGCAGGAGCTACAAACCATCACATCGCGCTTTGGGGAGAGGGAGGAAGAATCAAGAGTATCTGCATATCATTTTGCGAGGCATCGGGAAGAGCTTGAGGCATCGGCTCGCCGTTTGGCGGAAAAAGAACGGGAGGCGCAATCGCTTATCGCCCATTTGGCCGACAAGGAACGACAGATAGCGAAAATCACCTCTTCATTAGGCTGGCGCGTCCTGAGCCGCTATGGCAGGATCAAGTACAGATACCTTCTGCCTCTTTATAAATTGCTGGGTTTGACGCAAGCCTCAAGGAAGATCAGCAACTCATTTTTATTCAATCTCGATACGCTTCTGCCCGAAGAACTGGTGATAGGGAAAGGCAATGCGCTATACCTTTCCGGCTGGTGCTTTCACACGATCAAAAAAATCAAGAGGCTGGAAATCATCTTCAATGGCGCGTCTTATCCGGTGAAGAGGTTTCGACTGGCGAGGCGCGATGTGATGGACGCTTACTTTCCGAACCTTGACCCGAAAGGTCGCAGCTACCGCAGCGGATTCTGGACTATACTCGCCATACCGCAGATAGAGAAAACAGTTGATGCCAGCCTGCAATTGAAAGCCTCGTTCGGCGACCGGAGCGAGATTGTCGAGCAGCTAGGCAAAGTCACGCTCAAGGCAGCATACTGAATCGAGATGTCACAGAGCAAGCTTTCCACCACCACCGACGACGAGCCGCTCGTTGCAATATGCATGGCGACCTATAACCCGCCTATGGAGTTGTTCGTCCGACAAATCCAATCCATAATCGATCAAAATTATTCGCGCTGGGTTTGTATCATAAGCGATGACAATTCCAACACGGACGCGCTCGAACAGATGCGAAGCGCCATCTCACAGGATGAAAGATTCACGCTTCGCCCGTCGCAGTCAAGACTCGGATTCTATCGCAATTTTGAAAGATGTTTGAGGCTCGCTCCGCAGGAAGCGGAACTGATCGCGCTTTCAGATCACGACGACCGCTGGCACACGGATAAACTCGATACGCTGGTTTCGAGTCTCAAGGACGGCGCAGTATTGGCCTACAGTGATATGAATATTGTGGATGTTGAAGGGCGTCTTTTGGCGAATACTTACTGGACTACCCGGCCCAATAACTACAAAAATTTTGCGTCGCTCATTATGGCCAACACCGTGACCGGAGCAGCTTCAATGTTTCGGAGAGAGTTGTTGAGCTATGCGCTTCCATTCCCTGAAAGAATCGGAGAGGCTTATCATGATCACTGGATAGCCTGCGTGGCCCTTGCCCTTGGCGAGATAGCTTATGTGGATCGCTCGCTTTATGACTACGTTCAACACCAGAACAACGTCATAGGACACTTTGCGCCCGTCAGGGAAAGTTTTGCCAAAAAAAACCTGAGACTGCTGACACATCCCGGCGGGGCGAGAGATATGGTTCTCAGAAACCTGTCCCAATGGCGAGCCATCTACCTTTATGATCTGATGAGGCTGAAGATGCTCGTCAGTGTAATCGAGTTGCGCTGCGGGGAGCGCCTGAACAAGGAAAAGAAGAGAGTCCTGCGGCGCATCGCCCGCCTTGATGATTCCATTGTTGCTGAAACGTGGCTGGCTCTTCGAAGCCTCAAGAACTGGGGCCGAACCAGCGAAACTATCGGGGCTGAAAACTCGTTGTTGAGGGCGCTTGTCTGGCGTAAGTACACGAGTTTCAGATCGTGGCTGCCTTTGGGCGGCTTTACAGGTCGGGGCCATATCACGAACAAACTTCCTCAGGCGGGAGCTTCGCCGCCGCTTCAGTCATCGGAGTCATCATCCCGCCTTGAGCGAGTTGAAATCATTGAGCAGAAGATAGCGCCGCTATCGCTCGATGTTTCTCCGTCTGCGCCCCGGCGCGTCAATCTCCTCATTCCTACTGTCGACCTGAAATACTTCTTTGGCGGCTATATAACCAAGCTCAATCTTGCGCGGCATCTCACCGAGGCGGGATTTCGAGTCCGCATCGTCATAGTTGATTATTGCGAGTATATGCCTTCGGTGTGGAAGCAGCAGCTTCGCGCTTTTGACGGTCTCGATCATCTGCTCGATCATGTCGAGATGGCTTACTGCTTCGACCGCTCCCAGCCGCTTGAGGTCAGCGCGCAGGACTCATTCATAGCGACTACGTGGTGGACGGCGCACATCGCGCACTGTGCTGCGAAGGATTTGAAAAAGAATAAGTTCATCTATCTGATTCAGGAGTACGAGCCATTCACCTTCGAGATGGGGAGCTTTGCGGCGCTGGCCAATGAGACATACACCTTTCCTCACTGCGCCATCTTTTCGACAGAATTCCTGCGCGAGTATTTCAGAGAGAACTGCCTCGGCGTCTTTTCCGAAAACCTGGAGACGGGTGAGGCCGACTCCGTATCGTTCCAAAACACCATAACCGCGGTTGGCGAAATAGAGGTGGAAGACATAGCGAGGCGCTCTCCCAAGAAACTGCTTATGTACGCGAGACCTGAAGCGCACGCTGCGCGCAATATGTTCGAGATGGCTGTGCTTGCACTTTCATCTGCGGTCAGAAGCGGCTGCTTCACGGGCGATTGGGAATTTCGAGGGATCGGCACAGTTGATGCCTCGTCGCGAATCAAGCTGGCCGATGATGTGTGGTTGCATCTGTTGCCGCGTCAAAGCCAGGAGACATACAAAGAGGTGCTCAGGTCTCACGATCTCGGCCTGAGTTTGATGTACACGCCTCATCCGAGCCTTGTTCCCATCGAGATGGCTGCAGCGGGTATGTTAGTAGTGACGAATACCTATGCCAACAAGACGAAGGAGAAACTGAAAACGATTTCGTCGAACCTGATAGCCGTCGAACCGACGATGAAAGCCATCGCCGATGGCTTAAAGGAAGCAGCAGTCAACATTGAAGACTATCAGAGGCGCGTCGAAGGATCGCGAGTCGAGTGGGCTACAAGTTGGGATCGCGCGCTTGGCGGCAGCGTGATGGCGAAGATCAAAGAGTTCATCCAGTCCATCTGATTGCTGATCACTCATCGAGTGAAAGTTCCGGCGATGCTTTTCAAACATATATTCAAACTAATATCGAAGGAGATAGTGAGGGACGGACTTCATCTGATCCGAAAGCGCAAACTGCCGAGGGGGATGCTACGGGGCGATTGCCATTTGGGATATTGCCCTATTTGTCAGGCGCGCACGGTATTTATAGAAAGAGATGAATGGCTCAGAGATAATTATCATTGCATCCGCTGCGCGAGCATACCGCGCTGGCGAGCGATCATTTACGCGCTTGAGACGCACTGCCCCGACTGGCGCAAAGGCCGCATTCATGAATCTTCTCCAGGGGGAACTTCTTCAGAGAAGCTGGAGCGAGAGTGCCTCGATTACGTTGCAACGCATTTCTTTGCTGATACTCCTGCTGGTCAAATGAAATACGGCTATCGCTCGGAGAATCTTGAGCGTCAGACGTTCGAGGATGAGGAGTTCGATCTCGTAATCACACAGGATGTATTCGAACACGTACTCAATCCCGCGCTTGCATTCAAAGAAGTCGCCCGGACATTGAAACCCGGCGGCGCTCATGTCTTTACTGTGCCGTGGTATTACTGGAAAAAGACCTTTGTCCGCGCAGTGCAGGAGAATGGAGATATCCGCCATCTTGCGGAGCCGGATTATCACGGCAATCCTATCGATGCGAGCGGGTCTTTAGTAGTGACCGAATGGGGCGCGGATATTTGCGATTTTATTTATCAGCATTCAGGTCTGACGACGACTGTGCTTCGGATCAAGGATCGATACCGGGGCATCGACGGCGAGTTCATCGAGGTCTTTATCAGCCGTAAGCCGAAAGAGTGAAACTCGAATAGCAGGACACAGGGGAATAGTAATCCGGCAGTCGTTGAGCTTCAAAAAAGCATCAGCGCGGGCGGAGAGGTATTGAAGAGAGTCTCCCGGACGTAAAGGATCGAATGAGGATTCCGGGATTCTTCTTCACTGAGCAGTCCGAGAGCTTCGAAAAACAAAGCTCGCGCACTCTCCGCTGTCGCTGAACGGGCGGAGATTCTTTCATGCTCGACTACCACTTTCAACAAACCGCCAGCAGGAGCCTTGACGTACCCGACTGGTCGCTCAGTGAAAAACTCTGTCGAAAGATCAGCAGGCTGTCTTGAACTGGTCTCGCTTACAAGAACTTCCGCCGCTAGGCCCTGCGGCCCGGAGGAGGTAACGGATACTTGCAACTCACCAGCTTTTTCTTCATCAGCGCGAGCTGCTATTTCAATTTCTTCGTAGTCCACCGGCAGTCCGAGAACATTTGTTCCCGTGGCTATCACTCGCGAGTTGACGTTCATATCGAAAAAATAAACCGCTCTTTCTTCGCCGTGAAGGATGTAAGCGCGGTAATTGATCTGATCATACTCGGGCAGCGGAAGCCTCCCCGCTTTTATATCTTCGTTTTTGAAAGCCACTGCCGATATGAACGCACTTGAGCTATCGTTGATGATCACCAAATCAAGTTCGAACTGCTCCGGCACTATGGGGCGCAATCTTTCGGGCGGCACCGCATAGTTGATGAACATCATGTCGCGCATCTTTATCTGTATGTGCATATCGCCTCCCGTAAGGCGCGTTTCATAACGAGTATGCTACGGCAGGCTGTCGGATACAAGACAGGATGAGAAGAAGCGGAAGGCTTGATGGATTTACAAATCGCGGGGCTTACTCAATGCCAACCAGTCGCAAGCCCTGCACCACGGCGGAAGAAAGCAGGTATCCCAGTCCTGTGTAAAAGAGCAGTTGCAGTCCGGCCATTTTCCATGAGCCGGTTTCGCTCTTCACCACCGCGACTGTCGAGAGGCACTGAAGCGAAAAGAAGAAAAACACGATCAGTCCCAGAATGCTCGATGTCGTAAAAACCCGCTGCGAGGTGCCTGCAAAGGTCGCCGAACGAATGTTTTCTAAAAGCCCTGCCTGCTGATTTTCCCCATCATCGGCAACATGAAAAACTATCGCCATCGTGCTGACGAATACTTCCCGCGCCGCGAAAGCCGAAATCAACCCGACACCGACTCGCCAGTCGACTCCCATAGGCTTGAGCGCAGGCTCTATAGTCTGTCCTATCCCGGCGGCGAAGGAGTGATCGAGATCGCTCGCCGTCACGAGTGCCGGTCGCGCGCCGCTTTCCGAAACCGGCTGGCGCGCTCCCGGCCCGAAATTCGACAGCAGCCACAAAAACGCCGAGATCAAAACTATCGGCATCCCGGCTTTCTTCAGATAAGCAGCCGAACGACTCCATGTGATTCGAAGAGTCGGCTTGATGAGCGGCTTGCGATAGAGCGGCATCTCCATCGCAAGCATAGATGACGACTGCTTGCGCAAAACGAAGCGGCCTATCAACCCGGCGGTCAGCGCGCCTACGAGCAGGCTCGAAATGTAAATCCCGGCAAGCACTAACCCCGCCCTGCCTGCCTTGCCCGGAAGCAGCGCAGCAAGCAGCAGAGCGTAAACCGGCAGCCTCGCGCTGCAACTCATCAACGGAATTATCCAGATCGTGAGCAGCCTCTCGCGCCGTTGCGGGATCGTGCGCGCTGCAAGCACCGCAGGAATGGCGCAGGCAAACCCGCTCAACATCGGCACGAACGAACGCCCATGCAATCCGAGGCGCGAAAGCGGACGGTCGACGAGAGCCGCTCCTCGCGCGAGATAGCCCGAATCTTCGAGCAGAGTCATCAGGAAAAACAGAATGATTATCTGAGGAAAGAAGACTGCGACTGATCCGACTCCGCCTATCAGTCCTTCAGCGATGAATCGCGACAGCGCGCCTTCAGGCAACAGGCGAAGCGCGAGCGCACCCGTTTGCGCAAAGCCCCACTCGACGAAATCCATAAACGGCTGCGCCGCCCAGAAGATCGATGCGAAAAGCGCGACGAGAATGGTGAAGAAAATCGGGAAGCCGAGATAGCGATTCAGCACGATGCGATCAATCCGCTCGGTCATCGAGTCAGCCGCAACAACCAGAGGGCGACTCTTTTTTATCGCGCCGCTCAGGTCGAGAAGATGACGAATCTCGCGATACGCCGCCACAGGTTCATCCGGTATCCGCGCAAGCGCCGAGTCCTCTGTCACAGGCTTTTCGATTTCGCGGCGCAGAGTCGAGATGACCTCTTCAGCCCCCCACCCTGTTCTGCCATCGACACAGACGACCGGAACGCCGAGAGCTTCGGCCAGTTTATTCGCGCTTATCGATTGCCCGCTGCGGGCGAGCATATCCATCATCGTGAGAGCCAGCACCAGAGGCTTTCCGCGACGCGCAGTGAATGAGGCGAATTTCAAATGCCTCTCAAGCTGAGTTGAATCGACTACCGCGATGATCGCATCAGGATGGATCGAAGGGTGACGGCCTTCGAGCACCTGGCAGGAAAGCTCTTCTTCGGGAGAGGCAGCTCGCGCGCTGTGAACTCCGGGCAGATCGATGAGCGTCATCTCCGGCCCGAATTCGGCGCGGGTGCGGCCTCGCGATATGGTCACGGTCACGCCGGGATAGTTGGCTGTGTGAAAGCTGCCGCCGGTGAGCGCGTTCATAAGCGCGGTCTTGCCCGCGTTCGGCACTCCCGCAAGACAAGCCGTCAAGGGCTTCGCTTTCTGATCCCGTTTCGATTCGGGTTCTGCCTCGTCAGGAGCCTCGCTCGGAGTGACGGTGCCTGCTAATGAATTTTTATCCACGAGGCTTCCCGCCTTCGAAGGGCTATGCGCATCCCGCGCACAACTACAACCAGAGGGTCTCCGAACGGGACAGCCTGAACGACCGATGTCTCTTCGCCCGGAGTCAGTCCAAGATCGAGCAATCGGCGGCATTCTTCTTCCGGCCCTTCGAGCCGTTCTATCCTGTACCGCCTGTTTTTCAACGCTTCAACCAAACTCATAATTGCACCTGCCGAAAAGACCCCAAATGAAAATGAATTTCAATTTACGACAAAAGGATACGAGGTATGGGTCTGACTGTCAACAAAAAGTTCTCCGCGTCGATCAGGTTTATAACCGCCCCTGCCTTTGAATTGACGATGCTCGCCAATACGGACGAATACCTCGATGAAAGACATCGCTTGTTTCATCATAGGTGAGACTGTCTTTTATTTTTCTGACTCGGAATTGACAATGCGCTCCGAGGGCCGCTATGTTGTCGTTTCCCTTTGCGGACGGTGGTCTGTGCATACAGTCCGCATCGAGACACAGGAGGCGAAAGGCTTTGGCAAAGACTGGCAGGAAGAAAACCAAGATCAAGGTCAAGGACATGAAGTTCCGTCACGACCCTATGATCCGTTTTTATGAAAAGACTCAGAACTGGCTCCAGGAGCGGGGCCGACCCTTCATCATCGCAATAGGAATAATCGCAGGTCTCGCCGTGCTGTACGTAGCCGGATCGGGCTTCTTTTCCTGGCGCGCATCGAAAGCGGCGGATGAATTCGGCAAAGCGTTCGAGAAATACAACGCCCCCGTGCAGGATACTCCCACAGTCGGTCAGGCGGGGAAATTCTACACCGACGAGCAGACCAAGTGGCAGGAAACAGCCGAGGCATTTGAAAATCTGGCTCGCGAATATTCGGGCTACTATGGCGAGATCGGGCTTTATTACGCGGGCATCGCCCGATTGCGCCTCGACCGCGAGCGCGGCCTTCAGATGCTTCAGCAGGTGGCGGATAAAAACGACGGCGAAACGAGCGACCTTGCTCGGCTGGCGATGGCCGAAAATTATCTCGCAGTGGGCGACTACGACAACGCAATCCCACTTTATGAAAAGCTGCTGACCTCTCCGGCTGTGGCCAAAGAGACGGCCCAAATGGGACTTGCTTCCTCTTATGAAAAGAAGGGCGAGACTGAACGCGCCGTCGGGCTTTACATCGAGGTGGCGAAGATAGATCGCTCATCTCCGACCGGATCGCTGGCTGAAAAGCGGCTCTCGGCTCTTGCGCCTGATCGCCTAAAGGAACTGCCGCTGCCTTCAACTGTGCCGACTGTCCCCTGAGTCGGCCAGTCATCCGACAATCGACGACGGATGGAGAATTTCGCTCACACCCTCTTAGGTTTTTCCTTGGCAAAAGCAGGTCTCGAACGCGCGACGCCTATGGCGACGGCCTCGCTCGTGATCTCTTCCAACCTGCCTGACATCGATGCAGTGATGTCGATATTCGGCGGCACGCCAGCCTACCTGCAATATCATCGCGGGCTGACGCATTCCTTCATAGGTCTGTTCTCGCTTGCAGCGATTCTCGCTTTCGTTCTTACGTTCATTGATCGCAGATTCCGACTTCGAAGAAACGCTTTTCAGAGACCCTCTCGCCCTCTTCGACTCTTCTGGCTATGCTTTCTCGGAGGGCTTGGCCATCTCGTGATGGACTCGACCAACAGCTACGGCACGCGCCCGCTTATGCCCCTAAGCGACCGCTGGTTTTATGGCGACCTGGCTTTCGTACTCGATCCCTGGATATGGCTCATTCTCGGATGCGCGGTCGTGTGGCTCGTGACGAACAGCCCCGCGCGAATTTTGTTCTGCGGCCTGATAGTCGCGATACTGTCGCTCATCGTCGCCTTTGCCGCGCGGCATCCGACCATTGAGCATCCCGCGGCGGTTTCTTCCACTGTGCGCATAATCTGGTTTGCAGGACTGTTCATCGTGATCGTGGGAAGAGCGTTGAACTGGGGACGGGCAGGAGCAAGGCTCGCGCGATATGCGATCCTTTTTCTCGCGCTTTACTATGGCGGTCTGTGGCTTGCGCGACAGGAAGCCGCAGACCGCGCAGGAAGTTCTCTTTCATCCGAGAGCTATGTCGCGGCTGTCTGGCCTGCGCCCGCAAACCCTATGATGTGGCAATCTGTCGCCGCAATCGATGGAAAGTTTTTCACTCGATATGAAAACATAATGGGCGAGCCTTCGGAGTGGCGCGAAATGCCTGCTCTTGAACCTGAATTTATCGATGCGCTGAGTCAATCGGCGCAGGCGCAAACCTTTTTGAAATTCGCGCGCTTCACCTCGGCCAGCGTCGAAAAAAGTGAAAACGGATATGCGATCATTTTGCGCGATGTGAGATTCGATCTGCGCCTTGTCGCCATGCTCGATCATGAGTTGACCATTCGATCAGTCGATGTAAGCTGGTATTAGATCGTATAATGAAAAGCGCAGTATGGATAAGATCGATATCAGACCGGGATTTGCGCCTTACTTTCTGGCATCGGCAATGCTGATGTCGGCGGGGTCTGCTCTGACCAGAGCGGGGTGGATCGCGCCTGCCGCTGTGTTTATGCTCCTGCTTGCGCCCGTGTGGGTGGCTGCCGCGTTTGACCGAATAGAGTTCGACGGCTCGATGTTGCGCCATCGCGGGCCGATGGCCTTCCTCCTTCGCCTGCTGGGATTGAAGCGAGAGCTTGGCGTCGCTCATATCGAAAAGATCACCACCGAGGCCACGAGCGTCAGCATGAGGAGTGGGACAGCGAAGGTGAGTTATCGCACGCGAGTGAGCGGCCGCGGCGTCGAGATAGTTTTGCGGTCGCATCGATCTTCGTATCTGCCGTTCATCAAGGCTCTATTTCGCGCGGTCGGGCCGCACAAACTCGACCCGCGCTCCTTCGAACTTTACGAATACTTCGAAGCCGATCAATCGATTCGCGACACTCCCGTGTTGAGAAGCGAGATAGCCCTGATGCCCGCTCCCCTGCTTCGTCGCATCGCCAATTCGCTCCGACTCGCCGGTCGTTTGGCGCAGGCATCGAGTTACTTTCGCATCGCTTACGAAAAAGAGCCGCGCAACCCGGAACTGCTTTACGAGATGTCACGCTTCTTTCGTTCGAGCGCGCAGATGGATGATGCGCGCCTGATTCAAAGATCGGATGCGTGTCTGCGACTCGCTTCGCGGCTCGCGGGCGAAGAGCCTGATCTGCTTGAGCGATTGGGCGAAGCTTTTTACGAGCGACTGGATTACAAGCGGGCGACGGATTGTTTTCGCCGCGCGCTTGCATTGGAGCCGAATCGATTTCGGTCGAACGTAGGGCTTGCCGAGATTGCTCTCAAGGACGGGAAACTTGCGCACGTGGCGCAGTATTACAACGCGGCTGCATCAGGCCCCGATATGACGCTTGCGCGAATGGCGGAGCGCGAGGCTCGATATTACGAGCGATTGGCGAGCGATGAGGAATTTCTCGAACGCGAGCTTCGCCGTATCAGCATGGCGAATCAGATTCGATGGATGCGACGAGCGGCGGCTTTGACATTTTTCCTGTCGTGGCTGGTGGCCGTGAGCGCCGGGAGATTCTATCCGCAGGTGGAATATTTCACCTGGGCATTGATGGCGATGACTGTGATAGTGTGGGGAGGGGCGACCTTCGCGCTGCGATTCTTCCGCCGTCGCGATGATGATCATTGAGACGGAGCTTTTTGCTGTACGATCATATTCGCCGCGCCTTCGCGTCTCTCTGCTTCTTTCGACATCTTCAGTTTTATTTCACGCACATTCACAACACGACTCGAAGATTTGTACTCAATGAGGTAGTACTTTCGCATAACGTCGACGAGCGCGGCGATCTTCGCTTCGATTTGTTCGCCCTTGAGATCGAAAACAAACCCTCCTGTCGCTTTCGTGTAAATCTCGAGGCTGCCGTCCGGCTCACGCCTCGTGTTATAGGTTAAAGGGCGACTGCTCGGATCAGTATGCATACGATCCACAATCTCTTTCAATGGAGGGTTGTATGATCTTCCATCGAGCGTTCGCGGCGTGACGAGTCCGCAGACTATGCCGCCGGATCGCGACAGTTCGCCAAGAGCCTCTTTCCTCGGTCGATCAGGATAGCGCGGCGCGAAGTTGTCCGTGATCGCAATGACGACCCGTCGGCTGTTCGCTACTGTAGCTTTGCCGAATTGAGTGACGGCCCGCAACATCGCGTCATCAAGATGAGTTCCAATTCGATCAAGTTTTACAGCCTCATCTATTTTTTTTATGCGGTCTTCGATGATCTGTTTATCGCGGGTGAAATCCTCAACGAGTTCGACTCCTTTTGCGAAAGCTATGATGGCAACCTCATCTTCAGGCTTGAGACTTTTCGCTAATACCAGCGCAGCCTCTATGGTTGGCTTCATAATGTCTTTCATGCTTCCGCTCACATCGATCAGAAGAACCAGTGAAAGGGGCGCTTCGATCTCGCTGCACACGGCGGTATCCATTCTCCGGCCTCGCTCATAAATCAGGAAATCGTTTTTGCCAAGTCCGGCGATGAATTTCCCTGTCTCCTTTTTCAACACCGTTGCCTCAAGCGAAGCAGGAGCGGTATTGATTTCCTGTGAGAGGGATGCCGTCGCGGCGAGCATAAACGAAGCAAGAACCATGAGTGTTTTGTTTTTCATCTCACGCTCCTTTCACCGACGCATTATACCTCTGCTGCCAGAGCAAGCGGAACGATCAGCCGGAACCTTGTGCCGTGACCGTCGGCTACGGGGCTTTCAATTTCAATCGCGCCTCCAAGCTCAAGTGCGCGCCGACGGACTATCGCTAAGCCCAATCCCGTGCCGCGCGCCTTCGTCGTGTAAAAAGGCTCGAATATGCGCGCCTGCGCTTCTTCCGTTATCCCCGGCCCTGTGTCCGTCACTGATAAAATCAATGCCGCGCAATCCGCGTTTTCGTCAATCAGACTCGATTCAATCACAACTTCTCCGCCTCTGTCCGTGGCTTGAATCGCGTTGAGCGCGAGATTGCCCAACGCTTCGCGCACGGCTGCCGATTGCGCGGCCTGAAGCGTCACATCGCAACACGACTCTACGCGCAACCCTACGCCGAGATCGGCGGCCTCTTTGCCGAACAGATCGATTATCGAAGCGATCATCTCTCGGAGCACCACCGGGCGCGTGTCCGCTTTGCTCGGACGCGAAAAAGCGAGCAGTTGCGAAACCGTCCGATTGAGCCGGTCTATCTCGCTCACGATCAATTCCAAATCGCGATCATACTCGCGCAGATTATCTTCTTCTCTCATCACCTGAGCAATGGACTTGATCGCTGACAACGGATTTTTTACTTCGTGTGCTATGGTCGTGGCCATCTGTCCGAGCGTGGCCAGTTGCTCGTGGCTCGTAAGCTCGCGCTCAAGGCGGAGCTTTTCTTCGACCAGCCGACAGCTTTCAATCTCGATTGCCACCTGTCCGGCAAGTATGCTGAGAACTTCGCCTTTTTCTGATGTGAGCGTGCGCTGGCTGGCGGTGATGAGCATAAGCCCTGTAAGCCCTCTCTCGCGCTTGAGCGCGTAGACGGCGTTTGCGCCAATCGAAGAGAGGTCTTCGTCGGATTCGATCACGTCGATTTCGCTTTGAATCATCTTTTCGGCAAGCCTTCGCTCCAAGCCCTCCTGCAATCGCTCGTCGAATAAAATTATTCGCACCCGTGTGAGATCAAGCCCCCGACGGATAGCTTCTTCCGTGTAGCGGATGAGCAATTCGATCTCGCTCAATCCTGCGGCTCCCTTCGTCACCTGACGCACGACATCGCGATAAAGACCAATCTCGCGCGTGAACAACCGATGCGTCACGCGGTCAAGCATTCGCATCAGCGGCCCTGCAAGCGCAAACATTCCGAGTATCAACAACGCTTCTATCACGCCCGGTTTTAGATCGTAACGCTCGGCCAGTAATGGGTCGAGACGACGAACGATGTATGTGTAAGCGGCCATCATCACAACGGCGAGAGAGGCGTAAACGACGCTGCTTTTTATGATCACCTCGACCAGTTTGTAGCGATAGATGTAGTAGGAGATGAAAAATGCGGGAAGAAGCGAGAGCAGCAGATAAGCGACCCAGAGGACATCGCTCGGCCCTGACCGGCGCACGCCGACGACCATGAACTCGAAAATCCCTGTGACGAGAAGCAGCGCGGCAAGCTGTTTGAAAAACTTGCGCTCGTGTGTGGCCGCGGGGTCGAGCTTGTCTTTCATCGCCCACGAAATCAAGGCCGAAGCCGAGAGCGCGAACAAGTACCAGACCGAATAGGGTATCAACAGCGGGCGGAGTTGATTGAAAAACGGTTTGTAGGGAAGAAAGGCGATGCGGTAAAAGGCGTAGGGCAAAAACAGCATCGGCGCATAAAAGGCCAGGGCGATCAGTTCGACCTTTCGCCGGGACATCGCTCGATAATTATCGAGATAACTCCAAACGGCGAGGTGCGCGGTCAGTATCGCCGAAGGGACGAGCGCGACTCCGATCATCGTGATCGAGTCCCATACTCTGAGCCACGAGGTCAGGCGATCTGATCCGACGAGCAGCACGTGCAGAGTCGTCAGCAGATTTCCCAAAAACCACGCGCCCAGACATACGCCGATGACGACGAAACAGCGTTCGGGCTGAGTGAGCGCTCGCTCGGAGCCGATTCTCCGTTTCCATATCAGAACAGCGACGTAGAGATGCAGCGCGGCTCCGGTGGCAAATCCCACGAGTTTGAGAATTTCCAGCAGCGACATAAGTGCTAAGGCAAAAGGTAAAAGGTAAAAGGCACAAATGGAAGCCTGCGCAATGGGGGCAAATGTTTGCGACGCTTTTCTACTTTTTCATTTTGCCTTTTTACTTTTGCCTTCCGTGGATGAGTGTCGCGTCCTGCGCGATTAAACTCTAATCGCGGAGGGAAGGGATGTCAAAGCAGGCGGGCGAAGTTTCCGACCGTTCGATTCGTCTGATGCCGGGTTCAAGATGATTTTCGTCGCGCTTTTTCGCCTGGATGTTTGGTTGTATTTTCGATAACGCTCGGCGGAACGGCGCGGTTGAAATCGGATTCGTTCAATGATGCTTTCGGCTTTGCTGATTCAATAAGCGGATTTGTATCGAGCGATTCGGTTTCAACCTTCTCTTCCATTTTTCTTTTCGGAAAATGTTTTTTCAACTGCCTTGTCCGCCAGAATGTCTGCGCCTGCCAGAAAAACATCGCCGTCAAAAAACCTGCTGTAATATAAATCAAGGGCGGCGTATTCTCTCTGCCGGTAAAAAACGCATGAAGCAAAATCGCCAGCGTGCCGCTTACAATCGCGGTCATCAGGCTTAAAACGCTATTGGCCGTCAAATGTTGTTCGGGCGGAATCTCTTTTTTCTGGAGTTTATCGAAATCAGGCAAAAAGGTTCCGCATTGACGGCAGAATGTTTCAGGCTTCTGGTCGGGGTTTCCGCATTTAGGGCAGAACATGTTTTTTTGCTCTTTGTCCTTTGCCAGTTGTTTTTCCTAAAGTTCGGCTGGATAGATTACGGTTATATCTCTGAAGATGTTCGATCACGCTTGCCGCGTTTCGATTCTTCGTCGATCAAATCGAGTTCGCATGTGACTCGTCTCGATTTTCGTTTTCGTGTCGAATGAATTTACGATGTCGCGCGGTCAGATTCGATTTTCAAATCCGACTGCGCGACGATGGCTGATGAGTGGAGGGGAAGAGGCTCACTTATCGAACTCTTCGAGAATTCTTTTTGCGATTGCTTCGCGGTCGTCGCGGCGGCGGATCTTTCGGCGGCGGTCGCTGCCTTCGTTGTCTATCCAGGTGACGGCGTCGAGTATTACGAGGGTGTCGACGGAATAGCGCATCGAGCGCCGCCGCTCTGCTTTGCGGCGCTCAGTCTGAGAACGCCTGTCTTTCCCTTTCGAGGCAGCCATACGAACCTCGCCACTCGGTCATCGTGTGAGGGAAGGCGCGGGGTTTCTCTATGTCACAAGGGTTGAGTTTCTTGTTTTTCGAGCAAGAAGTTTTGCGAAAAAGGCGAGAAGATGCTCTTGCCTTTTCCCTTTACCTTTTGCCTTGCGGCTCGAGCCGCGCTGTGTTTTTCAAAGCCCGGTCTCAGGGCAGAGTCATCCGGTTAAAGAACATCGGGCGACGCGAATCCGTGTCCTCTTGGGGCTTCCAGTCGGGACGGATGAATTCCACCTCCATCAGTTCGGTGCCTTCGCCGCTGAATATGGCTTCTCGCATCGTGCTTGCTTCCGAGCGCAGGTATTCGACCTTTTCCAAAACGCTGTCGCGCTCCGAGCGCACGGCTTCGAGTTTGAGGTGAAGGCGATTGACTTCCGTCTGATGCTCTTCGATCTCGCGGCAGACGAGGAAATCTTCTTCCTCGAATGCAGACACGCGGCGATAGAGCGCCGCCGCCTGATCCTCCAGAGCTTCGGCCATCTGTTGAAGCATAGCTCGCTTGAAGTGGCCCGATATGGCTTTGCCCATCTGCATCGGATCATCTTCTGTTGGCATTAGAAATTCCTCTCTTTCCATTTTTTCCTCTCATCCGTTTCTTTGAGTGTTAGCGGAATGTCGCCAGGCGCAGCGGCCCTGAGGGTTGTCGGCGACGCATTTTGTCTTCGTACATTCGCTGGTCTGCCACTTCCATCAATTCATCTATCGTGTGCCCATCCGCGCCATAAGCGGCATAGCCTATGGAAATGCCGACGTAGGCCGTGCGGGCTGGCCTCACTTCATGCTCAAGGCTGTCGACTGCCGACTGCACGCGAACCTTGAGATCGATGACTACCTCCGGCGTTGCGCGATGCAGCACGGCGGCGAACTCATCGCCCGCGTAACGTATCAACGTGTCGCCCGTGCGCAACTGCGCGCGGACTATCTGAGCCACTCGGCGCAGCACTCCGTCGCCCGCCGCATGTCCGTAAGAGTCGTTGACATTTTTCAGGCCGTCGAGATCCATCATCATCAGCGCAATCGGGTAGCCGTGGCGCTCGGCCCGACTTCGCTCCTGATCGAAGAAGCTGTAGAGATAGCGCGCGTTGGGAAGCCCCGTAAGGTTATCCGTGAGCGCGCTCTCTTTGGTTCGCTCGAATACGAGCGCGTTATGAAGAGCGGCTGCCGCGTGCGCCGAAATGGTTTCGAGCAACCGCATCTCATCAGCCGAGTACTGACGGTCTTCTTCGGAATAGAGCGCCAGCGCGCCGACGAGTTGGTCTCCCTTGAGCAGCGGGAATGTTGCTGTGGAGCGATAAGCGGCGGCGGCGTATCCGAGCGGCGCTTTGAGGTCGGCAAGCGGGCTGCCGCCTATGAGCGCCTGTCGATTGCGCGCAACCCATCCGGCTCCCCTCTCGCCTATTGCGATCTCCATACCCCTGAGCGCGTCGGCGTTTCTGCCTATGGCGTAAGCCGCCTGCAATCGCTCTTCTTCGGCCAGGTAGATGACCAGAGTGGTGAAGTTGGCGACGCTTTCAAGCTTGGCCCCGACTATCGATAGAACTTCCGAAAGCTTGAGGGCCGAACCGAGCGTCTGCGAAATCTCGTAGAGCGAGAGCGCTTCTCTCTGCGCGGCGGAGATATCGCGCAGAGCTTTTTCAGTTCCGGTTTCCGCAGCGAGATCGAATCCGCGCTCGATGGGATTGCCTGTGATCGGTTCGACATTCGAAAGATGAGCGTCGAGCGAGCCGGTTACAGGCAGTCGGTCTTCGAGCGAATCGATTATCTCAAGGAAAGTTTCAAGCACACGCGGGTCGAACATCTGACCCGACTCGCGGCTCATCATCTCTATCGCCTGCTCGCGCGAGTACCGCTGGCGATAAGGGCGATTGGTCGTAAGCGCCTCATAGCAATCGATTATTGCGATTATGCGCGCGCCGAGCGGTATCTCTTCGCCTCGGAGTCCGTCGGGGTAGCCCGTGCCGTCGAATCTCTCGTGGTGGTGTTTGATGATGGGAACGACCTGATAAGGAAATTCTATATTGCTGAGTATGTTCGCGCCGACTACGGGGTGAATCATCACCTTCGAATACTCTGCCGGGGTCAGCTTGCCCGGTTTGCTCAGTATGTATTCGGGGACGGCCAGCTTGCCTATGTCGTGGAGGAGCGCGGCGGCCTTGAGTCCTTCCATCTGATCTTCGGCGTAGTCGAGCGAGCGGGCCAGCCCTTCAGACAGTTTGCGCACGCGCTGAACGTGGCCGCGATTGAGCGGGTCGCGGGCATCGATGGCTGAGGTGAGAGCTTCTATGGTGGAGAGGTGAAGCTGCGCGAGTTTTTCTATGTGGCGGTTGGTCGCCTCGACCTTTCCGAGATAAGTTTTATACGCCACATAAGTCAGCAGTATCACGGGAAGCGATATGGCTACGGCATAGAAGCCGAACACGACGATTGCTTTGCAGATGACTCCCGCTGCCATCGCCCCGATGAAGAAAGTACCTGATGTCCACAGGTAATTCTCCGCCCAGTTTTTCAGCACATTCTCTTTGCGCCACAGGGCGACCGCTGCCGCCACTATGCTTGTGTTGACGATGCAGTTGACCAGAGCGAGGAACGCAAGCGCGAAAGGAAGCGTGGCCAAACGGTCAGCGTCGCGGATGAGCAGATCGAGCGGCCCGAAAAGTTTTATTGTCAGCAGCGAAGATACCAGCACCGCCAGATTCATCCCTGATACGTTTATGCCGACGGTCGCTATCTGATGGCTCTTGACGCAGCGGGGCGAGCGCGCAAGTCCGTCTACAGAGGCAAGTATGGCAGCCGCCCAAGGGCCGAGCATCAGCACACCTATATAAATGAGCGTGTCAGTGAGCGTGATTTTGGTGCTGACTCCCGGCACCCATATTTCCGCTCGCCACGAGATGAGCGTCAGAAAGGTGAGCAGAAACATCCAGTCCAGTCGGACAGGCTCGGCGTGAAGGCGATACATTGAGTAAGCAAGCGCGAGAAGACCCGTTGCTGATACAACCAGTGTGAATAATTTTGTCAGGCGGGTATGCTGCACTGTTTGCCTCACCTTTTGAGAAGAACCCCCCGGATAGCCCGACACGCTGCCAGGTCTGGCTTCGAGCGAAGAAACCTTTTCAGTCTGATTTTCAGAAGAGCTATCCGACCCGTTTACAGTCTGCTAGAAACGGCGGGATACGAAGCTTCGTCCTTAGCAACGACGGATTTTTATTCAATACTTGTGCCGCTCGCGCTCTTTTATTTTAAGGAGATTGTATGTGGGAATTAGACCGGGAAGGTTAAAGGAATGCGCGAGCGTGTGGAAAACATCAACAGTCAATATGGTTGTCGCTATCAACCATCTTCATTCAATTTGACGGAAGAAAAGAATCTCTGACAAAAACTCTTTTTGGAGTAGAAGAAAATCCTGCGCTTCCTGTCTAATATGAGTGAGGCGTTTTTTCAGTCTGATGAAATCTCAAAAGGATCATTCCCTGTCGGACGAGCGCGCGCTCGTCCTTCTCGCCCAGATTGGCGACCGGGCGGCATTGCGCGAAATCTATGACCGTCACCGCGACCGGGTTCATCGGGTGGTTTTCTATTCGCTCGACGAACCGCTTCTGGTCGAAGATGTGCTTCAAACCATCTTTCTGAAAATCTATCGCGCGCTCCCACATTTTCGTTTCGAAGCACTGCTTTCAACCTGGATATATCGCATCGCGCTCAATGAATGCCTCAATCACAATCAGCGACGACGCCCCGATCAGGTGCCGCTTGACGCCATACTCGGAAGCGGCGAAGAGATAGACCCGGCTGAAGCTGTAGACGATCAGCACGCGCGCAGAGAGGTGAGCCGGATACTTCAACAAGCTGTTTTGGATTTGCCGCCGCGACTTCGCTCGGTCGTCGTCCTCAAATACGTCGAGGGTCTCTCTTACGATGAGATCGCCCGTGTGCTTGAATGCGCGCCGGGGACTGTGGCCTCGCGGCTCAGTCGCGCGCTCATTCAAATGGAAGAGCGACTGCGCCCCCTCAGGGGGCTGTTATGAATGAACCAGTGGAGATGTAATTATGAAATGCTGGCGCGCATACATGCGACGAAACTTCATGCGTTATCTCGATGGCGAGCTTGATCCGCAGGCGGCGACTCGCTTCGAAACTCATCTTTTGGATTGCGGGTGGTGTCGCGGGCAGGTTGCGCGACTTCGCGAAGGGCAACGATTCGCCCGACAGATTCCCGCCCCTCGCCCTTCCCTCGACCGCTGGGATGAAATAGAAGCTGCCCTCGAACATGAATCTTCATTGCCCGCTGGGCGTCAGAGCGCCGGGAGTCTGCTCAGAAGATATCAGACGATGGCCGCGATGTCTGTGATCGCATTGCTCGTCGCGGCTTTGCTCATCACCTTGAATATGGGTTCGAGCGATAATCAAATGGCAGGCATGACATATCGAGACGATCTCGAAAAATTTCAGGCCGTCAGCATACTCGACCTTCCTGGCAACACGATGCCTCACGTCGTGACCGAAGGTTATGTCAGCGAACTGCGCCTTGACCCCGACGGCGATATGACCTTCCGCCTGGTCGAAGATATCAACGATCCCAATCCGTTCATCGTCTGCGAGATCATCAAGCCGATCACTATCCCGCCGCCTGCAATCGGCAGCCGCGTGCGTGTTTATGGCGTCTCTCGCTACGACGGGCAGCCCGACCGACAGTGGTATGAAGTTCATCCCGTGTTGAATATCGAAGTCGTGCGTCGCTGAAACAATTCTTTGAATGAAGGAGTCTATGATGTAGCGCGACCTGCCAGGTTGCGCACGCGCGGAAAGTTTGAGATTTGGGAAACCCGCAGGCTGGCAGCCTGCTGTACGTTTTCGGGGCAATCGTTGATGTCGTCAGTGACGACTCCAAATAACGGACTCCAGACTCCAGACTCTCGACTCCAGACTTTTCGAAGGAGGAGAACAGGAATGCTCAACGTGATCGGCTCCGGCAGAGCGCGAAAAATCATCTCTTCTCTGCTTACTGGATCGCTCTTTTTGATTTCATGCGTCTCGACGGTTTTTGCAAATGACGATTCTTCTCTGTCTGGAATCGTGCGCGATCCGAGCGGCGCTGTCGTTGCCGACGCCCAAGCCTCATTGCTCAACGCTCAACGGGCCATCATAGCCATAGCGAAAACCGATGGCGAGGGGCGATTCACCTTCTCCGACATCCCATCAGGCACCTATCAGCTTATAGTCCGAGCGCGCGGCTTCGTCGATAGCCGCACGGTAGTGAACCTCCGCAGCGCGGAAGGCGCGAGCGTGGAAGTCTCGCTCGAACCCACTGCCGTAAGCGAAGAAGTCACCGTCACGGCCAATCTCGGACAGGTCGAGAGCGTCGAATCCATATCGCAGCAGGTCAATGTCATCGGCGAGCGCCGTATCGAGGAGCGAGCCAAAACAGTCGTCGCGCAGATAGCCAACGAAGAGGTCGGCGTTCATCTTCAGCGCACAAGCCCGACCATATCAGGCATAGTCATACGCGGAGTCACAGGCAACAGGGTAAACGTATTCGTCGACGGAGTGAGATTTACCACGTCGGCGCAGCGCGGCGGAATCAGCACTTTCCTCAACCTGCTCGATCCTTCGAGCCTGCAGGCCGTCGAGATTCTTCGCGGCCCCAACAGCGCGCAGTATGGCAGCGATGCCATAGGCGGCAGCATACAGTTCCTCTCGCGCGCTCCTTCTTACACACCGGGCGGCGACAATCTTCACGGGCAAATGTCGATGTCGTTCACGAGCGCCGATCTGAGCCTGGGATCGAACCTGACGGCGACTTATGCGGCGAAAAACTTCGGCCTGCTTGCAAACGCAGCCTCTCGGCGGACGAACACGCTCAGGCCCGGAGGCGGACTGGATTCTCACAACGCAGTGGCCCGGTTTTTCGGGATCAGTTCCGATGCGGTTATAGATGATCGCCTGCCCGATACTGCCTTCACCCAATACGGCGGGCTGTTGAAAATGAACTGGACGCCCATACAAGGGTCGCAGTTCATCGCCGGGTATATGCGAGGGCAGCAGGACGGAGGAAAGCGATACGACCAACTGCTTGGCGGAGACGGCAACCTCATCGCCGACTTGCGCAACCTCATGAACGATATCTTTTACTTGAGATTCGACCGGACGAAACTCGGCTGGATAGACGGACTCACCTTTACCTATTCATTCAACACGCAGCGCGAAGAGAGGGTGAATCAGGGCGGCAGCGGCAATCCTCGCGCTTCGATCAATCACGAATACGAGCGCATCAACGTCAATGGCCTTCAGGCTTATGCAAGCAAACTCGTCGGCTCAAGACAAAACATCCTGTTGGGCGCGGAGTATTACAACGAGCGCATACATTCTCCCGCTTTCGGCGTCAATCCTGTGACAGAGGCGGTGAGCATTCGTCGCCCGCGCATTCCCGACAATGCCCGTTACCAAAGCGGCGGCATTTATGTTCAGGACGTATGGGAAGCCATTCCCTCCAGGCTTCGTTTGATGGGCAACCTGCGTTACAGCGCGGCTTCATATCGCTCGCTTGCCCTCGATGCGCCGATTGTTGACGGCGAGAGGCTATGGCCTGACGATTCGCTCCGGGTCTCAAGCGTTACGTTTCGAGCAGGCGCGGTGGTCACTCCCGTCGAAGGATTGAGTTTTCTTGCAAACATCGGTCGGGGATTTCGCGCTCCGCACATGACCGATCTGGGCGCGCTCGGTTTGGTAGGCACAGGATTCGAAGTCTCGGCAAGCGAAGTTGCGGGCCTCAATGCTACGATAGGCTCGACCGCCGATGACTCAGCCGTGTCGACCCGACTTCCGGTTCGACGCCTCGAACCGGAGACAAGCCTCAACTATGAACTGGGCGCGAGATACTACAGGAAGCGATTCGACACCGACTTTGCGATATTCCTCAACGACATCAGGGATAACATCGTCAAGCAGTCATTGATTCTTCCTCCGGGCGCAACGGGAATGAGGCTCGGCAGCGAGACCATCGTTTCGCAATCGTCGGGCGGCACGGTCTTCGTCGGCGTCGCATCGAGTCCTGTGCTTGTGCGCGCCAATTTCGGAAAGAATCAGGTGTGGGGCATCGAGCATACTCTCGACATAAGGCTTCATTCGGACTGGTCTCTGGGAACGATATTCACTTATGTACATACGCAGGATAAAAACGGCACGCCCGCGCCGGACGGCTGGCTGAAGATTCGCTGCGCCCCGTCGGGCCGACGCTTTTGGATCGAGCCTTACATTCACGCGGCCTACAAACAGACGCGGCTTTCGAGCATCGATCTCGCCGACCGTCGCACCGGAGCGAGGCGCACTGCCTCTAGCATCGAGGCTTTTTTTCTCAACGGCGCGACAGCGCGCGGCTATGTCGGACGAGGCCCGGACGCAACATTCGGGACGGCGGATGATGTTTTGCTCGCAACGGGCGAGACTCTCGCCGAGATACAGCGCCGGGTGCTTGGCCCCGGCCTTGAGCCGTCTTCGCTCTTCCTCGTAGTACCGGGCTACATAACCTTCAACGTGCGCGGCGGCATACGCCTCGCGGAGCGGCACAACCTTTTGATCGAGTTCGAGAACATCGGCGACAAAAATTATAGAGGCGTCGACTGGGGCGTGGACGCTCCCGGCAGAGGAGTCTTCATCCGCTACAGCGCGAGGTTCTAAGGCGCGCGCGTTTCGAGAGACTCAGGGCTTTGCTTTGAGTCTCTCACTATTTTCTGATCGCCTTCTTCTCATCACTCATTGCTTAACCGCCTTGTCACAAATG
>DLHY01000082.1 GCA_002483445.1 Blastocatellia bacterium UBA7656
GTCAGACACCCATCGCCAATCAGATAAGCCAGCAACTTGATATCGCACTCTCGCATTTCAGCCTGACCAAAGACCTCCAGCTTGCGAGGCACTGCGATTTTTGTCTTAACGGATAATTCCGCCAACGGCTGCCATCCGTCAATCGTGAGAAACGGATGTGTGAGTGTGCATTCGACGAATCGACCGAGTTTCGTAGTGACGCGAAAGACGGGCTTGATCCCATCGTCTATAAAATCGCTCGGCTGCGTAAACGCGAAAGTGAAATCATCCTTCAAGGTCAAAAGCGAAGCTTTTCTGCGTCTGCAAATCTCTTCGATAGTCGTCACGCTTCCATCCGTAAGTGTAATGTTTGTATTATTTACCACGCACTTTCCCATTGACGGACGAGCGGCGATGATGATCAAATCCTGGCGTTGAAGCCCCGATGTCATCTGATCGAAATCGGTGAACCCTGTGGGGACGCCCGTGATCATTTCAGGGCGACCGGCCATCTGCTCTATCTGTTCCAACCTTCGCTGCGCCACGTCGCCGATGTACTGAAAGCCCTGGCGTATGCGGTCTTCGGCTATCTGAAAAATCATCCGCTCGGCTTCATCTACGATCACTTCAGGGTCGTCTTCTTCATCGAATGCGCGGGCGATGATCTGATTGGAAGCCGTGATGAGTCTTCTGAGCATCGTCTTCGCTTTGACGATCTTCGCGTAAGGCTCGATTGTGTCCGTGCGCGGCACGCCATCGATGAGAGAGGCGATATAAGTCGCCCCGCCCACCTGCTCGAACTCTCCGGCTTTGCGGAGTTCATCCGTAAGAGTGACGAGATCAATGGGCGATCCGCGCTCGCTGAGGGCCAGCATCTTGTCGAAGATTTTGCGGTGAGAGTCTAAAAAGAAATCGTCGCGTTTGAGGAGTTCTACAGCCTGATTGCAAACGGAATTGTCGAGCAGTATCGCGCCGAGTATGGATCGTTCGGCCTCGATATTGGAGGGAAGCCCCTTCTCGAAAAAAGGATCACCTGCGGCTGCTCTCGACATACCACTGATTCCAGCGAAAACGGTCGCCCTCTATGGCTGATTTTTTTGAGCGCGTTAAATGAAGATCGGCGCCGCGTGCTGCGCCCTCAACACGAGCGCGCCGATAATACCAAACAGTCGCGCATGAGTCTACAGCAGCGGGAAGGATGAACTGCCAAGGTTCATCCTTCTGCGATTGAAAAACCGAGTTATTCCTCGGCGGCTTCTTCAGCGTCAGCCGTCTCATCCGTTGTCGCCATCGTCTCTTCGGCCACAGGAACGGCTTCAGGAGCCGTTTGTGCGGTTTCAGGCACGGCTTCAGGCGCAACTGCGGGCGCGACTTCAGGCTCGCCCTCTCCCCGCACCTCGACTTTGATCGTAACGGTCACATCGCGATGCAGCTTGATGGGGATATCATAATCTCCCACCTGCTTGATGTGTTCGTGCAGTCCGACTCTTCGCCTCTCGACTTCCAATCCGCGTTCCTTGAGCGCGTCTACGACATCGAACGAAGTGACAGAGCCGTAGAGGATGCCGCTTTCGCCGACGCGACGAAGGAAACGCAGTTCGAGACCCTGAAGCTTTTCGGCATCAGTCTGAGCGGCGCGCTTCTCTTTCTCTTCGCGTTTGGCCAGCGAACGACGATGATCATCGATCATTTTCTTGTTGCCCGCAGACGCTTTGATTGCGAGTCCCTGCGGCAGCAGATAATTCCTTCCGTAACCGGCGCGCACTCGCACGACTTCCCCGCGCTGGCCCAGCTTGTCAACATCTTCACGNNGGAGTCGAGAGTCTGGAGTCCGGTTTTGGACTCTCGACTCCAGACTCTCGACTCCAGACTTCTAATTAGTCTGTTGCGAACGGCAGGATGGCCGCGTTGCGACCGCGTTTGATCGCCGCCGCAAGCATTCGCTGGTGAGTCGAGCAGGTGCCTGAAATTCTTCGAGGCTGAATCTTGCCGCGCTCAGGCACGAAGGACGACAACATGCGCGCGTCCTTGTAATCGATGTAGTCGATCTTTTCGGCGCAGAACTTGCACGACTTGCGGGCGCGCACGAACCTGCGGCCTCCGCCCTGTCCGCCCTGTCTCGACCCTCTGTCGTTTCTTTGGTCGCTGCTCATTCTTCATCCTCCTCTTCAATAATTTCTTCCACTTCGATTGCCATCGGCGCTCCGGGGCGGCGAGAAGTGCGAGGCGCTCTCGCGGCGGCCCGCGCAGCCCGACGGGCGCGGAACTTGTCGGCCCGCTTGAGGTCTTCATCGATTCGAACCGTAAGGTAACGGATGATCGCATCGATGACTCTCATGCGTCGCTCGATCTCGGCTATCTCCGCTCCGGTTCCTTCTATAGTGAGCACGACATAGTGGCCTTCGTGGAATTTTTTGATGGGGTAAGCGAGTTTGCGGCGGCCCATGCGGTCGAGTTTCGCTATCGTCGCGCCCTGGTTGGTCGCCACATCGCTGATCTGATTGATGAGCGTGTTTATATCGCCCTCTTCAGTGTTCGGGGCGATTATGAACAGAACTTCGTAGAGTCTCATTAATCCTCCTTGTGGATTTGCTTTGTTTGAACCAAAGTTCAGCCCCGAACCCTGAAGCCCGGAGCAAGGAGATACAGTTTTCAGTTTTCAGTTTTCAGTTTTTTGCTTTCTGACATCTGATCACCGACTTCAGATTTCACTCGCTCGTTGAAAGCGGACATGGCGCGTTCGACGCCTTCCGCGAGTATCAATTCAATTGCATCAGCGGCGCGATCAAGCATCAATTCGAGTTGCTCGCGCTCACGGCTTCGAATCGGCATGAGGACGAAATCTCCCAGATCAGAAACCGGGTGATCCGGTTTTATCCCCATCCGCACGCGGGGGAAATCCTCGGAGCCTAATCTTTCAATGATCGATTTCAATCCCTTCTGCCCGCCCGCACTGCCCCGCGCTCTCACCCTGATCATCCCGAAAGGCAGCGCGATATCATCGCAGGCGGCGATGATATTTCGCGCATCAGCCTCGCCGTATTTCTCAACAAGCGGTCGCACCGCTTCTCCGCTCAGATTCATAAACGTCATCGGCTTTACGACAATCACGCGCTGACCTCGCAGTTCGACCTGCGCGACTTCAGCCCGCGCTTCCTGGCGATAGCGGCGGCCACCGGCCCGCTGCATCAAACGGTCAATGAGCATGAATCCGAGGTTATGCCAGGTCTTTTCATACTCGCGCCCCGGATTGCCCAATCCGACTATCAACTTCATAAGCCAGTTTTCAGTTTTCAGTTTTCAGTTTTCAGTCGTCAGTTGCCCGTTGAGAGCAAAGAAGCTGAAAACTGAAAACTGAAAACTGAAAACTGTTTTCCTATTCTTCAGTCTTGCCCTTCTTGATGACTTCAGGCTCACCTGCGGCAGTTTCAGCAATTTCAGCCGCGGGAGGAGCTTCGGCCAGACGCGGCGCAATCACGCCCGCTACCAGATGATGCTCGTCCGTCAGCACCTTGATCTTTTCGCGGTCGTAGATCAAATCCATCACCGTCGCGTGCTGCCCGACATTCAGGTTCGACACATCGACTCGGATGTGTTCAGGGATGTCGCCGGGCAGGCATTCGACTTCGACTTCGCGAAGCTCTATCTCAAGGATGCCGCCTTCGAGCTTGACTCCCACAGGCTCGCCTACGGTTTCAATCGAGACGCTGACGCGGGTGGTTTCCGTAAGCGACAGCCGCATCAGATCGGCGTGAAGCAACCGGCCCCGGACGGGATCGACCTGCCAGTCCTTGATGATGACCGTAGCGGGTTCTCCCTCGCCGTTTGGCAGGGCGAGCTTGAATATGGTGTTATGCCCGCTGTCTGAGCGCAGAATGCCTGCGATCTCTTTGGCATTGATTGCGACCGCGACAGGCTCTTTTCCCTCACCGTATACTGCCGCAGGGATCATCCCATTGGCGCGCAGTCGGCGCGCGTAACCTTTGCCGATTCCATCCCTCGGGTTTGCATTGATCGTTAAATCTTTAATCATTATCCGAACTCCTGAACTATATGAACAGTCTGCTCACTGATGTCTCGTCGTGAACCGAAACTATCGCTTCGGCCAGAAGCCCCGCCACGCTCAGACAGCGAATCTTTTCTGAGCCGCAGGCTTCTTTAAGCGGTATCGAATTGGTGACGACCACTTCCTTGATCGGCGAAGCTTCGATCCTTTCTATTGCCGGACCTGAAAGCACGGCGTGCGTGGCCGTGGCGTAAACCGTCTCAGCGCCGTTGCGCTTCAATGCCTCGCCCGCTTTAACGAGCGTCCCGGCAGTATCGACCATGTCATCTACGATGAGAGTGGTGCGGTTTTCAACATCGCCGACGACGTGAAGCACCTCGACCTCGCCCAATCGGTCATAGTCTCGCCGCTTATCGATGATGGCAAGCTCGGCTCCCAGTCGTTTGGCATAGGCGCGGGCGCGTTCCACTCCTCCCGCATCGGGCGCGACTACGGTGAGGTTGGGCAGTTGCAAACTCTGAAAGTGGCCGACCAGCACGGGCGCTGCGTAGAGATGGTCGGCGGGGATATCGAAGAACCCCTGAATCTGTCCCGCGTGCAGATCGAAGAGCAGCACGCGATCCGCGCCCGCCGTCGTTATGAGATTCGCTACGAGCTTTGACGAAATCGGCACGCGAGGGCGATCCTTGCGATCCTTGCGCGCATATCCGTAGTAAGGAATGACCGCCGTGATGCGCTTGGCCGAAGATCGCCGAAAGGCATCGAGCATGATGAGAAGCTCAAGGATATTCGAATCCACGGGCGGGCAGGTCGGCTGAACTATGAAGCAGTCCTCTCCGCGCACGTTCTCAAGGATCTGAAAATTGAACTCGCCGTCGGAAAAGCGCGTGGTGTTCGCCTTGCCGATTTCGATGTTCAAATGCTCACATATCTCTTCAGCGAGCGGGCGATTCGCGTTTCCCGAAAAGACCTTGATTCTCACAGCGCCTCCACGAAAAAAGTGATGAGTGATGAGTGATGAGTGATGAGTCGGCAATTCGTTTGCTCATTACTCATCATTCATCATTCATTACTTACCAAAGCTGGGGAGGGAGGACTCGAACCTCCGAATGGCGGTTCCAAAGACCGCTGCCTTACCACTTGGCTACTCCCCACCACTTAAAGGCAAAAGGTAAAAGGCAAAACCATTTTTCTGATTGCGACGCCTTCCCTGCTTTTTCATTTTGCCTTTCTTGTGATGCATGAATTTTTTTAGGGGATTGACTCAGGATAATTAGCTTTCGAATAAAGCGTTTCGATACTGCTTTCGGTTGATCGCGCTGGCGCACTCGGCCCACAGCCCCGAAGCCACAAGCGCCGCTTGCGCCCGCTCGCATGATTTTCTGTTGTCAAAGACCCCGACCACTGTCGCCCCGCTGCCGCTCATCACCGCGCGACTGGCTCCCAATTCCAGAAGCCGTCGTCGAAGTTGCGCGATTTCCGGGTGAGCGGCTGAAACGAACGGTTCAAAATCGTTCGCAGCCGCAAGCGGCAACTCAAGGATGCCTTTAGCGGCGATAAGAGAAAGAGGTATGATACGGGCCGCTTTTTGCCTTGTCAACCGGGAAAGCTTTTCATAAGCCGCGGCAGTCGAAACGCTCACTCCAGGATTCGCTATGACCAGATTTTCCGCGCTGGTTTCTTCCAGTGGGTAGACCTCTTCGCCGCGCCCAACGCCTAGCGCCGTCCCTCCGGTGAGGAAAAAAGGCACGTCCGAACCGAGGCTTGCCGCAATCATGAGGAGATCGCTTTGATCGATCTCGACCTGCCATAATTTGCAAAGCCCCAAAAGCGCGCTTGCGGCATTCGACGAGCCGCCGCCGAGTCCGGCAGCGACAGGTATGCGTTTTTCTATTTCGATCCATGCTCCAAATCGCGCGCCTGTCGCCTCGCGCAGGAGCAGAGCGGCTTTATAGGCGAGGTTGGTTTCATCGCTCGGCGCCGCTGGGTTATCGGTGAGGATTTCGATCTGTCCCGTGGTTCCGGTGAGTCGAATCCGGTCGTGCAGAGAGATGGTTTGATAGATGGTGCGAATCTCGTGATAGCCGTCCTCGCGTTTGAACAAAACGTCGAGCGTCCAGTTGATTTTCGCGAACGATCTTATCCGTATCGAATCCCGCATAGGTGAAGGATAGCGTTTCGGTGAGGGATAGACAAAAGCTCAGAGCGTGTTGAGAAATTGTCTTTTGCCGCGAAGCGGCGCAAAGAAGGTAGCCAGAGGTGAAACCTCTGGAACCATCGCGGATGCAATCCCGCGTTGGAGACGCGGCAGATTCTTGCGCTCTTTCAGAGCGCGGAACTGAATGCTTGCCCCCAGACGTTGCACGTCTGGCTACCTTCTTTTTGCGCCTTCGGCGCAAGGCCCGAATTTCTCAACACGAGATCAGGCTCACTCAGGTTTTTTCTCCTGCGGCTTGTTGCTGAGAAAAAGCTGAGTGAAGAAATAAGTTTCGTCGCCGGTCATCCAGACTCCGACGCCTGAAAACTCGTGATCGGGTTCGAGTATGTTCTGGCTATGAGCGGGATTTGCCATCCATCTATCGACCGAAGGAGGCACAGGGTTGATAAAGCCTTTCACTCTGAGCAGATTTTCCGCAAGCACTGTCCATTTGAGTCCGGCTTCCCCGACGCGGTCGCGCGGAGTGCGGCCCTCGGGGTCTGTGTGCGAGAAGAAGCCTTCTTCGACCATCTGTCGACTGTAAGCGCGAGCAACTGTGCGAAGTTGTTCGGAGAATTGAAGCTCCGCGAGTCCATGTTCTTTTCTGCGGCGATTGACTTCGTTGAAACAGTAAAGCTCCATCGCGCTGAATTTTTTAAGGTCAGGTTCGTTTTGAGCGGAGTTGTTTTTTTCAGCCGTCTGCTGCGCGCCCGATTGCATTGAAACGAGAGCGAGCATAAGCGTGAAAGTGATGACCCTGAAAAGCATTCTCGTCATCTGAAGTTCTGGCGCAGACTGGAGGAACTCGTTTATGTCACGATGTCTGATGATAGGTTATCGTTGATCATCCACTCGTGATTTGGTCTGCGAATGCTAATCAGCCTGCTCGTCCTCCAAAACATCACAGAGGCGTCGATAACCCATCTCGCAAAGGCTGTTCAGAATCACCGGGTCGTTACCAGCATATCGCAGATTCTCAACACAGGAGACCGCCATCGCACTTATCGCTTCCTCTACCTCTTCCTGAGTTTGGGGTTGCTTTTTGAAAAAGCAGTGGCTCCGCGCATTTGTTCCCTCATCGTACAACCCGATCAAATTTGGCGCTGCGCATTGAGGAGCCAGACAGGTTATGCAACCGTCGGCGATTGAATAAAATGGGCCTGCTGCGTTAAGAGGGTGCGGCTTACGCTCCAACGAATAAAAACGGAACTGTGCGCCAGGGGTCTCAATCAAAGGCTCGCCATCAAGCCCTAGTCTGGTTAGGCGAGGCCGCTCGATCAGAAAGTCAAAGATACGATGAAGAGATTGAGGCCATTTCATTATGCTAAATTTTCCTCACCTGATTTTCGCAATGATAAGGCGGCTCTCTATGTCGATCCATCGAGAGGAAAATGTCTCTATGTGAACAGTTCATCTACGGCCATCGTCCATCCCGGCACAGCGGGTTCGGCTTCGGCTATCTCGCCGCGATGATAAACCGTGGGATTCTTAGGATCGCTCGCCCTATATACCCGTACAACCTGACCTCTCAGAATATCCACATCCCACACAACGAGTGTGCCTGCCTCGAAATACTCAGCGCGTTTTCCTGCAATCGCCTCTTCCACTTTATCGCCATAATCGTTCTCGCTTCTGACCTCAGCGGCAAAACGGGGAGCGCCTTCGAGAAATTTTCCGCCTGCTCGCGGCCCTACATAAAAAGCGGCATCGGGACTGAATGATTCTCTGTTCGGAAGATTGACCCTGAATCCAACATTGTCAGGATATGCGCGCCCACTCGCTTTCGATTCATACAAACGCAGGCTCATGTAAATCGCCCCGCCCGCGCGTCCCGGCATATCTCCAGTCGGACTCATCAGCACTATTTCTCCGTCAACGATTTCGGCCTTGCCCGCCACTTTGTAGAGGTCTTCAATCATGGCTTGAGTTTTCGTAGTCATATTGCAGCCTCAAACTATCTTATAGCATCAAGCGCGCGGGCGATGACTACTGCATGAAAATCTCGGTGAAATAAACCGTACCGTCATCAGCTATCCACACGCCGACGGCGGTTTTCTGAAAGGCGCGGTCAAGTATGTTGCGGCGATGGCCGGGGCTGTCCATCCATCCGCGCAGGCTGGCCGCTACGGGGTTCGTGTAGCCATTCGAGTACGCAAGATTCTCTCCCAAAACGCGCCACTTTATTCCCGCTTCGGTCACTCTCTGGCGGACTGTTCGTCCGAGCGGGTCTGTGTGCGAAAAGAATTTCTCTTCAGCCATCCATCGACTGTATTCGCGGGCCACTTCCTGAAGTTCACGGGAAGCTTCGAGCGGCCTCAATCCATACGCCTGACGCTGGCGATTGACTTCATCCAGGCATTGCAGTTCCAGAAACTCTATCTCGCGCTCTCGTCGGTCGCGCACTTCCGGCTTGAGGTCTTCGTCGGTGTATGGTCGCTGGCGCGGGCGAGCGTCAGTCGGCCCATTCTTCGTCCGGTTTCCACGCACGCCTTCCGACTGCTGCGCCGCAACGCTGACAGCCATCAGCGCCGAGCAAAGAATTATGAGGGCCGCTTTTTTCATATCCGAATCCTTGACTCAATGTGAAGAAGGAGTAGGAGAATGGGAGAGTGGGTGAGTGGGAGATGAAGATTCATTGACCTCATTTTCCCATTCCCCCATTCTCCCATTNNCCCATTCTCCCATTCCCCCATTCACTTCTTCCCCAGTTTCTCCTTGATCTTCTTGATCTCTTCAGGCTCGGTTGCCAGCCTCAGCGCGTCTTCCCATTTGGCGCGCGCCTTATCATTCATGCCCTGCTTCTTGTAAATGTCGCCGAGGTGATCGTGAAGCGTCGCCGAGCGCGGGGAATAAACCACCGCCTGCTCGATGTATTTCTGAGCCTCCGCGATCTTGTTTTGTTTGAACAGCACCCAGCCCAGCGAATCGAGAAACGATCCGTTCGTAGGCTCGATGTTGACCGCGCGACGGATCAGGTTTTCAGCTTCGGGAATCTTCTCGCCTCGATCAGCGAGAAAATATCCGAGGTTGTTCAACAATGTCGCGTTGTCGGGATCGATTTCGAGCGCGCGTCGCAAAGTAGCTTCGGCTTCCTTGTGCTTGTTTTGTCGCTCCTGAATGCTCGAAAGAGTTATCAACGGCGAGATGTCGTTCGGCTCAAGACTCATCGCCTTGCGAACAGTCTCTTCAGCCTGCTTGAGTTGATTCGCCTCAAGCTGCACGCCTGACCAGAAGAGATAAATGTCCGCATCCTCCGGCCCGTTTTTCAAAAGCCCGCGCATTATCTCATCCGTCACATCCGTCTTGCCTATCTTGCTTGCGGCCTGCGCGCGATAGAGCTTGAATGATCGCTCGTCGGGGTTGCGCTCTGCGGATGCGGTGGCAAGGTCGTAAGCCTCTTTGTCTTTGCCTTCGTTGAAATAATTCTCGATGGTCATCTGATCGGCGAGGAAATTCTTAGGGCCGAGAGTCTTCCTCATCCGCTCATAAGTTTCCATCACCTTCTCGCGATTGCCCGCCAGCCGATGAGCGATGGCTATGCGTCGCAGTATGACTCCGGCGTTGCGCTCGTTTTCGCCTCCGCCAACCGTCCCGTCAGGATTGACCAGAGCCGCAAGCGCGTCTTCATAAGTCTCAACCGCCTTGTCGAACTTGAACATTTCTTCATAAGTCTCGGCGAGCGAATAAACGACGACCAGGCTTTCGGAAACGTCCTGTCCCTTGAGCGCCTCCTCAAGCACGCGGGCGGTTTCTTCGCGATTGCCCTGACGACGAAGAGCTTTGCCCTTGAGGTTGATCAGATGAAGGAAGATGGGAGAATCGCGGCGCACCTTTTCGATCAGCGGATCGAGGACTTTCTTGATCGCTTCGTCGTAGCGGCCCGTTTCGATCAGAGCCTCGGCATAATCGAAGGTGAGAGGAGAAAGCGGCACTCCTTCTTTGGCCTCTTCGCCCGGAGCAGTGTCCTTGATCCCGATGGCCTTCTTGTAAATGCTCAGAGCTTCCTGCCCGCGGTCTATGCGAAGCAGAGCTTTTGCCAGCAGCCCTGCAATCTCAGGAGATTGCGGGTTCGCCTCATAGGCTTTGCGCGCAGCGGCAGCCGCTTCGCGATATTTGCCTTTGTTGTAATAAAGCTCGGCCAGCATCGAGGTGGCTACCATTGAAGACGCATCGCCGTCGGACAATCGCTTGAGCGAATCGATTGCTTTGTCTTCCTCTTCGAGGCTCAAATACAACCGGGCCACGACCGCAAGCGCAGGCACAGGCTCGTTGCCTCCAAGATCGATCTTCGCCTGGGCGTTGGTCTTCGTTATCTCTTCAAGCTCGCGGATGGCCGAGTTGGCTTTTCCTTTATCGAGAGAGCCGCCGACGAAAGTCTGAGAGAGATAAATCTGAGCGAGCAGTTTTCTCACGCCCAGATCGTTGGGCGCGAGTTTTGCGGCCTCGCGCGCCTGGGCTTCCGCTTCGATGACGTTGCGGTGTTTGAGATAAAGGCCGCCCAGCGCGGTCTTGAGTTCCGCCGATGCGGGATCGAGGGCGATGGCTTCCTTGTAGGCCGTGACCGCTCCCGGATAGTTGCCCGCTTTTTCAAGATTCTGCGCTTCGAGATATTTCTTGAGCGCCTCGGCTCGCTGGTCGGCGGCGGGAACAGGTTTATTCTGGCTGAGAGCCGATGTTGCGATCACGAGCGAGAGCGCAACGACCGCGCTTTGTTTCAATATATTTTTGATCAAGGTAATGCTTCCTTTCTGTCAGTATTGCTTAGAGCCTGTCGCGGAAGAGTCGCGGCAAAATGATCGACCACCTGCTCCCACGCCGCGCGGCGCGGATAAGTTGAAAGCGTCATCGTGAACGCTATCACTCCGAGGCTTACGACTTCCATCTGGCTGCCGCCGAGAAAACCTATCAGAAGACCAAGCACGCCTATCGCCTCGGCCAGCGCGGAAGCGATGAGCGTCGTGGTGAAAAAATGTTTTATCAAAGCCTCAACCCCGCGCTTATGGGCCACCCATTCGAGCCGCCCGCGCCCGAACTGCACTCTTCTCACCACGAGAGATGCAAAAGCGAGCAGAAGCGCAGCCACTAGAAAGGGAATTATTTTCCGCTGATCTGCTGCCTCGCCCGCTTCCGGCGCAATCGCAAGGCCGATGGCTATATAAATAACCGTGCTTGCAGCCATCGCCAGCACTATGATCCGGCTTGTGCGATGAACGGCGGCGACGCGCCTGCGGGCATCGCTCTCGGTGTCATTTATCACTCGGCAGCCCCTTTCACTATCTGGCCGTTTTCGATCACTATTTCATCGCCCGTCTCAGCCCGTCCGTCCGGCCCGAGGCTCGCTAAGCGATAGCCCCCTTCGCTCCCCGTGTATTGAAACTCGCGCGACCAGGCATCGCGACGAATAATAGGGCCGAGATAAACAGGCGAGAGATTATCGATGAGAGCCGCGGCAGTTTTAGCCGCGATGTAGTGACCGCGCTCGCGGCGGAAGGCTTCTATCGCCACGGAGATTGCGCGCATATCGGCAGTAGTGCGGAGAATTTTTTCTTTGCGAAGAGCGGTCTCGATCAACTCGAAGGATTCCCATGTCTGATCGCCCGTCCGAACTTCGACCGCTTTCCATTTGCCGCTCTTGTCCTTTTCAAATCGAAAAGCCGCATCGATGCTCGCTTCGACAATCGCCTGTCCGCCCATGCCTTCGCTGATGCTGCGAATGTGGACATCCTTCGCATTGTCCAGATGAAGGGCCTCGGCGATCCGCAGCCGCGCATCTCTAGCTCCGATCTCGCCTGCGAAGGCCGCGACCCAAAGAATCAATAACCCCGCTGCGAGAGCTATCAGGGCGCGTCCGGTTTTCATTAGATTAAACCTCCGAGTCAGGCACGGGAGCGTAAGTCGTCCGACGGACGGCTTACAGGCATACTAACAAAGGGCCGTTTTGATTGGCAACACTTCTTCAGTTTTCGGTTTTCAGTTTTCAGTTTTCAGTTTTCAGCTATCAGCAACACGTCATCATCAATCTCGTCATTTGTCATTCAGCAGATTTACCAGGTCGACGGATGCGAAACTGAAAACTGAAAACTGACAACTGAAAACTGTCCTGCTAAGATTGAAAATCAAAAATCATCGGGTAAAAAATAAGTGAGCATCAACCGTTCAATCCTCGCCGGAGAAGAAATTTTTCATCGCCTGATGGAATCGAGCGAAATGGAGCTACTCGCTTCATTGATACCTGCGCACCGTCGCGTAGTCCTTTCGGGCCTTGCCGGAAGCGCGCGGGCGCTCGCCCTTGCCGCGCTCGAAAAGAAAACCTCGCGGCGACTGGTCTTCGTCTCTAGCTCTAATCGCGAGGCCGAAGAGTTTCAACACGACCTAGAGTTTTTTTACTGCGCGATGGGCGGCCTCGACTCCTGCTCATCACAGGTTGTCACGCTTCCGGCTCTCGAAGCTGATCCTTATGACGGCACATCGCCGCACGCCGAAGTTCTGGAACAACGCGCGTTGGCTCTCTACGGCGCGGCTAAGGGAGACGCGCGAATCATTCTCACTTCGATAGGCGCGCTGGCCGAACGAACGGCTTCTCCCGATTCGCTCAAGGCTACGGGGTTGATACTTCGCGCGGGCGATGATATGCCGCTTGAGCTTATAGTCGATCTGCTCGTCGCCGATGGGTACATGAGGCAGGAACCCGTCGGCGCGGTCGGCGAATTCAGTCTGCGCGGAGGCATACTCGATGTCTATTCGCCCGCGCACCTCGCGCCACATCGAATAGAATTCTTCGGCGACACGGTGGACTCGATCCGCGAATTCGATCCTGACACTCAACGCTCTACGGGGCGAGTAGAAGAATCCGTCATCGTTCCCATGCGCGAGGTCGCCGTCCGGCGCGAAGAATTCATCCTTTGGGCCGAAGCAGCCAAGGGGCGATGGACGGATGATCGCTTTCGACGCGACCTGCGCGAAAGACTGGCTCATGCCGAGCGCGGAGAAGTTTTCGAGGGATGGGAGTTTCTGCTCCCGCTCACGCGCCCGCTCAAATCTTCCGCGCTCGATTATTTCAAAGACGCCCTGCTCGTCATCGATGAACCTGCCGAAATAGAAAAGCGCGCTTCGGAGCTTTATCGCCATCTCGCGGATCGCTACTCTCAGGCTGACGAAGAAGGCGCGCTCTCTCTTGCGCCCGATGAGCTTTTTTTGAGCGCGGACGAATTGCGAGCGAGAATCGATGCCTGCTCGCGCGTCGAGCTTCGATTGCTCGGACGCGAAGCCGCCACGACCGATGAACAGTTCGATATCGAAGGCTTGACCCTTGCAGGCGCGGAGTCTCAACCGCAAAAACTTTTTCTATTCACGCTCGATGACACGACGCCCGATGTCGAGATGCTGTCGCGTTCGCAGCGACGATACAACGGGCGCGTGCAGGAGATGGCCCGCGATCTCGAACATGATGATCAAATGACGACGCTCTTCGTTATGCCCAGCCTCGGACTCTGTGAGCGCGTCACGGAGATGCTCGGCGAGTACGGCGTAACCACGCAGCTTCTCGCTTCGCTCAACTCTGCGCTCCCGGAAGAAGGCATAGTCAGTCGCCGCATCGCAACGGTTGGAAAACCGACGAACGGATTTTCGCTCGCGGCAGCCTCTTTGAGTCTTCTTACGGAAAGCGATGTGTTCGGCCAGCACGAACCCGTAGCGCAGCCTGCGCGGGCGCGAAAGCAGCGCAAGGCATCGGCTTTTCTTTCAGACCTGGGAGATTTGAAAGTCGGCGATTATGTCGTTCACATCGATCACGGCATAGGCCAGTTTCAGGGACTAAAACAAATCGCCGCCGCGGGCGGCCCGACGGGAAACGTAGCCGCGGGACTTGAGCGCGCGCGAGCCGCCGAGCGCGAGTTCATGCTCCTGGCTTATGCCGAAGGCGGAAAGCTCTACGTGCCGGTCGAACGCCTCGACCTCGTTCAAAGGTACTCAGCCGCCGAAGGTAACGCCCCGCAGCTTGATCGCTTGGGCGGGGGAAGCTGGGCCAAAACCAAAGCGCGAGTCAAACGCGCGATGCGCGATATGGCCGAAGAGTTACTCAAGCTTTATGCTGAACGCAAACTGGTCATCGGTCACGCATACAGCGAGGACACTCCATGGCAGAAGGAATTCGAGGACGCATTCGAATACGACCTGACGCCCGATCAGCAGACGACCATCGAGGATGTAAAAGCGGATATGGAAAATCCGCAGCCGATGGATCGCCTCGTCGTAGGCGATGTCGGCTATGGCAAGACGGAAGTGGCTATGAGAGCCGCTTTCAAGGCGGTTATGGAAGGCAAACAGGTATCGGTGCTTGCTCCGACGACTGTCCTGGTCTATCAGCACTATAAAACTTTTCAGCAGCGTATGAGCGCGTTTCCCATGCGAATAGAGATGCTCTCGCGTTTTCGCACCGCACGAGAGCAGAAGGAAATAATCAAGGCAATCGAAGCGGGTTCAATCGATGTCGTCATAGGCACTCATAGATTGCTGTCGAAAGACGTTCGCTTCAAAGACCTCGGGTTGCTCGTCGTCGATGAGGAGCAGCGATTCGGCGTGGCGCACAAAGAGCGGCTCAAGCAGATGCGCAAAAAAGTCGATGTCATAGCGATGTCGGCCACTCCCATTCCGCGCACGCTCAATATGTCGCTTGCGGGACTGAGGGATATGTCGGTCATCGAGACTCCGCCGCGCGACCGGCTGGCGATTCAAACTCACGTCGTTCAGTTTTCCGAAAACGTCTGTCGCTCGGCCATCGAGCTTGAGCTTCAGCGCGGGGGGCAGGTCTTCTTCGTCCATAATCGCGTCGAGACCATCGACACCATAGCCGAGTTGATAAATCGATTGGCGCCGCAGGCGCGCATAGGAGTCGGACACGGGCAGATGAATGAAAAGCAGCTTGAAGACGTGATACTGAAATTTATACGCCACGAAAGCGACGTGCTGGTATCGACTACGATAATCGAAAACGGGATAGACATACCGCTTGCGAACACGATAGTAATAAATCGCGCGGATCGGTACGGGCTGTCGCAGTTGTATCAGCTTCGCGGGCGGGTGGGGCGCTCGAATCGTCGCGCTTACGCTTATCTGCTCATACCGTCGGAAGAAGAACTTACTCCTATAGCGCGGCGGAGGCTTGCGGCTATACGCGAATTTTCCGATCTCGGCGCGGGCTTTCGCATAGCCGCGCTCGATTTGGAGCTTCGCGGCGCGGGCAATTTTCTCGGAGCGGAGCAATCGGGCCATATCGAATCCGTAGGGTTCGATCTCTACACGCAGATGCTCGAACGCGCCGTGCGCGAGCTTAAAGGCGAAGCTATAGAAGATGAAGTCTCAACGGCGGTCAATCTGGGAATCGACATTCGCATACCTGAAGAATACATTTACGATGTGAGCCAGAGACTGAGAGCCTACAAACGCATCTCGTCGGCCCAGACGGAGGAAGAGCTTTCGGACATTCACTCGGAGATGGCTGACCGATACGGGCCGATACCGGAAACGATAGAGAATCTTTTCGAGTATGCGCGATTGCGCCGCGAGGCATCGCGCCTGAGTGTCATCTCGATTGACCGCGAGCAGGATCGCCTTGCGGTCAGGTTCAGCGAACAGGCGAGGATCGATCCTGAAAAACTGATCGAGTATATTTCTACGACCAAAGCTCAATTCACTCCGGGTGGGGTGTTGAAGCTCAAATCAACCGGGCAGACCGATGAAGCGATATTTGCGGAAGTGAGAGATTTGCTCAGTCAATTACGATGAAACGCACTGCGTTGATACTGACATGTTTGATGATCCTCGCGGCCTGTCGCGGCAAAGACGGTTCGCCGCCGATAGCTTCGATCAACGGGCGCGAAATCCGCCGCGTCGAGTTCGAGCGATTCCTGGCGCTCAAGATGGGCGAGTTCAGCGCCTCGGATATGCCTGATGCGCTTCACTCCGAGATGCTCGACGAATACATAATCCGCCAGCTTGTACTCGATGACGCTGCTCGCGCGGGCGTCAAACTCGGCGATAACGAACTTGAGCAGGCGATTCAGACGAATCCTCAGATGAAAACGGCAGCAGCCTCATCGGACACCCGCGAAGAGTTGACCCATGATCTGATCGTGGAAAAATACTACCGTCAAATAGTGCTGCGCGACGTTCGGGTTTCGCCCGAAGAAATTCAGAATTACATCGCGCAGAACGAAGCGCGGATGGTCGAGAAGCCCGGATTTTATGTGCGAGAGATTCGCGTCCGCTCGCGCGAGGAGGCCGAAGCGTTGCGCCGCGAGGCGGTCGAGGGAAATAAGGATTTTGCCTCGCTCGCGCGACAGCATTCCGACGCGCCGAACTCGGAGCAGGGAGGGCTTGCTCGATACGAGGAAGCCAATCTGCCCGATTTTCTGGAAAAGGCCATCGAGCCGCTAAAGCCGGGAGACATAAGCCCCGTCATTCAATCCACATTCGGCTATCACCTTTTCATGCTCGAACGACGCCTACAGCCTCGAGCCGAGGGCGAGCGCCGTCCGGCGGATGAGCGCCGCGCGCAACTGAGAGAAGAATTTCTCTCGCGTCGCAATCAGCAGGCCGTCGATGAGGCTCACCAACGGCTTGTCTCCTCAGCCCGCATCGAGATAAAAGACCCCTCTCTCGGCTTCACTTACACCGGACGGCTGAGGCATAATTGAGCTTCGCAAACCCAGCCCTATAAATATCAGAGGTGATTTTATGAAGTTTGCATTCAGGACACTGACAGCGATGTTGATGATTTCCGCGCTCGCCGCAGCGCAGGAGCCGGAACTGATCAACGAGATCGTCGCCCGCGTCAATAACGAGATCATAACTCGCGCCGACTACCTTGCCGCGCTTCAGGAGCTGAAGGCCGACGTTGTCCGCCAGTTGCAGGCGCAGGGCAAGAACACCGCTCAGGTCGACGAAGAATACAACAAGCTAAAACCGAGCATCCTCGACCTGATGATCGATAATATGCTGCTTGAACAGAAAGCCAAAGAACTCGGTATAGACGCTGAAGCGGAACTCAATCAGGAGTGGGCCGCGATAGCCAAGCGCAACGGTTTTGCCAACGTGATCGAATTCGAAAAGGCCATCCGCCAGCAGGGCATCGATCCTGATGGAGCAAGAGCTTCGATTCGCAAAGAGATTCAGCGCGAGTATGTGATGCAACAGGAAGTGCGCGCCCCGATCTTTCGGAGCCTGCGCGATCAGGAGCGCCGCGAGTATTACGACAAGAACAAGGACGTATTCATGACTCCGGGCGAGGTGAAACTTTCTGAAATATTCCTGCCACTCGAAGGCTACACGGCGGCGGATGTCGAGCAGCGAGCGCGAAGGATAGTAGCTGAGATTCGCGCCGGACTGGATTTCGCCGAAGCCGTTCAGAAGTATTCTGCGGCAAGCCGGGGATCGAAGGCGCAGAAAGGGGAAATGGGCGCTTTCAAAATCGGAGTTCCCAAAGAAAACAGAGAACTCCGCGAAGAAGTCGAAGCGGCCATATCGAATATCAAGGTGGGGGAAGTGACCGAACCCATTCGGATTCAGGACGGGTTCCAGATAGTCCGCCTCGATGATCGCAAGATTCCTCAAGCTCTGCCCTACGAAGACGCCAGAGTGCAGAACTACATAGGCCGCCAGCTTACGATGGAGCGCGGCGAAGAGGCTCGCAGAAAATACCTCAAGCGATTGCGCGAAGAAGCCTTCATCAAAATCGCCAAAGGCTACGAAACCGCTCAGGCACAGCCTGATAAGAAATGAAGAGGTGAAGAGGTGCAGGGGAGCAGGTGTGATTGTGGTTTTCTTCCCTGCCCCCCATCACCCATCCCCTATTCCCCATCCCCCAACATGCGCCTCGACATATTCCTCAAAGTCAGTCGATTGGTCCCGCGCCGCCCGCTTGCGCAGGAGATGTGCGAGGCGGGGGCGGTCGAGGTAAACGGCGCTCGCGCCAAGAGCGCCCGCGAAGTTCGCGCAGGCGACGTGATAGCCATTCGTCAGCGCGGTCGCATCACACGGGTTCGCGTGCTGGAAGTTCCCGCCCGCCAGTTATCGAAAGCTCAGGCCGCATCCGTTTATGAAACCATAGGCGTCGAGCGTTACGAGACGGATTGAATCGAACATAAAAAAGTCTTATGCGCCGCCCGTCGGTCAGTGTTACAATCGGCGGCCTGAGAAATTTTACGAACAGCGGCGCATAATCGCATCGCCGCTTTCGCCAGCAGAAATCCTGGTGACAGATCGAATGCGCAGCCTTTGCGCGAGCAGTTGGAGGATTTCACATGGATGAAGGCTACAGAGTGACGGACGTGGAAGGTCGCGAACATGGGCCTGTGAGCGCGGTTGAGCTTGAAAAGATGTACAGAGAAGGGCGTGTGAACAAAAGCTCACGCGTTTACGATTCGTTCGCGGGCCAGTGGCGCAAACTTGAAGAAGTAATCGATCTGTCAGTATGGGATCAGTGGCGAGGCCAGAGCGCAGAGCCGCAACCTTCATCGCCACCGCCTCCGACTTTCATGCCGACGCTGATGGGCATAACCACGCCCAGCACGGACGAGCCGCGAACATCAGGGATGGTTGCGGCGGCTGTGCTGCTTTTCATCAACGCTGCGCTCACTGTTCTTGACCTGATGTTTCTCACGTCCCAAAACGTGAAAGAGCCTGGCGGCGTTGTGATCGCTGCGCCGGTATGGAGTGTGATAGTAGGGGTAGGGCTTCTGCGGGGAAAGGATGCGTGGAAGCAGTGGGCGATGATTAGCGCCGTTCTGAGCGCGGCTGTTTTCGGCATCATCCTCCCACTCATCCAACAGACCATACCGGGTTTTATTACGGGTCTGTTCCAAATCGTTTATTCAATCGGAATGTTCGTGTTGCTTTTCGGCGGAGTGCCTTCTCGCGAGCGCGTCCTGGGAGGAGTGATAACTGTCGTATTCGCGTGGCTCGGCGTCATCGGGGGCGGGGTTGCCGAAGTCGTCATAACCGGTGTCGATGAGAAGGGAAGCATCGCCGCCATCAATACCCAGCGGGAAATCGAACGGCAGGCGATTCCGACAAGTCAGTTCAGCGATCAGGAAGTCGGCGTGACGGTGAATTTTCCTTCCGGGTGGGCTTTGCTTCCTGCGGATAATTCCGTCCTGCCTTTGCCTGATGCGAAGATGATCGCCATCAATATGCGCACAGGCTGCTGGGCTGTGCTTGTGGTTGAAAATATTCCTGTGGGGTTGAAATCACTCAATCACTATCTCGACCTTATTCTGATAAACCGACAATCGCAGGCTCCGGGCCTCAAGGACCTGGGTCGGTCGGACGTGATGCTCGGCAACATGAGCGGCAGAAGGATGACGCTCGCCTGGGAGCAGAGCGGCCATAAATTCATAGGCTACAACTCGGTCTGTCGGGTCGGATCGGATTATTATCTGCTTTCCGGGTGGAGCGTGGAGGAAGCCAGCCTTGAGGCATTCGAATCGTTTCAATCGCTCGAAGAATCTTTCGAGATAACCGGCCCGCCTGCAAGCGATGACGCGACAGAGAGGATGCCTCCCGCGCGCGAGAGAAAGTAAATCGCGCGACCTGATCATGCATAAACGCTTCACCATCGAAGAACACGTCCGCTGGTCTGACACAGACCGCGCAGGGATCATTTATTACGGCCAGTTTCTGCGATTCTTCGAGATAGCCGAGACCGAGCTTTTTCGCTCCGTCGGGCTTTCTTATTCGGACGCCTTCGACCGTCTCGACATCTGGCTGCCGCGAGTGCAGATACATTTCGATTTTCACAAACCGCTCGTGCTTGATGACCTGATAGAAGTCGGGGCCTATGTCTCGCGCTTCGGCACGCGCTCGCTCACGCTGCGCTTTGAAGTCGTCAAGAAGGGCGAGACGGATATGGTCGCGGAAGGCCATATCGTGCTTGCCTGCGTCAGTCGCTCGACCTTCAAATCCACCGCTGTGCCTGATGAGATAAGAGAGCGGCTCCGCCCTTATCTTGCCGAGTGAAAATAGTGATTTCGTGAAGATGCCCTGTCGCTCGAAAGCAGGACAGGCAGAAGGCAGATGTGTCATAATCATCGCGCTCGATCAAGGCGAGGTGATGTATGAAAGTAGCGACTTATGAAGGCATAGTGGAAAACGGTCAGATACGGTTGCCCGCCAAAGTTCGACTGCCGGAAAAAGTGAAGGTATATGTTGTCATTCCTGATGTCGAGGCGCAGCCTGTAGCCTATATCGGCAGCCCCCGACTGGCGCACCCCGAACAGGCGGAAGATTTCAAAAAGGAAGTCATCGAGGAAATAAGCGATGCCAGCCTATGATGCCAGCCTGTTCGATCCGCCTGCGCCGCTGGCAAGAGTGACTCCCCGCAACTTGAGCAATGGCGCCACCGTGTCTGATGTGCCGATGCTTATTGATTCCGGCGCTGATATCACTCTGGTTCCACACCAGTCGGCCGATCAACTCGGTTTGCGCGATGATTGAGGCGAAACCTGTGAGTTGATGAGCTTTGATGGAAGCCTGAGCGTTGCTCAGGTAGTCGAACTGGATTTGATTTTTCTGAGGCGCGCCTTCAGAGGGCGATATCTGATAATTGACCAGAAGTGCGGCATCCTGGGGCGCGACATTCTCAACTATATAACACTGTTACTTGATGGCCCTCGTTTGAATTGGGATGAAAAGAAGGATGAATGAAAAGAACCAGATTCCCGGCAGACTGGGATGAAGAGAGAGTTCTCAAAGTAATTTCATTTTACGAGCAGCAAACCTCAAAGTAAGCTGTGGCTGAGGATGAAGCAGCGATTGAAAATAGTGAAACTCTGATCGAAGTCCCCAAGGGATCGTTGCCCGCTATACGCAAGCTCATTGCAAAATTCAACTACACACCGGTGCCTGACGAAATAAGAGAGCGGTTCCGTCCTTATCTCGCCGAGTAAGCGAGAATCGAATCTCATTCGAAACTACGCCTGCGTGGTTGCATTGACGCGCTCAAGACCTTAACCTGAATGATTCATAGCGACAGATGACAATTTTATTTTGAGGGAGAACGATGGATCATAAACACAAATTCCTGAGCGGCGCGGCCATCGATCCGCAACCCATTACGGGAGAGATGACCGTTGCTGAACTTGTCGAATCCGCTTTTCTCGCCTACAACGCGGCCCGCCTTCGCGAAGCCTGCCAGCTAATGGTCGAGCGAATGCTTGAAGAAGATGTCACTGTAGGGATGAGCCTCACGGGCGCGCTCACTCCGGCAGGACTCGGAATGTCTGCGATCATTCCTCTGATAGAAAACGGATTCGTCGACTGGATAGTCTCGACGGGCGCGAATCTCTATCACGATACTCACTTCGGCATCGGTCTCCGTATGCATCGCGGCAATCCGCAGACATCAGATGTTGTGCTGCGCGAGGCGGAAGTGGTTCGCATCTACGACATCTTCTTCGAATACGATGTGCTGCTCTCGACCGACGCTTTTTATCGAAAGGTAATCGAGGGCGAAGAGTTTCAGCGCGAGATGTCGACAGCCGAGTTTCATTACCTGTGCGGCAAATATGTCGCCGAGCGCGAGCGCGTGCTGGGGCTGGGGCGCAAGAGCCTGTTGGCGGCGGCTTTTGAAGCGGCAGTTCCCATCTACACTTCTTCGCCGGGAGATTCTTCAATCGGTATGAACGTCGCGGCAAAGGCTCTCGTGGGAAACCGCCTGCGATTCGACGTTAATGCCGATGTGAACGAGACTGCTGCGATAGTTCTCGGAGCGAAGCGCAGCGGAGGGAAGTCAGGCGTGTTGATACTTGGCGGCGGCAGCCCCAAGAATTTTCTGCTTCAGACCGAGCCGCAGATTCAGGAAGTTTTGAAGATCGAAGAAAAGGGTCACGATTATTTTTTGCAGGTCACGGACGCCCGCCCCGACAGCGGCGGCTTGTGTGTGGCCGAAGGTACGCGCATAGATATTCCCAGAGATTTGAGCCAATACCCTGAAGGTGTGCCGATTGAATCGCTGGTCGGCAAATCAGGCTTTTATGCCTACTCGTATGACCACGACCAGAAGAAGATGATCCTCTCAGAAGTCGAAAAAGTTTGGCGAACAGGCGAAAAAGAAGTTTGGCGTTTGCGTTACGACTGGTGGGGCGGGCAGCATAAAGACAAATACCTTGAGGATGAAATTCTTGCCACGCCTGAACATCTGATTATGCTCTACAACGGTTCTTACAAACCGCTTAAAGCCTTGCGGAAAGGCGAAAGCCTGAAAGCCTTCTATGCTTCGTATTCGACGCACGGTTATCGTCAAATCGGTTTAGGCACAGGCAAGACGATTCCCGAACACCGGTATTTGTTAGAGTTTGCGCTTGGCAGAAAATTAAAACCAAACGAGGTTTCGCATCATCTTGACCACAACCATTTGAACAATAATTTTGAGAACTTAGCGGCGGAAGATTACCGCGTTCACGTTTCCAATCATCGTAAACTTGAATGGCAAAATAAATCTGAGGAAGAACGCCAGCGATTCATCGAGCTTAATCGGCAAAGGATGACGAGCGAGAAGGCGCAAAGCTTATCGCGCAAATTTTGGGATCATCTTTCAACCGAAGAATTTGAAGCGTATCGAGAGATGAAGCGCCAGGAAGTTATTCAAGCTCCGACCGAAATCAAAGAGTATCGCCGACAAAAAGCGCGTGAATGGTTTAACGATTTGCCGAAAGAGGAACAAGAACGTCGGCGCGAGTATTTTCGTCAACAAACCACAGAACGCTGGGAAAATTATTCTGATGAAGAACGCCAAGCGCGGCGGGCGAAATTCGGACTCGAAAACAATCCGCGTTTTAAACACGAACTTGACGAAGAAGCGATTAGGAAAGCGCTGATTGAATCAAGCGGGAAAATTAATAAAGCCTGCGAGATTTTGCAGGTTGATTGGAGAACCTTTGACCGCCGCTTGAAAATGTTTGGCATCAGCCGCGACGAAATCAGAGAGCGTTACGTTGACAATCACAAAGTTATTTCGGTTGAGCCGACAGGCCTCATCGTTCCGGTTTATGATATGCGAGTGAAAAAGACGCATAACTTTGTGGCGAATAAAATTGTCGTTCACAACTCAGGCGCAACGCCCAGCGAGGCGGTAAGCTGGGGCAAGATCGATCCCGACCGATTGCCTGATGCCGTCGTCTGCTACACGGATTCGACAATCGCGCTGCCCATTCTGACCTCCTATGCTCTTGCGCGCCACAAGCCGAGAAAGCTGAAACGGCTCTACGACCGGAGAGAAGAATTGATGAACCTTTTGCGCGAAGAGCACGCGCGAGCCGCAGAAAGTGAATAAAAGTCATTTGTCCTTTGTCATTGGTCATTTGCAATCGACGAAGGATGAGTAACAAAGGACAAGGGACAAAGGACGAAGGACGAATGACTGAACTGGAACAACTCATCCGCGACCGCAGAGATTTTCACCTTCACCCGGAACTCGGCTACAACGAGCATCGCACTGCCGCGATCATCGCTGATCGATTGGTTGAGTGCGGCTACGCGGTGAAGCGCGGTGTGGGCGGCACGGGTGTTGTCGGCGTGATGGGAGAAGACCAGTCGCGCACGCTGCTTTATCGCGCCGATATGGATGGGCTGCCGATCAGAGAAGAGAACAAAGTCGAGTATGCTTCAGAGAATGAAGGCGTGATGCACGCCTGCGGACACGACGCGCACATGGCGATAGGGCTTGCCGTAGCGCGTCGAATGGCAGCAGAGCGCGAAAAATTGAGCGGCTGCGTGAAGTTCGCTTTTCAGCCTGCGGAAGAAGGCGGCAACGGCGCGGTGGCTATGATTCGTGACGGGGTGTTGGAATCTCCAAGGGTGACTGCGGCAATAGGGCTTCACGTGTGGAACAATCTGCCTGTCGGAAAAATCGGCGTCTACACCGGCGCGATGATGGCCGCCGTAGATGATTTCGAAATCGTGATCGAAGGCCGAGGCGGACACGGCGCGATGCCTCAACAAACAGTCGATGCCATAGTCGTCGCTTCGCACATCGTCGTCGCGCTTCAAACCGTAGTGAGCCGCAACATCTCGCCTCTGGATTCGGCGGTCGTCACGGTCGGAAAACTCGAAGCCGGAAGCGCATTCAACATCATCGCCGAAACAGCGAGGCTTCGCGGAACGGTTCGAACTTTCAACGAAGAGACTCACGCGCGCATACCTGAAACGATGGAGCGAGTTGTGCGCGGAGTGTGCCAGTCGATGAGCGCGAGTTACAGACTGATGTTACGCGGTGAGGGT
>DLHY01000170.1 GCA_002483445.1 Blastocatellia bacterium UBA7656
AATTTCTCTGTGGAGTCTGTCCAGTTCTCTCGTCAGGTTGTTCACAATATCATGCTGCGCCCGCAATCTTTCGATCAGTATCTGAGACCTGTTGGCGTTCGAGGCGTTGCGCTCGATGGCCAGCCTGAGCAGGTGTATTTCATTGAGCAAAGCCTTGAGGACGTTTTGATCCTCGTCGTTTGCTGACTTGTTCGACTGCGCGTTGCCGGTCCCGACCGCAACAAAACAAAACAACAACATACAAAAGAAAAAGTTTGCGACTGTTACCTGGCGTGACCGCATAAAAGCCTCCTTCAAACTGAAGTGATTTGTCGAGGCGATGCTTCGCATCTGTGTCGCCTCCGTCAATGTGAAAAAGCTCCAGCCGACAGCTTCGCCTCTTCACTGCGACATAGTGTATTTCAAAATCGAAAGGTTATACGAATCCAAAAATGAAAAGTTGTGCGCGGAAGGATATCATGTCAAACGGTAAAAAACTCCGTCTGCGTCGAATCGCTTCATCGCAGACGGAGTTTGGTCTTGAGCGTCAATTACTCAATAACGACGATCATCGATAACTTATCAAACCGCGCTCGTGCGGGCCGAATGCTTGCGGACGAAATCCGAGAGCCTCTCAATCGCCGCAGAGAAACGGTCGCCGCTTGCCGCAAATCCGAGCCGGAAGTGTGCAGGCATACCGAAGCAATCGCCCGGAGCAAGCAATACTCCCTGCGCGGCGGCCCCTTCGCAAAAACTTCGCGCATCAGCCCCTGACCTCAGCCACGGAAAAACTGTCATCCCACCCTGTGGTCGCACCCAGTCGAGCGCGTCCCGGTGTTCAGCGAAAAACTTTTCCAGATGCGCGAGGTTTTTGCCCGCGACTTCGCGCACTCTGGCAAAGATCACCTCTCTGAGCCGCGTGGCGTGAGTCGCAAGCGTTTCGTTAATCACCGCATTCGAAATAGTGAAATAGCCTCGCGCGTTTATGTACTCTTCCATTCGAGCGCGGTCACGCTCTACGATCCAGCCTACGCGAAGACCGCTCAGGCAAAGCGCCTTTGAAAAATCTCCAAGCACTGTCGCGTTCGCAAGCCTTGAGGCCGAAGAGGTCTCTCGCCCGTGATAGATCGGATGATAAACCTCATCGACTACGAGTTGAACCCCTAGCTCAGAAGCGAATTCATGCAGCGAGTCGAGTTCGCCATCACTTATCGTCGCGCCCGTCGGATTATGAGGCGAGTTGACCAGTATCAGTTGGGTGTTCGCATCGACCAGCGATTTGATCTCGTCCGTATCGATGCGGAACTGGTTTTCGGGGCGCAGCAGGTAGAAGCGTGTCTCCGTGCCGAAAGATCGCGGCATCTCGGTGAAGGGTGGAAACGAGGGGGCAGGCAAAACGACATTTGCGCCCGCCCGCGCCGCTTTGAAAAAGAGAATCAACAGAGCTTCGCTCGCGCCAGTCAGTATCAGGATATCATCCACAGAGACGCCCTGCATTTCAGCGATGGCCTCGCGCAACCCGCGGCTGCCCGCGCCATCCGTATAAACCAGACGCGTATCAAAGAGTCGCTGTCGCTCATCTTCGTCAAGCAGGTTCATCAGTTCGCCAAGAGTCCACTGCGGCCCTGTGCTTGACGCAATATCGAATTCAATTGGCGGATCAGCGAATTGATAACGATTCAACCAGCGATCAAGTAAAAACGGTTCGAATTGCATATTACCTCCTTGTCATACAGTTTTCAGTTTTCAGTTTTCAGTTTTCAGTGGTTTTATTCTGACTGCTGACTTCTGTTTCCCAGAGAGTCAGGCACGTCGCCTTTGATGGCTCCCTCAAAAGTCGAAAAGCTGAAAACTGAAAACTGAAAACTGAAAACTGTTTACTTCGAATAATGCTCGGCTCCAAGAAAATGCAGCGAGATGTATGGCTCGTCGCCAATGACCCAGCTATCGTGAGCGACGGGCGGAATATAAAACAGATTTCCCGCCATAAGCGCCACCTCGCTGCCATCCTCGAAAGCCGCCATCGCGCTGCCTGACAGCACAAGGCCGACATGTTCGACCTCGCACAACTTTGTTCCCGCAGTCGGAGCTACATGCTCAGACCATTTCCAGCCCGGTTGATATGTTGCCCGACCGATGGTCAGCCCGCCCAGGCGGACGATTTCGAATCTGCCTTTTTCAAACTCGCGCACTTCGTCGGGCATTTCGAATCGCTTCAAAATAGTTTCATCCATTTTTTATTCCCCTGAAATCGTGGCGCAAGCTGTTAGCCTGCATAGCTTCAAATCTCGTACTTTCCGGGCGCGCAATCTAACCGCATTGCGCCACAAGGCTCCTCAAACTAATGCCGCTATCGATTGAGCGAAACGTGCGGGCGCGCGAGTATCGACTCTGAGAAACAACTCAGGCTCGAATAGCTCAAGCTCCAAAAGCACGAATCGGTTATCTCTTTCAACTCCATCAACGCGAGCATAGATGATCTTACTGTCAACCATTCGCAAAATCTCTTCGGCCTGTCGGATGATTCTCTGCGGCGGGGTCACGATATCAGAACTTCCGCCGAATTCGCGTTGCACCCTGAAATCGCCCGCGGCGGCTCGCTTCAAAACCGCGTGGCTGTAGCCGTCGAAAAAAATCAGCGACCACTCGCCGCGCGTCACGACCTCTTCAATGAACTCCTGCACAACGGCCCCCGACTCTGACAGAATTTCGTCGAGCCGGGGTTGATCCTCTCGCGCAGTGTGAATCGATGTCCGCCACGTCCTGCGCGCAGTGGCCGAGATGGTCGGCTTGATGACTGCCTGCTCTAATCCGCTTTCTTCAAGCGCGGCCGGAAGATTCGCCTTCGCTCCGGCTTCTATAAACAAAGTGCGCGGAATGTTTGCGCCCGATTGCCTGAGATCGCCGAGATACCGCTTGTCCATGTTCCAGCGAATCACGCTCGATGGATTCCATATCGCAACGCCGCTTCGCTCAAGCCGGTCGAGCCATTTCGTGAATATCTCCGGCTTGTAGTGATAGTCCCAGCACGAGCGCAGCACTAACGTATCAAAGCTTTTCCAATCGATATCGGACGAGTCCCACACTACAGGGATGGCTTCTATGCCAAGCTCACGGAGCGGCGCAAAGGCAAGCCTGTCGTCAGGGGTGAGCGCGGGGAGGTCTCGATAAGTGATAAATCCGACTCTTTTCAATCGCTTTGATCCTTGCTCGCGGGGAAAGGGTCTGAAGCTCTCAGCACCCACGCGCTCGGATGAGGGCTGAAACCGATTCCGGGATAGTAATCAACGGCTTTCGGAGCGGACAGCAAAACAAGCATCGAGCGCGGCCCCATCCTCTCGCGCGTCTTTTGAATCAACTCCGTGCCTATGCCCATTTTCTGATAAGACTCGCGGACGGCGAGATCCGATAGGTATCCGACATAAGAAAAATCCGTCAGCGTGCGCGATATGCCAACCATCAACTCTTTGTCCCACGCGGTGACGATCAGATTCGAGTGTCGAATCATATCCGAAACGATTCGAGGATCATCGATTGGCCTTCGCTGGCCGAGCGTCGAGGCGCGATAAAGATCGAGGACCTGATCCAAATCGAGGTCGTTGCCATATCTGTACTCGATGTTGTTCACTCGCTCGCTTCTCCGCCTTCAGGGCCGTAAAACAAAACCCATACTGTCAGATCGTCTGTGAAGTCTTCGAAACGGTGCGGGACGCCTGCGGGCGCGAAGAGAAAGTCTCCGCGATTGAAAGCGTGTCGAGCATCATCGATTACGAATAATCCTTTTCCTTCGACGACGATATAAACTTCATCGCGGGTGTGAGGCATCTGCGGATCGACCCCGCGAGGGGCGTAAAGTTCGACCAGCAGCGAGCCGTGTTCGAAAAGCGTTACGAATCGCTTCCCGTCAGGTCGAGGCAATTGCGACATTCCTTCTTCGACCGTGACTCTTCTTTTAACCGCAGGCGCGTTTTCGTTCGACATACTCGACTCCGATCAAGGGACGCTGAGAATTGGCATCTTCCACCAGCCAATATTAAGCCGTAATCGCGCAGCGTAAAGAACCAATCGCGGGCCAATTTGCATCAGCCAATTCCGGAGATTGGAGTATTGATTTGCGCCTGCTCGCTCTTCAACGAAATACTCCCTGCTTTTCGAAGTACTGCTGATGGTACTCTTCGGCTCGATAAAACTCCGCAGCGGGAACTATTTCGGTGACGATGGGGCGATGGTAACGACCGCTCGATTGAAGTCTCTCCTTCGACATTCGGGCTACGGCCTCCTGTTCGGGCGTGTGATAAAAAATCACCGAGCGATACTGCGAGCCGACATCGGGTCCCTGGCGGTTGAGCGTGGTAGGATCATGCTCGTTCCAGAAAACTTCAAGCAGTTGTTCGTAAGATACCTGCGCCGGGTCGAACAGGATTTCCAGAGCTTCAGCGTGTCCGGTAAACCCTGTGCAGACTTCGCGGTAACTCGGATTGGCGTGATGGCCTCCGGTGTATCCGACCTGCGTCAAGATTACTCCTTTGACTCGACGGAACGCCGATTCAACGCCCCAGAAACATCCTGCTGCGAAAGTAGCTTTCTCTGTTTCGCTCATTTCGTCCTCTCTGAATGGATGGAATCGTCAGTATTATCTCCCGCCATGTCGGATTTATTCCCGATGCGTTCCCAAACGACCCGCCTCGTCGCGGACGGTTTGAGTATGAGACGGTCGCCTGAAAACTCGAACTTTCGTTCGAGAGCCTTGCCGACGCTGTCGGGAAGAAGATGGCCCTCGACGTGATGAATTATAATGCCTGCTGTCGGATCGATTTCGTAAGCGCCGAAAAAAGATGTGAAGCCTTCGATTGCCCTTTTGATTTCTTCCGCGCCTGTCTCACAATCGTCTGAGGAGAGAAGCGCGCGATCACGCTTCATGATCTGAACCGACATCTTCCCGCTTGTGTCATAAATCAGAAGCCCCGCCGGATCGCGCCCGTAAGGATGAACTATCTCTCCGTCTGGGCTATGCTCTTCGAAGGCGATCAGTTTCCATGCGCCGATGAACTCTTTCATGGCTCACATGCTACTACATCTCTACATTCTGCGACCAACGGAGACAGATGACCAAGAGGGCTTGTTTCCAAAGAGTCCCGACGCGCTCATGTCTTTTCTTTTGACTGACTTCTGCGCGGCGGTTATTATCAGGAGTGAAGATCGGTCGCCGATAAAAAAGATGATCTTCGCCGAGAACAATTCGTTCAATTTGTTGAAACCTCATCAACTACAGGCGCGTAATAGGTTTCGGTTGTCAATCGGAGAAAAGCATTCAGGAGGAATAATCTTAAATCCATGGCTTTCAGTCGCAAGAAAAAGATCATCATCATAACGGCCATCGTCGTCGGTCTGGGCGCGATAGTGATTCTTTCAAGCACACTCAAACGAAACGATGGCGAGCCGGTGCAATCCGGTCAGGTTTCGAAACGCCCTAAGCTCGAATCGAAGGTGACAGCATCGGGAGAAATTCGCCCTGTGAAATTCTATAACCTGACTGCCGAAGTGCCAGGTCGCGTCGAAGAGATTTATATAAGCGAAGGCGATTTCGTCAAGAAGGGACAGCCGCTCGTGCGAGTAGACCCGACGCAATCGACTTTTTCGGTCTCGGCATCCGAGGCCGGAGTCCGCGTCTCCCAGTCCGATGTTGCAAATCAGCAGGTCGCCGTTCAGCAGGCTCTCAACAACGTCAACCAGATCAAAGCCAACCTTGCGGCGGCTGAAGCCGATCAGGAGCGCAACAAGGCTGACCTTCAATACACCGAGAACGAGTTCAATCGCTATCAATCGCTGGTCGAAAGCGGAGTGGTAACCAAGTCTCAGTTCGATCAGACCAAATCGCGCTACGAACAGGCTCGCGCAATAGTCAGCGCGCAACAGTCGCGCATCAATCAGATCAAAGTTCAATTGCGCGACTCCGAGCTTGGAGTGGATCGCGCGAAGGCCGCTCTGGAATCCGCCGAAGCGCGAGTCCGTCAGGGACAGGCCAATCTCAATCAGGAAACAGACCGGCTCAAGAAGACTACCCGCTATTCGCCCATAGACGGCGTGGTGTCGAGCCTGCCGGTCAAAGTAGGCGAGTACGCGCTGGCGAGTTTTTCGTCCACACCGCTCTTAACGGTCGCCGATATGTCTCAGATCAATGCTGAGATCAAAGTAGATGAAACTGACATCGCCGACGTTCAGGTGGGACAGAAAGTCAAAGTCAAAGTAGACGCTCTCGGTCAGGCTGAAATCGATGGCGAGGTCATAGAGCGCGGAGCCTCGGCCATCACCCGGTCGGGTCAATCGATCACCAGCACGGCCAATACTCAGGAGGCGAAGGATTTTCTCGTCAAGGTCAAACTCATGCCGACTCCTGAAATCGCCAACAAGCTCAAGCCCGGTATGTCGACGACTGCGGTGATAACGACCGCGACTGCCGAAAACGTTCTCACTGTCCCGCTTCAGGCAATCGTGCCGCGCGAGCTAACCAACGGCGAGGGCGAAAAGAAAGAAGCTTCTGAAGGCCCGAATCGCAAGAAAGAAGTCGAAGGCGTGTTCCTCCTCGGCTCCGATGGCAAGGCGCAGTTCAAGCCCATCACGACCGGGATCAAGGGCGATCAGGAGATCGAAGTTAAAAGCGGATTGAGCGAGAGCGAAGAAATAATAACCGGCCCGTACAAGACGCTGAGAACTCTGAAAGACGGGGATCGGGTCAAACGCGAAGCAAAGTCGGCTCAACCGGAAACCAAATAATTTTAAGGCAGAGGCCCGCGGGCCTCTGCCTTGCGCATTCTTACGAACTCTGAGCGAAATACCGTGGAGACAAACAGAGGCAACGATATGATTGAAGAAGCTGTGCTGCAAAGAGAGATGGCATTTATAGATGCGACGCCGAACGCCGATATTGTCATACGCACGGATGAACTCTGGAAGACATACCAGATGGGGGCCGAAGAAGTTCATGCGTTGCGTGGAGTCACATTCGAAATCAAGCGAGGCGAGTACGTGGCGATCATGGGGCCGTCAGGTTCGGGCAAATCAACTCTGATGAACCTCATAGGATGCCTCGACACTCCCTCACAGGGCGAGTACTGGCTCAACGGCAAGCTGGTATCGGAAATGGATGACGACGAACTTGCCTACATCAGAAACAAGGAAATCGGTTTCGTTTTCCAGACCTTCAACCTCCTGCCGCGAGCGACTGCGCTGCACAACGTGGAACTGCCGCTCATCTACAACGGCACGGCCAGAGGCAAAAGATTGGAGATGGCCAAACGCGCGCTTGAAAGGGTCGACCTCGCCAATCGAATGAATCACAAGCCCAACGAGCTTTCGGGCGGCCAGCGCCAGCGCGTAGCCATAGCCCGCGCTCTGGTCAACAATCCATCAATCCTGCTTGCTGATGAGCCGACTGGTAATCTCGACTCGCAGACATCAGCCGAAATCATGATTTTCTTCGACCATCTTCAGAGCCAGGGCCACACCATCATCCTGGTCACGCACGAACACGACATCGCCGAACACGCGCATCGTGTGCTTCACATCCTTGACGGTCGCATCAACCGCGACGAACGCAGGTAAAAAGTAGCTCATCAAGAAGCGAGCATCGGGGCAGCGGGTCCGTCCGCTGTCTCTTTTTTTCGCCGCTGGGCTATTCCCGCCCCGATTGTTATAATCAGACTTCCCCGATCATACGTCACAACTGTTCTAGTCATGTACAAGTACATCGAAGCCTCGCGTATCGCATTATCGTCAATCATGGCGCACAAGCTGCGCACATTTCTCACGCTGCTTGGCGTCATCATCGGCGTCGCCGTAGTGACAGCCGTGGCCACGGTTATAGAAGGCGCGAATGTCTATATCACCGAAAAAATCGCCACTCTCGGTTCGGGCGTTTTCCGTGTTCAAAAAGCAAGCCTTACGGGGTTCGGCAATTTCGAAAAATTCCTCGAAGCCTTTCGCAAGAACCCTGACCTGACGATGGAAGACCTGGCGGCCATTCGCGAATACGCCTCGCTCGTCGATCAGGTGGGCGCGCAGGACGGAGGCTCGCGGCAGGTACGCTATCAAAACGTCAGCCTCGAATCCATCGGCGTGCAGGGCGTCACATCGAATACGATCCTGCTTTCAACCATAGAAGTAGAACAGGGGCGCTACTTCACCGGCTTCGATGACGAAAACAGAAAGGATGTCTGCTTCCTGGGCGCAGACGTCGTAGAGGGTCTCTTCCCCAACCAGGACCCCATCGGCAAAGTCATCCGCGTAGGGCGATATGAATACACCGTTGTCGGTGTGGCAAAACGCATAGGCTCGCTGCTCGGAGTGTCTCAGGATAATTTCATTCAGGTGCCGCTTTCATCTTTCATTAAAAACTTCGCTCAACGAAGATCGTCAACTTTTCTGATGGTGGTGCGCGCCAAAGAAGGCGTCCCCGTTGATGCGGTCAAAGATCAGGTGCGGACGATCATGCGCACGCGCCACAAGCTCGACTACAAACAGGCGGACGACTTTTCCATATCCGATGATGAAGTCACTCAGCAGTTGTTCGGGACTATCACAGGGACGGTCGCTATGGTCGCCTTCCCTGTCGTAGGCATATCGCTTGTGATCGGCGGCATCGTCATTATGAACATCATGCTTGCGACCGTCACCGAGCGCACGCGCGAGATAGGCATACGCAAAAGCATAGGCGCGACCCGTCGCGATATACTCGTTCAGTTCCTCGTCGAATCGAGTATGCTGTCGGCGGTTGGCGGAATCATAGGATTGCTGCTGGCCATAACTCTGATGACCATAGTCGGCAAATTCGCGCCCGTCCCCGTCGCTATTCCCGTGTGGGCGCCGGTCATCGCCATTCTGGTTTCAACATTGACGGGACTCTTTTTCGGAATCTATCCGGCGAACCGCGCCGCTAAGATGGACCCGATTACGGCTCTGCGCGCAGATTGAGAATCGTGTATGTACATTCAGGAAATCGGCGAAAACGTGATGATGGCCTTCGACACCTTGAGAACGCACAAGGTGCGCTCGCTGCTGACTATGTTGGGCGTGATAGGCGGGACGATGACTGTGATTGCAATCTCGTCATTTCTGACGGGCCTGCGAGAGTTCGTCCTCTCACAGACCGAACGATTCGGCCCTGATCTCGTATTCGTATCCAAGTTCGACAACATAGGCATCCGTTTCAGCCGCCCCTCGCTGTCGGAGCGAACGCGCAAGGATATCACTGTCGAAGACGCTCGCGCCCTCGAAGAGTTGCCGACAGTTCGCGGAGTCAGCCCGACGATGTTCGTAGGCTCGTTCGGCCCTTCGGCGTCGAACCCTGTGGTTAAGTTCCGCGGAGTCGAGGCCAATCGCCCGATCATCTTCGGCGTGTGGGCGAACTATGACGAGATTCGAAACGTCTTCATCAAGGAAGGCCGTTTCTTTACCAGAACAGAGCAAGAGCGCAAGACGAAGGTCGTCATCATAGGAGCCGCTATAGCCGAGACTCTTTTCGGCGCGCTCGATCCTGTCGAAAAGGAGATCGAAGTCGATGGCGCGTCATATCGAGTGGTCGGGGTGATGGAAAAAGCGCCGGGCGATCTGTTCGGCGGCGATCCGGTCGAAGATCGCCAGTTGATCGTCCCCTTCGATACCCTTCAATCCGCGCATCCTGAAATCAAAAACATCAGCATCACCGCTCGCGCCAATACAGGCCAGTTCGGAAGAATGATCGATCAGGTAACTGAACTGATGCGACGACGCAGGGGCGTAGCGGCGAACGAGCCGAATGACTTCGGCGTGAACCTGCCTGGGAGCATTTACGAAGCCATAGCGCAGATAGCCGCAGTGGCAGGCCTGATAGTTTTTCCTCTCTCGGCAGCCGGTTTGCTCGTGGGCGGAATCGGCGTTATGAACATCATGCTCGTAAGCGTCACCGAGCGAACGAAAGAGATAGGCGTGCGCCGCGCCATTGGAGCTAGAAAGCGCGACATAGTATGGCAATTTCTGACCGAAGCCATCACGCTCACGGCTATTGGGGGAGTGATAGGAATATTCATCGGCTGGCTGATTTCGCTCGCGCTGAAACGGCTGGCTCCGACTCTCCCTTCGGTGATTCCGCTATGGGCCGTGCTGCTGGGATTTTTCGTTTCCTGTTCGGTGGGACTCGTGTTCGGTATATGGCCTGCGATGAAAGCCGCTCGACTCAATCCGATAGAGGCGTTGCGCTATGAGTAGGCAAAACGTTTTTGCCACACTATGGTTCGAGGCGAATCGCCACAACAGGGTTCAGCTTGTCATCGGCTGAAGACTGATGCGGGTATTGAAAGAAGAAGGCCAGACAGAAAAAAAACTGTCAGCCGGTTCATCCAGAAGCATCACGACAGAACACTCAAGGTCTTTGTTTGAAGAGACATAAAGCACGGGGCGAATGCCTCGCGCGGCGCGTTCAAAGAGCATCTGCTCGTAGATATCGATCAAATCCGGTCCGAAAAAATCCTGTTCTCTTTCCATAATTCAAAGCTCCGATCATCAATGTCACCGATGATCGGAGCAATCGTTGTGCCGATCCTTAGTCGGCGATGAGGGACATTTCAATGCCTTAGCCGAAGAATGAGGCATAGCCTGCAAGGAGCAATACCCAGACGATCCACAGGCTGAAGACAAGCGTCCCGGTTTTGCTCGATTTGATTTTGCGCGACCCTGAGATGGCGGCAAAGCCTATGCTCAGAAGGATCAGAAACCAGATCGTGAAGATGTCTATCGATGATGCGATGGCGCGAATCGGCGCGGAAACGCTTTCATCCAGAAATGCGCCGAGATTGGTCACCGTAATCGTTGCGGGTCGAGTGGGATCGATTTCTTTCAGGCTCGCTTCATCCTTGAGCATCAACGAGCCGATTGTGACAAGCAGAGCTATAACGCCGGTCGCGCAACTGCTCCAGGCGACGACCGACATTATTTTCTTGAACGTGGCCTTCGCCTGCATCAGCATCAGACCCAGCGCAAAGATGCCTGCAAGGATCGCATAATAGAGCGGCACCACGATGATTGCGAACAGCGGAGCGAACTTCGCTATCGCTTTCCCGATGGAGACCTGTTGCTGGATTACCTCTTCAGACGGCATGGGCTGGCCGGATCGTTCAGCCCCCTTCCTGACCTGGTCTCGCAAAATTCGATCCCAGTCCGGGTTGACTCGCCAAGTGAAAAAAGTGCTGCCCGCCAGCGCGATGATTATGCCGATGATGATCGGCGCTATCAACGTCGCCTTCCGATTTACATCAGCGAAAGTTTCTCCCGGAGAGAACAACACGCCGATAAATCGCTGAACAGGGCCGAGTCGGGCAGGCTCCTGAACTTCTTCATAATGACCCGGCGGAGGAACGGGCGGCGCTCCGTACTCAGGTATATCGCTTTGACTCATAAGAATTCTCCTTGCCTGTGAAGGTTGGACTGCTTACCTGCTGATTACTTTTGCGGTCGCACCCGACGCGCAGAAACATTTCCATCTGACGAACGATCAATAATCGCGACAGGTGAGACTACATCTTTTCCCCGCCCGGCGCAATCACCATACAAGCCACGAAATGACCTTCTGATACTTCGACCATCTCCGGCTCCATCTCGGCGCACCGCGGCTCAACCACGGGGCAACGCGTGCGAAAGCGACACCCCGAAGGCGGATTGACGGGAGTCGGGATATCGCCTTCAATCGGCAATCGCTGGCGCTTCACGTCAGGATCGGGAACCGGAATGGCAGAAAGCAATGCCCGGGTGTAAGGGTGAACGGGGTTGCGAAAAATCTCTTCGCTCGAAGCCGTTTCAACTATCTTTCCGAGATACATGATTCCCACCCTCGTCGAGATATGCTCGACCACCGCCAGCCCATGCGAGATGAAAAGATAAGTGAGGTCGAGACGGGATTGAAGGTCTTCGAGCAGGTTCACTATCTGCGCCTGAACCGATACATCGAGAGCCGAAACAGGCTCATCGCAAACGATGAACTTTGGGTCGAGAGCCAGCGCGCGGGCTATGCCTATGCGCTGGCGCTGCCCGCCTGAAAACTCATGCGGATATCGCGTCGCATGTTCGGCATCTAGTCCGACGAGTTTCAACAACTCGGTCACACGCTCCTGCCGCTCGCGTCGACTGCCCACACGGTGAATCAAGAGCGGCTCTTCGATTATCTCTCCGACTCTCATTCGCGGGTTGAGCGATGAGTAAGGGTCCTGAAAAATGATCTGCATATCCCGCCGCGCTCTTCGCATCTCCGTTGCATTGAGCGAAAGAAGATCACGCCCCTCGAATATTATTTCTCCCGCAGTCGGTTCTATGAGTCTCAAAATGCAACGACCTGTCGTCGATTTACCGCAGCCCGACTCGCCCACAAGCCCGAAAGTTTCCCCCCGACGAATCGCAAAGCTTATGTCATCAACTGCGCGAACCATCTCACCGCCCGCCCCGAACAATCGATTGCCGACAGGAAAATATTTCCTGAGTCCTCGCACCTCGATCAGAATGTCTTTGCCGTTTTCATTCATTGCGTCATCACTTCTCCAACTCGGTCAAACCGGATGCAGCGCGAAGACCTCGCCTCAGTGACAGCGAGGAGCGGAATGGTTTCTTTCGAGCAATCCGCCATCACGTAGCGGCATCGCGGAGCGAAGGCGCACCCGCGGGGGAGATCGAGCAGGCTCGGCACAGCGCCTTCGATTGTATCGAGCCTCTGTCTCTGGCCCGCCGATGATAGGCGCGGGACGGAGCGAAGCAAACCTTCGGTGTAAGGATGTTTCGGAGCGTGAAAAATATCGCGCACAGGAGCCTCTTCGACGATGCGGCCCGCGTACATCACCGCGACGCGATCAGCCGTTTCAGCAACCACGCCGAGGTCATGCGTGATGAGCAAAACGGAAAGATCGAAGTCGTCTTTCAGGTCTCTGAGCAGTTCGAGTATCTCGGCCTGAATGGTGACATCGAGCGCGGTGGTCGGCTCATCGGCGATCAAAAGATTCGGATTGCATACAAGAGCCATCGCTATCATCACTCTCTGGCGCATCCCGCCTGATAGCTGAAACGGATAATCATCGACTCGTCGCGCGGCATCGGGAATTCTGACTCGCTCCATCATCTCGACCGTTTTCACTCGCGCTTGTTTACGAGAGAGACGTTCGTGAAGTTCTATGGCTTCGGCAATCTGATCTCCGACTGTGTAGACAGGGTTGAGCGAGGTCATCGGATCCTGAAATATCATCGCTATCTCGCGGCCTCGAATGCGACGCATTTCTTCAGCATCGAGCTTGAGCAGATCGCGATTATTGAACAGGATTTCGCCGCCTGTGATTTCGCCCGGAGGTTGAACGAGGCGAAGAATCGAGAGGCTCGTGACTGATTTGCCGCAGCCTGACTCTCCCACGAGGGCGAGCGTCGAGCCTCGTCGGATGGAAAAGCTCACATCGCTTACGGCTTTGACTGTGCCCCGGCGAGTGCGGAACTCGGTATCGAGTCGGCGGACTTCCAAAATGTTATCGTTCATCAAAAGTAACTACTCAGCCGCGTCAGCGGCGACCTGATTTTAGCCGTGTGGTTTAGCGCACGGGTCTGATGCGAGCAGAATTCCGCGTCGCGTCAGCGACGATTGAGCTTGATTCAGCCGCCGCTGACGCGACGAGATCGAGATGGTTTCGCTCCACTGCGCACTGAAGTACGCGGCTAAACTCAACTGCCGCTACGCGGCTCAGTAGTTACCATCAAAATCGTATGGGGCAAGCCATTGGGTTGAATCCCTGCAAATACAATTGAAAACCGGCCTGCCCCGCCTGCTCAATAACGTCGATAGGTTCCCTTGAGCGGCACCTGCTCTACGCCGGGCTTGCTGAAGTCGCACACTCCCGTCGGAAAGATTGCTGCCATGCGAGCCTTCTGCGCGTCGGTGAAAACAACTTTGTAGTCTTTATAGTTGATCGGCTTCAACTGACACTTCAGCACATCGTTCGCAAGCGGCGCTCCGACCACAAGGCGCGGCTCGCTATGCACCGGGTACATCTTGTTGAATTCGCTCGCGCCGCTGAAGGTCGCTTTCTCGACTATTTTTTTGCCCGTCGAATCCCAGTATGCGTCAACCGCTTCAGCCGGTTTGTTGCGCACAACTTTGTCAGCAGAGAGCGGCGACGGATCGGCTGCGATCTTGTCGAGCCACTTGTTCATCGCGTCCAGAGATAACGCCGCGAGGTCAACGGGGCCGGGTTGATTTCTCTCTCTCGGCGGCCCCACCCATATCACCTGATTGTCGGAGCGACCGTTGGCTTTCTCCAAACGGGCGCGGATAGCAAAGTCGCGATGGCGATCATGAATATCGCCAACAGCATCGGTGTAAGGGCGCGAGTGGAGGATAGGCACGTTCGCAAGCCCGCCGCCCCCGCTGTTCATCAATCCGCTTTCATAAGCTGCGCGGATAGCTATTGGATCGCCCGTCGAGCGTTGCGGGATGAAGTTTCCGTCGATATCATTGCCGCCCATCTTTTCATTCAACTCCAAAAACTCGTCCACGCTGATCGCGCCGCTGTTGAGCGCCGCGAGTCCGTACTGCAATCCAACATTGTCCTGCGGCTTGCGCGCAAACCCTGTTTTGGGGTTGCGACCGTAGATGTTGACTCGCATATCCTGCACGGTGCATCGCGCCCCTGTTGGATTTTTCACAGGGTCATAAATTTTGCTTGCATCGTTGAGCGCGCAGCCTCGCGCGTTGGTCGCGGTGTAGACAGGAACGAACGACCTTTCCCAAGCGGCGCACGTTCCGGGAGTGTAGCCCTCGACCGCTGCTTTTTTCTCAGCAGTCCAGACAGATGGATCGGCCTTGCGAAAGAAGTTCTGAAACAGTCCGCAGTCCGGCGTGTGCATAGTCGAGTCTGGAAACGCGAGCGACGGCTGAAGCCCATCGAGCAGCCCCGGATAAATCTCGGTGATGAGCAACTGTTGAATCGCGCCGCCTGATCCTCCAAATCCCACAGTCCACTTAGGCACGCCGTATCGCTCGATGAAATATTCTTTGAGCATCATCAACGTCTCGCCCTGAAGCACCGCGTTGCCGTGCTGCTGATTGACAAGCTCAGTCGATATCATAAAAGCGAAGCCGCGCGCGAGATAAAGATGATTGAGCGCGCCGGTCGCCTGATTGACTCCCTGATTGTACTGCGTGCCAGCGCCGCCGCCGAAGCTCACTGCCAGCTTGTGATTCCAGCCCGCTCCCGGCGTCCACTGCGGAGACTCCGGTTTAGGGTCGTCAAGAATCGCTATGCGGTAGATGCTGCGGTTGATCGTCCCGGAATCTACGCGCACGATGTAGGGAACAGTCCTTCCATCGTTAGTCGTCGTGTTGACCAGATCAGACGGGCGCGGCCCCAGAGGATCAGCCAGAGGCTTGAAGACATTGTTCGAGGCTCTGTAGAAATATTCGACCTTCCGCGTGGCCGAGCAATTGGCGTCGAGCGGCTGGCCCAGGCCCGACTCGACCGTGCGGCATTCGTAGGGCGTCAGATGCGGCCCCGAAAGAATCGGCCCTGTGATGGGATAGTTCCTCACCGTAAGGCTGGCTTCAGCCGTCGATTTGCCGCCGTGTTTGATCATCGCGCGCAATGTGTTATCTCCGACATTGAGGCCAGCGATCAGACCGCGAAAGTTTTTCGTATCCGTGTCGCGGCTCAGTTGACTGGTGACATCCCTGCCGTTGAGCGTGAGAGTAAGCTGGCTCATTTCCGTGCCAGCGGGCGCTTTGACTTCCACCAGCGCGTCGCCACCGCTTACAAGATCGGGGCGAGAGGAAAGAGTTCGGATCTCCAGCCGCGCCGCGGATTGTGAAAATCCGTCGCTATCGGCGAATCCGGCCAGAATGCAGCAGATCGCAAAAGCTGTGACCGTAGTGCGACGAACAGCCATCGCCAACTTCGTTACAAAGCTCATGTCTATACCTCATTCTCAGAAATCAGGTATCAGAGTAAAACTGCCGATCACTGATCTTGTTGTTTCACGATTTTTTTCGGATGGTTTCGAACTGCCGCTCTTCGCTGGACTGATACCGGCTCAACGACATTGGGCTGATGAAATAGGTTTGCCAGTAAAAATCCTTTATTCGCTATTCGCGCCCGTGTATTCTCCAAATACTTTGCGCAAGCGATCAGAAATCTCTCCCAGCGTCGCGTAAGATTCGACTGCATGAATAATTCGAGGCATCAGGTTTTCATCCACTCGCGCCGCCGCCTCGACTCTATCCAAAGCATCAAGAGCCGCCGCGTTGTCGCGCCTCGCGCGCACACCAAGGACGCGCTCCGCCTGCCCTCGCTCAAGCTCTTCATCAAGGCGAAACAGCGGGACGGTTGTCGCCTCTTCGATAGCGAAGCGATTCACGCCTACGACGACCTGCTGGCCCGATTCAATTGCCCGCTGATAATCATAAGCGGCTTTTTCAATCTCGCCCTGCACGTATCCCATTTCAATCGCGCGCAGCATTCCGCCCATCTCATCGATTCGGCGAATATAATCCGACGCGAATTTTTCTATCTCGTTCGTAATATGCTCGATTGCATAAGCTCCGCCGAGCGGGTCGGCAGTGTCAGCAACTCCCGATTCATAACATATCACCTGCTGAGTTCTTAGCGCGATACGCGCGGCATCTTCGGTCGGAAGTCCCAGAGCCTCGTCCATCGAATTCGTGTGGAGAGATTGCGCTCCGCCCAGCACCGCGGCAAGCGCCTGTATCGTCGTGCGGACGATGTTCACTTCCGGCTGTTGCGCGGTGAGCGAAGAGCCTGCGGTCTGCGCGTGAAAGCGCAGCATCAGCGAGCGAGGATCACGCGCGCCGAATCGCTCAGTCATGATGCGCGCCCACAATCTCCGCGCAGCGCGGAACTTCGCCACTTCTTCGAGGAACTGATTATGCGAGTTGAAAAAGAAAGATATACGCGGGGCGAAATCATCAACGTCAAGCCCTCGGTCGATAGCGGCTTCGACATAAGCAATTGCGTCTGCGAGAGTGAAGGCGATTTCCTGCGCGGCAGTCGAACCGGCTTCGCGGATGTGATAGCCCGATATCGATATGGTGTTGAATCGCGGAGCTTCACGGGCGCAGTAAGCGAAAATGTCTGTCACCAATCGCAGGCTCGGTCGAGGCGGATAGATGTAGGTTCCTCGCGCGATGTATTCCTTGAGTATGTCGTTTTGAATAGTGCCTGATATTTTATCTGTCGAGACTCCCTGTTTTCTGGCTACGACGATATACATCGAAAGCAGAATCGCGGCGGTCGAATTTATGGTCATCGAAGTCGAGACCTGATCCATCGGGATGGAACCGAACAATAGTTCCATGTCTTCGAGCGTATCGATTGCCACTCCTACCTTGCCCACTTCGCCTTGAGCCATCTGGTGATCAGAGTCGTAACCCATCTGAGTCGGCAGGTCGAAAGCTACGGAAAGTCCAGTCTGACCGTGCGCGAGCAGATAACGAAATCTCGCGTTGGTGTCCGAAGCCGAGGCATAGCCCGCGTACTGTCGCATAGTCCACAATCGCCCGCGATACATCGAAGGGTAAGGCCCGCGAGTGAATGGGAACTGTCCGGGGTCGGCGAGGTCGCGCTCGTAATCAAGGTGATCGTCCGAAGGCCGGAAGACGGTTTTCATCTCAATGCCCGAACTCGTCTCGGCCTTATGTTCAGTCTTTTCTTTAGTGATCATAGCTGGCTCCGCTTTTGATTCTTGAGATTAACAAAACCTCCGTCTCGATGCCAGAACGCGGAAGCGGCAAACAGGAGTACGGCCCCTGCAAAAACAAGCGAATGCGCATCCGCCCATTCCGCAAACGAAAGACCAACAATCTTTGGGCTTGTGAGATTGAAAAGCGCAAAGACGATAATCAAAACGACGCTCGCTGAAACGCGACGCGCTTCTACTTCCGTGATCGCCCGTTCGAGCAATTGAAAAACCGGCAGCAGCAGCGCGACGAAATGCGCTTTCCAACTGAGCGGCGAGAGCAAAACTATCAGGCAGAAAAACGGCGCGGCTTCCATCATCACATCGCAAGCGCGAGCAGCCGCCCACACTGCCAGAGCCAGCAATGCCATCGCTGAAATAATGAAAACGGCGCTGGCAGGATCGCTCGAAGGTTTTTCGTCTTCCTGAGAGCCACGAGTGATTCGAGCCATCGCGCCGCGCAGCGATTGATTGCCCGCATAACTCAAATCGAACCCCTGTTCGTTTTTGATCGTCCGATTGATGAAAGTTTCAAACGAGGCGATTGCATTCTGTCCGAACGGAACGAAGCTCAAAGCCATCAAAGACACGATCATCAAACCGCACTGCGCTACAAATCCAGGTCTTCGCTTCGCCAGATGCCAGACAAGCAGAATGGCCGGAGTCAGCTTGATTGAAACTGCGACTGCCAGCGCGAGCGATGAGGCGAGTTTTTTCTCTTTCGCGAAAAAATAAACGTGCGCGACAGCAAGCGCGGCAACCAGGATGTTCACCTGCCCCAGAGAAAAATTATCCAGAATGAAGCGGGAAAGAAGGATGATCGCTCCGGCCACAAGCAGATATTTTCGTTTGTCTGATCGTTCCGTGCCATTCAACGCAAGCAGCATCATCAATGTCACGACGAGCGCCGAGACGTTTATCAAAAACCAAAGGTATGCAGCGACGGAAAGAGGCGCAAGTGTGAGCGGCACGAGCATCTCGGCGAGAAGCGGCGGATAAAGATACGGAGTCCACGCGCCTATGAATCGTTGATAAGGGTCGCGCCCTGCGGTTACTTCCTGAGAGGCGAAATAGAAAACATTGAAATCGTTTTTGTAAACATTCGGATCGTCGCCCGACTTGCCAGCAAAATAAACTCCGCTCGTAAAAACAGCGATGAAAAAAATCAGCAGAAGCAAATAGCGAAGAGTACAGTTTCCTATCTGATTGTCAGGAGTCGTTGATGTGGCGCAATCTGGCAGTTTGCGCTTTGCCCCGAAAGTATGAAAGTCGGGGATCGCGCAAGCTAACAGCTTGCGCCACTTTTTCTGAGGAGTCTTTGACAAATTCGACCAACTCGCCCGTGAGCGATGAAAACTGAAAACCGAAAACTGAAAACTGTTTTCAGAGAAACCATTGCGAGTAGTAATAAATTACAGGCGCGCAAAAAAGCAGGCTGTCTATTCGATCCAGCATCCCGCCGTGGCCGGGAAAGATGACGCCTGAATCCTTCACTCCCGCCCCGCGCTTGAGCATCGATTCCGCCAGGTCGCCTATCGGCCCGACTATTCCGATTATCACGCCGAGCGCGATGACGTGGAGAAGCGGTATCTCAGGAAAAAAAACTTCTCTGCAAACCACGCCTGCGATTGCCGCCGCGATGAACCCGCCCACTGACCCTTCGATTGTCTTTCCGGGACTGACTCGCGGGGCGAGTTTGTGACGACCAATCGCGCGGCCCGTGTAATAAGCTCCCGTGTCGGTCATCATCACCATCGCGAAAAATGCAGTCAGAAGCTTCGCGGCAAGTTTGGGCGTTTGACCGTCTTCAAGCATTCGAACGCCGACAAGTGAGCCTGCAAGCAACGCGACATACAAAACGCCCAGCGATGTCACGGAAACCGTCATCAGCGATTTGCTCATATCCCCGGCCTGAAAAACCGCAATCGAGAGCGACACCAAAACAAGCCCCGATATGACGGCGGCAATCAGATGCGGGCGATTGACCGTAAAGCACGCGACGACGGCAATGCCTGCCGCGTAGCCCAAAGTTTTTTGAGAAGCGATTTCAAACTTCGAGGCCAGCGCATAGAATTCGTAAAGCCCTATGAGAATGGCAATGCCCGTGAGCGCAGCGAAGTAATAAGGCGTATCCGACCAGACGGTGTAAAGAAGAATCGGGAGGGCGACGATTGCGGTCAGTATTCGTTTCATTCGAAATCGTGGCGCAAGCTGTTAGCTTGCGCCCTCCAAATTTCGCATTTTCAGGGCGCGCAATCTGAAAGATTGCGCCGCCAGACTCATCGTAGTCTCACTTCACGCCGGCGGCGACGCGCGAATCTTTTTCCGCAGGCTTCACGTCGCCATAGCGTCGCTCTCGCTTCTGATATTCCAGTATGGCAGCGAAGAGAGCGGCTTGGCGGAAATCAGGCCATAGAGTATCGGTCACGTATATTTCGCTGTAGGCTATTTGCCAGAGAAGAAAATTCGACACGCGCATTTCTCCGCTCGTGCGAATCAGCAGATCGGGATCAGGCAGCCCTGCGGTGAAAAGATACTTCTCGAAATCCGATTCTGTTATATCCGAAGGATTCTTTCCCTGTCGCGCACATTCATCGATCAGATTCCTGCAAGCTTCGATTATCTCTACCCGCCCGCTGTAGTTGAGCGCGACCGTCAAGAGCGTGCCTGTGTTCATAGCGGTTTCGCGTCGCGCGTGATCGACCTGGCGGCGCACATCGGCATCAAGTCCCTCCTCGCGCCCGATGGTTTGAAAGCGTATGTTGTTTTTTTTCAGAATAGCGAGTTCTTTTCTCAGGAATTCTTTGAGCAGCCCCATCAATGCCGTGACTTCAAGTCGCGGGCGTTTCCAGTTTTCGGTTGAGAATGCGTAGAGGGTGAGGCACTCCAACCCGAGGCGGGCTGAAGATTCGACCGTCGAGCGGACGGCTTCGGCTCCGGCGCGATGTCCGGCCACTCGCGGCAGGCTCCGACGCGAAGCCCATCGCCCGTTGCCGTCCATTATAACCGCGATGTGCGAAGGCAGGCGGGCAGGGTCTATCTGTCTCAAAAGGAATTCTTCTTTCGACCCGCGATCAATCAAACCTTCGAATTCTTCAACAAGATTATTGCTCATTATGATTACGCCGCTGCCAATTTAATAGTCCACTCTCATCAAAGTCAACCCGGCTGCGGGCGCGCATGGCCCTGCTCGCCTTCGGTCGCGGCTTTCGAGTATCGCGGCCATTTCAACAGCCTCGCGATGGCCCCGGCCTATATCGATCAGCGCCCCGGCGATAGTCCTGACCATGTATCGAAGAAAGCCGTCGGCAATGACAACTATGGCCAGCCCATTCGATTCACGTTCGATATGGATCGTTTCAATGTTTCGGACATGGCTTCTGACTTCCGAACTGCTCACGGTGAAGGCGGTGAAATCATGCTGGCCGATGAGCGCCTGAGCGGCTCGAATCATTTCATCTGTATTCAACTGTCCGCGATGATGGCAAACGTAGCGGCGAACGAACGGGCTTACCACATCCGCTGTCCATATACGATATCGATATGTTTTTCTTCGAGCCGACAGTCGCGCATGAAAGCTCTCGTCTATGAACTCTACGTCAAGCACGCGAATGTCGCGGTCGAGATTGCCGTTGATCGCGTCGCGCAACTCCATTGGCGCAAACCTGCGCTCAAATTGAAAGCTTGCGACCTGGCCTTCGGCGTGAACCCCCGCATCAGTGCGGCCTGCGCCGTGGACAGTCACCTCCCGGCGATCAAGCAAGGAAATCACTCTCGTCAATTCGCCCTGAATCGTGCGAAGGTCGCGCTGCATCTGCCAGCCATGATAATCCGTGCCATCGTATTGAACCGTTATCCTGACGTTTTGCATTACTGCCTGCGGCTCCCCGGCTTGACGGCTGCGGTTCCCTGTTTGCACAACGGACACTCCGGCGGATCGAATGCGGGAACGTCGAGAACGATCAAGGCTTCTCGCCTGACTCCGACATCGACGCCACCGCCGCTGCGATCAACCACAGAGCCAGCGCCGATGCACACGCCGCCCGCGCGAGTGACTGCTTCGATAGTCTCGCGGGTCGAGCCTCCGGTAGTCACTACGTCTTCGACCACGAGTATTTTTTCGCCCGACTCGATGCGAAATCCACGGCGGAGCGTCATCACCCCCGCCTCGCGTTCCGTAAAGAGCGCCCTCACTCCGAGAGCGCGAGCCGTCTCGTGAGCCACGATTATTCCACCGATAGCCGGAGCGACCACCGAGTCGATTTGCTCGCCGCTGAAACGGGCTGCCAGAGCCTTTCCTATCCATTCGGCGTGATCGGGGTGTTGAAGCACGAGCGCGCATTGAAGGTAACGGGCGCTGTGAAGGCCGGAGGTGAGTTGAAAATGACCTTCGAGCAATGCGCCAGTCTGTTGGAAAATCGAAAGCAGATACTGGGTTTCGTTCATCTCTCGCTCTCTTGAATCGATTGAGTCAAATGCGAAATGCGGGGTTTTCATTCCGCACTCCGCATTCGAAATGAGCCGATCATACTAGCACGATCACACGACAACAGGCACTCATCTGCGAAGCTAAGGCTGAAACTTTTTCTCAAAATATTTTTATAGGCGTGAGCCTTTTCTCTTCTCTTTTCCGCATGAAGAATTGAAGGCAGTAAATATTTGTCAAAGTCTTTGACAGGTGACGCTGATGAAAAGCTACAAAGTGTGGGGAGGGTGAATCTATGAGTATCTCAGTGAAAAGAAGATTGAATGTGCCTCCAACTATGGCCTCAAAATCGATCCTGAACAGCCGCGAAGTTGTTTCGAACTCGCGAGCGCCGCGCAAGTGCCTGATCGCTCTTGTTGCGGTTGCCATTCTCTCGATGGGCTGGCTGCGGGCTTCAGCAAGCGACTTCGACCTGCGCCTCAAGGACGATGCGACGGGAGACAATCTCTTCGTCAATTTAGTGACAGGAGATTATCTGTTTTTCAATGGCAGAAAGCAGAGCTTTTTTTCAGGAAAAGGAAAGTTGACAGTCAATTCCTGCACGATTGAGTTGCAAGACAGCGGGCGGAGTTCAAAGCGTTCGGATCGCAGAGTTTACGTCAGCTATAGTCTTTGCGATAAAGTTGCGAGCGCCGTGTGCGAGGTTTTCGCCACAGGCGAGTCGTTCTCTGTCAACGACAAAGACGCCGCCGACAACGAACGCCCTTTGTTCAAAGACGAAGATGATCCGTCTGATTCAGAAGAAAACGCGCGCATAAGATTCGATGGGTTCTGTCTCGAAGGCGACTCGAACGGATGCTCCTTGTCTATAGACGGCGGAGACTACGTATTCAGAGACACGAGAAAAGGCGTCACGCTGGAAGGGTCAGAGCATAGCAGACTGATATTCAATGGTTGCAAGGTAAAGCTGACAGACGTGGGAGACCCCAAACGCCCGGATCGGCGCGTTTCTGTCGAGATCAATACCTGCACGCGCAAGGCAAAAGCTCTGATTTGGATTGAGTCCACCGGCAGAACTTCTACGATAACTGACAGCAATATTTCTGATAGCAGTTGCAATAACTGAACGCAGCGAGTTTTTGAAGCGATGAGTGATGGTGAAGGTAAAACTTTACTGTCACTCTTTTCATGGATGTGTTGATTCGCTTGCCTGATGATCGACTATTGCAAGGCGAGCGTCTAAAATCAAAGCCGGATGAAAACCGCAGGATTCGTCACCGCAGGCGGGCGCAGTTCGAGAATGCACAGGGACAAAGCTCTGCTCAAGCTCGGCGACGAGACTTTGATCGAGCGCGTCATCGCTGCGCTTCGCCCTGTCACCTCATCGGTCTCCATCATTGCTAACGATCCTCTCTATGAGAAATTCGGGCTTCCTGTTTTTTCGGACACGCATCAGGGGTACGGCCCGATGGAAGCGATTCGCACGGCGCTCGCAAACACCGCAGCGCCGAGAGTCGCGCTCGCAGGCTGCGACATGCCTTTCGTCACATCAGAGTTATTCGCGTTCCTCATCGATCAGGCTGAAATATATGACGCGGTGGTTCCGCTCGACAAAGAGAGAAGGCTTGAGCCTCTTTGCGCCGTGTATTCGACCGGAGCGATGAGCGCGGTTTGTCGTTTGATAGAGAGAGGCGATCTCAAGACAGCGCGGCTCTTCGACAGGATCAATGCGCGATTTGTCGAATTCGAAGAGGTGCGACATCTCCCGCATTCAGAATTGTTTTTTGAGAACATCAATACGCCCCAGGATTATGATCGCGCCATCAGACTGGTGGGCGAGAAGTGAGACATTTCCCGCAAAAAGCCTCTAAGTGAAATAACCCTTGCATTTCACTGCCCTTCTTGAATATACTTCGCCCGTTCTGACTCAACGCCCCCCAGGCTTGACCAAATTAGATCAGTGATCGGGTTGCGGGCAGCGTTTTTCCGGTCGAGCTTGTGTGAAATGCCGCAGTAAGGGCATCAACGAAGTCAGCCAAAATTAAAAATCAACAGGGGATCAGGGAATGTCCTTTTTCTGCCGACTGACCAGGAGACATTATTGGTGCACTCCCCACAGGTCTGCGGACAACCGGCTGGTTCAGGTTTGCTATGAATGCGGAGCCGAGCGCGCAGCGCGCGAGCTTCACAACGAAACAGTGCCTGACAGCCACACGCTCACGTCCTCATCCGTGAGTGTGAGGTCATCGATGAAAGCCCAGCCGATCAAAACTTCGGCTCTGGCATCAAAGACTGAACAGGTCGCAGCCGGATCGGAGTCAGCCGTGAGCCTTGCCGTGAGCAAGTAACGCCTTCTGATTTGATCAAAACTTATCGGGCCGAAAACCTGATCGGCGCGTCCGGTTAGGTGCAGTTGTGTTTTTCAAGGCTCTTTGACGGGCCGTTTGATGCCGAATTTTTCAAGCCGATATTGAAGCGTGCGGAATGAAAGCCCCAGAAGCTTGGCCGCCCGCGTGATGTTCCAGTTGGTTTGCTCCATCGCCTGCGTGATCAGGGAATGCTCAAGGTCTTCGAAGGAAATCCCTTCAGGCGGGAGCTTGAAATTAAATGCCGCCGCGGGCGTCCCCTCCTGACGAATCTCTACGGGCAAATCCTCCACATCGATCATATCGCCTTCGCACAGCAACATCGCCCGCTCTATGGCCGATTCAAGTTGACGCACATTTCCCGGCCACGAGTAATTCATGATCAGGTTTCGCGCCGAAGCTGTCAGCCCTTTGATATGGCGTTGGGAATTGTGGCTGTGCTTCGCGATGAAATAATCGATCAGATTCACTATGTCGTCTCGGCGATTCCTCAGCGGCGGGATGGTTATGGGGATGATATTGAGGCGATAGTAGAGGTCTTCGCGAAATCGAGAGTCCTTGACCATCGCTTCAAGGTCGCGGTTGGTCGCCGCAATCACTCTCACATCGACCTTGATAGGACGCGATCCGCCCACTCGCAGAACCTCTTTCTCCTGAAGCGTGCGGAGAAGCTTGGCCTGCATGGCGATGTTCAAATCGCCTATCTCGTCGAGAAAGAGCGTCCCGCGATCAGCTATTTCGAACTGGCCTTTCTTCTGCGTGTGCGCTCCGGTAAACGATCCTTTCTCATGGCCGAAGAGTTCCGATTCCAGCAGGTTTTCATTTATGGCTGCGCAGTTGACTGCCTGAAATATCTGACCGACGCGAGGGCTTGCGCGGTGAATGGCGCGGGCGACGAGTTCCTTCCCAACGCCTGACTCTCCCCTGATCAGGACGGTCGAGGAAGATCCCGCGACTTTGAGGATCATCTTCTTGACCCGCTCCATCTCGTCGGAGTCGCCTTTTATCTCGTCATCGATTGAGCGCAGGCGCGAGAGCGCGCTCTCGACAGCTTTGAGCAACTGATCGCGGTCTATGGGCTTTTCCAGATAATCGAACGCGCCGCCGCGCAGGGCTTCCTTGACCGATTCGACCGAGCCGTGCGCGGTCATCATGATGACGATGAGCGAAGGGTCTTGTTTGAGCAGTTCGCCGAGAAGCGTCAGCCCGTCCATGCCGGTCATCTTGTAATCCGTCAGAACGAGATCGAAGCCCGCCTCGCTGGCAAACCTTAAAGCCTGTTCGCCGCTTTGCGCGGTTGTGACTTCGTGGCCGTCGTCTTCGAGAATGAGTTTATATATCTGCCGTTGATTGGCCTCATCATCCACAACAAGAATCTTGTTCCTTGTCATCCTGTTTCACTCCCGGTTTTCAGTTCAGCCCTTCGCTGATTTTGCCTTTTTGCAAATCGGAGGCGACCGGCAGCTTGACTATGAAGGTAGTGCCGTGTCCGAGTTTGCTGTTTACGACGATGCTTCCGCGATGATCTTCGATTATGCTGCGAGTGACGGCCAGCCCAAGCCCGAAGCCTGATACACGAGTGGAGAAATACGGCTCGAATATTTTTTGTATGGCTTCATCGCTGATGCCCACGCCCGTATCGGTTATTTTTATCTCGACCCACCCATCGATGCGGTACAGGTTCGTGGCAAGGCTTCCGCCCTGCGGCATGGCCTGAAGCGCGTTGATGACTATATTCGTCAGGCAGGATTTCAATCGTTCGCGGTCTCCCATGACTTCAGTATTCTGCTCGGTATACTCGACATCGAGGCTTATGCCCTGAGCGTCGGCCTGGGCGCGAACCAGAGTGACAGTTTCCTCGACAAGCTCGCGCACGTCGAGCGGTTTGAAGGCCATCTGAGACGGGCGGCCATAGTTGAGGAGATCGTTGACAAGGTACTTGAGCCTCGCTATCTCGTCCTTGATCGAGGAAAGGATGGATGTAAACTGCCCGCGTCTTTTTTCATCTTCGGGCGCGTACTTGCTGCTGACGTGATCGATTGAAAGGTTGATGACGTTGAGCGGATTGCGAACCTCGTGAGCGACGGCCTGAGTCAGTCTACCGATGACCGCCGCGCGCTCCGCCTGATTGAGTTTTTCCTCAAGCTCATGTTTGACCTTGAGGCCCCCGATCATATCGTTGAAGGTCGAGGCAAGCTGCCCGACCTCATCAGGTCTGCGGATATTTATTCGAAAATCGTACTCGCCATCGGCGACCCGGCGAGCAGCCTGGGCAAGCTCATCAATCGGGCGCGAGAATCTCCACCCGACCGTCACCACCACAGCCAGCGCCAGCAGTAACAACCCGGTAGTTGCAGCCAGACGGTAATTCGACAGTTCGCGCTTTTTGTCCGACAGCATTTGTGAAGCCGCTTCGATCTCTTTCACTATAGGCTGCTGCGAGGTGATGATGATGATCCAGTGCAATCCTTTCGTGGTAGTGATGGGATGAAAATACGTCCGAGGAATATCCGGGTCATCTTCGTACTTATGCAGCACAGGGTCTTCCGGCCTGTCCTGCGGAGTTTCCTTATCTGGCAGCGCGATGAACTGGCCGACCATATCGGGGTCGGTGCTGTCCTTCACATGTCCTTCGCGATCAGTGATGAGGATGTTTCCAACCGTAGGGGGCAACTGGCTTCGAGAAACTTCTTCGTAAAGAAACCTCTCGCTTGTGAGACTCTGAATCGCTATCGTGTTCGCCCTCGCTATATCGCCGTATCCGCTGTTGACGGCTGCTCTGATCTGACGGTTCTGCGCTTCGATGGCCTCATCGGATTGTTTGTTGGCCCACCTGTCAAGCAGGAAGACGACGACGAAGGTAAGCAGCAGAAAAGATGTCAGCAGCAACATCAGCCGCGCCCGAAAGGTCATCAGGAATTTAACCTTCTTAGACATAATCACCAATCAAACGCTTTGATGCCGCGTCACCCGCGCGGTGTTGCGCCTTAAATCATAGCACAGCCTCGCAATCTCAACGATGCGTCACTTAACTCCACTGGCGATGAAAGGCGACTCTGGTGTAAGCGATGCGAAAGCCCTGACGTTCGGCATTGCGTTGAGAGACTGTGCCGGGAGCGGTGCTGACCATCGCAAGCTTCGACCCGCGAGAGGCCGCGAAATCGAGCCGCGCTCGAAGCAGAGCGGTCTGCGCGCCGCGATTGCGAAACTTCATCACTATGCCCGCGCCTGAGAGAGCCGCAACTTCATCGTGAAAAATCAAAGTGCCGCCGCCAATGACCTCGCCATCGATCACAGCCATAAAGCAAACTGCATCCCTGAAACACGACATCATCCCGCCGAAGTCGCTCAACATTGGCGACGGCTCCTCCTCTCCCGCAAAGCCCTTAGCAATAGCGCGCGCCCACGTGTCGAAATCTCCCTTCCCCACTCTTCTCACTTCAACCGGGTATGGAGCGATTGACGGCTCATAATCGTCGAGCGAGCGCGCAAGAGTGTTTTCGAATTCGGCCACGCGATACCCTCTCTGGTTCATAGCCGCGAGCAATGACGCATCCGCGAACGGACACATCACCACACGCGAAATCGACCCGCGTGAGCGAAAGAACTCTTCCATCTCGTCAACTTCTGATTCCGTCACCCGGCCCTCCATACCTGGGCCGAGAACCTGTGTGAGCGGCGAGCCGACGCCGCAATAAACAGCCGTCCCTCCGGCAATCTGTAAAGCCGCCGCCTTCATTTCAGGGCGAAATCGCGCCATAGCCTGCGCGGTTTCAAACCCGCCGCGCGATTCAGCCCATTCCAATCGCCGCGCCATTTCTTCATCGATGAACAGCATTTCTAATAACCTCCTCTCCGATTCATTTTCGTCCTTTGTACTTCGATAGCGTCCTTCCATCGCTTCTTCTCAGCGCGACGGGCTCCGATCTCGCGCCGCATCTCGAAGAAGCGAGCTTCACGTTGCAGCTTCTCGAAACTTTCGAGCCTGCGCGGATCGAGAAGCCCTTTTTCAATCGCGTCTCTGACCGCGCAATCCGGCTCACGGCGATGACTGCAATCGGCGAAGTAGCACCCTTCGGCGAAGCCTTCGACATCATCGAATGTTTCGCCAAGCCCTTCGCCTGAGTCCCAGAGTTGAAGTTCGCGCATACCGGGCGTGTCGAGTATCAGCCCGCCACGGGGCAAAAGAATCAGATCGCGGGTGGCCGTCGCGTGTCTGCCTCGATCATCGCTCTCGCGTATCTCTAGCACGAATCGAGAATCATCGCCCGTCAACCTGTTTATCAAAGTCGATTTTCCCACGCCCGATGATCCGATCAGCGCGACTGTTTTTCCCACACCGAAATAACCATCGAGCGCGTCGAGTCCGTCTCCCGCGACGGCGCTGACGGCATGGACAGAAACTCCGAACGCTACCGACTCAACTTCCCTGATCTTCTCTTCGACATCCGCGCACAGATCGGACTTGCTCAGTATGACGACAGGGCTTGCCCCGCTGTCCCACACGGCGGTCACATATCGTTCTATGCGACGGAGGTTGAAATCCTGGTTGAGCGACGTGACCACGAAGACCGTGTCGATGTTTGCGGCAACGATCTGCTCAGATACTCGGATGCCAGCCGCTTTTCGCGAAAATTTGCTTCGCCTCGGAAGCACTTCATTGATGACAGCCTTGCCTTCATCGAGCAGAGGCCGAATTATAACCCAGTCGCCGGCCGCAGGCAGACTGTGATGGTCTGCGGATTGATGTCGCAAACGACCGGCGATTTCGCCGCGCATCTCCCCATGCTCGGTGTAGAGCCTGTAAGCCTGCCCGTAGTCCGAGGCGATCCTCGCGGGGCAGCCCTCGGCCGAGAGGCTTCTGAATTGCGCTTCAAAAAATCCGTTCCAGCCGAAAGTCTCAAGCGGCGTTATCACTTCGCCTGAATGACAATAACTCTGATCGTTACTCATTTCCATTTCTCCCCGGAAAAGTGGCGCAGGCTGTTAGCTTGCGTGCCTCCAAATTTCATACTTTCAGGGCGCGCAATCTGACCGCATTGCGCTACCAAAATCCTTGTTGATGTGGAAAGAGCGATCGCGCTCTGTTCCGTTTGATGATGAATGAGAAAAACTTTCAGGAGGATGAGTTGCTGCATTCGAAGACACTTAGGCTGTTGCGCCGCGCGCTGTCTCAGCAACTCAATTAGCGAGTAACAATCATAGGCTTATATGTCGGGCGCGTTTTGAATGCCGCGCCTGAGCAAGCTCAATATACACCAGCGCGCTCGAATCATTCAACAGATTGTTCGAGGCTTGCAAAGCCCTGGGAGCGCAGGCATCTTGCCTGCCAACCTCACGCATTCGAGTATAAGTCGACACCTCAAGCCTTGCACGCTGGAAGCGCGCGCCCCCAGGCTGGTATACATTAAATTCAGGAGGTGTGGAATGCCCTGGTCGCTGCGAATGCTGATGTATATAACGCTCGTCGCCATCGTGCTTCAATTCTATGTCGCCTTCAAAGCATCAAGAGCAATCACTATCATCGCCGGATGGTCAAAGAAGCGATCTCGAATAACCGCCGCCGCCATCTGGGTGTGGATCGTTCTTTATCCTGTTGCGATGATCGGCAGCCACTGGCTTAACTTCGATGGCGTGAGTCGTCGCTTTCAACACGCGAACCTTCTGCTCGATGCTCTCATAACATACCCTTACTGGATCGGAGTCATCATGGCATTTCAGGCGGCGATGTTATTCATAGTCTCCGACGCGATCAGACTTCTTCTCTTTCCTCTTTATCGAAAGCACAAAGAGAAGTGGCTCAAATGGAATGCGTGGATAGTGATCGCGATTCTTTCTGCCGGAACTCTATACACTGCGATTCGCATCTACACAGACACCTTCACCGTCAGCACACGCGAAACCGAGTTGCCCGTCGCGAGTCTTCCCGCCGAGCTTGACGGCTTTCGCATAGTTCAGATTGCAGACCTTCAGGCCGATGGTCGCACGAACGGAAGCAAACTAGATCGCTTCATCGATGAGGTCAACCGACTCGACGCCGATTTGATCCTCTTCGGAGGCGACCTCGTCACTTCAGGGCTGGATCATATCGAAACAGGCGCAGCAGCCATGGGACGTATGAAAGCGAAGCGCGGCATATACGCCTGCCTCGGAGACCACGATTATTTTTCCGACAGCAGGCTCGTCACCGCCAGCCTTGAAAAAAACGGCGTAACGGTTCTCAACAACGTAGCGACACTTGTGCCTGTCGATTCTGCTTTCATCTCTCTCACCGGCCTGACGAATGTCTATCGCACTCGCCCATCGGAAGTCGCGCTCCGAACCGTCGAGCAGCAACGCCCGCGCGGGCCGATCAATATTCTGCTCACTCACCAGCCCAGCTTCGAAATCGTCAAACACGCAGTCGAAAACGATTATGATCTGGTGACAGCCGGACACACTCACGGCGGGCAGATAGTTCTGCCCTTCCCCTTTTTTCTGCTCACGCCCTCTTCCTTCGAAACCGATTATGTCTCAGGCTTCTACCGAGTCGGACAGATGATGGTCAGCGTTACGAACGGGCTTGGGCTGACGCTGGCCCCTGTGCGCTATCGCGCCGCTGCCGAAGTCACTCTGATCGTGCTGAGAAAATCGAAGTGAAGCGGGCTGCGCTTTTTCGCGCACGGCGAGCGTAACTTTGCGCATCCGGTCAATCTTTTCCGCCTTCGGGTGATGACAGCGTTGCATTTTTTCGCGGCATAATCATTGCTCATTTTTTATTTGAGGGATGTTTATGAAAGTGCTTGTCGCAATCGATAGCTCGCCTGTCGGGGACATCGTGATAGACCAGGTCGCCCGACGACCCTGGCCCGTCGGAACTTCAGTGTGTGTGTTGAACGTGATCGACTCGCGGGCGATCAGTTCGGATTTCGTCGATGTCGCTGCGTTCGCCGAAAGCCAGAGCGAAGCGGCTCTCGGCATGGTCAAAGCTGCCGCGCATCGACTTTCTTCTTCGGGGATTGAAGCCAAAGGCGAAATAATCGATGGCTACCCGCGAACGAGCATAATCGAAGTTGCGAGGCAATGGCCCGCCGACCTGATCATCATAGGCGCGCAGGGATACCGATCTTTGACCGATTTTCTGCTCGGCAGCGTCGCCACGAATGTTTTGAGAAACGCTCCCTGTTCGGTCGAAATCGTCCGCCCTCAGACGGACGATGATCGCCCCATGCGAATACTGATAGCGACCGATGGATCGAACTCCTCTGTCGCCGCAGTGCGATCCATCGCCACGCGGCCCTGGCCCGAAGGCTGCGAGTTCAAAGTCATCAGCGTCGCTGATCGCGTTTTCCCTGAGATCGCATGGTTTTTCAACCAGCAGGTGATGGAGCATATCGAAGAGCGAATGACAAACGAGGCGAGAGAAGCCGTCAACGAGGCGGTTGAAATGCTCACAAGCGTGACTCTCTCGGCGACAGGAAGCGTGATGGCCGGAGACCCAAAATCGAAAATCATCGAAGAGGCTCGTCGCTGGAATGCCGATATGGTAGTCGTCGGCTCGCATGGGCGGCGGGGATTCGACCTCGCGCTTCAGGGCAGCGTTTCCGAAGCCGTGGCTATGCACGCGCCATGCTCTGTCGAAGTGATTCGATGAAAAGGCAAGAGCATCACGGCCACAATAAAATGAGCAGCAAGCCCGCGGCTATCGAAATGGCGTAATACCATACGATCTTCGAAAACAATAATCGGTGTCCGATCATCGCAACGGTCGCGCCCTTGAACAATACATTCGAAATCAAAGCCAGTAGAATTATTCGCCATCCCTGATCGGACTCAACTGTGCCTGTGTTGACGAGTTGGGCAGTCGATAGAGTTATCGCATCGACGTCGGTCAATCCCGAAAGAGCGGCGACGATATAAAGCCCGCGACTGCCGAACTGATCTTTAGCCCCTGCTATCGCAACAAGCACGATTGCGTAAATGAGCGCGAACACCAGAGCGGTTTTCAACTCTGAAGGATTCTGCTGCTCAGGCATGGAGGTTTGCTCTTCCCGCCCGCGAAGCCACGCGAGAGCGCAGAAGAAGATGAACAGTATGAGCATGGCGATTATGGGCGGGGCCGCTTCGGAAAGAAAACCCGGAGCGACGACGGCTATCTCAAGCAGCACTCGCGCGAATACGACGGTCGAAGCGGTCATAATCACGATGGCAGCCAGACGACTTGTCTCCGGCGCGCTGGCCGCCCGACGCGAATAGCTCACGGTAGTGGCGGTCGAGGAGATGGCTCCGCCCAAAGCGCCGCCGAGCAGCACGCCCGCATTCTCGCCGAGAAATTTGTATGCGATGTAACCGGCCAGACTCAATCCCACGATCAGCACGACCATCCACCAGATTTGTCGCGGGTTCAAAACCGAATAAGGACCATAAGTTTTATCGGGCAGGACGGGAAGTATGACGAACGAGATCAGGGCGAACTGCATGATGGCGCGAAGGTCTTCGTCGCCTAGTTTTTTCGCAATTCCGTGCAACTGACCTTTGTATTGCAGCAGCGCCGCCGCGACCGCGCCTATGGCGATGGCTATAGCTTCGTGACCGACGACCGTATAAGCGCCGACGCCGTACATCAACAGCATAGCTGCTTCAGTCGTAAGCCCCGGATCGGCGGGGCCGGCGCGAAACTTGGCGACGTTGCCTATAACGATGACGGCTGAGACGGAGACGAATCCGGCGGCGACCACCCATCCGCCGAACGATTGCGCGAGCAGAGCCGACAGCGCGCCGAATATGGTGACGAGCGGAAAGGTGCGAATACCGGCGATGGCCGAAGCCGAATGCTCGCGCTGCAATCCCACGAGCAGCCCCAATCCGAGCGCGATTCCCAGTTGCCTGAAAAGCAGAGTGAGTTCCATTTGAGTCGTCAATCAAATCATTCAAGCGCGGGTGGTGGCAAGGGCAGGAAAGCAGAGTCTGCGAGGAACTGGCGAGAGGGCAGTTTATCTACAAAAGTTTTTCTTCGGGCGGCAACTCTCTGCCCCAGGGATCGCTGATGAAAGAGTCGCTTTTGCCAATGCCGGATTCCGGGTCTGTGAGATGCTTTACGGCGGCAAGCTGGCTCTTCTCAAATTCCGCGTAACTGCCCTCGAAGGCGATGCGTCCCTTTTCCAGTACCATTACCTTAATGCTCGTCGCCTCCTGTGGCAGGCGGCCGGAAATTCTGACCGCGCCCCGTTCATCCCTTGCGGCAAAAAACTTCACGAGATGAGGAATCTGATTAAGCTCTTTGGTGACGAGAAGAGACGAGACGCCATAGATATCGCGGGCGCGAATGATGAGATCGAGTATCTGTCGCGCGTTGATAGGATCGAGCCCGCTCGTCGGCTCGTCAAACAACATGATCGAAGGCCAGCCCACCAGAGCGCGCGCAAGCTCAAGCCTCTTGCGCATTCCGATGGATAACTCTTCGGGCAGTTTCTCCACATCTTTTTCCAGCCCGACGAAGCGCAGAATTTCGGTGACAGCTTTTTCGATATCCGCTTCCGCCCATTCGTGTTCCACCAATCGATAAGCGGTGTTGTCATAAACCGACAGCCCTGTAAAAAGCGCGTCCTCCTGAAAGACCAGTCCCATAATCCGGCTGCGCAGGCGGAGCAATTCGGTCTCGGTCATCTTCTCCACTTCCTGCCCTTCGATCCGTATCTTTCCGCTGTCAGGTTGAAGAAGTCCGATGGCCAGACGGAGCAGAACGCTTTTGCCTGAGCCGGAATCTCCTGTGATGATCGTCATCTGGCCGCGCTCAAGAGTGAAACTCACATCGTCAATCGCGCGCACCTGGTCGAAGCTCAACGAGACGTGTTCGAACTCGACGACGATTTCTTTTTGAAGGGGTGAAGTCATATCAGAGCTTCTCGAACAAAATGAGCGCGCCGATGATGATGAAGGCGGCTCCGGCAGCGCGCTTGATCCATTGAAGCGGCAGGTAATGGCCGAGCGCCGAGCCGACCGCGACGCCGACCGCAGAAACGGCTGCCAGAGCCAGTATCGCGCCCGCAAGCACCGCCCACGGTTTGCCGGTCTGCGAGGCCAGCGTCATAGCGGCAAGCTGAGTCTTGTCGCCCATCTCGGCCAGAAAGATCACGCCGAATGTCGTGAGCATAACTCGCCAGTTCATCACTCCCTCACAACCTCGACTGAGCAGTGCGCCCGCGCAGCAATCGTATAAGACACGCTGCCGATGAGGAATCGCTCGATTCGCCTCAATCCCCGCGCGCCGACGAAGATCGCCTCCGCTTTCCATCTCTCAGCTTCTTCGATGAGCAGCCGTTTGGGATCGCCTTCTTTGATGAGCGAAGAAACCAAAAGGCCCGCTTCGCGCAGCGGCTCTGCGAGTCTGTCCAGCGTGCTTTGCAGAAATACTTCTTCGTCCTTGAACATCTCCTCGTTCAGTTCGATAGCTGGCACCATCAGGGTCGGTATGGCGGCGGCCAACAGGGCTTCGCTCTTCTCAGGCCAGTTTCTTCGCGCGATGGCTCGAACGGCGGCTTCCGATCCCGGCGAGCCGTCTATGCCGATGAGGATTCGCGCGGGCGCATCATCCTTGACCGTCTGCCCGCGAGCGATGCGGACTGAGCAAGGGGCGTCGCTGACTACCTTTTGCGACACGCTTCCGAGGAGGAATCTGCCAAACGCGCCTCGACCGTGAGAGCCGACTATGATCAAATCCGCAGATGTGTCTTCCGCTTTTTTGATTATTGACCATGCGGGCGAATCGCCTTCGGAGGCCGGGGTCACCGTCCATTCGGGGAACTTGTGGCGAATGACCTCAGCGGCCTGAAACGCCAATGAGTAAGCGTCATCGACGGCGCGGAAGGCCCGCTCCCTCCATTCTCGCGCAACAGCAGGAGTCGGAACGGAGAGCGCGGCAGGGCCCATTCCGGGAACAGGCGGAGCAGGAGGAGGCACGATGATATCAGCCACCGTCAGCACCGTCGCTTCGCATTCACGGGGCAGGCCCGCTCTGGCAAGCTCTTGCAGAGCCGTGTCTGCGCAAGTCGATCCGTCATAAGCAATCAGGATTTTCATTTTGTCTGACATAGGGAAACCTCTCTTATGGCATAATGATAATCAACAGTGTAATGTGCAATGATCGTGCCGCTCAAGGCAATAGGTTTCCGGGCAGAGGATTTCAACGGATGAGGAAAAAGCCCCGAAACAAGGGTGGATTTGCGCAATGCGAGAGTCGGGAGAAAAAACCTGCCACAGGCCATATCCCCTGAATCCCGTGGCAGGAGAAGTGAAGCAGATCGTTGCGCAGGGCAGAAGCCTTGCCCGCACAAATTCTGCTCCACACAGAAGAGGCTTCAAGCGCGCTTCGCGCTTTCAGATGCGTTGACACATGGAATTTAGAACTTTTTCAAAATAACATCAGTGCAGGCAGTCACGGCTCGGCGTGACGGCTGGCACACGGCAGGAAAAAAGACAGCGCCACAAACATTTTCACAGCGATGCCGATTCTTAAATTCTTCTAATGCCACTGGATTTTGTGGGCGCTACAGAGGGCTTCGAATGTATCGACAGCGAGAGGGGTATAAACCGCAGAGCAACTATGTTCGATGT
>DLHY01000097.1:0-9500 GCA_002483445.1 Blastocatellia bacterium UBA7656
TGTTCTACATCACCGACTCCTCACCGATCACTCGTAAGCCCTCCTCTTCTGTCCCCGAAAGCAAACTCTCCCCCACAGAGTTGAAAATTTGCCCGCCCAGGAGGATAAGTTATGAGAAGACTGCTGGCATCGCTTATTTTATTCGCGGCGATTTTATTCACAATCTATTCAACCCCACATCGAGCCATCGCAACAGGCGGGCAGTTTTCGACTGCTGCCCTTGAGCTTGACCCGTTCCTTTCGGGCCTTACGAGTCCGATTTTTATAACGAGCGCCCGTGACGGCACCAATCGATTGTTCGTGATCGAGCAGGCAGGCATCATCAAAGTGGTTCAGCCCGGCTCGACCACGCCGACCGTCTTTTTGAACATCACATCGAAAATCCTTTCGGGCGGAGAGCGCGGCCTGCTCGGGCTTGCATTTCACCCGCAGTACGAAACCAATCGCCGGTTCTTCGTCAACTATACCCGGCAGACAGACGGCGCGACGGTCATAGCCGAATACCACGCATCCATATCGAATCCGAACGTCGCAGACCTCGCCGAAATCATCCTGCTGACAATCTCTCAGCCGTTCTCGAATCACAATGGCGGGATGATGGACTTCGGCCCTGATGGAATGCTTTACATCGCGATGGGCGATGGCGGCTCGGCCAACGATCCGGGAAATCGCGCGCAGAACATAAACGATCTGCTCGGCAAAATCCTTCGCATCAATATCGATATTCCGAACGGCCCTGTCCCGTATTCTTCTCCTCCGACCAATCCTTTCTTCGGAGCGACTCCTGGCGCGGACGAGATATACGCGGTCGGCCTTAGAAACCCATGGCGATTTTCATTCGACCGCTCGACGGGCCAGCTTTACGTCGGCGATGTCGGACAGGGGGCGCGCGAAGAAGTCGACATAGTCACGCTCGGCGGCAACTACGGCTGGCGCGTTTACGAAGGCACTCTATGCACGGGCCTCGATCCTCCGCTTTGCAATCCGTCGAATTTTATCTTTCCCATAACCGAATACTCGCACGCGGGAGGGCGATGCTCGATAACCGGCGGCTATGTCTATCGCGGATCGCAGGGGGCTTTCAATCCGGGAACCTACCTCTTCGGCGATTTCTGCACAGGCGAGATATTCAAATTCGAAGGCGGCGCGCAGAGCTTATTAATGGACACCGCGATCAACATTTCCTCTTTCGGCGAAGACGAAGCGGGCGAGCTTTATGTCGTCGGACTAGGAGGAACTGTTCACAGGTTTACCAACACATCGCCGCCGACCTGCTCGTTTACCATCGATCCGTTGAGCCGGTCTTTCGGATCGGGAGGCGGAACGGGCGGCGTGTCGGTGACTACGCAGGCGGGGTGCAACTGGACGGCAACGAGCAATGCTCCGTGGATCAGCGTCACTGGCGGAGCCAGCGGAGTAGGAAGCGGCACGGTGAGTTATTCGGTCATGGCCAACCCGTCAGCCTCTCCGCGCACAGGGACGATCACCATCGCAGGTCAGACGCACACGGTCAATCAGGCGGCGGCGAGTTGCTCGTTTATGATCACGCCGACCGAGGCGAGTTATGAATCGAGCGGCGGATCGGGAATGGTGACGGTGAGCGCGGGCGCAGGATGCAACTGGACTGCAACGAGCAACGCTTCGTGGATCACTGTCACCGGAGGCGCATCGGGCAGCGGCAACGGAGCAGTGAATTATTCAGTGGCCGCCAACACCACTTCATCGCTTCGCTCAGGCGCGATCATCATCGCCGGTCAGACTTTCACCGTCAGTCAGGCCGGAGCGTCGTGCATAACCGGGATAACACCGCAGAGCAGGTCGGTAGGCTCAACAGGCGCGAGCGCGACAGTGACCGTCACTGCGCCGTTGAATTGCAACTGGTCGGCGCAGAGCCTCGCTTCATGGATCAGCATCACATCGGGCGGGAACGGGCCGGGGAGCAAGACGCTCAAGTACGCCGTTGCAACCAACGCCAGCACATCCCCGCGAACGGGCATCATCCTGATCGGGGGCAAGCAGCACACAGTCGTGCAGGCGGGCGCGACGTGTAATTACTCGATCAGTCCGACATCTCAATCATTCGCTTCAACCGGCGGCGGCGGAACGGTGAATGTGACGACCACTCAGGGCTGCGCGTGGACTGCGGTGAGCAATGCAGGCTTCATTATGATCACCGGAGGCGCATCGGGCAGCGGCAACGGAGCGGTGAGCTATTCGGTCGCGGTCAACACTTCGTCGAGTTCCCGCAGCGGCACGATGACCATCGCGGGTCAGACTTTCACCGTCAATCAGGCAGCAGCGCCGGGCGGCGGCGGTTGCTCGTTTTCGATCAATCCGACGAGCCAGAATTTCACAACAGGCGGCGGCAGCGGAACGGTGAATGTGACGACCACTCAGGGCTGCGCGTGGACTGCGGTGAGCAATGCAGGCTTCATCATGATCACCGCAGGCGCGAGCGGCACGGGGAGCGGGATGGTGAGTTTCACGGTTGTGGTCAACACTTCGCCCAGCGTTCGCACTGGGACGATGACCATCGCGGGTCAGACTTTCACCGTGATACAGGATGCGTCTGCCTGCAATTACATGCTCAATCCGGTGAACAAGGTATTCGGGCGCAGCGGCGGCAACAGCACAGTCAGCGTAACGGCTCCGGCGGGCTGCGCGTGGACTGCTGTGAGCAATGCTTCGTGGATCACCATTACCGGAGGCGCATCGGGGAGCGGCAATGGAGCGGTGAGCTACACAGTTTCAGTCAATACCACAGGAACGACGCGAACGGGGACGATGACGATTGCCGGAAAAGTTTTCACCATAAAGCAGTCAGCTTTCTGAAAACAAATTTGCCTGCTCACACGAATGCAGCAAAGAAATCAACCGGTCTCGCTGCATTCGCGTGAGCGCGCGCTTTACACTCGCGCGCGGGCGTCCGTATAATCGTTGCTCAAACTATGGTCCCCAACCACGAAACAGTCATCATCCTCGATTTCGGCGGACAGTATACTCAACTCATCGCGCGGCGCGTGCGCGAGCTTGGCGTCTACTCCGAGATAGTTCCATTCAACACTTCCGTCGAAGAAATCAAACGCAAAAATCCTCGCGGCCTGATCCTTTCCGGCGGCCCCGCTTCAGTCTACGAAGAAGGCGCTCCGCATCCTGACCCCGGCACGCTCGATATGGGCGTGCCTGTCTTAGGGATTTGCTACGGCGCGCAGTTGCTCGCTTACTTTCTCGGCGGCGAGGTCAAGCCATCTTCGCGCCGCGAGTATGGTTATTCGGAAGTCAAAACCATAGCCGAGAGCCGACTCCTCGCAGGCGTGCCGTCTCCGATGAAAGCGTGGATGAGCCACGGCGATTACCTCTCGCGCCCGCCCGAAGGCTTCACCATCACAGCCGCAACCGACGCCGCGATAGGCGCGGTCGAATCCGTCGAGCGCAATCTCTACGGCGTGCAGTTTCACCCCGAAGTCGCGCACACACCTTACGGCAAAGACATACTTCGCAATTTTCTAACCGGCGTCTGCCAACTGCGCTGCGACTGGACGATGGCTTCCTTCATCGAAACGACGGTCGAAGATATCCGCCGACGAGTGGGCAACGGCCGCGCAGTGTGCGGACTGTCGGGCGGAGTCGATTCATCGGTCGCCGCTGCATTGGTAGCTCGCGCGATAGGCGACCGTCAGACCTGCATATTCGTAGACACGGGACTCCTGCGCAAAAACGAATTCGAAGAAGTGATCGAGGCTTATCGAGAGATGGGGCTTCACGTCGTGGGCGTTGCCGCGGGCGAGAGATTTCTGACTAAGCTTGCCTGTGTAGCCGACCCTGAGCGCAAGCGCAAGATCATCGGCAACGAATTCATCGAAGTGTTTCAGGAAGAAGCGCGCAGGCTTGGCGAGGTCGAATTTCTCGTTCAAGGCACGCTCTACCCTGACGTGATCGAATCGGTTTCCGTGAAAGGCCCGTCAGCCGTGATCAAGTCGCATCACAATGTCGGCGGATTGCCTGAAAAGATGCACCTGAAACTGATCGAGCCTCTGAGAGAGTTGTTCAAAGACGAAGTGCGAAGAGTAGGTCGCGCGCTCGGACTTCCTGAAGAAATCGTCTCTCGTCATCCGTTTCCTGGCCCCGGTCTTGCCGTGAGGATACTCGGAGAAGTGACCGCAGACCGCGTTGCCTTGCTTCAGGAAGCCGACAAAATCGTTATCGAGGAATTGCGCCGCGCCGATCTTTACGACAAGGTATGGCAGGCGTTCGCCGTGCTGCTTCCCGTATCGACCGTCGGAGTGATGGGCGACAATCGCACTTATGAAAACGCCATTGCGATTCGCGCCGTCGATTCTCTCGACGGAATGACAGCGGACTGGGCGCGATTGGACTGGGAAGCTTTGCAGCGAATGTCTTCAAGGATAGTTAGTGAAGTGCGGGGAGTGAATCGAGTGGTTTACGATATCAGTTCCAAGCCGCCTTCAACCATTGAATGGGAGTGATTGACGACGATGCCCCGACATTCTGTCTTCAGACTCCTGACTTTTACAACAGGAGATAAGTCATGCCACAGCAACCTTCCTCAAAAGGCAATCCGTTTCAGGATTATGTCTCGGTCGCCGAGCGCATAGAGAAGTTTTATCAAAAATACCCTGAAGGCCGGATCATTACTCATATCGTCGAACATGATTCGGAGCGGGGATTCATACTGATGCGCGCCGAAGGCTATCGCGCGCCTGATGATGCTGTGCCTGCGGCGACGGGACACGCCTTCGAGCTTCGCAGCGAAGGATATGTCAACCGCAACAGCTACATAGAAAACTGTGAGAGCAGCAGTGTCGGGCGTATGCTCGCTATGCTCGGCTTCGAGGCCAAACGAGTTATTACGAGCCGCGAGGAAATGGAAAAAGCGAATCGCCCGCCTAAAGAAAGCGTGCAACCAAGAGCATCAACACCGTTAAAAGAAGCCGCATCGCCCAAGCCGGTTGCCAGCGCGGAGGTCCCCGCAACGGATGAACAGAAAAACGAAATACTGAGATTCCTCGAAGAGCTTCGACCCAAGAACCGCAGCGCGCAGCGCACATTGCTGATGGAAAAAACCGGCAGGCAGTCGCGCGATGATCTCACTCAAAAAGAAGCCGCGCGATTGCTCGATGAGTTGAAGCAGGAAGCTCCGTGGTAACGAGTTGAAGAGAGAGGCTCATCATCACTGAGAAGGATGTCAGGCGTCGTTGCTTTTCAATTTTCGCGCAAGCAGGATGGGAAAGAACGGATGACGGTCGAGCGTGCGGAATCGCTCTTCGAAGTCGGCGTCTCGCTTTCCGTCGCGCAGATCAAGGATGACGATCTCCGTATCAGGGATTCTTTCCGACGAGCCGAACATGCGATAACGCGACGAGCGCACTACAAGCATTCGAATATCAGGGTCGGTCGCGGCTTCGGCTTCCTTCAAACTCAAGAGCTTCATTTTTCTCCCTCCGAAAAGGATTAGAGGTGTTGTTGCTCGCGCTGCTGGCCTCACGGCGAGACTGGCAACCACCCTGCCCTGATGGTGATTGGTCGCTCGTTCAATGCTTCGCAAACTGCATATCTGGCAAGCAGTCGCGTTGAGTCAAGTATGGGCAGGGGCGAGTTGGCTGACGTTACAATGAGCGGGATCTCAGTACAGCCCAGAATGACACATTCCGCGCCCTTCGACTTCAGGTCATCTATTGCCTGTATGAACATTTCCGTGGTCTGCTCGTTGAAGATTCCTTGACAGAGATCGTCAAAGATCGCAGCGTTCAGTCGTTCCCTCATTGGCTCGTCGGGAATCAATCGCTCCAGTTTTAGTTTCTCCAGCGCCCTGGCATAGACAGGCCCAGTCATTGTCCATTTGGTGCCGAGAAGTCCTATGTGTTTCCATCCGTGTGCAGTGATCTCGCGACAAACCACCTCTGCGATATGCAATCCCGGTATCGGCAAGTCATCAGCAATCTGCTCCAGAACGATGTGGGCTGTATTGTCCGGGCAGATATAAAAATCAGCCCCGGCGTCCGCGACCCGTTGCACGCCCTGAGATAGAAATCTGGCGACGGTCGTGTATTCACCTGTCTGCCATCCCGACATGCTCAGCCCCATAGGCACCGCACTTACCACAATGGTCGGATGCATGTGGGGGCCGAGGCGCACGGCCCCTTCCCGGCACGCGGTGAGAAAACAAAGCGCGCCGCCTTCCGCGCTGTGCGCAGCAATTCCAACTGTCTTCATTTACGTCGCTCCTCTAACATCTCGATTATGCGCGGCACCTCGGCAAAATCTTCTGTGACGTGATCGGCCACAGTCTTTTCGCCTTCTTCCATCTGCGTCGCGCCCGTGAATCGGATCGCGCGGTAGCCCGCTCGCTTCGCGCCTACGATGTCGGTGTGTTCAAGATCGCCTATGTGAACCATCTCGGCGGGCGCAGCGCCGAGCGCGTCGGACGTGCGTTCGAAGACCTCGCGATGAGGCTTCGAGCATCCTGCTTCGTCCGAAAAAATCATCGAGTCGAAAAGATCGCCGAGGCCCGCGTCCTTGAGCACTCGTCTCAGCACGCGACCGGGCGAATAACCCACGTCAGAGATTATCCCAAGCCTGTAGCGCGAGGCCAGATGCTCCACCGCTTCGCGCACACCTTCGATCAATACGGGCGGGCGTTCGAGTATGCCCTCCTCGAAAGATATGGTGAGTCGAGCCATCACATCACGAGGCAGCGCGACATCGAGGTAAGCGCACACGCGGCCCAGTCGTTCGCCCGCAGCAAGCGTGCGATGCTCTTCGATCCATACAGTGTGGTGCAATCGGGATTCGCGAGTGAATGCGTTTTCTATCTGCTCGTCGGTCAGAGGCGCGCTCGCGGCTTCCCTGAGCATCAATCGCCTTCGCTCCTTATAGAACTTGAACCCGTCGGCGGGTTCCGTAAACAGCGTGTTCCAGAAATCGAGTGAAACTGCTTTTATCGTCAAGTGGTCTCCGGCAATCGTGAGTCTGTGCCAGCGAATTGTTTTCGCTCGCTTCAATATTCTATTATCAAGCGCGAGCAGGCAACACCGTTTGCGTGTTTGCAGGCTTCAGACATGAAAAATGATCAAACAACCGAGTTTCGCATCGCGCTGGAAAAATCGATAAAAGACTTCTGCCTCGATCCGCTCTCTTCGGCGCAGATCGATCTTCTGGCCCGTCATTACGCGATGCTTTGCAAATGGAATTCGAAGATCAATCTCACGCGGATCATCGCGCCCAAAGAGGCAGCGCGATTTCATTACGCCGAATCGCTTTTCGGAAGCCTGCTCACAGGCGACGCCCGCCGCCTGCTCGACATCGGCAGCGGCGCGGGATTCCCTGCCCTCCCGCTCGCTGTGCTGAATCCCCGATCTGAGGTCACGGCTCTTGAGAGCAATCAAAAAAAATCTCTCTTCCTCGCGGAAGTCAAAGACGCGCTCCGGCTCGAAAACTTCAAAGTCGAAAGAACGCGCTTCGAACAGTTCGATCATTCACATTATGACCTTCTCACCTGTCGGGCCATAGAGCGCGCCACAGACTTCATCCCTACTATCATAAAATCTCTCGGCGCAGGCCAGCGCATACTGATTTACTGCGGCGCGGATATGCTCGACTCTCTCTTGCAACGCTTCAACGAAGATTTTTCCATCGAAACCAGAAATGTTCCAGCGTCCAAGTCTCGCCTGATAGCTCTCTTCTCTCATCACTGATCGCGGCAAATCAAAACAACCGATAGCATTCAACGGAAAGCAGTCAAAATGAAGGCTTGTCGATGTAGCTGTTTCGCGCCGTCAAAGGCAAGCCGATTGTTTCGGTCAGGTTGCAGGGGTTTTTATTCAGTGGCACGGGTAATGCTACTCAAAGGGGCGGAAGCTTGAGGCGCCGGAAGGTGCTTCATATTTATTTGAGGTCGTCACAGGCAGCGCTGGATTTTGAAGCGAGCCGGATATCATCTTCGCGGTTGCTCCGGGCCTCACCACCGTCGAGCAGAAGATGACCGATGGTTCGCATTGAAAACCGAGTCAGAACCCTCTCATACCCGTTCTGGCCCTGATCTGTGACGGCCTTTATTTTTTTCTCACCCGATCCGATCAACTCCATCCATAAAAGGTCGCAACGCTTCAGGCACCCTTATCGATCCGTCTTCCTGTTGATAGTTTTCAAGTATCGCCAGCCACGTTCTTCCTATCGCAAGTCCTGAACCGTTGAGCGTGTGCGCGTATTCGAGCCTGGATTTCCCGTCTCGGCGAAAACGTATCTGCGCCCGACGTGCCTGAAATGATTCGCAGTTCGAGCAGGAAGAAATTTCCCGATAAGTGTTCTGGCTCGGCAGCCATACTTCTATGTCATAAGTCTTCGCCGCAGAAAATCCCATATCGCCCGTCGATAACACTATTCTTCGATACGCGAGGCCCAGTGCTTGAAGCGCCGCTTCGGCATCCGTAGTGAGCGATTCCAATTCTTCGTAAGAATCTTCGGGACGAGTGATCTTGACCAGTTCAACCTTGTCGAACTGATGCTGGCGAATCAGCCCGCGCGTGTCTTTGCCATAGCTTCCGGCTTCAGAGCGAAAGCATGGCGTGTAGGCTGTCATCTTTATAGGCAGCTTCGAGCCGTCGATTATTTCGTCGGCGTAGATGTTCGTCAGCGGCACTTCGGCGGTCGGGATCAGATAGAACCCGCGCTCGTCAGTGAGTTTGAAAAGATCATCCTCGAATTTCGGAAGCTGGCCCGTGCCGAAGAGGGTCTTTGCGTTGACGATGAACGGAGGGACGACTTCCGTGTAGCCGTGACGACGAGTTTGAATATCGAGGCAGAAATTTATCAGCGCGCGTTCAAGCCTGGCTCCCGCGCCGGTGAGGATGGAAAACCTCGCGCCTGAAATTTTCGTCGCGCGCTCAAGGTCGAGGATGCCCAATCTGACGCCGAGATCGACGTGATCGCGCGGTTCGAAGTCGAAAGCGGGAGGGTCGCCCCATCGTTTGATTTCGAGGTTCGCGTTTTCATCTTCTCCGACAGGAACGGTGTCGTGCGGAAGATTGGGCAAAGCCGTCATCAACGAGTTCAGTTCATTTTCTATAGCGCCGAGTTCTGATTCAGCTTGAGCGGTCTGATCGCCGATGTCACGCACCGCGGCCCGCCCGGATTCGGCTTCATCCTTGCGGCCCGACTTCATCAACTGGCCTATTTCCTGACTCGCTTTGTTGCGCTCGGCGTTGAGGTCATCGCGCTTTCGGATGAGAGAGCGGCGTCGCTCATCGAGCGCGGTGAAATTGTCGAGCGTCTGAAGAGGAAAGCCGCGATCCTCAAGTTTTTTTCTGACCAGATCGAAATTAGCGCGAACGAAATTCACATCGAGCATACACAGTCGCCTTTCATCAACGCGAGATAAAACGATAGCGTAAAGTGCGCGGCGCGAGAGTGTCAACCAGAGCATTGAGGAGCGACCGCTTTTGAAGTGCGGCGACTTGTGATACTGCTGGCGAAATCAGAAA
>DLHY01000097.1:9615-51254 GCA_002483445.1 Blastocatellia bacterium UBA7656
GAATTCGCCAGCAGTATCACTTGTCGCGGCAATCCAAACCATGCGGCTTGCGCCACCTCGACATTTCATTGCACGATTCAGGGATGACTATGGAAAAAACAAAAAACGATTCAACCAATGAATCCGGCTTCGTGATGCGCGAACACGAAATCGATACCTCAAACGGAAAAGCGCGCATTCGCTATCTTGTCTGCGAGCCGATGGAACGGGCAGGCTTCATCAACGCTTTCAGCACCCGCGAGGGCGGCATTAGCCCGCTGCCTGAAAACGCTCTCAATCTCGCTCACTTCAAAGGCGACGATAAACAAAACGTCAACGAGAACCGCCGCCGTTTTCTTCGTGCGATAGGCGCAACCACGTCGACGATCATCACTGCGCGGCAGACTCATTCGACCGAAAGATTCATGGTCGAAGATATAGAACTGGCGCGCGGCCCTCAGCCCGATTGCGACGCGATGACTACGGACATCGCCCAGGTGCTGCTTGCGATTCAGACGGCTGATTGTCTGCCTGTGCTGATCTCTGACCCAGTGACCGGAGCGATGGCTGCCGTTCACGCCGGATGGCGCGGGACAGCCGGTCGCATAACCGAACGAACGATAGCCGATCTGATGATGCTTCACGGCATGGATGCGCGAGATGCCATTGCCGCGCTCGGCCCCGCGGCGTGCGTCGAATGCTATGAAGTGGGCGAGGATGTAATCAGCCGATACAGGGAATCATTCGGCTACTGGAAAAAGCTGTTTGCGAATTTCAAGGAGAACGGCAAGGCTCATCTCGATGTCCGCCGAGCGAATATTCAACAACTCCTCTTCTGCGGCTTCACTGAAGATCGCATACACGCAGCCGATTATTGCACGATGCATCAGACAGATTTGTTTTTTTCTTATCGCAGAGAAGCGAAAGGCCAACCCTCGAAGGTTGGCCGTCTGCTTTCGGTCATCGGGAAGGTGTAAAAAACTATCGGGTTTCCTACAGATGCTCCTCAAGCCGTTTGCTCATCTCTTTGAAACTGATGCGCTGCTCGACGACTTCCAGCCGTGTTTCATAAACTATTTTTTCAAGTTTATCCCAGTGGTTTTCCATCTGCTCTCTATCTTTTTCCGAATTGTCTCGGAACTCGCGCATCTCTTTCATGAATTCGCGCGTCTCCTGCATGAATTCTCGCGTCTCCTGCTCAAACGCGAGGGTGTGCTGCTGGAAAGCCAGCAGATTCTCTGCGATTGCGTTTATCTTTTCCAAAATAGTTTCAAGCACCGGTTTCGTGGTTATATCTTCGTCGCTCATAAAAACTTCTGTCAAAATCAATAGCGGAATCTGACGAACAAGCTCATTGATACGCCTCTTCAGTTGATGCTGTCAATCAACTCTCTTTCTGCGCGAAGTACCCGCGACGATGGCGAACGGTGAGGTCTTTGCGATTTTTGACGCGAATCTGAATCGTGCGGAAAGAGCCGTCTTTCGCTTCGTTCGCAGGCTCGTAGGTGAGTATGTATTGCGAACGCAGGTCTTCATCGATCAGGGCGAATGCCTTGTCGAGATCTTCTTCATTGCGAGGGAAGAAAGCTCGCCCGCCGGTCTCAGACGCCACCCGTTTCAAAGCGCCCGAATCGATGCCGCCGTGAATGGGGTCGCCTATGCCTATCGAGTAAACGATGACTTCTTTTCGCCATGTGCGTTCTATGGCTTCGCGCTGTTTGACCCGGCTGGCATTATCCGCGCCATCTGTGAGCAGTATGATCACCCTTCGACCAGCCTCGCGAGCCAGCAGTTCGGAGGAAGCCGCATAGATCGAGTCATACATCGCCGTCGCTCCGACATTCGAGCCTCCGTTTATAGGCGGCGTCCCGCCCACCCCTCCGATTGCCCGAGGCTGTACGCTCACTCTTACATCGTCGAGCGCGCGTCGCAGCTTTTCAATATTCGAAGTGAAATCCTGAACGAGAACCGATTCCTGCTCGAATGAGACGACCGCCGCTATATCTTTGTTCGGCCTCAGCACCCGACGCAGAAAACGCTGACCGGCGGCCACCTCGTAAGGCAGCGTGTATTCCTGACTCCCGGAGATATCGATGAGCATGGCTATCGTGATAGGAAGATCGGTCTGCCGTTCGAAGGAAAAAATTCTTTGAGGCTTGTTGTCTTCAAAAACCTCAATGTCGTCTTTCGCCAGATCGTTTATGTAGCGGTTCGTTTTGTCGGTGACGTTAAAATGCGCAGTAACGAGTTGCGCGCCGAGTTTTATAGCCGGTTCCTGATCTTCTTCGTCGGGCGGTTTCTTGTTTTTGTCCTGCTGCGCGGGCGGCTTCTGCTCCTGCGCGGTGACAGGGTTGAAAGAAACTACTGAAAAGGCGACGATCACGACTGCGAGAATATAGAATTTAAGGCGCTTCATTTTTTCACTTCTTCCGATGCCGCGTAATATCCGCGGCGATGAATGACCATCACACCAGATCGGCCCGCGAGTTTGACTTCTATGCGACGGAATCGCCCGTCGCGGGCCGTGTTCGATGGCGAGTAAGCTACAAGGTACTGGCTGCGCATTTCGTTTTCTATCTGACGAAAATCATCCATCAGATCGTCCGCCCCCTGCGGAAAGTATGCGCGGCCTCCGGTCTCTTCCGAAAGGCGGCGCAGCACATCCTCGCGCACCCCTTCGAAACGGAAACGGTCTCCGATGCCTATCGAGTAGATGACCACTCCCGCACGCAGGGCGCGATCAATGGTCTGCTCCAGATTGCGCTGGCTGGCGTTATCGACTCCGTCGGTCAGAAGAATCATCGCCCGCCGCGTGATGAGGTTTTCGTCCGCGCTGCGATAAGTGTCGCGAGAGAGGACTTCATCGGCTGCGATATAAACAGCATCGTAAAGCGCGGTCGCCTGTCTTCGCGATGAGACCGCGCCGAAGCGACGCGAAAACTGTATGTCGTCGAGCGCGCGTTTGAGCGTGTCTATGCGCGAGGTGAGTCCCTGAACCAGATCGACATCGGATTGAAAAGTGAGTATCGAGGCGGCGTCTTTGCCGGGACGAAGGATGGAGCGAAGGAACTCGCCTGCGGCCATCTTCTCCTGCGCGAAGGTATGTTCCTGGCTGCCTGACAGATCTATCAGGATGGCGATATTGATCGGAAGAGTCGCTTCGCGCTTGAAGGCGAACAACGGCTGCGGCTGTCCGTCTTCGAGTATGGTAACTTCTTCCTCTCGGATATCGCCGACGGCGCGGTTGTTTTTATCGACTGCGGTGAAGACCAGATTGACAAGCTCCGTGTTGAGTTTGAGAGTCTCGTCGCCGACGGGGACTTCATCATCTTTGGTTTGCGGCTTATCCGGTTTTTTCTGTTGAGGCGCAGGCTTGGGCGCAGGTTTGGTTTTCTGCTGCGCGCTCACGGTAGCGAGCAGAGCCGTCACAATCAGCATTGCAGTAAGAGTCTTCATCGCTTGATCCTCTTCAGTACCGGTAGCCCGTCTTGTGGAAGAGCTTTCCATCAGCATTGATGAGCTTGACTTTTATCTCGCGGCGCTTGCCTTCCTGTTTCTGATTCAGAGGCACATAATAAATCACGTATTCCTGTCTGAGGTAATCCTTGACTCGCGTGAAAGAGCGGAATAGCTCTGCCTTCTGTGAAGGCAGAAATATCTGTCCGCCGGTCGCTTCACAAAGTTGCCGCAGCGCCTTGTCGTCTTCCGTTTCGACCACGCCCGCCGTTATGCCACTGAAGTTCTTGGTGCTGATGCCGAATATGGTCACATCGTTTTGTTGAGCCATTTCGATGGCATCTTTCAAGGTGCGATCACTCGCGGTGTCCGATCCGTCCGAGATGATCAGCATAACCAGCCTTGATTCCGGCCTGCGGAGCGTTGCCATCTTTTCTTCGATGACACGACAAACTGCGTCATAAAGTCGTGTCACCCCGCTGGCTTTCCTTTTCCTGATCGAGTCGATGAGTTTCTGATGATCATCGGTGAAGTCCTGATGAAGAACGACCTCAGAATCGAAAGTTGCAAACAGAACCTGATCCCTTCGCTTGAAGGTTGTGACGGTGACGACGAAATCCTCTGCCGCTTCTTTTTCGGTCGGCAGCTTGAGCTTCACGCTGTTGCTGGTGTCCATCAACAGGGCGATGCTCAACGGTAGTTTGCTCGGCGATTCGAAATCTTCGATCCTCTGTCGCTTCCCGTCTTCGTAGACTTCGAAGTTGCCCTGGGAAAGGCCCGCAACAAAACTGTCTTTCTCTTTCACTGTGACGGGCAGCCGGACTTCCAGCGCTTTGATTATAGTCGTCTGGTCGTCTTTTTTATTTTGCGCTCCGGTCTTCTTGTCATCGGCCTTTTGAGCCAGCGCCAATCCGCCGGTCAACAGAGCCAGAGCGAGCAGGGGAAACAGCAATGATATTTTGCGCCTCATTGTTACAGGGAAACCTCCGACGCTGGTCTGATGCACAGGTGAAATCTTGTGATGCATTAGCAAAGAAATTATAGATGCCCGCTTCTGCCAGTGACAAGGCATCAATTGTCCCTTGTCATTCGTCCTTTGTCCTTTGTCTTATGTCGGGATTGAAAAACAAAGGACAAGGGACAAAGGACAAAGGACGAATATTCATTTCAACGCCGCAACCAGCGATGCAAGTTCCGCAGGCAGAGGCGAAGTGAATTCCATCCTGATGCCGCTGCGCGGATGCGTCAGTGCCAGACGCGAGGAGTGAAGGAAATGTCGCTTGAGATTTTTGATCATTCGTTTTATCTCCACATCCCGCACCGCATTTTCGCGGCCTGCGCCGTAGACTCTGTCGCCCGCTACCGGATAGCCTTTGTGAGATAAGTGAACTCTGATCTGATGTGTGCGACCCGTCTTTATCTCCACATCCAGCAAAGTGAATTCGTTGTAGCGCGCGCGGACTTCGAATATGGTGTGCGCGGCGCGGCCTGCTCCGCCCGAAAGCGCGGCCATGCGAGCGCGATTTCGCGGGCTGCGTCCGATGGGCGCGGTTATCTCTCCGCGATCTTCCTTCACTCGCCCGTAGACCAAAGCCATATACATCTTGAAAACCTTGCGATCCCGAAACTGATCGGAAAGCTTTTCATGAGAGACATCGTTTTTCGCCACCACGAGCAGGCCGGAAGTTTCTTTATCGATGCGATGGACTATGCCGGGGCGTATGCGGCCAGCCGCGCCCGAAAGCTGGTTGAAGTGATAAACCAGGGCGTTCGCCAGCGTGCCTGACTCGATGCCTGCGCCGGGATGCACAACCATCCCGGCAGGCTTGTCGATCACGATCAGATCATCATCTTCGAAGACTATATTGAGAGGGATTGATTCGGGCGTGATCGCTACAGCGGGCGGCTCAGCGAGATCGATTTCTATCACGTCTCCGGCGCGAAGGCGATAACTCGATTTGGCTGCGCGATCATTGACTAACACATCGCCGTCTTCTATGGCTCGCTGAATTCGTGTGCGGCTCAACTCATTGATGCGCGAGGCCAGAAAAGCGTCCAGTCTCGGGCCCGCCGCCACGTCGTCAACCGTCAGGGTGAGAATTTCCGCGCTCACTTTATGCTGGCGGGTTCCGCCGCGACTCCCTGCTGTTGGGACGGCTCTTTGTCAGCGCGCTTTCGATAATAAATCCAGAGCGCAAGTCCCGCGGGGAACATCACGGCGGATATGAATTGAGAAGTCGAAAGACTCAGAACCTGGCCGCGCTCATCGCCGCGCCAGAATTCGATGATGAATCGAGCCACGCCGTAAAGCATCAGGTAAGCGAACATCACCTGACCTTCGAATGAGCGGCGACGGCGAATCCAAATCAGCAATCCGAATATGGCAAGGTTCGCTGCGGCTTCGATCAACTGAGTAGGTATGAGCGGCGCCTCTATGGGAACGCCTGTAAGCTCGTGCGCGCGCTGGGTGAATGTCACTCCGATCCATGAAGAGGTTTCCCTGCCCCAGCAACAGCCCGCTGAGAAACATCCCACCCGGCCAACGGCATGACCGAGAGCGACGCCGGGAGCGAAGGCATCGACCGCCTTGCGCCAGGGCAATCGCCATCTGATGGTCAAAAACATGCCTACCGCGAGCGCGATCAAAAAGCCGCCATAGTAAACGCCCGCCGATTGCAAAAGATTGATCGAGAAGATGCGCTCAAAGCTCCCCAACTCTTTCCACTCGGTTATGACGAGCAGCAGCTTCGATCCGATAAGCCCCGACGCAAGCACATAAAGACCGAGGTCATAGATTCTGTTCCTCGGCAATCCGTCGCGCTCGGCGACCCGCGCTATGAGCCACAGCGCCAGCACGAACCCTGCGGCGACCAGCACTCCGTAGGTCGCCACAGGAAAATCAGTTCCGGGTATTTTGAAAAGCTCAGGCCACATCAGTTTTCAGTTTTCAGTTTTCAGTTTTCAGGCTTCTGCTCAGGGCATAGAGCATTTTACGGACTTCTGTTATTCGATGCTCAAGGTCAGAACTCTTATCACAGGAAAGAAAACCCAGCCTCTCAGCAACGATGCGTTGCGTATCAAGTTCTGCCAATGATCCATTGGCGACGGAAAGGAATTGAAGAAACTCTTTTGAATGTTGTCGCGCCTGCCCTTCGGCAATGTTCGAGGGGATTGAAACAGATGCTCGCTTCATCTGATCGGTAATTCCATATAGCTCGCTTTTGGGAAAGTCAGCGCATAATTCGTAGACACAAACACAAAGCTCTATGCTCTTTTTCCATACTGATAAATCCTGATACGCTTGCGATCCCATAACGCTCCTTTCTCAGCTTTCTGAAACTGAAAACTGAAAACTGAAAACTGAAAACTGATCACTCATTCGTCGGCCCTTCGATCACAGGCACATCATCTTTCGGCTTTTCGCCCTGCGGCGCGATGAACAGTTCTATGGCCAGGAGCGCCGCGCCTATAGTGATTGCAGTGTCGGCCACGTTGAAAACAGGCCACTCATAACTTTTGTAGTAGGCCAGAATGAAGTCTATCACGTGGCCCATGCGAATGCGATCAATCATATTGCCCGCGATTCCTCCGGCAACGAGAGCCAGCGACCACAATAACAGTTTGTGACGCGAGGGCGTGCGAATCATATAAAAAGCGACTATCGAGATGGCGATGACCGATACGGCTATCAGCAGCCATCCCAGGTTGATGCCCGCCAGCATTCCGAAGGCGATGCCTGAATTGGTCGTGTAGCTCAGTTTCAGAAGGCCCGCGATAACATCGATATCATCGCCATTCTGTAACCTCGCTGCCGCCCAGTATTTGCTGACCTGATCGAGCGCGAGTACAAACAGAGTGATGATCAGATAACGAATCTTCCCGCCGTTTGCGCTTTCGTCTGTCGGTTCGCTCATCAAGCTCTTCCCCATCCTTCCTCGATCTGTCGCACGCAGCGAGCGTCGAGAGTCGGGAAGCGCGCATCTTCGCCGACGGTTTCAGACCAGTTCCAGCATCGCTCGCATTTCGTCCCCGTCGCCCTCTCGACTTCAACCTCGAACTCTTTCGCGTCAGACCGTTGAAGCTCAACCTGTGAGACGATCAATATCGCTTCCAACTCATCGCGGTATCGCTCAAGCAACGAGTAAGTCTCTCTGCTGGCGCGAAGAATCACTTTCGCTTCGAGCGATGCGCCGATCATCTTTTCGCCGCGTTTTTCTTCCAGAGCTTTCTGCACGAGAGATCGAATATCGAAAAGTTTTTCCCATCTCGCCATAAGATCAGGGTCTACTTCCGCAGCTTCAGGGAATTCGGCCAGATGAACCGATGGCTCCCGGCGAGCGGGGATGTTTTCCCATATTTCATCCGCAGTGAATGAAAGAATGGGGGCGAGCAGGCGGGCGAAACGGCTCGCTATTTCATAAAGCGCGGTCTGCGCGCTGCGGCGTCCTGTGGATTTCGGCGCGAATGTGTACAAACGATCTTTCAGTATATCGAAGTAGACAGCCGAAAGCGTGACCGTCGCGTAGTTGTAAAGCGAGTGATAGACGGTCGTGTAATCGAATCGGCGATAAGCATCCGTGACACGGCGCGCGACTTCATCAGTCGCCGAAAGCGCCCAGCGGTCTATCTCCCACATCTCGTCGCCTGATACGAGGTCGCTTTGGGGGTCGAAATCGAACAGGTTGCCGAGCGCATAACGCGCAGTGTTTCGCAACTTGCGATAAGCATCGACGAGTCGAGTCAGTATCTCGCTGGACAATCGCACGTCTTCCTTGTAATCGGACGAGGCGACCCAAAGTCGGATTATCTCTGCGCCCATCGTGTCCGTGATTTCGTTGGGCGACATAGCGTTGCCCGTCGATTTGTGCATAGCCTTTCCGTCGCCATCGACTGTCCAGCCGTGCGTGATGACCGTTTTGTAAGGAGCCTGATCGTGCGCTACGAGGCCGACCATCAAAGAAGAATTGAACCAGCCGCGATACTGATCCGGCCCTTCTATGTAGACATCGGCGGGCCACGGCAGATGTCGCTCGCGCTCAAGCACCGCAAGCGACGACGAGCCTGAATCGAACCACACATCGAGTATGTCGAGTTCTTTCGTGAAATGCGTGCCGCCGCATTTCGGACAACTGAATCCTTCGGGAAGCAATGCTTCCGGTTCGAGCGCGTACCAGGAATCGGCGCTTTCTCGCTCGAATATATCGGCGATGTGATTGATTATCTTTTCATCGGCTATCGTCTCATTGCAGCCCGCGCAGAAAAACGCCGGTATCGGCACGCCCCACAATCTCTGGCGCGACACGCACCAGTCAGGGCGATTCGTGAACATGTTGCGCATACGCTCACGGCCCCACGCCGGTATCCAGTTGACCTGATCCGTTTCGCGCATCGCGCCTTCGCGCAGTGACGCTCCGCTTTCATCCCGCCGATCCATAGAGATGAACCACTGCGGAGTCGCGCGAAAGATGACCGGATTGTGACAACGCCAGCAATGCGGATAGCGATGCTCGTACTGCTCGGTGAACAGGAGCGCGTCTGTCTCGCGAAGGAAATCGACTATCAAGGGATTCGCTTCGAAGACTTCCAGTCCTGCGAATCGCTCGACCGAGGAAGCGAACCGTCCCGCGTTATCGACGGGGCAATAAACTTCCGTGCCTTCCGTCTGCCCTGCGAGCGCGCCGCGCGCCCTGAGTTCAGAGTAAGAGGGTTCGAGCAACCCTCGATAAGTCTGACCCGTCACGAAGTCATCGTGGCCGTGACCGGGCGCGGTATGCACACACCCCGTCCCGGCTTTGCCCGTGCCTTTCTTCTCCGCAGAGGCTACATCAAGCTCAGTCTCTGCATCCGATTCGCCGCCGAGCGTGACGTAATCGGCGAGGACCAGCAGCGACCGGCGATCAAGCCATGCGTGTCGAGCCGCAAGTCCTTCGACTGCGGAGCCTGAAAATTTCATCAGCGCGCGAGCTTCTCCGATGACGCATTTTTCAGCGACCGCATCGACGAGGTCGTTAGCGACTATGTAGATTTCACGGCCAGCGTCGATTGCCGCGTAATCGAAATTCGGATTGAAGGCTATAGCGAGGTTGGCCGGAAGAGTCCACGGAGTGGTCGTCCATATCAAAACATAAACAGGCTTATCTCCCATCGCGCCTTCGGCGGAAGCTCTCCGTTCAAGCTCGCGCGCCTGATCTGCGGGCAGAGGAAATTTGACATAGATCGATGGGCTTCGATGTTGTTTATATTCGACCTCAGCTTCGGCCAGCGCGGTCTGATCGTGTATGCACCAGTAAACGGGTCGAAGGCCTTTGTAAACATAGCCGCGCCCGACGAACCGCCCGAACAACCGCGCGGTTTCTGCTTCATAAGCGTTCGACATCGTGAGATAAGGGTCTTCCCATTCGCCCAGCACGCCCAGTCGTTCGAAGTCTCGCGTCTGTCGCTTGAGAGCATCCGCAGCATGTTCTCGACATATCCGGCGAAAAGTGACCGGACTCAACTGGGCTTTTTTCGCGCCGAGTTTCTGATCGACGAATTTTTCAATCGGCAGTCCGTGACAATCGTATCCCGGCACGTAAGGCGCGTCGTAGCCCATCATCGCATGAGATTTTACGATTATGTCTTTGAGAATTTTGTTCATCGCCGTGCCGATATGAATATCGGAGTTGGCATAAGGCGGGCCGTCGTGAAGGACGAACATCTCGCGGCCTCGGCGCGAGCGGCGTATCAGGTTATAGAGGTCCATCTCGCGCCAGCGATTCAATCGTTCAGGCTCGCGCTGACTGAGATTGGCCTTCTGGGCGAAGCTGGTCTTAGGCAGATTTATCGTCGTTTTCAAATCCAGAGTCTCGCTCATCTTATCTCCTCGGAACAGGTACATCGGGCTGCCAGCCTGCTGGTTCCCCGATTTTCATACAAGGCGTCAACAGGCTGGCCGACTGTTCTACATCACGGACTCCTTAGAGGAAGATGTCAGAGGCTAGATATTAGATGTTAGTGGGTGAGCTAACAGTAAAGGTCGCCACCTCTTCACTAACATCTAGCCTCTACTGACCTCTTCCTCTAAAAATTGTCAGGAGTTAAAGTCGGGAGGTAGCGCAACCAGCAGATTTCGGCTGCTTCAAATGAACATCTCTTCGTCCTGATACGCCTGGTCTATCTGCTTGCGGTCGCGCCCGAAGAGCGCGTCTATCGTTCGTTTGAGTCCCACGAGCAGCGCCGATATTTCGCGTATGGGTTCAAGCACTGTAGTCTGCACCTCTACGGCGGTCGCCTCTATGCGATAGTTCGTGCGCGAAAGCAGTCGGTCGATTTCCGAGACCTGACGCTGAAGAGTCGAGGTGGTCTGATCGATGGTGGCGGAAATCTGCTGGGCCTGCTGGCGCGCGAGCGCGGCTATTTCCTGCGAAGAGACCGAAACTGCGGCAGCGACGGCGCGTGTTTCGACGCTCACTTTTTCGAAAGTGTCTCTGGTTTGCGCGGTGATCTTATCGACCGACTGGCGGATTGTCGTGAGCGTTCCCTGAACCTGATCGATTACCGGTCCGGCTTTTTCCAGCAGAGGCTCGGCGCGAGTTTGAATCGAGGTGGCCACCGCCGTGAGTTTTTTGACGCGGGCATAAATAAGCGCCACTATTATGGCCTGAAAGAAAAAACTCAGAGCGATGATCACAACGCCGATTTCGACGACTATTTTGAAGGTTTGATCCACGAACCCTCCCCAGGATGTCAGGAATCCTGAGTCCGAAATCTCAAGTCGGAATCCTGACTTTCAATTATTCGTCGCCTATCCCGCAGATCAGGCGCGCAGGCCGAATTCTGTGGCAGCGCGCTGCCACAGAATTCGGCCCTCGGATGAAACTGCGTGTCTGAGCATTCGAAGAGATTATGCTTCTTCGCCTTCTACAGCGGCGCGACCCACTTCTCCCGTGCGCCGTTTTTCTTCGCGATACGCCTGCTTGCCTGCTTCGATGGCTGCGACGATCTGCTCCTTCTGACGCGAAGCCGCCTCACTGACCGCTTCAGCGCTGTGAGAGAGTTTTTCGCGCGCCGCGCCATAAGCTCCGGCCACGCGCTCGCGGCTTGTATCGTAAAGCTCTCCGGCGCGCTCGCCCAACCGGCGCGCGCTATCGCCCGCCGCGTCAATCCCTTTGCGGGTGTAGTCGGCGATGTCGCCGCGCAACTCGCGGCCAGATTTCGGAGCAAACAACAGAGCAAGAGTCGCTCCGATTCCTGCTCCGATCAAAAAATAAGTCAGTTTCTCAACTGATGAGGATCCATCATTGTCCGGCATTTTAGCCTCCTGTAAAAAGGATAATTTTATCAGCGACCTGTTTTACTTCAAGAACGTTCAATATATCACTACGCTCTCGCGGTAGTAAAGACAGCCCAAGTTATTTGAGGTAATCGCTCAGTTATGGGAGGAGAAAGTACGATAGGCTGCCCGACGGTCGGAGAGACCTCAAGGCCATCAACAGGCTGGCCGACGGTTGTACCTTCTGGAACTGAGGCCGAGCCTGTAAACTTGCCAGATCGCGCAGGCGTCAGTCTATAATATGCCGCCATGAGCGAGGAGATCATCATATTTGTCACTGCGCCCAACCGAGACGAGGCCGCGCGCATAGCCGAGGCGATTGTCTCTGAAAGACTCGCCGCCTGCGTCAACATCATCAACGGGATCGAATCGATCTATCGCTGGGAAGGAGAGGTCACGCGAGACAGCGAATCGTTGCTGATCATCAAGACAACTGAAGACCTCTACGCGAAGCTCGAAGGTCGCGTCCGCGAACTTCACACCTACACTACGCCTGAAGTCATCGCCGTCAAAATAGACCGAGGATCAGAAGATTATCTCCGCTGGATCCACGAATGCACACGAAGTGGATACGATTCCACGAAGGAACACGAAGAAGAAAAAAGAGACACGAATAAGAGCGAATAGTTCATTCGTCTGACTCCGCGCAACTTCGTATAACTTCGTGTTCCTTCGTGGATCAGTGTTTGAAGTGCCGCATACCCGTCAACACCATCGCCAGATTATGCTCATTGGCGGCAGCTATCACTTCTTCATCGCGAACCGAGCCGCCGGGTTGAATGACTGCCGTGATGCCTGCTCGCGCCGCTTCATCGATGCCGTCGCGGAACGGAAAGAATGCGTCGGATGCCAGCGCGCAGCCTTCGAGCGGAAGCACGGCTTTCATCGCTCCGATCTTCACAGAATCTACACGGCTCATCTGGCCCGCGCCCACGCCGACCAACTGCCCGTCGCGGGCGTAAACTATCGCGTTCGATTTGACGTGCTTCGCCACGATCCACGCGAATCGCAAAGCGCGCATCTCTTCATCCGTAGGTTTCCTCGCCGTCACCACTTTCAGATTCGATTCGTCAATCGCTCCCCGGTCGCGATCCTGAACCAGAAGCCCGCCGCTTATCGTCCTCACATCGAATACGGAAGTCGCCGCTTTGAGCATTCGCATCACGCGAAGATTTTTCTTCGACGCGAAAACTTCCAGAGCTTCCCTCTCATAATCAGGCGCGATGATGGCTTCGAAGAAAGTCTCCGCAATCGCGCGGGCCGCATCCCCCGTCACCGTTCGATTGAATCCGATGATGCCGCCGAAGGCCGAAACCGGATCGGTAGCTTTGGCTCGCTCGAAAGCCTCTCTCACGTTTGCCCCCACTGCCGCGCCGCACGGATTCGTATGCTTGATTATCACCGAAGCCGTATCGCTTAGTTCCGAGACGAGCGACCACGCGGCATCCGTATCGATGAGGTTGTTGAATGAAAGCTCTTTGCCCTGAAGTTTCTCGGCGCTGGCAGTTCCGCCTTCCCAGCCTGCCACGCGGTAGAGCGCCGCCCTCTGATGCGGGTTTTCGCCATAGCGGAGGCCCATCTCTTTTGCGGCAAACAGGGTGAGACGTTTCGGCAGGACAGAAGTTCTTTCGACCAGCAGCGATTCATCTTCATCGATGATGATCGAATCGACCAGAAAATCGGCTATCGCGGCATCATACGAGGAAGTCATTTCAAAAGCCTTGCGCGCGAGTATGAATCGACTCCTCTGCGAAACCGAGCCGCTTTTGTCCATCTCGTCGGCAACCGCCGAGTAGTCGGCAGGATCAACGACCACGACTACATCTTCGAAGTTTTTGGCCGCCGAGCGAATCATCGAAGGCCCGCCTATGTCTATATTCTCGATGGCTTCTTCCACCGTCACTGATTCGCGGGCGACGGTCTGACGAAAGGGATAGAGATTGACGACGACCATATCGATGTACTCGATATGATTCTCTTCGGCCTGCCTTCGGTGGTCGGCATTATCGCGAATGGCCAGGAGTCCGCCGTGAACTTTCGGATGGAGAGTCTTCACCCGTCCGCCGAGTATTTCAGGAAAGCCTGTCAGGTCAGAGATATCGCGGACCGCGAGTCCGGCGTCGCGAAGCGACGCGGCGGTGCCGCCTGTCGAGATTATTTCGATAGAGTGACTGGAGAGCCTGCGGGCGAAATCTATGAGTCCGGTTTTATCCGATACGCTTATCAGCGCGCGAGCTATTTTCTTCAAGGTTCCTGCTCCTTTTATGAATGGGGTACAGGGCAACCAGGCGCAGTTATTCAGCCGCGTCAGCGGCGGCCTGACTGTAGCCGTGTGCTTTAGCGCACGGAACTGACGCGAGCAGAAATCCGCGTCGCGCGAGCGACGATTGAATATTCATCCCAGGAACTCAACCGTCGCTGACGCGACGAGATCGCAATTGACTTCGGTCCACCGTGCACTAAAGTACACGGCTAAACTCAACTGCCGCTACGCGGCTGAGTGGTTACTCCACTTTTGCCTTTTGCCTTTTTACTTTTGCCTTCCGACCCAGACCGGTCGAGGGTTGAATCTATCACTGCCCGCCCGTTCGATCAATCTTCCGACCACTCTTTCGTGAGTTGTCCTTTGTAATCGAATCCGCTCCGGCGGCCTTCCCATCGCGCAAGCCCGTAAAGCGCAGTTCCGACGGCGACCCAGATCAGAAGCAACTGCCAAAGCGTCATCCCTCGCGCTTCCGCAGGCAGGCTGTTTTGTCTGGCGATGTCGCGCGCTATGGTGACAACGGTGAGATACGACATCGAGGCAAACGAAACGAGTCCGAACACGACTATCAGCGCGGGGCGTAATTTCACCTCGGCGGTTTTGTAAAGCGCGGGCCTTATGAACGGGAGCGCGACCAGCGCCGCGCTGTGGAGTCCGTAAATCAGAAACATCGAAACCAGCGCGATGTTCAGGACATAACCAAAGCTTCTCGTCCAGAGCAGCGCGAGAGCGATCACTGTATTGACCACGAGGCTCACCCATGGAGTGCGAAAGCGACGGCTGACGCTTGCGAGCCACTGAGGGAGCATACGGTCTTCGCCGAAGACGTAAAGAATTCGCGCGGGTACATAAAGCGTGGCGTTGAGGCTCGTGGTGAAGGCCATCAACGCGCCGACGGTCACTACCGCGCCGCCCCACGAAGGGAGGAATCGCGCCGCCGCGTCCGACATCGCGTGACTGGATTGCGCGAGTTCCTGATGAGGCACCGTGCCGAATGCGACGAGCGACATCGAAAAGAAAATCAGCATCGAGATCAGAACGCCGTGAATGAAAATTTTTGGAAGCGAGCGGCGCGCGTCTTTAGTCTCGCCCGCTGTTTGAGCCAGACTCTCGAATCCGGCATAAGCGAAAAACAGCGAAGGCAGTACGGCAAGAAACCCCATGTCGCCCGACGCAGTACTTGTCGCCTGAAAGCCGTAGGGAAATAGCGGCGAGAAGTTTTTCCACTCGATAGCAAAAAGTCCCGGCACGACGAGGATCACTATCGCCACACACAAAAGTATGAACATCGCTGTCTGGAGCCAGCCGTAAAATTTCACGCCGATCAGATTGAAGAAGAAAAAAAACAGCAGCGCGCAGGTAGCAATCACAGCTTCGCCGAGGCTCGGAGCAGAAGGATAAGAGGCGAGAAGCGACGCGCCTCCGGGCAGAATATCAGCGATCTGCCGATCCATATCGGGGTAAAAGAATTTCAGATATCGGCCAAGCGAAGTTGAAAGGATGACGAGCGCGCCTATGTAGGCCAGCCACTTGAGCCACAGGGCTATGAAGCCGATGTAGTAGCTCTGCATAGTGCGCGAGATATGAATGTAAGCGCCGCCGGGACGCACGCCCAGCGGAGTCGACATATAGACTGAATAAGCGACTGCGGTCGTGAGGATGACGGGGGCGAGTATGAGATAAGCGAGAGGCACGGACGGACCAGCCTGCGCTCCGGCTTCGCCCGTGACGACGAAGATGCCCGACCCGACGAGCATCCCGATTATTGTGGCGTAGCTTTCGAGCTTCGTGAGATCGCGTTTGAGTTCGACTCGCTCAGGCTCGGCTTTTTCAAGTGTTTCGGCCAATCAGATTCTCCATTAGAATTCAGGATTCGGATGAAGGAGTTTGAGATTTTCACGCGCCTTCTTGTTTGTCAAGCTATGACAAGCGGCTCTTCGCTTCTTGAAGCCTGTGATAACATTACAGCCGAAACAGAGCGGGAGAAAAAGGTATGACAGAAAAAATTTGCGCGATTGAAGAGATCAAAGAAAGATCGCTGGGCGAGGTTCTGCGCGAGGTGGCCGATAAGCGGGAATCTCTCACAGTGGTTCTCGAGGATGGCGACACCATCGTTAGGTGCTGAACCAATATGATTACTCAACTCAAGCCAGACAAGAAGGATGATCCAGAATTCATCCGTATCGTAAACCTCATCATCAGCAGTGTGCTCATTCAGAATAGGCCGAAAGAGATTTATGTTATTCACATAGCAAAATGGTTTGACCACAAGTGGCTAGATTTCTCAGGTAAGGGTGTCGTGGATTTCCCTTATGGTTATCCCTGGGTTGACGCCGCCCTAGATGAATTTAGCCAGGATAAAACCACCTTCCCACCCTTTACGCCGAAGCGAGTTATTAAGCAGCAGTATTTCTCTCAAAACGCCAATGGTGATTATGTTGAAGCTAGACCACCAGAGCTACCTCACAAGAGAAGGTATCAAAGGAGCAACAAGAATTTACATAGGAGAGTTCAGAGCCTCTCGGATTCGGCAGCCTTTGTCTGGTATAGCTCTGATACAGTAGAAAACGAGAAAGGGAGCTTGATGGTTTATATCGTCATTGGCGATCAAATTAAAACTTGGTTTGCATCTTTTCAAAAGGATAAGGAATGGAAATTGAATCTCACGAAACATATTGATCGGGACGAGATTCTAAAATCAATGGGCAGTATTGAAAGACGCGCCTAACTTTGCATGCACCGGAGCCGCCGGACTGCGCTTTGTTATCGCTCTTGTTCTTTCGATCTTTCGATTTCAACGGCGGCCCGGTGATGCTGTTGTTATACGTCCCGCCATTCACCTAAAACCGATGCCTGCGCTTGAAGGCTTCGTGCCTGAAGGATGGAGAGATGCAATCTAAGGACGAGCGCGCCTACTCTTCTTCCTCGTCGCTGCGCGATTTCTGCACAAGCCCCCACAAACGCCTATACTCTTCGCAGACAGAAGCATTCAGCCGCTCGGCCATCTCAATAGGAAGATCGAGCGTTTCGATCAACTGCTGAACGTCGGCGAGGTCTTTCAGTTGCCGATGCTCGGCGCTCATCCCTGATGCCAGTTTCAACTCGATCAAAGTTTCAAGCCGAACCACCGAGCAGTTATCGATTTCAACTGCGACATCGGCAGGGTCAGGAAAAGCGACGGGCTTGGGATGTCCGTCGCTGGGATACTCGCCCGCAGTTATGATCTCGACTTTGACGCCGGTCTCAGTATCCCGGAAATGTTTTCGCGCGCCTTGAAAAACCGGCGCATAACCCAGCCCAACAAGGCTCTCGCGAAACTTCTCCAACCCTTCAGCCGTCATCAGCAGATCGATCTGCGTGGGCCGCACGAATCCGTGAAGAGCAAGCGCCATCCCTCCGATGACTGCATAGCGGATGTTTTCTTCCGGCAATCTTCTGATAAGTTTGTCGAGCGTTTTGTGAACCGGCCCCTTCTTCATAAAAAAATCATCCACCTCCCGCAGCGCATCTTCGAGAGAAGGGGTCGTTTGAACGGACGACATGATTGACCTCAATGCGCCTGAGCCGCGCTGTGCTGCTCGTAGGCTTTCGATTCGAGTATCTGTTTGATCTCTCGAATCACCATCTCAAGCTCTTCATCCTTAGAATAGAAATGCGGCGCGATGCGAATCCCTGCGCCGGGTCGGAAGTCTACGAGAAAATCTCTTCTGAGTAATTCCGTCGTCACCTGCTGCCCATGCTCGACATCGATGACGACTGTTCCGCCGCGCTCTTCCACATTGCGCGGGCAGTTGATCCTAAATCCCGCTTCTTCCGAAAGCTCGATCAGCCTCGTCGTCTGACGAACGGATTTCTCTCTTATATTTTCCACGCCGACTTCATTGATTATCTCGTAGCCCGACATCGCAGCGTACATTCCCGGCACATTCGGCGAGCCGTTGAGAAAGCGATAGATATTGTCAGCGTATTCGATTGGCCCCGTCTTGAACGCGAAAGGATCGCTGTGAGCAAGCCATCCGGTGTAGGCAGGTCGAAGCTCGTTCCACAGATCGCGCTTGACATAAAGGTAGCCTGCGCCCGGCCCGCCGCACAGCCACTTGACCGAGCCGCCCGTCGCAAAGTCCAACCCGATCTCTTTCACATCGAGCGGCACGGTTCCCGCCGATTGATATATGTCGGCGATGACCAGCGCGCCGACTTCGTGAGCGCGCTTGACTATGGCCTTGAGGTCCTGAATGTAAGAACTGCGAAATATCACATGCGAAACCGAAACGAGTCGGGTCTCTTCGTCGATAGCTTCAAGCATCCGGTCAAGCGGCACAGTGATGCCGTCATCAGACGCAACGGTGACGAGTCGCGCTCCGGTTTTTTCAATCCCATGATAGATGTAAAGGTTCGATGGAAAGTTGAAACTCTCGGAGACGATCTTATTGCGCCGCCCGGAAAAATCGAGGCTGCTCAAAATGATCGACTGGCAGACGGAGACATTCGGATGCATCACCACTTCGCCCTCCGGAGCGCCGATGATTTTGCCGATCAGATCGCCGACCGTCGTCGGCATCATCCACCATCCCTCGTCCCACGAGCGAATCCCGCGAGTGGCCCACATATCGGCGTATTCGTTCAATCGGTCGCGCGTGCGACGCGGCATCGCGCCCAGCGAATGAGAGATCATATAAACCGTGTTGTCCAGGATGGGAAATTCTTTGCGCCACTCCAAAAGCTCGTCCATAATGTCTCCTTTTTTGTCCGTTGTCATTGGTCAGTTGTCTTTTGTCGCCTGCTTGAATGTCGATACAAAGGACAACTGACAAGGGACAACGGACTATCTTCGACTCAGACCGGTTCTGAGTTCCCACAGTTCGGGGAAGAATTTTCTATCGACCGTCTTTTTCAGATAGGCCGCGCCTTCGCTGCCGCCCGTTCCGGCTTTGCTGCCTATCATCCGCTCGACCATCTTGATGTGATGCAGCCGCCAGAGCGCGAACGTCTCATCGTATTCGATGAGGCTTTCGGCCAGCAAGAATAAATCGTAATGTTTGTCCGACTCCTCGTAGATGCGCGTCAACTGATGAATGCGGCGCTGACTCGATTGCTCATCCTCGCCCGCAGGGAGATCGAACCCGCGACGACCGAGCATCAGGTAAAACGCATCGCCTATGGAGGGACCATCGAGCCTCGATTCGAGTCGCGCTCGCTCGTCCGATCCTTCTCTGTAGTTTTTCAGATAGCGCCGGTCTTTGAGTCCTGAAACAAATTCAAGCTCGCGGAACTGATGGGACTGAAATCCGCTCGCCGGGTTGAGGTGATCGCGGAAGGCGAGAAAATCCATCGGCGTCATCGTCTCAAGCACGGCGACCTGATTGACCAGCACGCGCTGAATCTCTATGCAGCGGCGCAGCAGCCGGTGAGCCGAAAGCGGGTCATCCTGATTCAATCTATCGATTATGGTATCGATTTCGTGAAGCAGTTGCTTGAACCAGAGTTCATAGACCTGATGGATGATGATGAAAAGAGTTTCGTCGTGCTGCAGCGGATCGGACATCAACTGCTGAAGCGAGGTCAATTCCCTGATCTTGAGATAGCCGCCGTAGGTGAGTTGCTGATTTTCTTCGGGCAAACCAAAGGGCATTATTGCTCCTGTAGCCTTGCTGTGAAGCGCGTCCTGTTCCTTCAAATCGAAAGAGTGAATTCGCCTGTCAGCCCGTTATAAAACAATGTGCAATGCGCCAGCGCATCGCGTCCGATCAACACTCCGATTCCTTGCGCCGCAAGAGGAGCGCCTATAGCGCGCGGCACATCGAACTCAATAGGAATTCCTGCGAATTCAATATGAATAGGATAAACATTCTGCTGAGTTGATGAGTGAGAGGCCGACATCACCTTCACCACATCGACGACCGGCAGACTAAGCTGGAGGGCAATACCTTCATCCACACAGGTCGATGATGCTCCGGTATCGATGAGAGCGATGGTTGAAATCGGGGCCGGAAGCGTCTGACCCTGTTGAATCAGTTGTGAAGCCAGGCTGTTTGCGATTCCTACTGTCACCTGGACGCATGGCCCTCTTTGCGCCAGCACTGCGCCAGGAGATAGCTGGCGGGTCTGGCCGCCTGAAGTTCGCGCCTGTCCGCTAAGCTGGACGTGTAGTATCGGCACGCAATAACCCCAAAGTCAGCGCTGGTATTGAAACAGTCTCTTCGCTCTCTTCCACACAGCGAACAAGAAACGAGTCCAGCCCGAAGCGCCGCGCCCCTTCAGACATCGCCTCATCGAGAGTATCGAAAGTCCCTATCAACTCTTCGCCCTTCACCAGAACAATTTTGTCCGGGTACTTCGACAACCACTCGGCCCGATGTTCCTCATAATACTTTCTTTCTTTATCCAACATGGCATCAGCCCCTCTTTCAACGCAATTATACGGCAACATCAGCGACGCCGCACCGGAATAATCACTCGCCTTTACTGCCCGACTGCTTATTAAACTCCGGCGCGCGTCGTTCGACGAACGCCTGATAAGCTTCGCGAAAATCCGGGTTGAGCATACAAAGAGCCTGTGCCTCAGCTTCGGCTTCCAGAGCCGCTTCCAGGGTGAGGCTCATCTCGCGATTGAGCGCAGCCTTCGTCATAGCGAGACCAAACGCGGGGCCTGCGGCGAGCCGTTCGGCCCATCGCATCGTCTCCGCTTCAAGCTCTGCTGCCGGGACTACTTTGTTATAGAGACCGATGCGCGCGGCTTCATCCGCGCTTATGAAATCGCCCGTGTAGAGCATCTCTGTGGCTTTGCTGAGTCCCACGACTCTCGGCAACAGAAACGCCGCGCCCATGTCCGCGCCCGCCAGTCCGACTTTGACGAACAGGAAAGCAATCTTCGCCGTCTCTGCCGCTATTCTCAGATCCGAGGCCAGAGCTATGACCGCGCCCGCGCCCGCAACCGTTCCGTTGAGCGACGCGATTACCGGCTTCGACAATGCCCGGATGTTATGAATCAACTCGCAGGTCATCCGAGTGAATTTCAAAAGCCCTTCCATGTCTCGCTTGAACAGTTCGCCGATTATGTCTTCAACGTCGCCGCCCGAACAAAATCCGCGCCCCTGACCTGTTATGACGACGGCTCTTATATTGGAACGATGTTCGAGTCTGGCGAGAGTGTCAGTAAGCTGGCGATAGACTTCGAAGGTGAGCGAGTTCAAACGATCTGCGCGGTTGAAAGTGATTACGGCAATCGGGCCGCGCTCTTCGTAGAGAAAGCTCGTGGGGCTGATTTCGTGTCGTTGATCGGCTGTCATAAAACCTGTTACAAAACTGCCATCGCTTCTATTTCGACTTTGGCCGAGTCTTCAAGCAATGATTTGACTTCGACGAGAGTCATCACCGGAAAGTGCTTGCCCATTATCCGGCGATAAGCCGCGCCCACGTCTTTCACTTGCGCGAGGTATTCGCTTTTGTCGGTCACGAATATCAGCAGGCGCGTGATATTTGCGGCATCTCCTCCGGCCTTGCGCACGATGGTCAAAATATTCGAGAGAGCCTGAGCGAACTGTTCGGCGAAATCGTCGCTCACGATTTTCTGCTTGCTGTCCCATCCTATCTGTCCGGCGATAAAGAGCAGCTTCCCGCCATCAGCGATGATCCCGTTGTTATAGCCTTTCGGTTGTCCAAGCTCCGGGGGATTGATGATCTCCATCCGATCTCCTCAAAAAAGTGGCGCAAGCTGTCAGCTTGCGTGGCTCCAAATTTCGTATTTTCAGGCAGCACGATCTGTTAGATTGTGCTGCCTGATTCATCTCATTCCACAGGCTTGATGCCCGCGTATTCCTTCAACACCCATGAGGTGCCTTCTGTGGCCTGACGTTTCACCAGCCCTAGTCCCGGCACAAAGTAATCTATAGCTTCGTTTTTATTGACCCTGCGAATAACCTTCAAGGCTTTGAACGTGCCTGCGGGGACGGTGACTTCCTCCTCGCCTGCGGATTCAAAGAAAACGAATATCGGCTCAGGCACATTCGTGGGCGGCTCGTTGCCTCTCTGAATCGATAGCATAAAGCTGTAAGACCAGGTAAAGCCTTTGCGAGCAAGCTCGGCGGGTTTGGGCATCGCCACCGCGTCAGTGCGAAAGTTCCACTGCGAGCGATTCAGAATGTTCTGAATCCAGTTCTCTGTATTGTAATGAATGAGACGCACGATTTCGCCGTTGCAGGTGTACTTCTTGACTTCGACTTCGTTCTTCTCATATCCGCCGCTTTTATCGATTATCTGAGTGCGTTCGACAAAAACCTTCTGCCCGTTTTCCTCTTTGAGGTCTACGACGACCCTTGCATCAGCCCCAAGCCTGCTTGAAAAGCTGATCGCGTACAGGGCTTCAGACCCCGGCACGAGCGGCATGTACGGATTGCAGGATTTGAAGCCGGGATCGAGCGATGTATCGGGTTTGATGGGCGCTGTAGAAGCAACGGGAGTGGTTGAGTCAGTATTAGAGTTTGCATTCGAAGTTGCGCTCGTGTTTGTGTTCGTGTTCGATCCGTTGCAGCCGGTGAGCACGAGCGCGGAAAGCAGAAAGAGGGCGATAGCGTTTTGCATCAATCAATGAATCCTTTCGTATTTCAACTGCGGTGAGATTGCCATTGGCAATCCAGATCAAGTTAATTAACATCTGTCGCGTGACTCTAGCAAGCCCGGATGGATTTTCAGGATTAAAAAGGAGGGTGCATAATGGGGGCGGATAAAACCGATCTCTCGCGTCTTCGCGAACTGGTGCATAAAACTCTGGTCGAGGTCGAGATAGCCATCGATACCGAGACTTATCCCGACTGGACTGAAACGAAAGAAAACCTGCTGCGGGCAATCGATGTCGTTCGCAAACTTGAGCGCGATCAGATGTGGTCGGCGCTGTCGAAGAAAAAGTGAATGGTTAAAAAACTGCTCATCACCGCATTCGAGCCGTTCGACGGAGAAAAGATCAACCCTTCGCTCGAAGCCGCGCGCTTCGTCTCCCGTCTGAAATTTCGCGGCGCAAGAATCAACGCGCTCGAACTCGTGGTCGAGCGTCATCGCGCAATCGATGCGGCCCTCGCGGAGATTAGACGGCTTCGCCCTGACGCGATGATCATGCTCGGAGAAGCGGGCGAGCGTTTCTCGATCAACCCCGAACGCATAGCGATAAACTGCGATGATTTCCGCATACCGGACAACGCGGGCAATCAGCCCGTAGATGAACCGATTGTCAAGCGAGGGCCGGCGGCTTACTTTTCCGCGCTGCCGATTCGCGCGATAGTCAATCGGCTTATCGAATCGAACATCCCCGCCGCGATTTCGAACAGCGCCGGAACCTATCTCTGCAATCGCCTCTTCTATAGCGTGATGCACTGCATCAAGGATGAAGGCTTGCCGACGAAGGCCGGTTTCATTCACCTGCCGCGACTGCACGAACAGGTTGCGGGGAAACGCGGCAACAATCCGAGCCTTTCGCGCGAGACCATTTTCGAAGCCGTCCGACTCTCGGTCGAAGTCACGCTCGCTCATCTACGCTAAAATTGAATGCAAATCTTTCCAAAGTGCGCCGCGCTCTGCATGTGAAGGAATGCCTCTCGCGCCTCTTCGAATGGAAAGACGCGATCAACGACCGGCTTCATTTTGTGCAGATCTATCGCGCGATTCATGTCTTCGAACATCTCCCGGCTGCCCACAAGCACCCCTTGAATCCTAATGTTCGCCATGAGAATGGGCAGCACGCTCAACTCGCTTGCCGCGCCCGACAGGACGCCGATCACTCCGACGTGTCCGCCTATGCGAACCGCTTTGAGTGAGCGCGCGAAAGTCCCCGCGCCGCCCACTTCGATGACGTGATCTACGCCCACGCCACGGGTTATGTCTCTCGTTGCTTTGTCCCAGTCAGGGTTGGTTTTGTAGTTGATGGTGTGCGTAGCTCCAAGCTGGCGTGCGCGCTCAAGCTTTTCATCGCTGCTCGAAGTGACGATGACTTCAGCGCCCATCATGCGCGCGAATTGCAAAGCGAAAATCGAAACGCCGCCTGTGCCTTGAACCAAAACCGTCTCTCCTGCTTTTAGTCTTCCCTGCACAATGAGCGAATGCCATGCAGTTACGGCGGCGCACGGAAGCGTCGCGGCTTCCTGATATGAGAGATGATCAGGCACGCTTACGACGCCTTCTTCGCTGAGTACGGCGAACTCGGCGAGCATACCGTCGAGCGGCCCTCCGAGCGATGATCCGAGTTTCGGTCTCGTTGGTTCGCCCGCGATCCATTTTTGAGTGAAGAGACCGGCCACGCGGTCGCCCGTTTTGACGCGGCTCACTGCTTCGCCCACGGCGACTATTTCGCCCGCGCCGTCCGAGACAGGAATGAGCGGGAGTCGCTGTCGGGGATTGTACTGCCCGCGAACCATCATCAGGTCTCGGTAATTGAGCGAGGCGGCGTGAAGTTTAATTAATACCTGACCTGCCGCAGGCGCGGGGTCTGCGCGTTCGGTCATAACGAGGTTGTCGAGTCCGAATGAATTTTGAATCTCGAATACTTTCATCTCTCCTCCGATTTGAAATAATGACAGTCGATTGCCGGGGGATTATTTCATAATTGAACGTGGTTGAAAAACTCTAGGCTGCGCGGCCCCTGGAAGCGCAGATATTAATTTCCGCGCATCTTTTTGCTGCGTAGCGGCAGCCTGAACTTAGCCCGGTTTTTCAAAGCCGGGAAAACGATTGGGCCAAAAGCTTCGGCGTCGCTGACGCGACGGTTGAAATCTTCCAAACCATTCAGTCGCGTCAGCGGCGAGAAATGTTTGTCGGCTCGTCGTGCAGGCAATAAATTACCTGCCTAAATTCAATCGCCGTTCGCGCGGCAGCAGAGTCGAATGCTTATTCGATTTGGGAAGAAACCAATGGCCTGCGCCCCCAGGACAGCCCGCGCGATAATGCAGACCGCGCGGGATTTTGCTAGGATGCCTTCATTATTCATTGAACGATATAAAGACAGCTTATGCGCCGATCTGTTGAATCCAGTTTATCCATCAATAAAAAGTTTCTGTCTTATGCTCTCATGCTCCTGATTTTCGGAGCAGGCATCTGGTTCATACTTGAGGCAGGCTCGCGCCTCAATCGAGACCGAACGCTTACATCGAGCGAATCTGCGCCGCTCCATCCTTCCTCATCGCGCGCGAACAACCCCGCGTCCGACCAGACTGATATCGCCGGAGTCCTCGGCGAAAATCTGCGCGGCCCTCTGAGCATTCTGCTGATGCAGATCATCATCATCATCCTCGTCGCGAGATTCGCAGGCCGCCTCTTTTTGAAAATCGGACAGCCTCCCGTCATCGGAGAAATGATCGCAGGAATCATGCTTGGGCCATCGCTGCTCGGTGTCGTGTCGCCTCAAACGATGACGTTTCTTTTCCCGGCTTCCTCGATGGGAACGCTGCAACTGCTCAGTCAGATCGGGGTGATACTTTTCATGTTCGTCGTCGGTATGGAACTAAACGCCGAGCAACTTCGAGAGAAAGCACATGCTGCGATCATGATCAGTCACGCCAGCATCGTCATTCCGTTTTTCCTCGGCGCGGCGCTTTCGCTCGTCATCTATAGTCAATTCGCATCGGCTAAAACGTCTTTCGTGGCGTTCGCTCTGTTTATGGGCATAGCGATGAGCATAACGGCATTTCCCGTGCTGGCGCGCATAATTGAAGAGCGCGGGATGTCCCGGTCATATCTCGGCAGCACGGCCATCGCGTGTGCGGCGGTCGATGATGTCACGGCGTGGTGCATTCTTGCGGTGGTGATCGCGATAGCGCAGGCCGCAGCGATAAAGGCAGCGATACTGACCATCGTTTTAACTTTGGCTTTCATCGCGGCGATGCTCTTTCTACTCAAGCCGCGCCTTTCGGGTCTGATCGCAAAGTATGTCGATCAGGAAAAGCGGAGCAAAGGGCTTGTAGCAGGGATACTGGCATTCGTGCTTGCGTCGGCGTGGCTGACGGAAGTTATAGGCATACACGCGCTTTTCGGCGCATTCCTCGCCGGAGTCGTGATGCCTTCGGTGGCGGGCTTTCGCACATTCCTCAGAGAGAAGCTCGAAACATTCAGTTCATCGGCATTGCTGCCGCTCTTTTTCGCATTCACAGGTTTGCGCACTGAGATCAATCTGCTCAATGACTGGAATAGCTGGCTGATGTGCGCGGTGATAATCGCGGTGGCGATAGCGGGAAAATTAGTAGGGAGCATGTTGATGGCTCGATGGACTGGTATGAACTGGCACGACTCATTTTCGATAGGCGTCTTGATGAACACACGGGGATTGATGGAACTGGTGGTTTTGAATATCGGGTATGACTTAGGGATACTGCCCGCGCGGATATTTGCGATCATGGTGATAATGGCGATAGTGACGACCTCGATGGCAGGGCCGCTTCTCTCGTGGGTGAAATTCAGAGAGCAGAATGCAGAGCGGCTTCCACAGAGCATAGGCTCAGTCGGCGATATTGAGTAGCGCGATATTTCGTAAGAGCATCGCCCATAGAATCTTTCGATACTGATGGTATAATGCGGGACGCATGAATATTGATTGGATCAAAGTTGCTGAATCGGCAATCGGCCCGCTTTTCGGTACACTTATAGGTGGCTCTATCACAATATTCAGTATCTACTTTAAAGAGCGATTTGATCGAAGGCGAGCAATACAGTCTTGATACGAACAAAAATTTATTACGGAGGGAGTTGATCAGGTAATGGCATTTGTTATGACATCTCAGTATCGACTACTTGAACAAGCAAAAAATGAAAAGATGTTAGAGAACATGAAGCCGGAAACATTTCCGATGGACGCTTTGAATAGGCTTGCTGCAATTTTGCACACAAGTGAATTAACGGCGTTGATCGTACTCCTAAACCTTGCTATAGCCAAACCCTTACCTTCACCAATCAAAGAGGGACTTGTTAATTTATCTATCGTAGCTCAAACGTGTGTCCATGCTCTTCAAAATACTCTGCTGAGGGTTAAGATCAAGAAGAAGTCAGATGTATACAACATAGCTGAGAGAAAGGATGTGGCAAAAGTGCTTGAGTTTATAAAGAAGGCTTCTGGAGAAGCGCACAAGGCATTGCTGGAAGCGGGCAAGAAGGCAAAAGAAATTACTGACACTTAAAGAGTAAGTGCAGCCAAAGGACGAGTAATATGGAAACTGTAACTGTTTCGTCGGATTTTCAAATCGAGATTCCTCTCTCAGTGCACGAGTCGCTCAGGATTCAACCGGGTCAGAAGTTTCAGGTTCTGCTTTACGATGATCGAATCGAACTCATCCCGGTCAAACCCATAAGAGAGATGAGAGGATTTCTCGAAGGCATCGATACAACCATAGAGCGGGAACGCACCTAACAGGAGTGAAGCTATGTCGACAGAAGCTATCACGATAGAGATCGACAGCGAGGCGGCCAGAGTATTCAAGACAGCGCCGATTGTATCATCAGCGGCGATGGCGACCTGTTTGAATTGAACCCGTATCGCGCTTATTCGAACCTGGGCTGCTGCAACAGCAGTCGTTGAAAATCGCACTTGAATCCCATCGTCCTGGAGGTCAAAGCTATGTCTCGTCGTATGCGACGAAGAGAGTTTCTGGTCGAGAGCAGTCGAGCCGCTTCTGGTTTTTCTCTTCTCCCGCTTGTGGCACGAGCGCAAGGGAATCAGAAATCTGCCGAATTGATTGCCGACTTGGAGAGACTGATTCCAAAGCTGATGGAAGAAACCATCGTTCCGGGGGCTTCCATCGCCATCATCAAGGACGCGAAATTGCTTTGGCGTCGAGGGTTTGGGGTTAAAGACAGCGCGTCGAAAGAACCTGTTGATAACGACACCGTGTTTGAAGCGGCATCCGTGAGCAAGACGGTGTTTGCCTATGCCGCAATGAAACTGTGTGAAAGAGGCGTAATCGGTCTCGATACGCCCCTGACCAGGTACATGCCTAAACCGTTTCTCGATGGTGATCCGAGGCTGCAACTCATTACTGCCCGTCATGTGCTTTCTCATACCAGTGGTTTCCAAAACTGGCGGTCAGATAAGGAACCATTGAAAATCCATTTCGCGCCCGGCGAAAAGTTTCTCTATTCCGGCGAGGGCTACAGCTATTTGCAGTCGGTTGTGACGCATTTGACAGGTCAACCGATAGAAGCGTACATGAAAGCGAATCTCCTTGTGCCGTTTGGAATGGCTTCCAGCGGTTACGCCTGGAACGACACATTTGAAAAGCGTATGGCACGACCGCATGATCAGAAAGGAAAACCATTCGATAATAACAAGCCGACAGCAATAGATGTGGCAAGATATGCTGCGGCAGGCGAACTACGCACGACGCCGACAGACTACGCGAGGTTTCTTATCGAAGTCATCGACCCAAAGAAGAGCGATTCGTTTCGACTCAATAAAGAGAGTCGTGAGGAAATGCTCCGTCCGCAAGTGAAAGTCGATGATTCGAGTTCATGGGCGCTGGGGTGGAATATACAGCACACAGAGAAGGGTAACCTCATCATGCATGGCGGAGATAATAAGGGGTTTCACGCCTTTGTCGCAGCGTCGGTAGAACGGAAATGGGGCTTCGTCATAATGACAAATGGCGAGAACGGAAACCAAGTCATTAAGAATCTGGTTTTGGGGGAGATCATGCAACGGTTGCTTGCCTGATACCCAATCCAACGGAGGCTTCGACTATCACCAACATTTCAGGGCGGGCCCGCTGATCGTGGCCGTTAGACAGCTTTGAGTGAGTGCTATCGCACACCTATACGCGGCGCTCTTGATCGTTTCCAGAATTCGGATGGAAAGCTATTTTTTTCAGGAGGCATACAGCTATGCGTCACATATTCATCGCCCTCTTCGCGTTCTCTGCCTTATTTGCTAGCGTTCAATTCTCCGCCTCCGCCCAAGTGACGGTGATCCGCTTCGGTCGCCTCATCGACGGTCAGGGCCGTGTGATACAGGATGCCGTTGTCGTAGTAGACGGCGAGCGAGTTTCGAAGGTTGGTACTGGCGATGCTGCCGTCCCTACGAACGCAGAGGTCATCGATCTGCGACGCTACACCGCTATTCCCGGTCTCATCGATGCCCATACTCACATGACTTTTTACTGGGACAAAGCGCCGGGTACGCGGCCATGGGCGCAACTCGGAACGCTAGGCCCTTCGGTGACTGTTTTCCTCGCGCAGGAGAATGCTCGCAAGACTCTCGAAACCGGTGTCACTACAGTTCGAGACCTCGGATCGTGGGAGTACACCGATATCGCCATGCGCGAGCTTATCAATCGCGGCGCGATGACGGGGCCGCGTATGTTCGTCGCAGGCTACGGGCTGTACGTCACCAGTTCGCCTTACAAGCGCGGTGTCGTTCAGCCTGATCCAGGTCAGGCCGATGGAGTCGCTGAGGTGCAGCGCGTTGCACGCCAGCAAATCGCAGCCGGAGCGGACTGGATCAAAATGTACGGCTCGACCGGAAGCGATCAGGATGTTACGGGCTTTCAGACCTTCACCTTCGAAGAGATGAAAGCGGCGGTCGACGTAGCTCACAAGGCGGGAAAACGAATTGCTATTCATTCCTACGGCCCTGATGGCGCGCGTGATGCAGTGCGCGCAGGCGCGGACTCTGTCGAACACGCGACGGACATGGACGACGCTACGATCAGCGAGATGGCGCGACGCGGAACCATCTATGTTCCGACCGTAGACCACAATCGTTATTACATCGCGCACAAAGACGAGTTCGGTTATGACCAGGCTGTAGTCGACAGGCTCAACGACTACATCCGGCGCAACTTCGAAACTCTACGCCGCGCGATTCGAGCGGGCGTGAAGATCGCTATGGGATCGGACGCTGTGTTCACAGGCTTTGGCGAAAATACTGCGGAACTCGAATGGTTCGTAAAAGCCGGGATGACTCCGGCGCAGGCCCTGGCGACGGCGACGACGAATGGAGCAGTCATGCTCGGTATGGAGAAAAGCCTCGGAGCGATCTCTCCGGGCTACTTTGCAGACATCGTGGCAGTGGAAGGCGATCCTCTCGCCGATATCAAAGCGATCCTCAAAGGTGTGCGCTGGGTGATGAAGGGCGGGCGCGTGGTGTTCTCGAAAGTGACGAATGACAAGTGATGATTGGCGATAAAGAAAATGTCATTGAAATAATCCGCCGCGCGTTCGGAGAGAACGCTTATCCGGGAGATAATTTCCTTCAGGGCAGTCTCGAAGGATGCGAGCCTTACGAAGAGGTCGGCCCATTCAAGGGCAGGAGTGCCTGGAGCAGTATCGAACCTGGTTTTCTGGACGCTCATGCGGGCGCGCTCAGTTTTTTCTCACAGGCAGGCTTCAGGTTCTTTCTTCCCGCCTATCTGATTGCCGATTTACATGGCCAATTGAAAACAGCAGACCCATTGTTTCATCTGACTCAGGGATTCTCTGACATAACCGTAGAGGCTCCCCTGAAAGATCGCGTTTTCCTTCTTCGAACCGGGAAATCCGAATTCGTCAATCCTCAAAGATATGGCGCGATGACTTTTTGCGATTACGCGCGATATCGATTGTCCGTCTTCGCCAGAGAAGAAGCATACGCGATAGTCGCCTATCTGAAATATAAGCGAGACTGCGCTTCGAGCGTTTTCATAAAGGACGGGATCGACGCGGCGCTCGAATCATACTGGATACAGAGAGCCGAGACAGCGCCCGCGCGTGAAAGCCTCAACCAACATCTGACAGAGAAAGCTGAATTCCTCGCCGCAACCCTCGACAGTAAAGAAGAGCCATAAACTTCATTGCAGCGGCGACTGAAAATCCCAGTCCGAGCGATTGCCTTACCATCCACTCATACTCAATAATAGCTTGCCGCGACCACGAATCTGCGATCAGCGATCAATATAAAACAGGGAGGCGATTATGAAACGCAAGGCTTCGGCAGAATGGCAGGGCGGCCTCAAAGATGGCAAAGGAACCATCTCGACTGACAGTGGAGTTTTATCCAATACGCAATACTCCTTCAGCGCCCGATTCGAAGACGGAATCGGAACTAATCCCTAAGAGCTTATCGGAGCGGCGCACGCGGGATGTTTTTCCATGGCGATGTCGGGGCAACTCGGCGGCGCGGGACTCGTGGCAGAGAGCATCAATACGACGGCCACTGTCACGATGGAAAAAACAGATGCGGGATTTACGATCACCGAAGTTCACCTCGATGTGACAGTAAGGATTCCCGGAGCGAGTCAGGAGGCGTTCGAGACGGCAGCCAACAATGCCAAAGCTGGTTGCCCCATTTCCCGGCTGCTGAATGCAAAGATCACGATGGACGCAAAGCTTGAGTCTTGAGGAGAATGGGTTTCTTTATAAAGTAAGACTGAGCGAGTTGCTATGAAAACATTTCGCTTCGATGGTGGTGAGATGGTTCGACTAAAACACGATCAACCGGAAGATGATCTGAAATCCGGTGATTGCGGGCTTGTGTGGGGAGTCTACAATCATGATCCTCCTTTTTATGAAGCATCATTCGTCGATGAATCCGGTGAGTTCGTCGATCTGATGTTTTATGAGGAGGAAGTGGAGGAATTGGCTAATCCGCAGGAAGCGCCGTTCATAGACCGACTGGAACGATTGAGAAAGATGCTGGAAAAGTATGAAGCCGGGAGTCGATCTCCGTCTAACATCTGACATCGAACATCTAACATCTTCTCCGAAGGAGAATCGAATGAAGCTCGCACTAAACGGCGCGACTACGATGAAAGCCTCGCTCGCCACCGATATCCGCGCCGCATCTGAAGCCGGGTTCGATTACCTCGAAATCTGGGCCGCAAAACTCAGAGAGTTTCTCAGGTCGCATACGACGACTGAACTTAAAAAACTTTTCAAACAAAGCGGCGTCCTTCCCTACAGCATAAATTCAATCGAGCGAGTCACGTTCAGAAAAGATCAGGAGCGCGACTCGCTCCACCTGGAGTGCGAAGAACTTTGCCGCATCGCTGCTGCACTCGATTGCCCTTACATCGTCGTCGTTCCCGGCCCACTGCCGACAGGCGCGACTGAAGAAGATGTCATCGCTGAAAGCATTCGCGCGCTGGCGGAGTTGGCCGATATCGCCGACCGCCACGAAGTCGCGCTTGCCTTCGAGTTTCTCGGTCAAACCTCTTGCAGCGTGCAGACGCTTGAGCTTGCTGACGAGATAGTGAAAAGAGTCAATCGCCCCGGCGTCGGGCTGGTGCTCGATAGCTTTCATTTTTATGCGGGCCGCTCACGGATCGCCTCGATTGACGCGCTCGACCCTGATCGCTTGTTCATATTTCATATCAACGATGCCGAAGACCTTCCGCGCGAGAGGCTCGAAGACCGCCATCGCCTGCTGCCGGGATTGGGCATCCTGCCGCTTGGTGAAATCGCGACGGCTTTGAAAAGAATCGGCTATGACCGCGTTGTCAGCGTCGAAATTTTCCGACCCGAATACTGGGAGCTAGACCCCGTGGAGCTTGCCCGCGAAGCTCGAAGCGCAACTATTCGCGCGCTCGGCCTTGAATGATCGCGGCCCTGCGCGCAATCATTTTCACTCATTCGGGAATAACCTGTACCGCCCCGGAGATTTTCATGGTGTGATTACGTCGAACACTCTGCTCAACCTGATGAACTTCCGCATTTGAGGGATAACTATGATGGAAATAATAAGACGCTTCGCTACGGCAACAATATTTTTCGCTTTCACATTCGCTTCGCTCATCTACACAACGCCTTCGCAATCAACAGTCAAAGCCGCGCCTCAATCATCCGAGTGGACGTGGCGAAGTATGACGCCTTCAGAAGGGTCGTCGCCCGAACCCCGGCGCAACGGAGTCGCCGTCTATGACTCAGCCGGAAAGCGCATAATCATTTTTGGCGGAGCGACGCAGACAGGGCTGCTCAACGACACGTGGGCTTTCGATCTGACTGCGGGCCGGTGGACGCTGCTCAATACAACAGGCGCGGCTCCCGGTCGCCGTCTCGGACACAACGCGATCTATGACCCCGTGGGAAATCAAATGATCGTGTGGGCAGGACAACAGGGCAGCGCTTTCTTCAATGATACGTGGAGCCTCAATCTCGCTACGCTCGAATGGCGAAACCTTACGCCGTCTTCCCGCCCCAGGTCTCGTTATGGCTCGGCTTCCGTATTCGATCCTGCCGAACGTCAGTTGGTTCAGTTCGCGGGCTTCACAGAAGAAGGTCGCCGCTTTCAGGACACGCAGGGGTTCGACCTCGACACGAACATGTGGCAGGACTACACGACTCAGGAGAACAAACCGGGCATCAGATGCCTGCTCACTGCGGCTTATGATCGCGCGGGTCGTCGCATGATAATCTACGGAGGTCAGCGCAGCGGATGGCTCGACGATCTGTGGGCATTCGATCTGAGAACTCGCCAGTGGGAAGAATTGACTCCACAGGATCGACCCGCAGGGCGTTTTTTCGCCGAAAGCTTCATCGACGTTGACGGGCGATTCATAGTCTTCGGCGGCTCGACTCCATCGGGCAACGTCAACGAAACATGGGGCTATGATTTCAACGCTCGCCAGTGGAATAAAATCGAAATAGCCGATCCTCCATCTCCGCGCAACGGAATGATGGGCGCATACATACCGGAGGAAAATCGATTCATCGTCTTCGGCGGAATCGGATCGAGCCTCTTCAACGATGTGTGGGAGCTTAAAGGAGCCGCGCCTCAGTCAGTCCTGCCTGAAATAATTGAGGCAAGCGTGCAGGGCAAAAGGCTCACCATCACGGGTAAGAACTTCGATGACGGCGCGCGGGTACTCATCAACGGGCAACAGCAAAAAACCTCCAACGACACCGCGCAACCATCCTCCATCCTGACTGCGAAGAAAGCAGGAAAGAAAATAGCGCCCGGCCAGACTGTCGTGTTGCAGGTGCGCAACTCTGACGGCAGGCTTTCACCGGAGTTTGGCTATACGAGGCCCGCTCAGTAAATTCAGTCAGCCGCCTTCAGTCGGCTGACCCGCGCAACATGGAGAAGATAAAAACAGGCATCATCGGAGCCGGTTACATAGGCGCGCTTCACGCATCCATACTCGCTCGTGACGAGCGCGTGAGTCTCAGCGCGGTGTTCGACGTGATTGAAGAGAGGGCGGAAAAACTCGCTCGCTCTGTCGGCGCGCAGGTTTGCAACAGCGCCGAAGAAGCGATTGAAAAATCAGACGCCCTCTACATAGCGACGCCTAATACCCGACACCCGGCGCTGGCGCTTGCGGCCCTCAGCGCCGATAAGCATGTCTTTTGCGAAAAACCGATGGCGACGAATCTGATCGACGCCCGCGCCTTGCTTGATGCCGCATCGAACAGCCAGTCAGTTTTTCAGGTCGGACACAATCGTCGATTCGCGCCCGTGTATGCAAGGCTCAAGCGAATGATTGCGGAAGGTCTCAAACCGCATTCGGCTCACATCAAGATGAATCGCGGCGAGTTGATAAATCCCGCGTGGGTCAGTGACCCTCAAATAACCGGCGGCTTTCTTTACGAGACCCCGATTCACATGTTCGACATGGTTCGATTTCTGTTCGGCGAAGTGAAGGAACTCCTCGCTTTCGGCTCTTCGCACGAGTACCCTGAAGTGGATGATTTTTCCGTCCTGATCAGATTTGAAAGCGGGATGCACGCGACTCTCGCATCCGCGGCTGACGCAAGCTGGCTCTTTCCCTTCGAGCGTGTCGAGGTCTTCTGCCATCACGCGACCATCATCACCCGAGAGATGGAAAGTTTGACCATCAGCCAAGGGCTTGACGGGCGAATGGAGACGCATTCTATGCATCAACTCTCGAAAGAAGAAAAGTGGGGATACTCGCAGGAAGACCGGGCTTTCATAGATTCCGTTTTGAACCGCGCGCCCGCTGAAGTGACAGCGATGGATGGCTATAAATCGGTCGAGCTTGTTGATATGTGCTATCGCGCGGTGGCCCGCCGCTAGGTTCCGAAACAGATATCCAGATCACCCTACCGATGCAATCTTCCGTTGCCAATCCATGCGCGAAATTTCTATTCATTACGCGCTACGCATCGTTTAGACTTGGCTCCGAATTCCCGTATGGAAAGAAGGAAAAGTTATGCTCGAAGCAGGAACTATCTTGCAGGAGCGGTACGAGGTCTTAAAGCCTATAGGCCAGGGCGGGATGGGCGCAGTTTATCTGGCGTCGGACCAGCGGCTCGGCAGCACGGTGGCTTTGAAAGAGACTTTCTTCAACGACCCCGTGTTGCTTTCGGCATTCAAGCGCGAGGCGCGACTTCTGGCGGGTCTCAAGCACGCGGCGATGCCGAAGGTGATAGACCATTTTGCTGATGGCGACGGCCAGTTCCTTGTGATGGAATTCATCACGGGCGACGATCTGGAAGCCATGATCAAAAAGCGCGAAGGCCCGTTTCAGCTTGACGAAGTGCTTCAGTGGGCAGACCAGTTGCTCGACGCTCTCGATTACCTGCATTCGCAGAATCCGCCCGTAATCCACCGCGACATAAAACCTCAGAACCTGAAGCTCACATCGAGGAGCCAGATCGTGCTGCTCGATTTCGGGCTTGCAAAGGGTACGGCAGGCGGGATGACGATCACCAATCCAACCGCCAGCCTGTTCGGCTACACGCCGAGCTATGCTCCGCTTGAGCAAATTCAAGGATCAGGCACCGATTCAAGGAGCGACCTCTATTCGCTTGCAGCGACTGTTTATCACCTGTTGACCGCCACCAAACCTGTTGACGCGCTGACTCGCGCGTCCGCCTTTGTGAATGGGGGAACCGATCCGCTTGTGCCTGCAAGTGAAGTGAACATGCTTATCCCGGATGCCGTGAGCGGCGTGTTGATGCAGGCCATGTCTTTGAAGCGCGACGAGCGGCCTTCAAGCGCCGCCGACATGCGCAGAATGCTTCGCTACGCCATTCCACCGACTACAGAGACGTCGCAATCTCAACCGATTCAGAGAGAATCTCGTCAACCCAACACCGCAGCAGTGCGATTCGACCAATCGACCGAGGCCCTCACTGCCACGCCCACGACTCCCAACAAAGCGATAGCGGACGCTCTTACGCAGATGCCGGGGCCTTTAGTGAACAAGAGACCAGCGGCGACCGGAGCATACCGCAGAGGCAATCCTGCCCGCGCACCGATGGTCACTCCTGCTCAGTGGCAATCAGCTACGAGCGGATTATACAATCAGGCAGATTCAAGCCGTGGGAAGTTGATTGCATTTGCGGTTGTTTTCATAGTCGCAATCGCCGTCATCGTTTATGCTCTCAACCGCGGCTCGAACAGCGATGCCGTAACCCAAACCGGCATCAACTCAGACGCGCAGGTGAAAGACTCCAATCAATCGGACACCAATGCGAAGACTCCCGCTGCAAGCCCTGCGAATTCAAATCCCGGCGTCTGGCCATCATCCATAAGAGAGCAGCCATCGGGAGAAGAGAAAACGTCCTCGGCAGGTGAAGGCGATACGACCAGCCAGTCACAGGAAGGAGTCGCGCAGGAGACCGAGCCGACAGAAACGAAGCGAGCGGAAACTAATCCGGAGCCTGAGAAGACAGAGGACACAAAGAGTCGGCCTGCGCGCGGGCAGGATGACGCTAATCGCGAGGATCGCCCGCCGCCCCATCAAGGGCCGCCTCCTCCACACGCAGGGCCGCCCCCGGGTCACAGGCCGCCACCGCCTGGGATGCCGCCGCCCCGAAGACGACCGTGAGGATGAAGAGGTGAAGGTAATGAAGGGGTGAAGAGGTGAGGAGGTGAAAAGGTGATAGAAACTCTACGGCCATCACCTCTTCACCTTTTCACCTCCTCACCTCTTCATCTTTCACCTTCGGCCCACCGCGACATATTTGAAGCCTGCTTCTTTCACATCGTCAGGCTCGTAGATGTTGCGCAGGTCGATTATGTTCAAATCTTTCATCGCTGATTTCAAGCGACCCAGATCGAGGCTGCGAAACTGATTCCACTCCGTCACTACTACCAGAGCATCGCTGCTGCGAGCGGCGTCATATTCGTCTTCGCAGAATTCAACGTCAGGCATCAGACCTCGCGCCGCCTCCATCGCCACAGGATCGTAAGCGCGAACCCGCGCCCCGGCAGCTATCAACTCGGCGATGATCTTCAACGAAGGCGATTCTCTCATATCATCGGTGTCGGGTTTGAAGGAAAGGCCGAGTATGGCTATGGTCTTGTTTTTCAAATCGGGGACCAATCGCTTGATGCGCTCGAAGGCCGCGGTTCGCTGATGCTCGTTCACATCAAGCACGGTCTCGGCCAGCTTCATCTCATAACCTGATTCGCTTGCCAGCGCTGCAAGCGCGCGAACGTCCTTCGGAAAGCATGAACCCCCGAATCCCGGGCCAGCGTGGAGGAACTTCGACCCGATGCGATTGTCCATTCCCATCCCGCGCGCAACGTCGTGGACGTCGGCTCCCAACAGATCGCACAGATTGGCGATCTCGTTGATGAACGAAATTTTCATCGCCAGAAAAGTGTTCGAAGCGTATTTGATCATCTCCGCAGATTCGGGCGTGGTGATGACGAAGGGAGTCGAGATCAGATAAAGAGGCCGGTACATGTCTTTGAGAATTTCCACCGCTTCTTCATCATTGCAGCCGATCACGATTCGATCAGGCCGTTTGAAGTCGTCTATGGCCGCGCCCTCGCGCAAAAACTCCGGGTTGGAAGCGACCGAGAAGCGACAATTCGACTGCTTGTTCTCCTCGATGATCTTTCTGATGTACCCGGCAGCGCCCACTGGCACAGTGCTTTTGGTGACGATGACCTTGTAGCCATTGAGCGCGCGGGCTATCTCCAGGGCTACGGCTTCGATCTGGCTCATATCAGCCGCGCCGTTGACTTTAGGCGGCGTGCCGACGGCCAGCATCACGACGAGCGATCTTTCAATGGCGCTTCGGATATCGGTAGTGAAGTGCAGGCGATTCTGGCGGACATTTTTCTCGACAAGCTCGGCCAGCCCCGGTTCATAAATCGGCATTCGACGCGCTTCGATCATTTCGATTTTTGCCGCATCGCTATCGACGCAGGTCACATCATTGCCGAACTCGGCAAAGCAGGCTCCGCTGACAAGCCCCACATACCCCGTTCCTATTACTGCGATATGCATAATTCCTCCGCAGGCGATTATCGAACCACAAATGAAAACATAGAAGCCGGAGACATATCAACAGGGATGGGTGATGGGGGACGGGGTGATGGGTGATGGGTGATGGGGGATGGGTGATGGGTGATGGGTGATGGGTGATGGGGGATGGGTGATGGGTGATGGGGGATGGGTGATGGGTGATGAAGATATTCTCGCCTCTTCACCCCTTCACCTCTTCACCTCTTCACCTCTTCACCTATCCCCCACCTACTTAACAAGTCGACGCGATTCCATCTCCCCCGTCGCCTCTTTGAGACGATCCTGAGCCGTCTGATTTCGCACCCAATCGATTAGTTCAGGCACGCCCTGCTCTATCGCTATTTTTGGTTCGTATCCGAGCAAGCGGCGGGCGCGAGCGATATCGGCGAAGCAATGGCGTATGTCGCCTTCGCGATAGCGGCCCACGATTTCAGGCTCGATATCTTTTCCGAGTCCGCGAGCAAGCAACAGCGCAACCTCTTTTATCGAAGTCGCGCGGCCTGTACCGATGTTGATCGCGGTGTAATCAGCCGCATCCGTGTCGATGGCTTTCACATTGGCCTGCACGATATCTGTGACGTGAGTGAAGTCGCGAGTCTGAAGTCCGTCTTCAAAAATCACAGGAGGCTGATCGTTGAGGAGTCGCGCGGAAAAAATGGCGCACACTCCCGTGTAAGGATTCGAAAGCGCCTGCCGTGTGCCGTAGACGTTGAAGTAACGGAGCGCGACCACGGGGATCGAATACGCGCGTCCCGTGACTAAGCACAACTGCTCCTGATTCTGCTTGGTTATCGCGTAAACAGTCGTCGGACTGAGCGGCCTGTCTTCACCGGTCGCGCGTGGAGAGAGAGGCGCATCGCACGCGGGACAATCCACCTCCCATCGGCGCGCGAGCAGTTGCCGAGCGGGTCTCAGTTGAGGATGAATCACTCCGCAGGAGGGACAATGATAAGCGCCTTCGCCATAAATAGTATTCGAAGAAGCAACGATGAGCTTGGCTATGGACGCGCTTCTTTCGATTATCGCTTCGAGCAAAACGGCGGTGCCAACTTGATTGGCGCGGACGTATTTTTGAATTTCATACATCGATTGCGCGACGCCGACTTCTGCAGCCTGATGATAAACGACCTCGATGCCTTCCAGAGCGCGGCCTGCGGTTTCGCGATCACACACATCGCCGCGAATGAACTGGGCGTCAGGGTTCAGGTAGTCAGGCGCTTTCGCGTGAACCTGCGGGACGAGCGCATCGAGTATTCTCACGCTATGGCCGCGGGCGACCAAAGCGTCCACGAGATGCGAGCCGATGAATCCGGCTCCGCCTGTCACAAGAATGTTCAATCAACAGCCTCCCCGTAAAGCGATTTGGTTTTTTATTCTTTCAGGAAACGAAAGGCGGCGCAATCCGGGGCCGTTGCAAAGTCCCGGGAGCGCACGCTTCCAGCGTGCAAGGCTTCAGGCGTAATCATAAACCCGAATGCGTGAAACCAGCAGGCAGGATGCCTGCGCTCCCAGCGGTGAAGACTCAAATTCTTATCCGCGCTCATCCGTTGCAATCCGCATCGATCCGCGTCCTATTGAGTTGATGAAGTCGAGCGGATTATCTGGTTATAGGTGGGAAACTTTTCTTTGACCGTTTCGGCTGGCTTGGTTTCCGCGCTCACCGCGGGCGGCGCGGAAGCGGTGTGAATCTGACTGTAGCGCGCATAAATTATTCGCACGTAATTCTGCGTTTCGAGAAACGGCGGTATGCGCAATCCGTAGAATTCGACCGCGCCCTCGCCCGCGTTGTAGCCAGCAAGCGCAAGCCTCAAATCGCCGTTGAAGCGATCCAGCAACCATCGCAGATAACGCGACCCTGCGTGAATATTCTCCCGCGCGTCGAAGATATTTTTGACTCCGAATCTCGAAGCGGTCGCGGGCATCAACTGCATCAGCCCCGAAGCGCCTTTGTGCGAAATCGCCGCGGGGTTGAATCCCGATTCGGCCCGCATCACGGAAAAAATCAAACACGGATCAAGCCCTGTCTGAGACGCCGCTTCGTAAACTATCGCATCGACCGAAGAATTACCTGAAGTGATGTGACGCCCCGCAAGCGCGACAGGTATTTTCACCTTAGGCGCGGTCTGAGATTTTTCTACTTCAGTTTTTTTCTTCGCCATTTCTTCAGCGCGCTGCTGTTCCTGATCCTTCGAACTCATAGGCACGGGCGGGCGGGGAGGCGGCGAGAAAGGTTTATTCTGGGCCGAGACAGTGAGGCTCATCGTCAACAGAATTAAAAATGTTGCTGCAAATTTACTCATACTTTTACTGAATATTTATCCTGGCTATCTCCGAGCCGTCCTCAGCGCGAACCAGTAGGATTAACTTATCCCTCGCCGTAATCAGTTTCGCTTCGAAGCTGATTACTCCGGCGAGCGACTCTCCCGGATTGAGTTTATTTTCCGTTTTGCTCTGCGTGATTTTTACAGCTATGGGCTGAGTGTCCCGGCTCCCTGATTCGAGCGAAATCGAGCCGAACGAAAATTCCACGGCATCATTGTTGGTGATGGTGTAGCGCAGATAATTCTTTTCGTCGAAAGTGAGCATACGGGGGTCGAGCGCGATGACTTTTTTACCCGCGACTGTGCGCGGGTTGCTGATTTTGATCTCGCGCAATCCGAACATCAGTTCCTTGACGAAGCGATCTTCGGCGGCCTGCGCGCTGCGGACTAGAGCCTGCTGCTCAAGCTCCTGAACGCGGGCCTGAGATTCTGCGGTTATGCGATTGGCCTGCTGGCGGGCGTTGCGCAAAATTTCGTCAGCTTCCTGACGAGCCTGCTGCTCTATATCAGCGCGGAGTTTTGCCATGTCAGTCGATGAAGGAGGAGATTCCGACCCTGAAGCCGCATCGGTGGATGATTGCGGCAACATGACATTGACGACTATGTGAGCCTGCTCGATTGAAACCACCGTGAGAACGAAGTTGAAAGTGTACTTTCCGTTTTCGCCCACCTTGACGAAGAGGTTGCTTTTGCCTTTCGACGCGACGGGTTTGAGAAAAACATCATTGCCGGGTTTTTGATCAGTTCCGCCGCGCTGAAGTACGAAAGTGCCTCTGCCGCTCGAAGAGTCGTACAGATCGCCGCAGATGATTTCCTGAACCGCTTCGGGAAAGCTGATGCGGGTGGTGATGCCCTGCGCTGTTCTGACCGTGCCTATCTGATCAGGGCCGAGCGTCATCGCCGTGATAGGCGATTGCGCTCGCGCAGAAATCGCGCAAACGATCAGAGACGAGGCGAAAATTATCACTCGGACTTTCAATATGTCCTCCAGGGTCCGACGCAGATTTGAGGGCTAGGTTCGCAGGGGCAAGCTCGGTATAACCTGACGGTCTACTATTGTGACAAAGACGGAGGGGGTAATCAAGACTCAAGTGATCAGGGGTCAGGGGTCGGGGGTCAGGAGTCGGGGGTCAGGGGTCAGGGGTCGG
>DLHY01000134.1 GCA_002483445.1 Blastocatellia bacterium UBA7656
CCGCATCGCGCTCCTGCGCCTGCGGCCTCGCTCCCCATAGGCCCCTTCCAATGGGCCCGTAGTCGCGCCCTGGGCCAGCCACGCCGGCCGCATCCGGAGCGCCATGGCACGGGTTCGAGCTGCCGGTTTTGCCGTCAGCCAGGACTCATCGGTTGTCGATACCGGGACCCAGCATGGTCCAAGCGCCGGGGAGCAGTGGTTCTCGTGGGCTCCGCTCCAACGCAGGCATTGCGACGGGGCGCCACGCCAAGATCGCACCGTGGTTGCTGTGGTGCAGCGGGGCACTCGTCGGCCAGGGCACACCCGATGGCGCCACCCCCGCACCCGAGACCAGCGCAGAGTTGCTTGCGTTCGAAGAGATCCCGGTGGTGTTCACCGCCTCGAAGTTCGAACAGAAGGCGACCGAGGCGCCAGCGGCCGTAACAGTGATCACGGCCGAGGACATCCGTCGCTACGGCTACCGGACGCTCAGCGACATCCTCGCATCGGTGCGCGGGTTCTACGTAAACGACGACCGCAACTATGACGGCATCGGCGTCCGCGGCTTCGGCCGGCCTGGCGATTACAACAACCGCATCCTCCTGCTGATCGACGGACACCGCCTCAACGACGCGCTCTACGACTCGGCGATTCCTGACCGCGAGCTCGTCGTGCCGGTTGCGTTGATCGACCGCATCGAGATCGTGCGGGGGCCCGGCTCGTCGCTCTATGGCAGCAGCGGCTTCTTCGCGGTGATCAACGTCTTCACCAAGCACGGCGGCCAGATCAACGGCGCCGAGGTCGAGGGCGCCTTCGGCAGCTTTCACGCTGGCGCCGGCAGGGTCTCCTTCGGTCGCAAGGCTGAGACGACGGAATACCTGATCTCCGGTTCATACTTCGGTATGACGGGCGAGGAGAACATTCACTACGCGGCATTCGACGATCCCGCCACGAACAACGGCGTCGTCGAGCACAACGACAGGGAGAGCGCCGGCAACCTGTTCGCTCAGGCCCGCATCGGCGACTTCACGCTGCAGGGCGCGTACACCAACCGCAACAAGCAGGTGCCGACCGCCTCCTACTCGACGGTATTCAACGATCGGCGCACCGAGACACGGGACGTGCGGTACTATCTCGACCTCTCGTATCGCCACACCGCACCCAACGGCGTCGGAGTTCTGGCACGCGCGTTCTACGACGGCTACTACTATGAGGGGCGCTACGTCTACGATTACGGGACGCCCGGCATCCCTGATATCGTCGTCAACCGTGATTCGTCGCAAGCCGGATGGGCGGGGGCGGAAGCGCAGGTGCTGATGCCGGTCACCGACTCCCACCGCGTGACCATCGGGTCGGAAGTTCGCCTCAACCACCAGCTCCACCAGGCAAACGAGGACGTGACAGTCTATCTGGACGAGAACAGTCATTCGTACAGCCTCGCCGCGTACATCCAGGACGAGCTCCGCATCAACGACGATCTGATCCTCAACGCCGGCCTGCGATACGACTACTACGACTCGTTCGAGGGAACCCTGAACCCCCGGTTTGCGGCGATCTACCACGCCAGCGGCGACACCACTTTGAAGGGCATCTACGGCCGTGCGTTCCGGGCGCCAACGCCGTACGAGCTCGACTACAGCAGTTCGACGTTCAAGCCGAACCCCGACCTCGAACCCGAGACCATCGACACCTACGAGTTCGTCGTCGAACATGCCCTCTCACGGGCAGTCCGCGGCACCGCGTCGGTGTTCTATTACCGCATCGACGAGCTGATCTCGGTGATCACGGATCCCAACGACGGCCTGCTCACCTTCCGCAACACGGATGAAGTGCGCACGACCGGCGCGGAAGCGGAGATCGAGGGGCGCTGGACGGACCGACTGCGCGTCCGCCTCGACTACAGCTATCAGGACGGCAAGGACAAGGCATCCGGCGCCCGGCTCACGAACTCCCCGCGCCACGTCGCGCACCTGCAAGTCGATGCAGAGCTCGCACCGGACTGGGTGCTCGCTACCGAAGTCGGCTGGGTCGGCTCACGCCTGACACCGCTCGGGTCCAAGGCCGCGGGCTATGCGGTGATGCACCTGAGCCTGCTGGCCAGGGAGTTGCGGCCCGGAGTCGAACTCGGGCTCTCCATCAGGAATCTGTTCGACCATCGGTTCGAGCACGTGGCAGGCGAAGAGCACGCGCAGGATGTGCTCGAGGACCGCGGGCGACACCTCTGGATGCAGGTGACCTGCCGTTTCTGATCCCGATGTCACTCCCCCGTGTGTTCCTGCTCCTCATGGTCGTGTCGAGTCCGACGCTCGTCGCACAGACCGAGAGAGCGCGCGCTGAAGTCGTTGTCGTCAGCGGAACGGCACCGCCATACATGGAAGCGGCAAAGGCCGCCGCCAAGCAACTCGAGGCGCAGGGGTACCACGTGCACTCCGTCAAGGAGGCGGACATCGCGATGTGGGATCCTGTGAAGTCCCCCGCCTGCGCCGTGATCGTGATTGGCAGCCAGGCGGCCAACCTCGTGCGGACCAAGGCGCCCGACTTGCTGATGTCCTACTGCATGGTCGGCGACACCAAGGCCGCGGGGTTCGAAGGCCACGCGAGCGTCGTCGGCGTGACGACGGCCGTGCCGCTGGCGCCGCAATTCGAGCTGATCCGACGGGCCCTGCCAACAGTCCATCGCATCGGCATGCTGCATCGATCCACGGCCCGCGGCCTTCGTCCGGCGGAAGTAGAAGCCGCGCTGCCTGCATCACTGACGTTGCACGCGGTGGACCTGGCGAAGACCGAATCGGTCGCCACTGCCATCGACCAGCTTCTGGCCGACAAGGTCGACATCGTGTGGACGGCTCCCGACCCGACGGTCTTCGATTCCGCCACCGTCAGGACCCTGCTGCTGCGCGCTCTGCGCGCCAACACCCCGGTGTTCGGTTTCTCGGACTCGTTCGTTCGCGCCGGGGCTCTGCTCGGCATCAACGTCGATCCCGCGCGGCAAGGCGCGCAGGCCTCGGATCTGCTGTTGGCACGCCTGCGCGACGGCCAGAACCCCGATGGCACGATGCCACTACCACCGGACTTCACAGTAGGTGTCAACCTGACTGTCGCCAATCACCTCCAGCTGACGCTTCCGGATGCCGTTGTCAAAGAGGCGAAACTCGTCGTGGAGGCTCGATGACCATGCCAAGGATGACGGCCAGGGCGCTTGGCCTCGGTTTGCGCGTGAAGGCGTCGCTGTTCGTGCTCGCGTTCACGACCCTGACGCTGATCGGAGCAGCCGCCTGGATCGTCCGCGACACCTCCCGCCTGCTGCGTTCGGAGCAACAGGTTTCCGCTGGCATTCTCTGCGAGACGCTGGCCAAGACCGTCGAGCTCAGCCTCGCCGTCGGCGACTCCGTCGAACTGCGGCAACGGTGCGCCATCTTCCTGGGGAGCACCGACATTGCGTTCGTCGAAGTACGCGATCGCCTTGGACGCGTCGCTGCTGCCGGCGTCAACGACGAGATCGCCTGGTCGGTGAGACAGGACGGCTATGAGGATGCGGCAGGACTGGTTCTGGCGGAGAGCGAGGTTCTGTTGGGTGCCACCGCCGCCACGGATGCAGTCGATGCTGTCGACCCATCGACGGCGCCGGGCAAGGTGCTGGGAAGCGTGGCAGTGTGCGTCTCCCCACAAGTGCTCGAGCGGGCGTTCGACCACCACTCGAACATGCTCTGGCTGGTGGTCCTCGTGGTCGGAGCACTCAACGTGCCGCTCGTGTACTGGGCCGTGGGGCGCTGGGTTCGCCGGCTGGGCCGAGTCGTCGCAGCCAGCGAACGCATTGCCAGCGGCGATCTGCACGGCAGCATCGAGGCGCCATGTGATGGCGATGAACTCGGTCGCCTCGCTACCGCATTCGAGGCGATGCGCCTGGCCCTGCTCGAGCGGGATGGCCAAATGCAGCGCTTCAACGAGACGCTCCAGGAGCAGGTCGAAACCCGCACCGCCGACTACAAGGCGGCCACCGCGCGGGCCGAGGCGGCGAACGCTGCCAAGAGCCAGTTCCTGGCCAACATGTCTCACGAACTGCGCACCCCGATGAACGCAATCATGGGCTTCGCGCGCCTGGGCCGCAAACGCGTGGCGCAGTCACCCGTCGAGAGGATGGCAGACTACTTCGAGAAGATCGACGTCAGTTCGCAGCGCCTGCTGCTGCTCCTCAACGACCTGCTCGACCTGTCGAAGCTGGAGGCGCGGCGCGTCGAACTCGACCGCCAGCCCGGCAACGTCGCCAACCTGATCGCCGGGGTTGTCGACGAATTCGGTTCGCTGCTGTCGCAGCGCGCCCTCCGAGTACGGTTCGTGTCGCGCCTCGAAGTCGAGTGCATGGTCGACGGCGGTCGTTTCATGCAGGTGATCCGCAACGTGATCGGCAATGCCATCAAGTTCGCCGCCGAAGGCTCCGAGATCGAAGTGAGCATGCGCCGCTGCGGCGACATGGTGGAGGTCAGGATCGGGGACGAAGGCATCGGCATCCCGCCGGATGAACTGCAGACGGTGTTCGACAAGTTCGTGCAGTCGACCAAGACCAAGTCCGGGGCCGGCGGGACCGGGTTGGGGTTGGCGATCTGCAAGGAGATCGTCGAGTTGCACGGCGGCACGATCCGGGCGGAGAACCGGCACCCGCGGGGTGCCGTGTTCATCATCGAACTGCCCGTGGGTGAGCTCGCCGCGACATAGATGAGCCAGGGACCATGAGCAGCCAGCCGCAGGTGGTGGCCAACAAGGGGCGCGTGCTAGTCGTCGACGACGAGCCGATGAACCGCGCCCTGATGATGGCGATCTTCGAAGACGTCGACGATCTCGAGTTGGCCTACGCGGCCAGCGGTGAGGAGGCGCTGACGACGGCGACCGCCTTCCACCCAGACCTGGTGCTGCTCGACATCATGATGCCCGGGATCGACGGCTACGAGGTCTGCCGCCGTTTGCGCAGCGATCCGCGGCACCGCTACATCAAGATCCTCCTGGTGTCGGCCAAGGCGATGCCTGAGGAACGAATGGTCGGCTACCGGGCAGGTGCTGACGACTACGTGGTGAAGCCCGTGGACGACGAGGAACTGCTGGCGAAGGTCCGGGTGTTCCTGCGACTGGGCTACACCGAGGAGGTGGCCGAGGACCTGCGTGTCGCCCACCAGCGGGTCGAGGAAGCGAGCAAAGCCAAGGACGCCTTTGTCGCGATGATGAGCCACGAAGTGCGCACGCCGATGAACGGCATCCTCGGCAGTCTCGAGATGCTGGGGCGCACGCCGCTGGCCGCCGAGCAGGTCGAACTGGTGCATTTGATGCAGCGCTCCGTCGGCGCCCTGCTGCGGATCGTCAACGACGTGCTCGACTTCGCCAAGGTCGAGTCGGGGCGCCTGGAGCTGGAACATACACCCTTCGACCTGCAGGCCCTGCTGGACGAGGTGGCCGGGCTGGAGCGCGGTGCCGCCGAGGCCAAGGGCATCCGGATTGCGACGATCGTCGAGCCGACAATACCCAAGGCCGTCGTCGGCGATCCCCACCGCCTGCGGCAGGTGCTGCTGAACCTGATGGACAACGGCATCAAGTTCACGAGCCAGGGTTCGGTGACGCTCCGTTGCGAACCCGGCGGCGAACCCGACCGTGTGCGGATCGCAGTCACCGACACCGGAATCGGCATTCCAAAGCGCACGGTGGCATCGTTGTTCGACGCGTTCGTGCAGGCCGACAGCGGCACAGCGAGGCGTTACGGCGGCACTGGGCTCGGGTTGGCGATCTGCAAGCGTCTGGTTGAATTGATGGGTGGCACGATCCTGGTGGACTCCACTGAGGGCAAAGGGACCACGTTCCGGTTCGAGTGCCAGCTGCCCGCAGCACCCCCGACACGCGAGGGCGACCGGCCGAACGAGGCAAAGGTCGACGTGCGTCTGCGTGCGAATGTGCTCGTCGTCGACGACAACGAGGCCAACCGACTCGTCGCGCGCAAGATGATGCAGCATCTGGGATGCGAGGTGACAACCGTCCCCAGTGGCCGCCAAGCGATCGAGGCCCTCCGTAAACGAACGTTCGACGTCGTGATGATGGACTGTTCGATGCCGGAAATGGACGGCTTCGAGCTTGCCGCGCAGATTCACTCCCTTCCCGATGAAAAGCGGCTTCCGCTCATCATGCTCACGTCGCTCGGATGGCGCGGGGCGGATGCGCGAGTCAGTGAATTCGCGGCTTTCCTCACAAAGCCGCTCAAGCCGTCGCAGCTTCACAACGCTCTCACCAATATTTTCGACCTCCGCGCGTCGAACGAAGAAGCGCCTCTCGAAAAGCAGCTTGATTTGCAGATCGGAATGAAGTCGCCGCTCAGAGTTCTCGTCGCCGAAGATAACGCGGTCAATCAGAAAGTCGCTCTGCGTATGCTTGAGCGGTTCGGATACCGCGCCGATGTCGCCAGCAATGGCGTGGAGGCGCTCGAAGCCATAGCCCGCCAGCATTATGATCTGGTGTTTATGGATGTGCAGATGCCGGAAATGGACGGCCTTGAGACCACCCGCCGAATACACTCGCTTTCGCCCGACACCCGCCCCGTGATCATCGCCATGACTGCAAACGCTATGAAGGAAGACCGCGAGCAATGCCTTGCCGCAGGGATGGATGATTTCGTCAGCAAGCCGATAACCGTCGAGGAACTTCTCTCGACGCTTGAGCGATGGGCCGCCAACCTTGCCGCCCGCGCCGTTTCACGAGAGAGAGCCATCGAGGAGGTGCTTGATCGCGCCGCGCTCGATCGAGTGCGCAAGTTACAGGAAGAAAGCGGCGCAGAACTGATGGCGGAGTTGATCGAATTGTTTTTGGAGGATTCGCCCGCGCAGATGGCCGCATTGAAAGAAGCGGTTTATCAGGCTGATTTCGACGCTCTCAAACGCTCGGCGCACTCATTGAAGGGAAGTTGCGTGAGCCTCGGCGCGAGGCGCGTCGCCTCGATTTGCTCGGAGATGGAAAAACGGGGACGCGACCGTCATCTCGACGATGCTGGCGAGATGCTGATCCAACTCGAAATCGAATTCGAACAGGCGAGAAGCGCGCTGGCCTCAGAAAATGCGGAATTGCGAGTGCGGAGTGCGGAATAGGGAATCCTCTCTTCATTCCGCACTCCGCATTCGTTCATGCGTCGCCGTTAGCCAGTCGCAACAATCCATATCGATAGTAGCCTACAGCGTTCGAGAAAATCATCGATTCGACTTTTTCGGCTGACGGGAAAGCTTCCTTGATCCCATCAAAGAGCATATCGCCCGAACCGCCCGCGACCAGAACCTTCTGAGGCCGCATCGGGCGCACGGTCATCTGTATTCGATCAAGTATCTGAGGCAGGTGCTTTTCCATCACCTGCTTGCGCAGGGCTTCGAGGTCAACAGATTCGCCTCGCGGCGTGGTGTAGGAAGTCCGTGAGCGGATGTAGGATTCGATGGTGCTGCGCTCAAGATAATCATCGAAGCGCGAATCAATTTCGCGCTGGAGATCGTGATAGACCGCATCGAGCGAAGACGGGATCGATTTCGAATAGGTGTTTATGTATCGCCCGTCGGCTGCGACTATGTCGATGGTTTTCTCTCCGCCATCGATTACGGCGGTCGGAACGATTCGTTCGGCGACTTTGTTGCCGTCGCGGTCGAGCGCGTAGCTCAGATATGACCCGTAGCCTTGAGGAAGCGCGAGTATCTGATCGAATTTGAATTCGATAGTCCGCCGAACCTTGCCGCCTATGTCATAGAGCTTGACCGTGTGCGTTCCGGTCAGTTTGTCTATGAGCACCTGCTTCTGATTCTGAAAGAAATTGACCGGGAGACCGACGACCAGCACATCCGGCGCGTCAACCTGTTTTTCATCCACGAAGCGCGCCACTCCCGCGATTGTGAGCGCCGGGTTGTAGTGCTTGGTGAACATATCGCGGTCAGCAGTCATCTCGCCCCCGCGATTGAGATGGACAGCCGTTTCGCCGAAGTTGCGAACCTTGCCCGGATAGAGGCTGAGTTCCGCAATGAAATTGTCTTCAGCCGTGCCGAGAAAATCTTCGCCGAATTCAGCCGGACCGATGACGGAAGGAAAGATGAGCGTCTTTCGGTTTCCTTTGATCTCGGAATAAATCTTGGTGGCCGAATAGCCAGTGTCTACAGCAAGCACGTTCATAAGAGCTTTTCTCAAGACCGACGACGGCCCTGATGGACGCCTCCATCGCCCTCGGTGAAGTGGGATTCGAGAATGTTGATTTTAGATTCCGGCTTCGCAGTTGTCACGCGCCAAAATCCGAATTCGACCGGGCCGCTCAAGCAATCGGGGGTGACACGCGGATTATACGCGAACAGAGGGCCGGGGCAGAAGGCGAAATGGCGGATGAGTCGACATCGCGCGGATTACCCCCAGCGCTTCGAATATAAAATGAAATATCTCAAGGAGGCCGCCGGTATGAGTACGAAGGCTCAGGAAATAACAAGGAGAGTTCTGATTCGATAAATCAGGCACAGCCTGTCGAAGCTGTGCCTGAAAGAAGTCGCTCCATCGTTTTACGAAACGCCTTTTACCCCGAGGCGACAAGTGACGATATTGCGCTGGTCAGAAACCGACGCTGATACTGTTCTTCATGCCGGCGGCGCTTGAGGCGGCGGCGGGGGCAGCGCGGGCGGATTTACAACAGGCTTAGGCTGATTGGTCTGAGTTCCCTGCGAGACGGGCTGGCCGCTCGCCGCTTCCACCACTCCTTTCAATCCGAGACCTGCAATGAAGGCTTCATAGCTCAACTGAGCGACATCCATAGTCGGGCGCGGATCAGAGAAGAGTACGCGGGCGGTCATTATGCCAGCCACCGCGCCTAAAATCATGCCTCCGACAGACCCGAGATATAAGCCGTCTTCCTTCTTCTCAAAAAACAGAATCTTACCTCATGACTGAGCAAATTCATGCGCCAGCCCTCCCAGCGCCCCGACTGACAACGCCAGCAGCGCCCAGTGATCGCTATGTCTATAGTGAAAAAGTGATCCTGTGATTCCGGCAATGATCACAGCCACTAGCGTGGAGACCAAAGTCATCCGAAGGGATTTAGCTTCCAGAGGAGTCAGTCCCTCTGACGAGCCTGACTGGACAGGGGCGGTTGGGGCAGGCAATTGCGGTTGGGCGTTGACCGCCACAGGGAGAGATGTCTGAGCATCTGCCATAGTCTTTTCTCCTTTGTTCGATTTTGATCGTTGACCGGTCGCCAGATAGTTCCATAATGCGAAGCCGAGCGGCGATTCGTTTTACTGGTTCGGCGTTTGAAACGTTCTCTTCTGCGAGAATCCCCACTTGAATGAGGTCAGGACGAATCCTTTTCTCGTTCCATCAGGGGTATCAGTCTGGCCGCCGAAGGCCACATTGAACCAGATGTTTTCTGCTATCTTCCGTTCGAGGCCGAACGCCAGACGGGAAGAATTGTCGAAAGGCATTCCCACTCGTCTCAATCTTTGAAACACTCCTTCGAAGGAGACGGACGAGTTTTCGTTACCCACGCGTGCTCTTCCGCCCAGAAACAAACCGTCCTGCTTGAAGAATGTGCCTTCCATCTCCGGCTCAGGAACCATTTCGTTGTCGCGGTAGCGCGCGTGGAATATCAGTTGTGAAGTCTTCTCAAGGCCCGGAACTCCTTCAAACCCGTAAGCGACGGATGTCCAGACGCCGCCTCCATCGTAACTGAAATCTTTTGTCTCGCCTGTCGGGCTGATCCACGCGGGCGCGAAGGCAACGATCCAGCTTGACTTGTTCCAGTTGCGTTTGCGGCCTTCGGCTCGACACTCTTCCGATGCCGCGACATTCTTCGCGCTTATTTCATCTCTCTTTTTCTGATCCTCCTCGCTTAAAACAATTTCTCCGCTGGGCGAAAAGGAAATGGAAGCCGGAGGCGGCGGCAGTTGCAGATTCTTTGTAAAGCACTCCATCAGTTTCGCATCCGAGTGAGGATCGCCCCTGTCCATCAGCGTAAAATGAAAACCCACAGCGGCGCGAATAGATTTATCTCCCTCGCTCGCGCCTTTGGTCGTGGCGAATGAGGTTTGCGTTCGCGCGAAAAATCTTCGGAGAGAAGATTCACGATACTGCTTCAGCGTCAGTTTATCTCCCGCATAGATCATGTATGGAGCGAAATCGAGAGCGATGCCTGACTGCAAATTGCCTCTTTGATCTATGCCGTTGAGAAGCGATGAAGCAAACTGGCGAGGGCTTGTCGGGCGCACGACTGTCTGAGGCGTGAGTCCCAGCACGACGAACGCCGGGGATTCCGGCACAGACAGATCGAGATTCGCCAGATTCACTTTCTCACGAGTCTCATCGAAAGCCGAAGGTTTGGGCTGACTCGGCGTTGAAGGGGTTTGTCCATTTGTCGCATTCGTGTTTGCGGGCGCGGCACCCGCCGGAGTCGCCATGACATTCGATATGACGGGATTCGGATTTGCGGGCGCGGGCTTTGTGCTGACGGCGATGCTGGAAGAATCTTCCGGGGTGAACGTAAGAACCATTTCGCTGCCCGACCCTCCCGGCCCGAAACGCGGAGAGGTGCCGCGCTGGAAGGTGACGGAATAAACCGTCGTCTGGTCATTCGATTTTTCCTTCTCCCTTCTTATCTCGACCGATGATTCAATGTCCGATATTGAAGCGGTCGGTTTGTTGGAAGTCGGGAACTCGATGTAGAACCTGTTATCCCCATCCGTTCCCTGATAGCCTGCAACTCCGGTCGGCGCTGATTTGAAGGAGAAGGAAACAGTCACTACAGATGGCGCATCGCTTCGCCCTGACGACCGGGTTTGCGCGATAGCTCCAAGAGGGAGACAAACAATCATCAGGATTGCGAGAATCCGCAAGCGGAAACTATTCTTCATTGTATTCACTCCTTATTCATTCGACTGCCAGTCTGATGAACCCGTATGGAAGCGGGTTCGTCATCGGGCCTGTTTTGCTGTCAGTGCCAACGATCTGTCCATCCTGCATGACGCGGATGATCACAGAATAATTCTCTCCCGGCGCTCCCGTCGGAGAGGCGATGGCCGCCTGCCAGAAGATGGTGCGTTTATCGAGGGCGGCGACAGTGCCGCCTGTGCCGATCTCGAAAATATCCGGCACGTCATCGCTGTTCACTCCCTCGGCGAACTTCACCGGATTTTGTCCGGCCTGATCGTAAATGAAGAATTCGAATTTGGCGAAATGCGCAAACCCGACGATTATCTCAATTTTCGGCAGACTTCCCGCACTTCTCAGTATGGCATTGTTGACAGGCATCTGATGTTCTCCTTTCCGAAAGTGAATTATGCTCAAAGTTTCTCCGGTTGCCATTCTTTTATGACTATTTCTGGAATAATATTTCATCTTCTCCTGTTATTTTTTTTCCAGTCGCCAATTCGGGCAGGATCAGATCGATAGAGATTTATGTCAAAGATAGCAGGTGATGTAGAGTTATTCCGTCTGCGCAAAGAAAGCGCAAACCGAGGCGGAATTTTCAGAATGAATTGATCAGTAGAGCCTGTGCAGCGTCGCGTTGCGGAAATAATGTGTGAGAATCCGCTCGTGATTATGTCCCTGCTCGGCCATAGCCGCCGCGCCTATCTGACAAAGCCCCACGCCGTGTCCCCAGCCCGCGCCCGTGAGTTGAAACGATTCGGGAAAATCCGAACCGCCGACACGTTTCACGACGAAAGCGGAACTGTAAAGATGCGAGCGCGACAATGCGCGGCGTATCTCAAGCTCTTTGCCGATAGTGAGCGTTCGCTTCTCGCCCGTGATCCTCAGTTTGATGATTCGCCCCGACTCGCCTCTTTCAATCGCTTCAAGCGAATGTATACGACCGAAATCAACGCCCGCGCGAGCAAGCAGAATATCGCGCAACTCGCTCTGCTCGTACTCGACCGTCCAGCGATAAAAATCCGTCGTCTCCTGATCGAAGTCTGGAAGTATGCGCGAAAGAATCTCCTGCGCTTTCACGTTGCAGTAAGCCGCGGGCGAAGAGAGTATCCACCTTTCGGCATTCGCTTCTTCGGTGAGCGGCATCCGATAGCCCGCAATTTCACCCGGCCCGTCGTAGAGAGACGAAAGATAAGGCACTGAGCGATCTTCCCACGCGGCGCTGAAAACTTCCGTCAGCCCGCCGCAGCTTTTCGAATATCGCGCATCGCAGATTTCATCTTTGTAAACGAGCGCGACGCCGCGCGTATTGCGGACGGCAGAGAATGTTTCTCCGGAAAACGCTTTCGAGACGCCCTGATATCGCTGGCAATGATCGTCTGCGCAGACATCGAAACCCGTGTGGTTCTCGCGGTCATACCAGCGAATGCGCTCGCGGTCATCATCACTGGCGACAGGCTTCGATGTGTTTGCTTTTTTCAGTTGAGCGAGCAGCCAGCTTCGCGAAACCACCGCGTGCGCTCGCAGGAGCTCCGCAGGGCAGGACGCGCTCATCTCCGAAGAGATGACGCTGATGAGATATGATTCCATCGGAAGCTCGTTGATGAGGGTCAATCCGCGCCCGTCGCGAATGATTCTAATCGCGCCTTGAAACTGCTGAGACTCTTTTCGCTCCCAGTGAAAATCAATCCCGATAGTGACATCGTGAACCGTCGCACGCGAAGCTTCAAAATCAACTGGCCGGACGTGGCGCAAGCTGTTAGCTTGCGCACGGTCAAATTCATCGCTTGAAATAACGAGAGCGCCTTCATCAATCGTCCGGCCTTCTTCATCAATGAATGTCCCTTCGAGAGTCAGGTGAACGGACTGAACGCCGCTCAGGAGGCCGACTCTTATCACAGGCTCTTTATCGATCAAAACAGTCCCTCCGAAACCGGCGTCTCGCTCGCCTGCTCTACGTGGAAATCGACTTCCTCGACGCTCATACTGACTTCGGCAAAAATCTCTTCCAGCTTTTCTGATGTGATCCGCTCGAAGTGATCGCGTTCAGGTACGACGATTACGCCCGCCATATCGATTGCGCCGGGGCTTATCATCAACTGATCTTCGCCTTCGGCATAAAAACAATAAGGCCGATGGCGCGCTCGCGGAAAAAGATAGACTGTCCACCCCGCGCGGTCATGGGTTGCGATGAGGTTGATCATCGGTTCCGCGCTGAAGTCTCCCGCAAGCGAAGCGAGTGTTTTGTAAATCCATGCTGCGATGGTCTCTCCGCGATTGCCGCGAAAGATGACGACGCTGCGCGCGCAATCCGCAAGCGTGAACAATTCGAAGTTGTTGCGGCTCTCGGCGCAGATCGCGCAGTCTTCCGTCGATGACAGATCATCCGCTCCGAGGTCATTTTCTATAGGGAGAAGCTTGCGCGAGCAGGCCTGAAAGTGCAGATGGTCGGGCGCGGACGCGCCGCACTGCGGGCCGTTGTAGAGAACGAAAAACTCAGAGCCTAAGTCTCGCGCAAGCGAAAGCAACATCTCGACATTGCCCGCGATTTTCTGCTCTGTGTGCTGGCGATGAACGATTGAAAGATGATTGTCGAGTACGGGAAACGGATTGCAGAGTATCATCAGATCGCCGTAAGCGATTCCCTTCTCCTCCTGTGGGAGCGCATCCGAGCAGAGGAAACATTTTCGCGCTTCGACCGATGCGCGATCAACTCGCGCTGTGGTCGAGCGTCTTCGTCCGGGATTATGCTGAACCACGACGCGGGATTCGCGCACCTGAAACTGTTTCGTCTCGATTGTTTCAAGCGAAAGGTATCCTTCCCCAAGCAATGGCCATGTTTGTTTTTGATGCTCCACGAGCGCCTTTGCAAGAGACGCAAGATTTCTATCATCCCCGTCTTTGAAGAACTCTTTTAGTTCCCGCTCGCCGATAATTCTTTCGTCCCAGTTCATCCTTCATTCACCTTCTTTCGCGCGGCAATTTCCGTCGTGCGCAGAAAATCTTTATAAGCATCGTAGCGGTTGGCTGTGAGTATTGGAAGCGCGGCGTCGGAGTTGCCTTCCCATCGGCGCGCGAAATAAATTGATTCAAAGATTCGGCCAATCTCATAACGACGGCTGAGGCAGAGCGATGCCGCATAGTCTTCGCCATAGCTGGTGTTCGGAAAGCCTGTTTGCCTCAGCACAGGAACATAGAAAGCTCGCGGAGCGCCGAGTCCGTTTATGCGAAGCGCGTTGTTGCGTCCGTTCTCGCGCGTCCATTCCCTGTGATCTATGAGACCGGGCGGAATCTCTTCGAGATCGAAATTGACTATCGTGTAAGAGCCGATGACCATCGCATACCGGTCTTCGTCGAGCCTGGAAATGATCTTTGCGAGCGTATGCTCATCCGCGTAGAGATCATCTGAATCGAGTTGCGCCGCATACAGGCCGCAATGATGGGAATAGATGGCTTCGTTCCAGCAACCGCCTATGCCGAGGTCAAGGCGTGTCGGGCGCAGATGAATAAGGCGATTATCTTTGTCCGCAAGTTCAGAAAGAATCTCCGTCGTGCGGTCTGTGGAGTGATTATCTATGACGATGACGTTGAATCGGAAATCGGTCTTTTGCGAGAGCGCGCTCATCGCGGCGTCGCGTATCGTGCGGTCGCGATTGCGAACTGGAATGACTACACTTGCGCGGACGGGAAAACTTTGCTTGCTCGACGGCACGGCTTCGAATCGCGGTTCGAGATAAGCCCCCGCGCGTTTGAGGTGAGCGGTGGCTATCTGCTCCATCTCGATCTGATAGTCGCGCTGATGCGGATCGACATAATCGAACTGGCGTTCGCCCGTCGCGCGCGTGTCAAGAGGGGCGCGAGTGTAGAGCGGTTCGGGTATGCGAAGAACCTGCGAATCAATCGAAAGTTTCAACCTCAGATCGTAAAGCGCGCCCCAGCGAATCTCTTCTCCGACATTGCCGTGATGGGTTATAGCTTTTTGCGCGGCGCGCTTCGAGATCAAAACCATCGAGCCGAAATCGAACGTGTCGCGTATGCTTCCCGGTTGGTAATCGATGAGCGGGTGATCATTTTGATCGTCTCTGAAATCGGAGTAAACCCACCCGGCCCGACTATCTTCGGCAACGGAGAGATATCTCTCGATTGCGCGCGGGCCGATTTCAACTTTGCCGCCCGGAAGTATGAGCAGCAGGTAATCAGTCTTCGTTTCTTCAAGCAGGCGACTGATGCCACTGCCGCTTCGCGGATCGAATCTCTCGTCGGATAGAACGATTTTGCTTACTGCCCCGTTTGCGGCAAGCGAGTCGACAAGCTGCGATGACTGGTCTCCACTGATCAACACTGCGGTAATCGCGCTCATAAGGATTATCTTTTCCTCTCTCGATTTTCTTTCAGGAAATCCGCGAGCGGCTGCTTGATGACCGCGCCGATGCTTTTTCTCGAACGTTTAAACCGTGCGGAGTTTTCTCTGTCAACGAGGTCTCTGCTCAAAGAGAAATGTTGTCATCGCCCAACTGCTCGCGCGCAAGTCGTGTCATAACATCGCGGATCGGCTCGCCCGTCTGCGCCAGCACGAAGGTTGAGAATTGATCCGACCAGTCGAATTTATAGCTCGACATTCGCGCTGACACCCAGAGTTGTCGCGCTGAGGAGTTGGGGCTGATGATGAATTTGCCCGGTTCTCCTTCCTCGAACGTGACAGTCAAAACGCCGCCTTCGACCACGACATCGATGTCGCGGTCATCAGCCAATCGTATGAAAGCGCGCTCAAGCTGGATGATGGCTTCTTCCATTTTTTGTTGAAGTGAATAGTCGGTCATAGCTCTCTCCTGAAAACTGCGAAGGGCCATTATAAACCATCACCCGGCGCACCTGCCTCAACAATATTGAATCAACTTGGGATATCCCTGTGATTCCATCCTTGTGAGTGGTGGATGATTGATGTAATATGTTGAGCCGGTTTTGAGATCAGGCATTCTTTTACTTTTAGCAATCATTGAATTGAGTTGAAACGCTACTCGAAAGCGCGGTCAGGGGAGTTGGAAGTCTGCCCTTTCGTTTCCGCCTGCGCGAGGAATTCAATCAAGAGTCAATCGTTATGATGAGACGGCCAACAAAAGTAATCAGTCGGAAGGTGGATTCTGTTCGCATCATCAGGGTGACGGGGCGATTGGACCCCGGCGACGGGCCTGACCCGCTCAGCGATATGATCCAGAAATTCGTCGAAGAGGAAGAGATCGATTTTCTGCTCGACCTCAGAGGCGTGACCTACATCAGCAGCACAGGAGTGGGCAGCCTCATCAAATGCTATCGCTCAGTCCTCAAACAGAAAGGCCACGTCAAGTTATTCTCTCCCTCCCAGTCGGTGAGGAACATACTCGCTATTTCAAAACTCGATGGGGTGTTTGAGATATTTTCAGACGAAAAAGCCGCTCTGGCGAGCTTCAAAAAATAATCAGCCGGACTATTCGTCCGGCTTTTTGTCTTTCTTGGGCGGGTCTTTCGGCTTAGATTTATCCTTATCTTTGACCACAGGCGGTCCGGCAGGGTCTTTCTTTTTGTCCTTGTCTTTGTCTTTGTTCTTATCATCAGCGTAGACATAAGGAACCTGCGCCGGGAATGCGCTCACAGTCACCACTCCGAAGACGGCTATTAAGATAATCAAAAACAACTTCTTCATATCTCTATCCTTGCTTGTTGATGCACTGAAAGGACTGGCACTGAACGCCCCCTATTGTACATCATCTTTTCAACGTCCGCTCAATTTATAAAGGCAGCCGCTTGAACAATCGCAATCTCCGTACCGCAGAAAGCGCCCGCTTTAACGCTCAAAAATCGCTGTTAGCGGCGCTTGGGCATCACAGGCACTTACGCTTTCGGTCTGAGTCCACACCTTTTCGTGCAGTCCTCCGCCACAGCCATAAGATAATTGCGGGCCGGGAAAGGTTGGATTATTTGTGGCAGGAGAAGGGACGCCGAGCGGCGTCCCCGTGAGGCTATCTTCTTCGCTTGTTGACCGCTTCTTTAAGCTGCTTTCCGACAGTGAAGCGCACCGCTTTGGTCGCAGGTATTTTCATCGCCTCGGCGGTGAATGGATTATGGCCGCGCCGCGGCTTCCGGTGAGATATGCTGAAGGTGCCGAATCCCACGAGAGTCACCTTGCCACCCTTGCGCAGACTGTCGGTGATCGCGCCCTTGACTGCATTGATGGCGCGTTCAGCCTCGGCCTTCGTGATCGAGGCCGAGCGCGCCACCTTCTCTATCAAATCGCCCTGATTCATACCGCCTCCTAAATATCGTAGGTCTTTTAATCGATGAATACCATATCTGGTATCTGCATCGGCGAATTATTAGCACCAGCGCAGGCGCGTGTCAACAACTTTCTTAATGCTCACGCCCCGAAATCGGTTCCAGGAGCCTGATTCAGGGAGAGAGCGGACGATCAAACCATCTGAAGCAGGATTTTCATGCTGGATGGCTCGGCAGCTTTTTCAAATGCTGCAAGTCCGTCTTCGAGGGAAAAGCTACAGGAGATGAGCGGGCGGAGGTCTATCGCTCCGCTTGAGAGAAGTTCTATCGCCGGGAGGAAACGTCCACATCGCGAGCCTGTGATCGTCACTTCGTTGACCACCGCTTGAGACAAATCCATTTCCGTCTTCTGATGATGAGTCGATTTGAGAACGATTGCGCCCTGCGGCCTCACCAACCTCAGCGCCAGAGGCAAGCCCGAACGCGATCCGCTCGCTTCGATCACAACGTCAAACTTTTCATTGGGCATTCGGTCGATCAATACTGCGCGAGCGCCGCTCTTTCGAGCCAGTTCGAGTTTTTCTTCATGCTTTCCGATAACTGTCAGAGGACATGCCGTGCGAGCGATGGCGAGGACAATGAGTTGAGCAAGCTTACCGTCGCCGATGACGGCGACCTTCGATGATGAATCGATATGAACCTGATCGAGTATGCGACAGGCGGCGGCAAGCGGCTCGATAAATACCGCCGAAAGGTCGTCAATCGAATCAGGGATACGAACGAGGTTGCGAGCGGGAAGAGAAAGGTACTCCGCAAAAGCGCCATCGCGATTGTGTATCCCCAGAACAGTTCTTGCCGCGCAGTGACGCGCGTCTCCTTCGAGACAGAGCGCGCACTGACCGCACCCGACGTTGATTTCGCCCGCAACGCGATGCCCGATCAGCGAAGCGTCTGCGGATTCGACAACGCGACCGACGAATTCATGTCCGGGCGTGCCGCGAAAGCCCGCGTAGCCTTTGAGAATTTCCAGATCGGTGTTGCAGATGCCCGCGCAGATGACCTCGATCAACGCTTCGCCTTCGCGGCGCGGAACTGCTGCGTCACGGACTAATCGAAGATCGCCATCGAAATGAAGAGCTTTCACGGTCGTGTGAATGAAAACGGGATCGACAGGCTGTTTTGTCCCGGAGGGCTTTCGACTGTTACGATCACAGTCCTGCCGCTCTTGACCTTCTTTTTCAACTTCTTCCTCGTCGCAAAGATCGTCGTCACTGTCCCATCGCCCTGGCGATCCCCCGTGTAAAAGATGGTCGGCAAATCCAGATCATCCGATCCGACGCGAATAGTGGCGCGGGTGTTGTTTTCTGCAAACCCTGCGCCCTGTATTTTCAAAGCCTTGCTGCCATCAGGCGCAGAAGTGTATTCGACCGATGTTATGGTGGGAGCGCCGAGGCGCAGTCGCAACATCCCGCCGCTCCCCTTCCCTGCGGCTTCGATCAGATAAGTCTGCCCTGCTCTCGCGGCGAAAGTTAGCAGCGAGCTAAGGCCGGGGCCGGAATCGTCATCGCAGGCGATTTGAGTGAGCGCGCCACACGCCCCGGTGTAAACGCTCACAGTGGTATCGAAGTCGCTCGTGAAAGAATCGATGCCGTAGACAGTCTCGACCGCGGGCGTGAATCTGTACCAGACAGAATGCGTTCCCTGATTGCCCGCGCATAAAACAGGATCATCAGGCGAAGATGTCGCAAGCAGGGTGTTGAGATTATCGAGATAAGTCAGAGTGTCGATAACGCGCGGAGTCTGGCACGAATCGTTCAAGGGAACACCGCCTCCGCCGCCAGAATCGGTGAAAGGAATCTGGCCGTAAAAAATTTCCTGCCTGCCGCGCCGAGTGTCTGCCCACAACAGGTGAGCCTTGCCGCGCGCAGCATCAAGCGCAATGTGATCGCCTATGCCGATGACGGAGCCAAAAACATTAGACTGAATGCGCGGGTCTGATGCGGTCGCGCTCACCCTCGTGTTTACAGGGAAGCTCGATCCGCCATCCGTCGAGCGGGCAAGATACATGTTCATCATCAATCCGCCGATGTCATCTCTGCGGTCGTAAAAAGCGGCTTCAACCGAACCGTCAGTCTCATCAACGCTCAACCACGGAAAGAACTGATCCGCGCCGGGAGGATCGCTGTTGACTCTGACCGGATTGCTTATTTGAGGGTGCATCCCGTTGGGCGGCGTCAATCGCATCACGAACACGTCAGCATCCGCGCGATTGACGGCTTCAGCCCACGCGACATAGATCATCCCGCGATTCGGCCCCGTGCTGCGGTCGACATCGATTACGGGAAAGCTGTTCATTCGCTGCACACCGCTGATCAAGATCGTCGGCGATGGCTGTGATAGCGATCCTGTGAAACGATAAATGTTCAGATCAATCGAGGGGGCGACTTCGACTGGAAGAAAAGTTTCTCCGCCGTCGGTCGAGGCGTTGAACAGCAGCACTCGCGGAGAACCTATGCCTTCCCACACTGCGTAAAACTCGCCCCCCGGCCCAGTGGCAAGCGAAGGCCCGCGCATATCGCCCGCGTGGCTTAGAACTTTAGGCGTTGAAAAACCAAACTCGCCCGGCCTGCGATGCGACATGAGAATCCGCACGCGATTCGTTCCCTGCTCATTTCTGTCATTGCTCATCCAGACTGCATAGATCGTGTTTTTGAACGGGCTTGAAGGCGAGCGGTCTATGGTGATGTAGCACTTTTCTGCGCGTATCGGATCGGTCGGAGGGCTGCCGATGTCGAGGACTACCGGATCAGGGTCAGTGAACGTGCGCCCGCCGTCGGTGGATTTGAAAACATAAACTCCGGTGTCGAATGATGAGGTGTCGAACATAAGCGCGGCGAGATAAAAATTTCCGTCCATATCGGAAACGACAGACGGATCGGTGGCGCGCTGCCACATCTTTCGTGGCGTGTCGAGCGCGAGCAGACTGCTCGCCCACGTCCTGCCGCCGTCGGAAGAAAAGTAATGTGCAACTCGCGTAGCGCCAGTAGTGCTGGCTCCCCCGACGATCACTTTCGACGCGCCGACGATTATTTGATCATTAGCGGCGCTTACGGCTATCGAAGTCTGATTTCGCGGATCAGGATCATCCGTGGGGCTTGCGGGCGCGTCGATTGTTGCGTCCATCGGCTGCGCGCCGATCAGCCTGAAAGGGAAAGCCGCTGTGCCGAAAAAAAGCAGCAACACGACAAGCGCAGTCTTATTCACCCTTATGTTTTTCATCAGTAGTAGACGAAGATTCTTTCATGCGTTTTGATGAGTGGCAAGCCACGCGAGATGAGGGTGCCGGGTTTGCGTGGAGGCGTAAAATATTTTGCGCAAACGATTGCGGGGCAGTAGAGTGAAAACTCAACATCTGATTTGCTATGACCGACAACCGCGAGCGGATTCATCGCTCGTCGCGCCTGACGGGAAGGTTTATGCGAACAGAAAATTTTTATCGTCCGATCATCATAATCGGCGGCGTGCTGCTATGCTTCGCTTCCCTCGCAAGCGGCTTTCAAAACAAGCGAAGCGTCGAGACGCTGCCTGATCTGAGCGGCATCGCGTGGATCGAGTCAGACAGGTTCCTCGCCGTTCACGATTCGAAGAATCCTCGAATGCTCGACCGCGCAAGAGTCAGCATCATCAGGCTTCCGCAAGCGCCGTCAAAGCTGGAAGTCGAAACAATCGATCTCGACTGGCCGCCTCCGCTTGGGCCGAGCAGCGACCTCGAAAGCATCGCCCGCATTCCCGGCACAAACTCGTTTCTGCTGGTCGAAAGCGGCGAGCGAATAAAGGACAGGCCCGTATTCCGGCGCATCTTTCACATCCGGTTTCAGGACGAGCGATTGAAATTGCTATCTTTCACGGAGATGCCCGCTTCAGTCATCAACATCGAAGGCACTGCGGTCGCCCGCGCGGGAGAGCGACTCATCTTCATCTATGCCGAGCGCGCAGGCGGCCTGCCGCAGACCGATATCATCTGGGCTGATCTTCAGCTTGAGCCTTTGAAACTCGGCGAGCCGCATCGCGCGACATATCGCCCGACGGCCTGCAAAGGCGAAGGCTGGCGGCCAGTGAGCGCAATCGATATCGATTCAAGAGGCCGCGTGTGGGTCGCTTCGGCCTTCGACCCGGACGACGACAGCGGCCCGTTTCAAAGTTGCATCTTGCGCATAGGTCAAATCGAGGCAGGCAATGCGAGAGTCGCGCTTTACCGAAAACCGCAATTGATAGCCAGAGTCGACGGATTGAAGATCGAAGGCATAGCCCTGCGAGAGCAGCAGGGGCGAATCGAGTTGTTCGCAGGCACGGACGACGAAAACTACGGCGGCGCGCTGCGATTGATTCCTCTCAAACCATAAGAGAAGAGAAAGCGATGACTGACAAACCGTGGGAGCATCCTGACTGGTACGATCTGCACGACACGACATGGACTGCGGGGCCTGAGCGCGAGCCTGAGCATTATCTCGAGATGCTGCTGGCCCTGCCGCCCTTAGACGCGCGTGACCATCTCATCGATGTGGGCGCGGGAACCGGTAAGCTCGCGGCGATAATTGCAAACAGCTATCCGCGATTGGGCCGTCTGACTCTCATAGAGCCGAATGAGGACAAACTCGAACGCGCTCGCCTGCGACTTGAAAAAATTCTCCCTCATTCAGATATCCGCGCTCTTGCAATGAGGCTTGGAGAAAACGACGCGCTGCCGAAATCCGAAGCTACGATAGTGAGCATCGGCAGCGTGCTTATGCCTATGATGGAACTCGGCGGCGGCACACTCGCTGACGGGCTTCGATGGTTGCGAGCATCGCTTGCCGACATCGTGGCGATCCTCAAACCCTCTGCGTGGGTTTATGCAATCGAGACGCTTGCCGCTCCATGGGCGCGCGGATCACTCGATGATCCAGTGCGGCGTCTGAACATGATAGAACTCACGGATGAATTCTATCGAGAGGGTCTGCAAGCGATTGAGTGCGTCTATCGTTTCCGTGATCGGGTAGTCCTGCGCGGGAAAGTCGCCTGATTTCCGAAAGCACACCCTACCCATTCTTTTGCGTTGACTTGGACAAACGCATTAACTAGGATGAGCGGTGCGCAGGGGGACAATCACTCAAATCCAGATTGCTGTTTTTAATGCTGAACCAGTTAAAGCAGGTAAGCTCTTCTCAGAGTCTATTGGAAATTGAGGGTTTGTGCCTTTATCGCATTGCTAAAACAAGGCCGTAGCCAATCCCCAGCGCGAGTCTTGCAGCAGAGAAATACAGCGTCCGTTCACTCAGTATCAGTAGGCATCTACAATGAGAAGTATTAGTTTGAAGATCTCGTTCAAGCGAATCCAGGTCATCCTGGCTTTGATTCTCACGCTGGCTTCTGTGAGTTTTTTTATGCCGAAGACAGTGCAAGCGGTTGACGGCGACCTCGACCCCGCGTTCGGAACCGGCGACGCTTCAGTTCCGGCTGGCGTCGCCCGCACGTTTTTCGGCGCAGATTCCTCGGCACAAAGCGACAACGTTTTTGCGCTCGGCTTCCAGTCAACAGGCAAGATCATAGCCGGAGGAAACACCAACCCCGGCGGCAGTCAGGACTTCGCTCTGGCGCGCTATAACACCAACGGCACGCTGGACACGACATTCGGTTCGGGGATGACAGGCAAGGTTACGACTAACATCCGCGCCTTCGACACCCTGACCGATCTGGCCATTGAGCCGATGACCGACAAGATCGTTGCTGTGGGACTGACAACAGGTTTGCTTTCCTGCTCCAATGTCGATCTTGACTGGGTGATTGCGAAATACAATGCAGACGGGAGCCCTGATACCACCTTCAATACAACCGGGTCATTGATAATTGATTTCTTCGGCTGCAACGAAGGGGCGCTTGGCGTAGTCATCCAGCCTGACAATAAGATTGTCGTCGTCGGCTACGGACTACAGCCCGTGGGCATGTCGCTTGACCTTCATTTGATTCTGGTTCGTCTCAACTCGGATGGGACATTTGACAGCACGTTTAATGGCGACGGTGATACTGATGGGAAGATATTGTTCAACCAAGCGACAGGGCTGGGGCAAGCCTTCGATATCGTGAGGATACCATCGGGGCCGCACATGGGGAAATTCATAGTCGTGGGGCAGGCAACTACCATGAGCGGCGGAGGCGATTTCATGGCCGCGCGCTTTAACACCAATGGAAGCCTGGATACGACTTTCGGCCCTTCCGACACCGGTTTTGTTACCACAGACTTCAGCCCAATGAACTCTGACAGCGCCAATTCGGTGGCTCTTCAGACCGATGGCAAGATACTTGCCGTTGGCACGACAAACAGCACTGACTTCGCCCTGGCGCGCTACGACAGCGACGGAGTGTTGGACACGATGTTCAACACTACCGGAAAAGTCATCACCGATTTTTCTGACATGTCAGTTATGAGAACTGATACAGGCAAGTTCGTCGGGGTGATGTCGGACGGTAAGGTCATCCTGAGCGGCCAGTCCCAAGGAAGCGACTTTACGAATAATCTCGCGATCGCTCGTTATAACAGTGACGGCACTCTGGACACGATGCTCGGCGCAAACATGGATGGCAAGGTAGTCACTCATCTCGGTCAGAACGGGATGGTGAACAACGCGGTCATTCCAAACACGGGCGCTCTCCAGTCAGACAATAAAATACTGGTCGGGGGCGGGATCAACACGTCGGGGATGAATGACGCTGACATGTTCGTGGCTCGTTTCCAAAATACATCGAGCGCAACCTGTGTTCTGGATTGCCCCACCGATATCACCGTGCCGAACGATGCGGGTCAGTGCGGCGCGACTGTGATGTTCGTAGTCGGTTCCACCGACGCTTGCGGAACGGTCATCTGTAGTCCGGCTTCAGGCTCTTTCTTCCCCATCGGCGCAACGACCGTCACCTGCACGCCTGATACGGGATCGGGTTGTTCATTCAGCGTGACTGTCAACGACACGGAAAATCCCTCTTTCACTTCCTGTCCGGCCAACATCGGGGCGGTTTCATCGCAAGGCTGCTCGAATACGCCGAGCGCTGTGGTGAACTTCTCCGCGCCGCCTGTGTCGGACAACTGTCCGGGAGTGATGGTTGCTTGCGTGCCTCCGAGCGGTTCGACATTTCCAGCAGGCACGACCACCGTCACCTGCACGGCGACCGACGGGGCTGGTCTGACGGCAACCTGTTCGTTTACGGTGACAGTCTTCGGCGCCTGCCTGAAGGATGATTCCAATCCGGGAAATGTCGTCCTCTTCAATCCTGCCACAGGAGAGTATCGCTTCTGCTGCAACGGAGTGGTCATAGCTTCAGGCATAGGCGCGGTGACCAAGAGTGGTTGCAACGTGACGATCCAACACAACCTGCCGGATCGCCGCGTGCTGATCAAAGCAGATACCTCGTCTCAGAAAGGAACTGCCTCGATACACAAACCTGTCGGTGTGCTGAAGTGTTCGATTACGGACAAGAACCTGTCGAGCGGCGCGTGCATGTGTCAATGACAGTAAGGGCTTACTGAGACAGATCAGGCTCTGGAAAACGGCGAGGCGAATCAAGCCTCGCCGTTTTAGCCTTTGATGCCATAAATAAGAAGGGCTAGAGAAGGTGTTTCTCGAGCCCTCAAAACGATTTCTGTTTTTCTGGTCGACTAATCGCCGACTTCTTTGGCCTCGACGCGGATTTCTTCCGCCTCGAACTCTTCTTCCTCTTCGTAGCCTTCGACCGTTCGATCAGGCTCGATGTTCATCTGGCGGTAGAACTCCATCCCCGTTCCGGCTGGTATCAACCGGCCCATGATGACGTTCTCTTTCAACCCGCGCAGATAATCGACCTTGCCGCTTATGGCTGCTTCCGTAAGCACGCGCGTGGTCTCCTGGAACGAGGCCGCAGAGATGAACGACTCCGTAGAAAGCGACGCTTTCGTGATTCCTAACAGCAAAGGCTCTGCCTGAGCGGGCTGGCCGCCTTCTTCGATCACGCGAGCGTTTTCTTCATCGAAGCGGAATCGGTCGACCATGTCTTCGAGCAAAAATTCAGTGTCGCCGACATCTTTCACCCTCACCCATCTGAGCATCTGACGGACGATGACTTCGATGTGCTTGTCGTTGATGTTGACGCCCTGAAGTCGATAGACCTCCTGAATCTCATTAACGAGATATCGCTGCAACTCTTCTATTCCGCGAACGGCCAGGATGTCGTGCGGATTGAGCGGCCCGTCCATCAGAGGCTCGCCCGCCTTGACGTAATCACTTTCCTGCACGTTGACGTGAACGCCGCGCGGGATGGAATACTCGCGCTTCTCTCCATCGGGCGCTTCGATCACAATCCTTCTCAGCCCTTTGACCACAGGCCCGAAATGAACCGTTCCATCGATTTCCGTCATGACGGCAGTCTCGCGGGGCTTGCGCGCTTCGAAGAGTTCGACGACGCGAGGCAGACCGCCCGTGATGTCTTTGGTCTTGGTAGTCTCGCGCGGAATCTTGGCTATGATGTCGCCTGGAGCCACTCGCACGCGGTCGCGCTCTTCCACAGCGTGAGAAGCGTCGCCGCCTTTTTTCTTCTTCCACTCGTCATAATCGGAGACGAGAAGGTTGGCGCGAACCGGCATCGAATAGGTGCGCAGCAGCTTGCCCTTGTCATCGCGCATTTCGATTCGAGGCTGGCGCTTCTCATCGGGCGAGTCGGTAACGACGAGATGCGAAAGTCCCGTCACCTCGTCGACCTCTTCGCGTATGGTTATTCCCTCGATGAGGTCTTTGAAGTGCGTCGTTCCGGCATACTCCGTCAGTATAGCGAACGTGTACGGGTCCCACTCGGCAAGCTCCTGACCTTCCTCGACTCTCTGGCCGTCGGCCAGCTTGACCGTCGCGCCGTAGTTGATCTGATAGCGGCGAACTTCGCGCCCGCGATCATCGATCAGCACTATCGAGCCGTTTCGATTCATCGCCACAAGGTCTCCGTCGCGATTGCGAACCGTCTTGAGGTCTTCGAACCTCACGGTTCCCGACGAGGTGGCCTCGTGCTTGGTCACTTCGGTCACGCCACCCGCCACGCCGCCGATGTGGAAGGTTCTCATCGTAAGCTGCGTACCCGGCTCGCCTATGCTCTGGGCGGCGATCACGCCCACCGCTTCGCCCAACTCGACGAGTTTGCCCGTGGCGAGGTTCCTTCCGTAGCACATCACGCACACGCCGCGGCGCGACTGGCAGGTAAGAACTGAGCGAATGCGCACGCGCTCGATTCCGCCCGCCTGCTGAATCTGACCGGCGAGGTCTTCTGTTATTTCGTTATTTTCTTCGACGATGACTTCGCTCGTTACAGGATCGCGGACTTCATCCAGAGCGACGCGACCGATGATTCGGTCTCGAAGGGATTCTATCTCCTCGCCGCCTTCGATGATCGCCGTCGCCCAGATGCCCTTGACCGTCTCGCAGTCATGCTCGCTGATGATCACGTCCTGAGCCACGTCTACGAGTCGGCGAGTCAGGTAGCCCGAATCAGCGGTCTTGAGCGCCGTGTCTGCGAGTCCCTTGCGCGCGCCGTGAGTCGAGATGAAGTACTGAAGCACGTTGAGGCCCTCGCGGAAGTTTGCGCGAATCGGTGTCTCGATGATCTCGCCCGAAGGCTTGGCCATCAATCCACGCATACCGGCAAGCTGGCGAATCTGCTGCTTCGATCCTCGCGCGCCGCTGTTGGCCATAACGAGTATCGGATTGAGTTCGCCCGTATCGGTTTCGCGCTTGTCCATCTCGTCGAACATCGCCTCGGCGACTTTCTCAGTCACCTTATGCCAGATGGCGATGACGCGATTGTAGCGTTCGCCGTTGGTGATGATGCCTTCCTTGTACTGATTCTCGACTTCGACCACTTCGCTGCTGGCCTGCGCGACAAGTTCGGCCTTCGAGGGCGGAGTCACGAGGTCGTCTATTCCTATCGAAATGCCTGCCTTCGTGGCGTAGAGGAAGCCGAGGTCTTTCACCTTGTCGAGCATCTTCACGGTTTCGTGATGGCCCAACCTGAGATGGCAGTAATTGACCATCGATTGCAGCCCCTTCTTCCTGAGCGTGCCGTTGATGAACGGCATCTCGGCAGGCATGTGTTCGTTGAAGATCACTCGTCCGACAGTCGTATCGATGACGCGGTTGGTGAGCTTGCGCGACTGAGCGCGGATGATATCCTGATCGTCGCGCTCGTGTTCCAGATCGACGAGGTTGCCTGAAAACATCAGCTTGATCGGCGTCTGGGTGTGAACCTCGTCCGAGTCGAGCGCGAGCAGCACTTCGTCGGTCGAAGAGAATTTGCGTCCGGCGAATTTATCGTCTTTTTTATCTTTGGTCAGATAGTAGCAACCCAAAACGATGTCCTGAGTCGGGACGGCTATGGGCTGACCGTTGGCGGGCGAAAGAATATTGTTCGACGCAAGCATAAGCACACTTGCTTCGACCTGCGCTTCGGGCGAAAGCGGGATGTGGACGGCCATCTGATCGCCGTCGAAGTCTGCGTTGAACGCGGTGCAGACCAGCGGGTGAATCTTGATGGCCTTGCCTTCGACAAGCACAGGCTCGAACGCCTGAATCCCCAGACGGTGCAGAGTAGGCGCGCGATTAAGTAGCACCGGATGCTCGCGGATTACCTCTTCGAGTATGTCCCAGACTACGGATTCCTGACGCTCGACCATCTCTTTCGCCTGCTTGATGGTCGCGGCGTATTGCTTTTTCTCAAGCAGGTTGTAAATGAACGGCTTGAAAAGCTCAAGAGCCATCTTCTTAGGTAATCCGCACTGATGCAGTTTGAGTTCCGGGCCGACGACGATGACCGAGCGGCCTGAATAATCAACGCGCTTTCCGAGCAGGTTCTGACGGAAGCGGCCCTGCTTGCCCTTGAGCGTGTCTGAAAGCGATTTGAGCGGGCGATTGTTCGCGCCCCTAAGCACCCGGCCTCTTCGACCGTTATCGAAGAGCGCGTCTACGGCTTCCTGAAGCATTCGCTTTTCGTTGCGCACGATCACTTCAGGGGCTTTGAGTTCGATGAGCTTGGACAATCGATTATTACGATTGATGACTCGGCGATAAAGATCGTTGAGATCGCTCGTGGCGAATCGTCCGCCGTCGAGAGGGACGAGCGGGCGAAGCTCAGGCGGGATGACCGGAATCACATCGAGTATCATCCAGTCGGGTCGATTGCCCGAACGACGAAACGCATCGACCACTTTGAGCCGCTTCGAAAACTTGAGCTTCTTCTGCTGCGAGTTCTCTTCCTTCATTCTCCTTCTGAGTTCTACGGAGAGGTCTTCGATATCGACTCTTTGAAGGAGTTCTTTTATCGCCTCGGCTCCCATCTTGGCTGCGAACCTGCCGGGCTGTTCGTGCTGAAGCTGGCGATAGCGATCCTCGGTTATAAGCTCTCGCTCTTTGAGGTCAGCTACCTCGCCCGGATCGATGACGATGTAGGATTCGAAGTAGAGAACCTTTTCAAGCTCGCGCAGCGGTATATCGAGCAGGTGGCCGATGCGCGAAGGCAGCCCCTTGAAGAACCAGACGTGCGAGCAGGGCGAAGCGAGCTTGATGTGGCCCAATCTCTCGCGGCGGACTTTCGACTGCGTGACTTCGACTCCGCACTTGTCGCAAACGACCCCGCGATGCTTCATCCTTTTGTATTTTCCGCAGAGGCACTCCCAGTCAGTGACCGGTCCGAAAATTTTCGCGCAAAACAGTCCGTCGCGCTCCGGTTTGAAGGTGCGATAATTGATCGTCTCAGGCTTGGTCACTTCGCCGTGAGACCAGGAAAGTATTTTATCCGGCGAAGCCAGCGATATCCGAATAGCTTCAAAATCAGGAGCCAGATTCGTCTTCTGTTCGTGCGTCTTAAACATTTTTCCTCCGTTGGCAGATGCTAGATGTTAGAGGTCAGATGTCAGTGATCGAGGCTTTTGACCCGAACTAACATCTAACATCCAACATCTGACAGACTATTCCATCACTTCTTCTTCTTCTTCGCTGCGTCGCATCAGTTCAACGTCGAGACAAAGCGATTGAAGCTCGCGTATCAAAACGTTGAAGGATTCAGGCACGCCCGGATCGAAGTCGGCCTCGCCTTTGACTATCGCCTCGTAAATCTTCGACCGGCCCGCGACGTCGTCTGATTTGGCGGTTAGAAGCTCCTGAAGTATGTGCGCCGCCCCGTAGGCTTCCAGCGCCCACACTTCCATCTCTCCGAATCGCTGCCCGCCGAACTGAGCTTTGCCGCCCAAGGGTTGCTGAGTGATGAGCGAATACGGCCCGATGGAGCGAGCGTGTATCTTGTCATCGACCAGATGCGAAAGTTTCATCATGTAAATGAAGCCGACCGTGACTTTCTGCTCGAACGGCTCGCCCGTCATGCCGTCGAAGAGGACGGTCTTTCCGGAAGTGGGCAACTCGGCTACTTCCAACAGGCGCTTGATGTCCGCCTCTCTCGCTCCGTCGAAGACGGGCGAAGCGAATGGAATTCCATCGAGCATCCTTCGGCTGAATTCGACGATTTCATTGTCATCCATCGCAGCGAGTTTTTCCTGCCATTCATGAGCCGGGAAAACTTCGCGATAGAGCTTGCGAAGCTGATTCGTGGCTTCCTCCGGCCCGGCGAGCATATCGCTTATCTTCCGGCCAAGCTCTTTCGACGCCCAGCCGAGGTGCGTCTCCAGTATCTGGCCGACGTTCATGCGCGAAGGCACGCCGAGCGGGTTCAGCACGATATCGACCGGCGTTCCATCTGGCAGATACGGCATGTCTTCTTCAGGAAGTATGCGCGCGATCACTCCTTTGTTTCCGTGACGACCGGCCATCTTGTCTCCGACCGAAAGCTTGCGCTTCATGGCGATGAAGACCTTGACCATCTTGATGACGCCCGGAGGAAGCTCGTCGCCCTTCTTGAGCTTTTCGATGTTCTCCTGATGAAGCTGCTTCTGAACGTTGACCTGACGCTCTGTCCGGCGTTCGATCTCGTTGATCTCGGCCTGCATATCGATGCGCGAAGAAGCGATCTCGACCCGCCGCAATGCGCCGATTTCCATTTCTTCCAGAGCCTCGCGCGTGAGCTTCGCGCCCTTCTGGAGAATCTTCTTGTTTTTGTAGACGAGGTCTTCGGCGAGCTTATGGCCTTCGAGCAGTTCATAGATTCGCTTGTTGCGCTCATCTTCGAGAATGCGAATCTCGTCGCTGAGGTTTTTGAGAAGCTTCTCTTCTTCGCCCCGTTCGATTGCCATCGAACGTTCATCCTTTTCAGCGCCCTTGCGAGTGAAGACCTTCACATCCACGACCGTGCCATCGATGCCCGGAGGGCAGGTCAGACTCGCGTCGCGCACGTCTCCGGCCTTTTCGCCGAATATGGCCCGCAGCAGTTTTTCTTCAGCCGTCAGTTGAGTCTCGCCTTTCGGAGTAACTTTGCCGACGAGTATCGAGCCTGGCTTGACCTGCGCGCCGATGCGGATGATTCCCGAATCGTCGAGGTCGCGGAGCGCCGACTCCGAAACGTTCGGAATATCGCGGGTGATTTCTTCAGGGCCGAGTTTGGTGTCGCGGGCTTCGACTTCGAGTTCTTCGATATGGATCGAAGTGAAGGAATCTTCCTTGACCAGATTTTCCGATACCAGGATGGCGTCCTCGAAGTTGTAACCGCGCCACGGCATGAAAGCCACAAGCACGTTGCGACCCAGAGCAAGCTCGCCGCCGTTCGTGCATGGGCCGTCGGCTATTACATCGCCTTTTCGGATGACCTGTCCCTTTTGAACTATCGGTCTCTGGCTGATGCAGGTGTTCTGATTCGACCGCTTGAACTTGGTCAATTGATAGATGTCGGCGTTGATCTCGCGCGAGGTGGTTCCGCCCGCGATTCCGTGTTCGGCGCGAATGATGATTCGCTCGGAGTCAACCGAATCGACCACGCCATCGCGTCGGGCGACGACGACAGCCCCCGAATCCTGAGCCGTGACTCTCTCCATTCCCGTCCCCACTATTGGCGCTTCGGCGCGCAGAAGAGGGACACTCTGGCGCTGCATGTTCGATCCCATCAATGCGCGGTTCGCGTCGTCGTTTTCGAGGAAGGGTATGAGCGAGGCGGCGACCGAAACGAGTTGTTTGGGGCTGACATCGAGGAATTCGATCTCCTCGCGATTGGCGAACTTAGGCTCGCCCGCCTCGCGCGCGCTCATTCGCTCCTGACTCAAACGGCCCTGACGATCTACCTCAGCCGTAGCGTGACCGATCACGTAGCGGTCTTCTTCCCACGCAGAAAGATAGAAAGGATAAGGCTCATATTCAGCCGACAGCTTACCCTCGGAGACGACTTTCTTGTTCGCCTTATCGACCTGCTCTTTGGGCAGGTGCGCGCCTACCGGGAACTCATTGTCGCCTGACGACACCACGCGCACATAATCGATGACGCGCCCATGCTCGACCTTGCGATAGGGAGATTCGATGAAGCCGAACTCGTTGATTCGCGCAAAGCATGAGAGCGACGAAATCAATCCGATGTTCGGGCCTTCAGGCGTCTCAATCGGACAGATGCGACCGTAGTGAGTCGGGTGAACGTCACGGACTTCGAAGCCTGCGCGCTCGCGCGAAAGCCCGCCCGGTCCGAGGGCCGACAATCTCCGCTTGTGAGTGATCTCGGAAAGCGGGTTGGTCTGATCCATGAACTGCGAGAGTTGCGACGATCCGAAAAACTCTCTGACCGCAGCGGTCACAGGTTTGGCGTTGATGAGATCGCGCGGCATCGCCGTTTGCATCTCCTGATGTATGGACATCTTCTCTTTGATGGCGCGCTCCATTCGCACCAATCCGATGCGGAACTGATTTTCGAGCAACTCGCCCACTGCGCGCACTCTTCGATTGCCCAGATGATCGATGTCGTCAGGCTCGCCGATACCTTTGCGCATCTTGAGAACGTAGCCGATGACATTGACGAAATCCGAAGTCGAAAGCGTCTGATGCTCCAGCCGGTCGCGTTCGGGCTTGCCGAGCTTGATGTTGAATTTCAGACGGCCTACGCGGGAGAAATCGAATTTTCGGTCGTCGAAGAACATGCCCTTGAACAGATTCCACGCCGTCAGAATAGTCGGCGGATCGCCCGGTCGCATCTTGCGATAGATTTCAAGTATGGCGTCGCGCGGAGTCTTCACAGAATCTTTCTTCAAGGTCTGGCTGATGACCGGGCCAACGTCGTCGCGTTCGGGGAAGAATATCTCGGCTTCGCCGACGCCCGATTCGATTATCTGCTGCCACTCGCGCGCGCCAAGCTCGGTATTGGTTTCGGCTATGACTTCGCCGGTCTCGGTATTTACCACATCATCGATGAGCCACGCGCCTTCGATCTCCTGCGGATCGACGATGACGGAATGAATCTTCGATTTGATGAGCGTATCGATATCGCGGCGCGAAAGTTTCTTGGCCGTCGCGCCTCCCCGCACTATGGTTTCGCCCGCTTTGTCCTGAACCGATTCGGCAAGCCGGAGACCGACCATCGCCTCGCTCGGCTCGAAGTGCAATTTGCCTCCACGTATCTCGCACTTGAGAGAGGTGTAGAACATGCGCAGCACTTCGGCGTCGTTGAAAGAAGACCGCTTGATTTCGTCTTCAAGCTGCGAGTCGGTTCCTATGCGATCAAGATCGATTTTGTCGACGAGTCCCAACGCGCGCAGGAAAACCGTGCCATAGAATTTGCGCTTGCGGTCTATGCGCACATAGAGCAGATTCTTGGTGTCGTATTCGAATTCGACCCACGAGCCGCGATATGGAATCACTTTGGCGAGGAAGTAAGTATTGTTGTTGGCCCTCTCGAAGAAGACGCCGGGCGAGCGATGAAGTTGGCTGACGATGACTCGCTCAGTTCCGTTGATGATGAAGGTTCCGTTTTCGGTCATCAACGGAATCTCGCCGAAGAAGACTTCTTCTTCCTTGATATCGCGTATGGATTTCTGTTTGGTGTCTTCGTCAGTGTCCCAGACGGTGAGTCGTATTTTGACTCTGAGAGGCACGGCGAAGGTCATCGATTTTTCCTGGCAATCCTTTTCCGAGTGCTTGTGATGGAGCGTGACCGGCTCGCCGCAGTTGTCGCACAACACAGGCGAGACTTTATTCATAACCCCGCACTGCGGGCAGGACACATCTTCAGCGGCGAAGGGATTGACCCGAAGGATCGCGCTGCACGAGCGGCAGTTGGTGCGAAGGTGATAGAGACCTTCCAACTGGCTGCATTTGCATCGCCAGTCGCCTATGGAATATTCGACGAAATCGAGTTGCGAGGTCTCGCGAAAATCGGTTATCGGAAAGACGGAGCGAAAGACCGCCTGAAGGCCAATGCTCTCGCGCTCCGCCGGGAGAAGGTCCATCTGGAGGAATCGATTGTAGGATTGTCGCTGAACCTCTATAAGGTTCGGGATGCGTATAGCGGTTTTGATGCGCGAAAAATCATACCGCTCGCGCTGGACGCCGTTGATTTGTGTTGACATATCTCTCCTCGATAAAAGGCAAGAAAAAGCTTGCAGCAAGTCGCACGTCTATCAGCCCGACAGGAGAAGCTGACCCTCGCAAAACGGGGAAAAGCAGGCGCAGATTGTCTGCTCCTGCAATGCGGGGAGTTGTCTCAAAGCTGACTCGATAAAGACTCACTGCAAGCTAATCGAATGATTGAAACACACAAACGCGAAGCGCGGCAGGGGACACCCTCGCCAGCCGCGATCTTCGCGTATAGTTAATGTGATGAACTTTCTTTATCGTCGCCGTCCCTTAAATCAGAAACCTGATCTTACCACAAACCCCGCCCGTCGGGTCAAGCCTGAGAGGGGACAGGTTACAGGGAACAGGGGACAGCCAAGCCTTACAATCCTAACCCCCTATCACCTGTACCCTGTCCCCTGTTCCCTACTTCAACTCGACAGTAGCTCCGGCTTCAGTGAGCTTCTTTTTGAGATTCTCGGCTTCTTCCTTGTTGACCGCTTCCTTGACAGGCTTGGGCGCAGCTTCAACCAGGTCTTTGGCCTCTTTGAGTCCGAGTCCCGTGATTTCGCGCACGACCTTGATGATGTTGATCTTCTTGGCCGGGTCAGCCATCCCGGAGAGGACGACATCGAATTCATCCTTCTCTTCGACAGGAGCGGCGGCAGCAGCAGCAACAGGGGCCGCAGCGACGGCGGCAGCGGCAGCCGAAACGCCGAAGGTTTCTTCCATCATCTTGACGAGGTTCGCCGCCTCCAGCAGCGAGAGGTCTTTGATCTGATCGACTATTGCCTGAAGTTTGTCTGACATTCCAATTCCTCCTGAAAATCTAAGCCTGAAAACGGCTCCGGGAGCCGTTTGCAGCTTCCAGCCCTCGGCGCATCTCCTAAGGCTCGAAGCCAGCCTGACCGCCCACTGACACAGGGCGATCTCTTTCCTTCAACGAACCGGGCGCGAGTCTCCACAAACCCGTCCCGGTTGCCAGTCTTCAGTTGAGAGCCGATGATGTCCGGCCCTGAAAACTGAAAACTGTTTACTCTTTCTGCGCGCGAACCTGATCGATTACGACCGTGAGGTTGCGCGCGACTCCGGCGAGGGCGACTGCGAAACGCTGCGCGCCGCTGTTGATGAGAAACATCATCTTCGATATCAACTCTTCCTTCGCGGGCATATTCGCCAGCGCGTCGACATCTTTGACATCGATGACACGGCCTTCGACTATCCCGGCCCTGAACTTGAGCGCGGCGTTTTCCTTCGCCCATCGCGAAAGGACTTTTGCCAGCGTTACCGGATCGTCCTTCGAAAGAGCGACCGCAATCGCGCCTGTGAATTCCGATTTGACCTGCTCCATCGGAGTGCCTGCGGCGGCGCGAATGGCCAGCGTGTTTTTGACCACCTGATAGGTCAGATTGTTCTGGCGCAGATCGCGGCGCAACCGCTCGTCATCTCCAACCTTGATGCCCTGAAATCCTATCAGGAGCGCGTTGGGCGACTGATCGAACGTCTGATGAAGCCGTTCAACATCCTTTTCTTTCTGTTGTCTTGTCTTCACTATTCAACTCCCTCGAAAGGAGTCAGAAGTCAGAAGTCAGAAGTCAGAATGAATATTGCACTTCCTGCCTCTATTCTGACTCCTGGCTTCTGTCTTCTGACTTCTGAATTAAAATTCCGCCGTATTGAGACGGATGCCCGGCCCCATGGTCGAAGAGAGCGTGGCGCTCCTTACGTATTTGCCTTTGGCAGCCGAAGGCTTGGCTCGAACGACCGCATCGATGAGCGTGCGGGCGTTTTCAACAAGCCGCTCATTGTCGAAGCTGACTTTGCCCACTGGCGCGTGAATCACGCCGGTCTTATCGACACGGAATTCGATCTTACCGGCTTTCGTTTCGCGCACTGCGCGACCGACCTCCAGCGTGACGGTTCCGGTCTTGGGATTGGGCATCAGCCCGCGCGGGCCGAGAATTTTTCCAAGCTGACCTACCGCCCTCATCATATCGGGCGTGGCGATGAGAGCGTCGAAATCGAGCCAGCCTTCCTTGATTCGCGCCACTATGTCATCGCCGCCGACTTCATCGGCTCCGGCCTCGCGCGCTTCGGTAGCCTTTTCGGCAGACGCGATCACGACGACGCGTTTAGTCTTGCCCAGTCCATGCGGAAGAACCACCGTGCCGCGAACCATCTGATCGGCTTTGCGCGGATCGACTCCGAGGTGCATATCGACTTCGACAGTCTCATCGAATTTCGCATAAGCGATCTTCTTGGCAAGCTCGACGGCCTCTTCGACAGAGTAAACGCGGCTGGCATCAATCTGCTCGGCAGCCGCTTTGTATTTCTTTCCTGCCATATTTTTTCTCCCAGGTAAATGACGTGACCATAAGGTCACTCCCTTTCGACTGCTGCTCTTTCACGCATCGGCGCATCGGCGCAATAAGCCTCCGATTGAACTGAGCGAGAGTTGAGCCGACGCGGGAAAAGGCGCAGCAGACTCTAATCGACGACTTCAAGCCCCATGTTTCGGGCAGTGCCTTCAATCGTGCGACAGGCCGACTCAATCGAAGTGGTATTGAGGTCGGGCAGTTTCGTGCGCGCGATTTCTTCTATCTGCTTGCGAGAGACTCGACCAATCTTGTCGCGATTGGGCCGAGGCGATCCCTTTTCGATTCCGGCAGCCTTCTTGAGCAGGTCTGCGGCGGGCGGCGTCTTGGTTATGAAGGTGAAAGAACGATCAGCGTAGACGGTGATGACGACGGGGATGTTCAAATCGCCCGCGTTTGCGGTCTTGGCGTTGAACGCCTTGCAGAACTCCATGATATTGACGCCGTGCTGACCAAGAGCGGGGCCGATGGGAGGCGCAGGATTGGCCTTACCAGCCGGCACTTGCAGCTTGATGTATGCGGTTATCTTCTTTGCCATCTTCGGGTATCTTGCGAGCCGGTCTCTTGAACCGTCACTCTCCCCTTTCCTTACGGTTATGATTCTTCAGTGAAAGTAAGTTTTTCCACGTCAAGAAAATTCAACTCGACGGGCGTCGACCGCCCGAATATAGTTACCATCACTTTCAGCACGCCTTTATCCGGGTTGATCTCATCGACCTGTCCCGTGAATCCGCTGAACGGCCCTGACAGTATGCGGACATGCTCGCCGTGCGTGAAAGTATGCTTGGGCTTAGGCTTTTCAGCCGCCTCGGTGACGTGATGGACTATCTGATCGACTTCTTCGGGAGTGAGCGGCGTAGGCTTCTGACCGCCTACGAATCCCGTCACCTTCGGCGTTGATTTGATCAGGTGCCAGACCTTCTCGCTCACTTCGTCCTTATCATCAGTTTCGATCTGAACTAGAACATATCCGGGAAAGAACATCCGCGAAGTCTCCACACGCTTAGAGCCGCGCATCTCGACCACCGTTTCAGTGGGAACGAGTACTTCGAGGATTTCATCCTCCAGGCCGTAAGCCTGTATGCGCGAAAGCAGAGACTCTCGCACCTTCTTCTCATAGCCCGAATATGTATGAATGATGTACCAGTTTGTCGCCATAAGGGCCTTTACTGTCCTACCACTTTCTTGAGAGACTCGAATCCAAGCGTGATCAGCACGTCGACGCCGAACAGGTAGAAGCCGAAAAAGACTATGGCGATCAGCACGACCACTGTCGTACTCCACACGTCATTGCGCGCGGGCCACGAGGTCTTGCGCATCTCAAGCTTGACGGCCTGATAGAATCGGCTGACGCGCCCGCCCACTTGCGGCATTTTCAGAGGCTCGCGCTCTTCGCTTTCTTCCGCTTCCGTCTCGGCCCGCGACAATTTCTCTTCTTCATCATCTGGAAAATCAGTTACTCGACTCATTATGTTTACCTCGCGAACCTTCTGAAAAACTCTTTGGCAGGGGTACCAGGATTCGAACCCGGCCTTACGGTTTTGGAGACCGCCGTGCTAGCCGCTAACACTATACCCCTGCATCAGTGGCTATTAGATATAGTAGTGCCACGCACCAACATCTAACATCTGACCACCGACATCTACTTTGTTTCCTTATGCGGCTTGTGCGCTCTGCATCGTCGGCAGAACTTTTTGAACTCAAGCCGGTCAGGAGTTTTTTTCTTGTTCTTCGTGGTGACGTAGTTGCGCTCTTTGCATTCCGTACACTGAAGAACGATATTGTCTCTTGCCATAATCCCTCGTCTATTCGAGAATCTCGGAGATG
>DLHY01000160.1 GCA_002483445.1 Blastocatellia bacterium UBA7656
AATTGACGATCAGGAAGCGGCAAACAAAGGGACAGATGAGCTGTTCGAGAACGTCGAGAAGCGATTCAACGGAGGGACGATTGCGAAGGAAGAATACCTCGACATAAAACAGAGGGTGGAGCAGAGCAGGAATAGAGAGAACAAACTGCGCGAACGCGAGGTGTTTCTTTCTTCTCAGTTAGCGTCCGAGCGTGGCCGATTGGAAGAACTCAATCAACGCCTCGACTTCCTGGAGCGAGAGCTTGGAATATCGCAGCCCCCGGAAACGCGGGATGATAAAGTCAAAAAGAAAAATGAGTGACGCGCACCCCATGCCCATATAGTTTTGACAGTCGGGAGAGGAATCGCCCGCAGATGAACGCGGATCAGGCGGATTTACGCTGATCTGATCCGTGATAATTACTTACACCAGTGTTTATCCGTGTCCGGATTCCGAAAAACAAATGGCCTTTGGCTCCTCTCCCTTGAACGACTATTACTCGGCTGTTAGTATTCCGTCCGACCTCGACAGATCGAAGTTTCGCGCCGGAGGAGAATTCGGAATGCCCGCTCCCGGCACTCTATTACAGAATCGCTATCGCATAATCCGCCTGCTCGGCGAAGGCGGAATGGGTGCGGTCTATCTGGCAAGAGATGAGCGGCTCAAGCGAGACATAGCTCTCAAGGAATGTTTCTTCACTGATGATGGTCTGCGACGGGCCTTCGAGCGCGAAGCTCTCCTGCTTGCCAATCTGAATCATCCCGCATTGCCGAGAGTGATGGATCACTTCACGGAAGGCGCGGGCCAGTTCCTCGTGATGGATTTCATCGAAGGCGATGATCTCACAGCGATGCTCGGTCGTCGAGGCGGGCCTTTCTCAGTCGATGAAGCGCTACAGTGGGCAGACCAGTTGCTCGGCGCGCTTGAGTATCTTCACAGTCGACGGCCTCCAATAATTCACCGCGACATCAAGCCGCAAAATATAAAGCTCACGGAAGAGGGCCGGATTGTGCTGCTTGATTTTGGACTGGCGAAGGGAGCGGCGTGGCATCAGTCGCAGATTGCGACAGGAAGCAGCGTGCGGGGCTACACGCCGAGCTACGCGCCCATCGAGCAGATGAAAGGAACAGGCACGGATGCACGAAGCGATCTGTATTCGCTTGCAGCGACGATTTATCATCTGCTGACGGGCGATAAACCCATTGACGCGCTGACCCGCGTGACGGAGATAGCGACCGAAGAGACAGACCCGCTGCCTTCAGCTAATGAGATAAATCCGCATGTACCATCGGCGGTTGCAGAAGTGCTGAAGAAGGCGATGGCGATCAAACCTGATCATCGCCCCGCGACCGCAATGGAGATGCGAAGGATGCTCATGGACGGCAATAAGCCGCCCGTGCCTGAACAGAAGGATGTCTCGACTGTCATCGTCGGATCGCCTGGAGCGAGACACACAGCCGGGGCTTCCGCGCAGAATAACGATCCCGCGACACAGGGCCGCAAGGTCGAAGCGACCGATCAGGATCGAAGGGAGGAACGAGTCGATAAGGGGCCTACGGTCAACGTCAAAGCTGCTGCTTCACAGCTTGCTGGGTCAATGCTCAAGTCTGTGACCGACGCGGCGGCAAAGATAAAAACGGTTTCACTCTGGAAACGAGCGGCTGTCGCAGTAGCGGTCATCGCGGCTGTTGTGCTTGTTGTGATGATGACCTGGCAGCGCAGCGGAAAGCAACAGGGGGGACAACTCGCAGCGCCAGTCCTTCCAGGATCGACAGCGCAGGGGCCGACCTTCGAATTCGAAACGGTAGCAATGGATTCAAATGGAAATATAACAGCGCGCCAGAAGAAACAGGCGCGGCAACTGATTGAAGACCTCGGCGGCGGAGTCACTCTTGAAATGGTCGAGATACCAGCAGGCACGTTCACGATGGGATCGCCTGAAACAGAAGCTCAACGTCGTAGCGAAGAAGGGCCGCAGCACCAAGTCAGTGTGCAGTCGTTCTACATGGGCAAGTTTGAAGTGACTCAGGCTCAGTGGCGGGCAGTCGCGGGATTGCCGAAAGATTATACTGACCTCAATCCTGATCCATCCTACTTCAAAGGCAATGACAGACCGGTTGAGAATGTGTCGTGGTGGGAGGCGATGGAATTCTGCACTCGGTTGTCCAGGAAGACCGGAAGACTCTATCGCCTGCCGACTGAGGCCGAGTGGGAGTATGTCTGCCGCGCAGGGACGACGACTCCATTCGCGTTTGGAGAAACGATCACGCCGGATATTGTGAACTACGATGGGAATAATCCTTATGGGTCAGCGCCAAAGGGAATCTATCAGCAATCGACTATAGACGTGGGCAGCTTGGGAGTTGCCAACGGCTTTGGGTTGTACGATATGCATGGGAACGTGTGGGAGTGGTGCATGGATAACTGGCATGACAACTATAATGGAGCTACGACGGATGGGAGCGCATGGCAGGGTGGCGATGGAAACCGTCGGGTGCTGCGGGGTGGTTCGTGGAACTTCTACGGTTACTACTGCCGCGCGGCCTCCCGCAACTGGCTCACCCCGGACAGCAGGTACTACTTCAGCGTCGGGTTTCGTTTGGTTCTTGTTGTGCGGACACGGTGACGTACACTTTTGCCCTTTGCACTTTTGCGAGCGAGCTAGGCGAGCGAGCGCCGTTTTTTGAAGTTTTGAGATATGTGAGGCTCTCTTCACCGCCGAGGCGCAGAGAACGCTGAGACAACGCAGAGAACTAATGCAGGATCTTTCGATAACTGATGTTACGCAGTCAT
>DLHY01000056.1 GCA_002483445.1 Blastocatellia bacterium UBA7656
TTTTTCGTACTGAGAATTGCTGGTCTCCAGTCCTGAAGCCTTGAGAAGCTTACTGGGATCGTGTTGATAAACGGCCTCCACAGTTTTTCTATCTGGCGGAAAATCATATTCCTTCGTCGTTTTTGCTATACAGGCTTTGAAAGCGCACTCTACGGCATACCCCAACAGGTAATAAGCTCCATCGAAATAATTTTGACTCAATAACGCCTCTGCTTCTTTGACTCTCAATTCAGCCAGTTCCTGAAAGTCAAACCGATTCATAGGCCCAATTATGCTCAAGCTGGAACGAGTTTACAATCCATGTAAATAGAGAGGGCTGAAACATCAAGGCGACGGGTCATCACAATCATAACGTAACAACCCGTCGCCCTCGCGTTTATCCGTTTCGATCAATCGTTGCCCACTGCGATCTTCAAAGTCTGCTCCGAGGCTTGGGGAGCCACCGTGTCAGTTTCTTCGCTCTCCTTCATCGCTTCATCCTTCATGCGATGCTGGTATGCCGCGCGAATGAAAGACACGAACAGCGGGTGCGGGGCGAGCGGTTTGGATTTGAATTCGGGATGGAACTGGCAGCCTAAAAACCATGGGTGATCAGGCAACTCGACTATCTCGATGAATTTTCCGTCAGGCGATTTGCCGGAAAAGACCAGCCCGCTCTCGCTCAACGCTTCTTCATAAGCCGGGTTGAACTCGTAGCGATGGCGATGGCGTTCGCTGATCTCTCCCGCGCCGAAAATGCGTTCAGCCATCGTCCCCTCTTTCAATTCGCACGGATACGCGCCCAATCGCATAGTGCCGCCCATCGCTTCTACTCCGATAAGATCGCGCAGTTTGAATATGATCTTGTGCGGCGCGTCGTCATCGAATTCGGTCGAATCAGCGCCTTCGAGTCCGGCGACGTTTCGCGCAAACTCAATGCAGGCGCACTGCATACCGAGGCAGATTCCGAAATAGGGCTTCCCCTGGCGCCGCGCATAATTGATCGCGCGGAGCATTCCCGATATGCCGCGCTTGCCGAATCCGCCGGGAACGAGTATCGCATCGAAGTCGCGCAGGCGATCCTCCCAGTTCGCATCATCGACCAACTCTTCTGATTCGACCCATCGAATGTTCACCTTCAACCGATTCGCAAAGCCGCCGTGAACCAGAGCTTCGTTGAGGCTCTTGTATGAATCTTCCAACTCGACATACTTGCCGACTATGCCTATCGTCACGCCTGCGTCCGGGTGTTTGATCGTTTCGACGAGTTCAGTCCAAGCCCGCAGGTCGCGCTCCGCCGCTTCGAGTTTCAATTTTCGGATGATCATATCGTCAAGCCCCTGATGGGCGAACATCAGCGGCACTTCGTAAATCGTCCCGACATCCTGCGCCGTTATCACTTCATCCTCGCGCACGTTGCAAAAGAGCGCGATCTTTGACCGCAGATCGTGCGGAACGGGGCGATCACAACGGCACAACAATAAATCAGGCTGAATACCTATCTCGCGCAGTTCTTTGACGGAATGTTGAGTCGGTTTCGTTTTCAACTCGCCCGAAGCGGCTATGTAGGGAACGAGCGTGAGGTGAACGAAGAGAGCGTTTTCGCGTCCGACTTCGTTGCCTAATTGTCGGATGGCTTCGAGGAAGGGAAGCGATTCGATGTCGCCTACGGTTCCGCCGACTTCGACTATGACAATATCGTTGGCATCGGCGACGGCGCGCGCCGCGTCCTTGATTTCATTCGTTATGTGCGGGATGACCTGAATGGTTTTGCCGAGGTAATCGCCGCGTCGCTCTTTGTTGATGACAGAAAGATAAATGCGTCCCGTCGTCCAGTTGTTGGCCTGTGTGAGATGAGCGTGAGTGAATCGCTCATAGTGACCCAGGTCGAGATCGGTTTCCGCGCCGTCGTCGGTGACGAACACTTCACCGTGTTGAAAAGGCGACATGGTTCCCGGATCGACGTTGATGTAAGGATCGAACTTGAGAATGGTGACCCGGAGGCCGCGCGCTTCGAGCAGGCATCCGATGGAAGCGGCGGCCAGCCCCTTGCCCAGTGATGATACAACTCCGCCGGTAACGAAAATGTATTTAGTCATGACAGTTCTCCTCCGTAAAAGTCTATAGAGTCCAGAGAGTCTTGAGAGTCTTGAGAGTCCGAACCCTCGATTGTTTTTCATCACGTCAGGGCGTCGTCTCTGACGACCGGGAAAACTCCTCAATCACCTTTTTGACTTTCTGGTAATCCTGCTCTGTGTCGACGCCGATTGATCGGTGCGAGACCGCGACGACGCAAATGCGAAATCCGTTTTCCAAAGCGCGAAGCTGTTCGAGGCTTTCAAGTCGTTCGAGAGCGGACGGCTCCATTCGAGCGAACTGCTGAAGAAAATCAGAGCGATAAACATACAGTCCCGAATGCTTTCGAAACTGCTTGAGCAACTCCGCGTCCCGTCGCAGATATTCTTCAAACCCTAGTCCGGGGGCTGGTCGGACATAAGGCACAGGCGAGCGGGAAAAATAAAGCGCATACCCGCGAGCGTCGGTCACTACCTTGACCACCGCGGGGTTGAAGAGGTCTTCTACTGACTCTATAGGCTCGCTGGTGGTGCTGATGTGAGCCTCCGTGTTTTCCATGAGAGATTCTATCGCCCGGTCGATTGTCACAGGATCGATTAGCGGCTCATCTCCCTGCACGTTGACTATGATCGGGTCAGGGAGCGAGCGGGCGACTTCTGCGATTCGATCAGTGCCGGATCGAGCATCAGCGGATGTCATCCTCGCTTCGCCTCCGTGGGATTCGACCGCATCAAGGATGCGCTGGTCATCGGTTGCCACGATGACCCGCGACACAAGAGTGGCTCGTGAAGCGCGTTCCGCGACATGCATTATCATCGGAATTTCGTTGATGGGGAGGAGAGGCTTACCCGGCAATCTTGTCGAGGCATACCGCGCAGGGATTATCGCTACGGCTTTTTCCCTCACGGGCCTTCATACTAACTCACAGTGAACCCATAGTCAAACCTGCGCCCGAAAATCGAATTGAGCCTCGACCCCGCGCACGGTAAACTTTCACCGAAGCGCCTCTCTCACTGAGGATCACAGGAGATGAACATCAACCTCAAACCACTCTACCTGGGCCGCGTCTTTGGAATACCTGTACGGGCGCATTATAGCTGGCTGCCGGTCTTTCCATTTTATGCCTGGGCCATCTCGACGGCGCTTCTGCCGCGCGAGGCTCCGGGACATCCCGCATGGCAATACTGGACGCTCGGATTTATCACAACCACTCTGCTCTTTGCGTCGGTCATCATACACGAACTCGCGCACGCGCTGATGGCTCGAACTGTGGGGGTGGGAACTACGGACATCACGCTTTACATGTTCGGCGGGCTTGCGACTCTCGAAGGCCAGCCCGCAGACCCCGTGGCTGAATTCAAAATCGCCGTCGTCGGCCCTGCGGCGAGCTTCATCTTAGGCACCGTCTTTTTTGCCGCCGATCAGTTGTTGCTCTACGGCACTCCGTATCGCGCGGCGGGGCAGGTCCTCAGACACCTCGGGCTTGTCAACTGGATACTCGCCGTATTCAACATGCTGCCCGGTCTTCCGCTCGACGGCGGGCGCGTGCTGAGAGCCTTGCTGTGGAAGATGAACAAGAACTATCGCGCGGCGACTCAATCAGCCGTGCGCTTCGGCCTTATGATCGCCGTCACGCTGTTCGCTATAGGCGTCTACTGGTTTCTGTTCAAGGATTGGGTCACGGGGATGTGGAGCATAACGGTCGGGCTTATGATCGCGCTGATGCTCGGCGCAAACGAGAGCCGCTCGCGCCGCTCCCTGAGAGTGCGTCGCGGCACAATCGAAGAGGTGATGCATCCTGACGTTGTGCTGGTTCCGCCACGGATGAAAATCCCGGACTTCATCGACAAGGTGCTGAAGAGCAATCAGCAGACGAGCTTTCCCGTAGCTTCAGAGCGCAGGCTTCACGGAATGCTGATGCTCGAAGAATTGAAGATGAGACCGCGCGAAGACTGGCCGCGGCTGGAAGCCCGCGATGTGATGCGACCCGTCGATACTTCGATGTTCATCCCGTCAACGATGCCCATCGCCGAGGCTCGCACAGTGTTGTCTTCGAACAAACTCGGACAGGCTGTCGTCATCGACTCGAACGGATTTATCATCGGTCAGGTCAGCTTGCAGGATGTCGTGGTGGGTGATAGGTCATAGGGGATGGGGGATGGAAAGAACAATCTGCCCTATCACCCATCATCCATCACCTATCACCCATTCACTTCTTCGCTTCGACAGGGCGATTCTTTTTCAGATAAGCATTGAGTCCCGCAAACAGAGAAGCCGCGATGCGCTCGCGGAACTGTCCTGTCTGAAGCAGCGCCTCGTCGCGCGGGTTTGAAAGGAATGAAACTTCCGCAAGCACGCTGGGCATCGCTGACCCTCTCAGCACCGCGAACGGCGCGTGCTTGACTCCGCGATTCGATCCCGCGTCGGGCGAGTGCGCGCCTATTCCGCGAACCAGCCCCGATTGAATGTAACGCGCAAGCTCGCGCGAGGCCGCAACCCGATTCCCGACAGTCACGCTTGCATACATCGGCTGCGCCTTATCCGTCGATGTCTGAGCCGCGGGTTTGGCTTCTTTGCCAGTTGGTTGATTAGTTGCCTGTGGAGCTTCACCGGCCCGGTCGGGGCTTACGAAGAAAGTTTCAACCCCGCTTGCCGCCCGCTTCGCGCTTGCGTTTGCGTGAACCGAGATGAACAGATCAGCCGCGCGAGAGTTTGCAATGGCGGTTCTCTCTTCGAGCGCGACGAAGCGATCCGAATCCCTCGTCAGAACGACTTCGATCTCCGGGTAGTTGCGCTTGATGTAAGCGCGGAGTCTTCGCGCAACGTCGAGCACCAAATCTTTTTCGCGCATCCCCGTTGGGCTTATCGTTCCGGTGTCGTGGCCGCCGTGACCCGGATCGATGACTATGCATTTGATGGGCGAATCATTGGATTTGCTCTCGACCGCTTCGGCTAATTTTTCAGTCAGACTGCTTTCGGTTTTCTTCGCGTCGTCTTTCTTCGCATCTTCGGGACTCATCATCAGGATCGGATCGTTGATTTCCGGCAGCCCCGTGATCGGTTTTTGATTAGTCCAGTTCGACCGCGCGGGTCTTGATGATAGCAACGCGCCTGAAGGCGGTTCTTTTCGCGCTTCGTTTGCTGGCGTTTTGACGGCGAGCGCGCTTTCGCGCATTCGCGCTCTTCGAATCGAATCAGCGCCGTGAAGATCGATAACTATGCGGGCAGGATCGGGCAGGCCGAAGGTCGAATACTCGGCGAGCGAACTGACATCTATATCGATTGAGACGGAAGCGCCCTGTTCGGAGATGACTATGCGCTTGAGCAATGCGGACTGGCCGACGATGAATCGCCGATGGTAGAGCGAAGGCGAGATAGACGCGCGACTTAATTGAATGTTGAGTCTGGTTGCTCCCGCTCGTCGTTCCTGATAGTGGCCTTCGCCTGAAAGATCGACGACGACGCGGGCATAATCCGGCCCGCTGAAGTTGCGCACGTTGGTTATCTGCAAGCCTGCGACGCCTTCCTGCTGCGCAACTCTTTCGAGAGGAACCACGACATCGACCGGACGGTTTTTAAGCTGCGCATCGAATCGCGCAAGGATGGCGCGAGCTTCGCGCGCAAGCACGGACGAGGGGAAATGCTCGATCATCTCGCGATAAGCCGCAGCCGCGCCGTCGAGGTCCTGCAAGTTTTCTTCGTAAATCTCGGCTATCTGTATGAGCGCGTCTCCGACGAACGCGCTGTTAGGATGTTCAATAGTGATGCGGCGGAAAGTCTCGATGGCTTTTTGATAAAGCGCCGATTCGCCCGTCGAGTCAGCCATCTCGCGCTGAAGCTCGGCTATTCGGGCAAGCGAATCAGCCGAAAAATGAGAATCAGTATTGAGCATCGCGACCTGATTGAAGGAATCGATTGCCATGAGATATTCGCTGAGATTGCGCTCATCGAAAGGTTTGTTATGAAGAGTCGAAGCCAGAGTGTCAGCGTGCTGGAATAATTTTTCTGCGAGCGAGCGAGGCCCGCGCTCCGCCGTCACCGGGTCTGCCGCATTGAGCGTGGGACGGGCGGTGAGATAGAAAACGAGCGCAAAGACGATAGCGCGCGCTACAAGATAGTGTTTTTGCTTCCGCATATCGGTTTAATGTCACTCGTATGGGGCAGGTCGTTCCAGCGGGGATTATAAACGCGACAGATGCTTAGTCAAGGGGACAGGGAGCAGGGAACAGGGAACAGGTGAAGCCGTCAGAATTTCTGATCTCTGTCACCTGTTCCCTGTCACCTGTCACCTAATAATTATTCGACAAGCGACTCGCTGTTTTCATCGCTTCCGGGGCGCGGGGGACGGAAGAAGTTTTCTGACTCTTCACAACGTGCTTGTCCGAGCCGTAGCGCGCAGAGATGTTTTTCACATAATTTCGAGTCTCGCGATAAGGCGGAACGGTGTAGCCGTAGTTGACCACCGCTCCCTCGCCCGCGTTGTAGCCCGCAAGCACGAGCTTCACATCTCCATTGAATTTGTCGAGTAGGAACCTCAGATACTTCGCGCCGCCTTCGATATTCTCAGCCGGATCATAGAAATTGTTTACTCCAAACCGGCGCGCGGTTCCGGGCATAAGCTGCATCAATCCCATCGCGCCTTTGTAAGAACGCGCATACTGTTTGAATCCCGATTCCTGACGCATGACGGCGACGATGAGATTCGGATCGACATTATTTCGCGCAGCCGATTGTTTTATTATCTCGTCGAGTTTCTTGTCTCCGGTTGAGACGAATTCGCCCGCGACTATTTCCTGTCGCGCATCGCTCAAAACCATAGGCGGCGGAGCGATGGGCGTAGCCGTCGTCGCTTTAGCTGTCGCATCTTTTGCTGTGATTTCTTTCGTTGCGATTCCTTTTGCGCCCTTCCTGGTGGTCGGCCCCTGCTCTTTCTTCACGTCCACAGGAGCAGACTTTGGGGTGATTACCGGCAAGGTATGTTCGGCGACAGACATCACAGGCGCGCGACGAGCGGCGTTTTCTTCAATCGATCCGATATAGGTTTCCTGAGCGCGGGCATCACCGGCCAAGAGTCCAACGAGGACTATTGCCGCGAGTGTGACATAAGACTTCATCGATCCTCCGAAGCATCGGGGCTGTTTCGTCAGTTAAAGGCAACACGCCAGCTTGCGGTGTGAGGGCATTCCTGAAGAGTGATAGGAGTGGAGTTGAAACTCAGGCGGGGACCGTTTTCAACTTCACTTCGGCAGCCAGTCATCCTTCTTCGAGTCTGGAGTCTGGAGTCTGGAGTCTGGAGTCTGTTCGACCCTCTTGAACTCACGGCCCGCTGACTCAGGACTCGCAAAGGCCTTAGCTTTGCGACCCAGGATCGCTCCTGGTGTGCCTTTATCGGTGACGTTTCAAAACAACCTTTGACGACGCGACGAGTCTATAACGCGAGCCGTGCTTTGTCAATAATTTAGATTGGTTTCGCCTCTGAGCCGAGGCAGTTTATAATGCGTGAGACTTTATGACAATTAAACCTGCGAGCCACGAGTCCGGCTGGGGCTTCTCGACTCCAGACTCCAGACTCCAGACTCCAGACTTTCCACAGGAGATTTTATGAACAGCATTCCTGAAATTGGGCAGACTGTTTTGAATTTCATAGATGGTCACTGGGAGGAATCCTCGTGGGGCAAATTCACGGAGCGACACGACCCGGCAGACACCGCCGTGTTAGTCGCCCGCGCTCCCGATTCCTCGCGCGAAGACGCGGCCCGCGCTATCGAAGCCGCGAGTCGAGCCTCGGAAAAATGGCGCAATACTCCCGCTCCCGCCCGCGGAAAAATTCTCTTCGAGTGGCTCAGGTGGATCGATAAACATCGAGACGAGATCGCCTACCTGCTCACTCGCGAGGAAGGAAAGATTCTCCCGGAATCGAAAGGCGAAGTGCGCCGCGCGATGGATATTCTCGAATACACCGCAGGCATGGGCCGCCGCCTCGAAGGTCACGTCTATCAATCTGAAGAAGAAGACGTATTTTGTTATTCCCGTCCTCACCCGCTTGGCGTCGTCGGACTCATCAGCCCGTGGAATTTTCCCGTAGCCATTCCGGTGTGGAAACTCGCGCCCGCGCTCGTCGCTGGCAACACCTCGGTGCTTAAACCTTCGCCGCTCACGCCGCTTACTGCTGCCGCGCTCGTTCGCGGACTTGAAGAAGTCGGCCTCCCCCGCGGGGTGGTCAATCTCGTCCACGGCGACAGCGCACCGGGCGCGGAGTTGATAGCCAATGAATTGGTCGGCGGAGTCTCTTTCACCGGCTCGACGAAAGTCGGAAAGATCATCGCCGAAGAAGGCTCGCGCCGATTGCTCAAACTTCAACTCGAACTCGGAGGCAAGAACCCGCAGATAGTCCTCGAAGACGCAGACCTTGACCGCGCCGTGGCGGGCGTCGTTATGGGAGGACTCGGCTCTACGGGTCAGCGATGCACCGCCACCTCCCGCGCTCTGGTCGAAGAGAAAGTCTACGACGAATTTTTAACTCGATTGGTAGCCCGCGCGAAATCGATGAAGGTCGGCCCCGGCACAGCAGATGGAATAGAGATGGGGCCGCTCGTCGACGCGAGAGCTATGGGAGGAGTGACGCACTGGGTCGAAGCGGGCCGCAACGAAGGCGCGCGTGTTTGCGCCGGAGGCGGAGCAGTGAAAGAAGGCGGACTTGAGCGGGGACTCTTCTTCGCCCCCACGGTGCTTGAGGCCGAGCAGGGGATGGAGATAACGAGAGAAGAAATTTTCGGCCCTGTCGTGGCTGTTCTGCGCGTTCGGGATTTCGAACACGCCATCGAAATAGCGAACTCAGTCCGATATGGTCTGACCTCGACCGTCTTCACCCGCGATGTCGGACGTGTGCTCCGGTTCGCCGAACGCGCCGAAGCAGGAATCATTCACGTCAATCGACCGGGCGTGGGCGGATTTTCGCATGTGCCTTTCGGGGGGATCAAAGAGAGCGGCTACGGCGGGCGCGAAGTCGGCTCGGAAGTGATGAGCTTTTACACGGAAACCAAAGTGGTTTATGTGAACTATAAATGATTCGCCTTCGTCGGGTCAGAACCAGATTTAGTTCAAGATCAGACAGAGGATTGGAACGATGACCCAGGATCGAATCAGAATAGGACGCGGAGAACGCGGATGAGGCGGATTCGCGCTGATCTGATCCGTAAAAATCAGTCGCATCAGCGTTAATCCGTGTTCTATTCCGGTCTTGATCCAACAGGCTCACTATCCAAACCCTGTGCGTTTCGATTTGGGTTAAAGGAGATTCAACCTTGAAAATTTTTTCACTCGCTCTTGGCCTCGCTTTGATGTGCGGCTCGGTCATTCAAGATAAACAATTCGCTCCGATAGTCGACCTCAAGTCGCTTGAGCCGGGCTGTTTCCTCGGCGCATCACGCGACGGGAAGTGGATCGCTTCGGATGATGCCGCGTTGAACACTCTCGGCGAACGCAGATATCGCTTCTACTCGCTCGCAGGCGAGGCAGGCGAATACGTGGGCAGCAAGCCTTACAATTCCGATGTTCCGTGCGAGGAAACGAAGGAAGTGAAATTTTCGCCTGCGCCTCCTCAGTCTGCCACGATAGCCTTCGGCGGCGATTGGAACCCTATGCCGCGAGAGGTCAAATCGCAAAGCACGGGGCAGGCGGTTTATCAGGAAGTAGTCGCCGCGTTCCTCAAAAGCAAGGGCATAACCAACCCGCGGATCAATCTCGCGCAAGTCATTCGCGTCGATCTCGAAGGTGATGGTACGGAAGAAGTGATACTGAGCGCGTCGACTTTCAAGGAAGGCCGGGTGCCTCCTGATTCGAAGGCGGGCGATTACTCGGTCGTGCTGATGAGAAAAGTCATAGCGGGCAAAGCTGAAACTATCACCCTATTCGCCGAATACTACCCGCGGGCGAAGCAATTCAACGCGCCCAACTGGGGCATGGTGTCTGCCATACTCGACCTCAACGGCGATGGCAGAATGGAGATCATCTTTCACGGCCAGTATTACGAAGGCGCGTGGACGACCGTCTACAGCATCGATGGAAAAAAGATTGAAGAATCGCTCAGATGTGGATGCGGCGTTTGATCGCGTTGATGCAGCGCGACCTGCCAGGTTGCGCACACTCTGAGAGTGCGAAAGCCGCGAACCCGCAGGCTGGCAGCCTGCTCTACCTGTTCGGAGGATGAAAATGAATAAAACTCGCGCGGTCAGATTCATTGTTCCTGTAATTCTCCTGCTTATTTCGAGCGCAGTTGCAAACGCGCAGACAGGCCCGGTCAGCTACACCGTCACGCTCGACCCCAAGCCGACAACTCATTTCGTTCACATAGCTCTTACGCTCGATAGCGGCAACGCTTCTTCGATAGATGTGGCGATGCCCGCGTGGTCGCCCGGCGCCTACAACATTCACAACGCATGGCGAAATGTGCAGGAGTTTTCAGCCGCGGACGAAACGGGCGCGCAGTTGAAATTCGAAAAGACAGATAAACAAACCTGGCGCATTCATCGCGCAAACGGTCGCCGGATAACAGCCCGCTACAAACTCTATCTGCGAGATTACAACGACGAGATGTGCTACCTGCGCGGCCCATCGGTTTTCATGTACGTCGTAGGCAAACGCCCCTACCCGCTCGATGGCGCGATCAAAGTCAAACTCGAAGTTCCGCAATCGTGGCGCATTCAGACAGGGATGGACGCCACGACGGAGCCGAACACCTTCACCTCGGACAGCTATGACACTTTCATCGATGCGTCGATAGTTGCGGTGGCAAATCTCGATCAGACCGAGTTCGACTACAAAGGCGCGCGGTATTATCTGGTTTTTCTCGGCAAGGGAAACTATGACAGAGAGAGAATCACTCGCGACACGAAAACTTATGTCAGCCATTTCGTCGATATGATGGGCGGCACGCCTTACAAAAAATATATCTTCTTTCTGCGCGCTCGCCCCGGCTCCGGGTCGGGAGGGCTGGAACATCTCAACTCGACCGACATGAGTTTTTCCGCCTGGAATAGTCATTCGTCGTGGGCCATCTACAGCCGGTTCCTCTTCGTCGGCGCGCACGAATTCTTTCACCTCTGGAATGTGAAGCGGATACGTCCGGCCATACTCGGCCCGTTCGATTACTCGCGCGAGCAGCACACGCGCAATCTTTACGTCTCGGAAGGAATGACGAGCTACTGGGCGGCAATAGGACTAAAGCACAGCGGGCTTTGGTCGCGCAAAGATTATTTCAACAACCTCGCGACTCAGATAGCGACTCTTCAATCGGCGCCCGGAAGAAAAATTATGAGCGTCGAGCTTTCAAGCTGGGACACCTGGGGCGTGGGCGACAACGCGGCCAACAACCGAATCGATTATTACAACAAAGGCGAATTGCTTGGAAATCTGCTCGATCTTGAAATCCGTCATCGAACAGCGAATCAACGGTCGTTGACGGATGTTTTCATGTATCTGATGAAGAATCACAGCCTGCCCAAACCGGGATTCGAAGAGACGCGGGGCTTTCGCGATGCGGTCGAGTTGATCGCTCGGCAGGCCGCGCCTTCCAATGCCGACTTCGCAGATTTTTTCGCGAAGTACGTTTCTGGCGTCGAAGAAATTCCGTGGAACGATTTTCTCCGCCACGCCGGACTTGAGCTTGAAGAACAGAAAACGTGGCCCGCGCCTTCCATAGGAATCACGACAGGCACGGCGATACGATCAGGGGGCGGCATATTCGGGCCTGCTCTGACGCCTCTGCCGGAGGGCCAGATCGCGATCACAGGCATCGCGCCCGGTTCAGCCGCCGAACAATCCGGTTTCGACATAGGCGATGTGCTGGTGGCTATGGATGGAGACCGCATCGAGTCGGATACATTCGAGCGTCGATTTTCGGAAAAGAAAATCGGAGCGACCGTAGCGTTGACCGTGTTGAGAAGAGATCGCCTCCTGACGATCAATGCCACAATCGGCAGTCAGGAGAAAATCACTTACTCGATACGCGAAAGATCGGACGCGACTGATTTGCAGAAGCAGATATTCATGTCGTGGCTGGGAGAGAAAAGATTCGAACCTTGACAGTGACGAAAGATGAGCGCATGAGCGAGACCGTATTCGAAAACATTGACGAGTTGCTTCGCCGTCGGGTCGGGGCCTCGCCCGACAAGGAATTTCTGTTCGATCACGGGGGCGGGCGCGTATTCACCTACAGCGAGTTCGAGCGCGAAGTCCAACGCGCCGCCGATCTTCTCCTCTCTTTAGGCGCGCGCAAGGGCGAGCGCGTGAGTCTGTTTCTCACCAACTCGGTCGAATACTTCATCTCTTATTTCGCGTGCTTCCGTATAGGCGCGTGGGCAGGGCCGGTCAACGCGCTTTTGAAATCGCAGGAAGTCGAATTCGTCATAAACGATTCAGGCGCGTCCATAGCCGTCACTCAGCCCGATCTTCTCCCCGTACTCGAAGAGGCGCGAAAGCGTCTGCCCGCGCTTCGCAACGTCGTTGCAGTGGTCGGTGAACAGTGGTCAGTGCAGCAGGGGTCAGGGGTCAGGGGTCAGGGGTCAGGGGTTAGCGAGCAGACACATGAGCGACGCGCGGGTGATGAATCAACAGGCATTGATTCGAAAGATAAGGAAGCGAATCAACGGACAAAGGACAAAGGACAAAGGACAAAGGACAACCTGACCCCTGCCGACGAGGCGGTGATCATCTACACGTCAGGCACGACGGGAAAACCAAAGGGAGTGCTGCTCACGCACGGCAATTTTCTTTCAAACGCCCGCGAGATTGCCGAGTGGTTACGACTCACTGAGAGTGACCGCGCGTTGATGATTATGCCGCTCTTTCACGTCAACGCGCTGATGACGACGGGGCTGGCCGCGCTGTGGGTGGGCGGAAGCGTAGTGCTTGCGCCGCGATTTACGGCATCGCATCACTGGGAAATAATCGAGCGATATAAAGTCACCTATTTCGGCTCGGTCGCGACGATGCTTTCGATGCTGATAAATTCTTACCCTCAGGGCGCGCCTCAAGGGACGGACATCAGCAGTTTGAGATTCGCTCTTTGCGGTTCGGCTCCCGTGCCGGTCGAGGTGCTGAAACGATTCGAGGCGCTCTTTCATTTTCCGGTCATCGAAGGCTACGGGCTTTCGGAATCGACCTGTAGATCGACCTTCAATCCGATAGATCGTCGCCGTATCGGATCGGTCGGTCTGCCGATTGGAAACGAGATGAAAGTTTTCGATGATCGTGACCGAGAGCTACCCTTTGGTCAGATAGGCGAAATAGTGCTTCGCGGGTCGAACATAATGAAAGGCTATTACCGGAATGAATCGGCCACTCGCGAGGCATTCCGCTCAGGCTGGTTTCACACGGGCGATCTCGGATACCGCGATGCAGACGGATTCTTTTACGTCGTAGACCGCAAAGGCGATATGATCATCCGCGCAGGCGAAAACATCTACCCGCGCGAAATCGATGAAATGCTTTATCAACACACTGCCATTAAAGACGCTGCGACAATTGGCATTCCCGATCCGCTTTATGGTGAAGAAGTGAAATCATTCGTCGTGCTGAAAGAAGGCGCAAGCGCGACTGAAGAAGAGATCATCGCGTTTTGCCGCGAGCGATTGGCTGACTTCAAATGTCCGCGTCGGATTGAATTCCTCGAAGAGATTCCCAAAGGGCCTACGGGTAAGCTGCTCAAGCGAGAGCTTGCCTTGCTTCACATCAAAGAATAATTTCAGTGCTTCATCTCAAGCCACAGCGCGCGGGCTATCCAGAAGGCCAGCGCGAGGCAGCCCAGAACTATCACGCCGCAGGCGATGATTTCGCTCACGCGCATTCCCTTCGACCCTACGAGTTGAGGATGACGCGCCTCTATCCACATGATCGAGCGAGCCAGCACATAAGAGAGTATGAACCAGACTATGAACCCAATGACGAATCCAGCAAGTGCCGTGACGAAATACAATTTATTACCTTTCCTCAAGTGATGGGTGATGGGTGATGGGGGATGGGGGATGGATGATGGGGGATGGGGGATGGGTGGAGAAGGTATGCATACCTCATCACCTCATCACCTCATCACCTCATCGCCTCATCACCTCATCGCCTCATCACCTCATCGCCTCATCACCTCATCACTATTCTTTAGCTATCAGGCGCAACTGTTTTGAAGTGAGCATCCAGGAAAGAGTGCCGCGAATGGTCGGCGTGGTTTCAGTGACAGTGATTGCGCAGACGCTGCCTTTCCTGAACTGGATCGCGGCATCAGGGTATCCGCAGACTATCCTTGAGATGGTCTGACCGAGATCGGGCTGATGTCCCACAAGCGCGATTGATTCGACTGCCTGTTTCCTGATCGCGTTGGTCAAACTGGCTGAAGTCGCTCCCGGAATGAGCGCGGGCGTTTGAGTTATGATGCCTCTATCTATCTCCATCGCGTCGGCGAGGATTTGCGCCGTCTCGATTGCGCGAAAGAGCGGGCTTGTAAGTATCGAGTCGAATTTGACTCCGAGTATGTGAAGACCTCTTGCGGCCTGTTGCATTCGCTCGCGGCCTTCTGCGGTCAGCTTGCGCTTCTCATCGAGAAAATCGTTTGCATCTCCGACCGGCTCGGCTGCGGCGTGGCGTATAAGATAAAGCTCCATCGCGGATTTCCCTCACAAGACAGAGAGCGATTATACGGAATCATTCGGAGGCAGTCTATGACGAGGCTGGCGCGTGCCTTATGTCAGTGTGAATCTCAACCGGATTCGCGACCTCCTTTGGAGTGCTGCGACTTGTGATACTGCTGGCGAATTCGGAGGGTTCAGCGCCGTAGGCGCGCAATGTTTATAGAATCGCTCTCCTATTCCCCAAGCTCCATAGGAGCGATATGAAGAGCATTTCGCTCCTATGGAGCTTGGGTTGAATGCTGAATCCGGGTCTATAAACATCACGCTCCTACGGAGCTAAAGACGGCGAGCTTCATTTTCTGATTTCGCCAGCAGTATCACTTGTCGCAGCACTCCAAAGGAGGTCGCTCATGTTTTCGGCTTAACGACCTCGAAAAAAAATCAAAAATTATCCGCGCAAAATCCGTCTATAGGTCATGAGAGCAAAACCAGGCGAGTCAAAAAAAGGGAAATCCTGATGACTATACTCGAATTTCATGTCCGCCTTCGATCCAAAGAAAGCTACAATCTTCAAGTCTTCACCCGCGACAGTTCACAACCGCTGGCCGAGGCCGAATTCGATTACCCGCTCTCATTCATGAGCGAATTCGAATTGAATCAACTCGATCACGATCCCAAAGACCCTGTTGGCCGCATCGCGCGTTTATGTGCATTCGGCGAAAGGCTCTACAAAAAACTCTTCACCCCCGATGTCCTGAGAGTCTGGGAAGAGAAGGAAAAGGCGAGCGATTTCCTCGTCCTCTGTCTTCGCATCGCGCCCGAAGCAGCCGGACTCGAATCGGTGCCTTGGTAGACTCTCTTCGATGGCCGGGAGTTCATCGCCGCAGGCGCAACAACCGGAATGTCGCGCCTGCCCCTCAACATCGATCCGCAGTACGATCTCCCGCCTGTCCCGCGCCCGCTCAAAATGCTGGCCTTCATCTCCCTCCCGCTCGACCTCGCTGATAATCAGCGATTGCAGATCGAGCGCGAGCAGGAGATTCTGCTCGAAGCCATCAACACTCCCGCAGGTCAGGGCCGGTTGTATATCGATTGCGAAGACGAAGCGCGGCTCGACATCCTCGAAAACAGCCTCGAAGCCGGATACAACATTCTGCATTTCACAGGTCACGGCCTTTCGCCCCGTAACGGCGGCGGCCTCCTGCTCGAAGACGCGCAGGGCAAACGCAGCCCCGCATCGGTGGCCGATGTAATTCGGGCTTTGCAGAAAGGGAAGAGTACGCTTCGACTCGCGGTGATATCGGGATGCCTGACAGCGCGCACTCTGCACACGGGAGGCTTCCTCGACCTCGCTCGCGCTCTGGCCCGCGAGCGAATCCCTGCGGTCATCGCCATGCAGTTTTCCATTTCAGACATCGCGGGTCTTCAACTCGCCGAGTCGCTTTACCCACGTCTCGCCGCCGGTCAATCGATTGAAGCCGCGATGAGCGCGGCCCGTCGCGCTCTGCTTCACAGCGAAAGCCCTTTCCTTCAAGCCGATGCTCTGGCTCCGGTGCTGCTTTGCGCCAGCAGTCATTGTTTGAAGACGACTGACGACCCGGACGCGCAGCCCGATCTTATGCCCCGAATCGATAAGAGTTTTCATGTCGTGTTGCCGCAACTGAGTTACGGTTTCTATGGCAGGCGGAGAGAGTATCGCCAGATTCGAGACGGTCTCGTTTTCAAGAATCATCGCGCGGTCATCGTGTGGGGCATCGGCGGCATAGGCAAGACCTCGCTTGCGAGCCACACGGCGACGAGATTGCGCGCGAGATACAGAGGCGTGTACGCATTCGATTGTTCGGGCGGGCTTGCGCCTGAAAAAATCCTGTTGGAGATGAGCCGGTATTTCGAGCTTCAGGGCGTGAACGCTTTGCAGGGGATCGCTCACGAATCGCTGCCGCCGGAGATGGCCGCAGGATACCTCGCGCAGGTGTTGAGCCAGTGGCCGCTGCTTGTGATCTTCGATAATTTCGAGAGCCAGCTTGAGCCTGTTGATTCGGGATTTCGGATCAGGGATGAGGGGCTTCGGATTTTCATAAGCTCTCTGGTGAAGGCGACAGCGAAGGGCAGCCGGTTTTTATTCACGAGCCGCTACCTGTTCGACCTCGATGAGAAGCGATTGGGCAACATCGAGGAGTTGCCGCTTGGCGATCTGAGCCGTCCCGAATTTCTTGGGCTGATGCAGAAGATGCAGCACCTTTCGGGCGCTTCTTTTGAAGAGAAGCTGGCAGCTTATGAGACGTTCGGCGGGCATCCTTACGCGATGGTTGCGCTTGATCGTCACTGCCGTGGGAGGTCGTTGAAGGACGCGCTTGAAGATGCGAAGACTGTGCATACGGAGTTGAGAGAGTTTCTCGCGCTTGAGATGAATTACGCGCTGTTGACAGAGCGGGGCCGCGATCTTCTCAATCGCATGTCAGCATTTCGCCAGCCCGTCCCGCCCGATGCAACAGAGTGGGTGATGGGCAAAAAGGTTTCTTACGCTGCCGATTACCTGCGGACGCTTGATCGTAACAACTTGCCGGAAGCGTGGAGAGAGATGGACGAGGCGACGTTGCTGGAAACATTGGATCGCCGTCTTCCCGAACGTCGTCAGGCTGAAAACCTGAGCAAGCCGATTGACGAACTGATTGGCTGGGGGCTGTTGATGCCGATTTATGAAGACGGCCAGTTGGAAGCCTTGTCGGTGCATGCTCTGGTGCGGGATTTTTGCCGGGACAAACAGAAAGGCGAAGTATGGCGAGCGAGACTGCGCGACGCGGCTGCCTTTTACACTAACGGGACAAAGATAATCAAACGGGATTCCAAGACCCCGGCAGATGTTTGGGGCGATATGGAAGCATTCGAATTGCTGGTGGAGGCTGGCGATTACGAAGATGCCTCCAGCCTGTTATTGAATGCCGACCTTCTCCTGAACCGGTGGGGTTTTGGCCGATATTTGGAAAATCAATACCATCGCCTGCTGAATAAGGTGGATCGTCAAAGGGACGCTCAAATCATCAATAATCTCGGTGTAATTCATGAGCATCGCGGCGAGCATGAAGCGGCGCTGGCGAAGTATGAAGAATCGCTCAAGATAGAAGAAGAACTCGGCGACCATCTAGGCGTGGCCTCTTCACTGCTTAACCTTGGAAATATTCACTATTTCCGCGGAGAGTATGAAGCGGCACTGGCGAGGTATGAAGAGTCGCTCAAGATAGAAGAAAAACTCGGCAACCGCTTTGGCGTGGCTCGCTCACTTCATCAAATCGGGATGATCTACCAGGCACGCGGAGAGTATGAAGCGGCGCTGGCGAGGTATGAAGGGTCGAAGAAGATAATGGAAGAACTCGGCAACCGCGCAGGCGCGGCCTATTCACTTGGGCAAATAGGAGTCATTTATCAAGATAGAGGGCAATATCAATTGGCTTTGAAGACATACGAATCGGTTATGAGGATTTCCGAAGAATTTGGCGACCGCTCAAGCATGGCTAATTCGCTGCAGTACAGTGGGGTAATCTATCAGCATCTCGGACAGTACGAAATAGCTTTGGCAAGGTATGAAGAAGTACTCAAAATCAGAGAAGAACTTGGCGACCGTGTGGGTGTGGCTCAGATAAGTGGCCAAATCGGGCAGCTTTTTTCTCAAACAGGTAATTACCCGGAAGCGTTTGAGAATTTGCTTTTTGCCCTGTCTGTTTTGACTGAACTGCAATTGAGTCAGCAGGGAATTGCGATAAACGATCTCAAAAACCTTCGCGCGAAATGGGGCGCGGATGGTTTCGACGCCGCGTGGCGGGAGGCTACGAATGCAGACGTTCCCGATTGGTTGAAATGATGTTTGTAACGCCTCAGTTATGTGAGGAAAAAATAAATCGGCACGGCTTCTCATCAACACGCAATGGCAAGAAGTTAAGCCGAAAGCCTTGACGATCTTCTTTGGAGTGCGGTGACTTGTCACCGCTTTAGTTTTGAAAACAAAAGCTGCGACAAGTCGCAGCACTCCAAAATAGTTCGCGAATCCCGTTGAGATTCACACTAACTTAATGCCATTGTGCTTTAGCGGGATGTCGGGCGAACGCCGATCTGTTTTGCCTCTCGAAAACGGTTGAAACCGTTCAGCAAAGAGTCGCATCGTTGCACACCTCGATGAATCGATGTGTTAATGATAGGCTCTCGCGTCTACAGCCGCTTTGACCTGACGCGCTCACAGGAGGATATGACATGGCGAAATTCATAAAGATCAAATGCAACGGCCCGAACAAAGATGTCAATGAAGTCGATATCGATAAACTCGACCGCCCTGTCGAGGTGATAAAGCTGTTCGGTCTGTTTCGCCACGCGCCGCCGGAGTTGCCTCGGCGCTTCGTCCTGAATTGCCGCTTCTGCGCCGAAGGGCGAGTCGTCGTCCTGCGCGAGATGATCGAAGAACAGCGGTGACACGCTCACTGCCTTTGTTTGAAGACAAAAGCTGCGGCAAGTCGCAGCACTCCAAAGGAGGGCGCATACGCTCTGCGCCCGGAGGAAATGCAATGTCGGAAACCGGAGAAAAAATAATCAGCGCGCCTTCTCAATCCGTCGAACAAGTTTACGAAAGCCCTCTCTCAGAGACGGACGACGACTTCTGGCTCGAACATGGCCGCCGCATACTTTCAGAGTCGCTCACCAATGTGCGCAATGCGGCCAATGCGTTGATGACCGCTTTGGGCGTGTTGCAGGGGATATATCTCGGCATTCTGGGATTTGCGAAATTCATTCCCGAAGATTTGCCGCTGCCGGAAAAGATGCTCTTCCTGTTGCCGCTCGTTTTGTGGCTGGTGGCGCTTTACTGGTGCATAACGGTGGCGATGACCGAGCGCGAAAGCATCTACCTGAATTCGCCAAACGACATTCGAGATAAAACCATCAGATTCATCGAACGGAAACAGCGATACCTCGAACTGGCTTTCTGGCTGCTGGCCATCGGATTGATCGCGGCATTCGCTCTGCTGATATTTCGGATGAAGATGTGACTCAAAACTCTGGGGGCGCACGCTTCCAGCGTGCCTGCTTGATAAGTCAGGACTACAGGGATTTTCACAGGCTTTTTATTTGAAGCCAGCACGCAGGATGCGTGCGTCCCCAGGGACCTGAAAACGGATTTCATTCGCTCACTACATTTCGATAAAGCGATTCGTATTGAGGGATGATCTTTTCAGCCGCAAATTGCGACACCGCTATCTCACGACCCCGACGGCCCAATCTTTCCCGCTCCCCGTCATCGCTCAACACTCGCGCCGCCGCTTCTGCCATCGCGTCCACGTCGCCGACCTCGAGCAAGTATCCGCATCCGTCTTCTTCCACCACTTCAGGCAATCCGCCGACGCGAGTCGCCACGACCGGAACTTCGCACGACATCGCTTCGAGCGCCGTCAGTCCGAATGATTCCGTCAGGCTCGGCAATAACAACAGATCAGCCACCGAAAGATAATCTTTTATCTGCGATTGCGGCTGCTTGCCCACGAAATCGACGTGACGGCTGACGCCTAATCGCTCGGCCAGAGCTTGCGCGCCCTGACGCTCAGGGCCGTCTCCGCACATCACGAGCCGCGCATTTATCGAATGCTGATTTCTCAGGCGCGCGATCACTTCTATGCAATCCGTTATTCGCTTCACGGGCCGAAATGTCGAGACGTGAAGCAGTACCTTTTCGCCTGCGGGCGCGATGCGACGATGAAGCGACTGATCGGGCGCGCGGCGATAGTACTCGTAATCGATGAAGTTGTATATCACTTCTATTCCGCAGCCTGTGCAGAATGTTTCCATCGTCGCTTCTCTCAGATAATTCGAAATCGCCGTCACCTTATCTGATTGCTCTATGCCGAATCGCGTGATGGGCAAAAAGCTGGGATCGCGCCCCACAAGCGTTATGTCCGTGCCGTGAAGAGTCGTCACAACGGGCAGATGCCGCTCTGATTTCAGCATCTCGCGCGCAAGGTAGGCGCTCACGGCGTGCGGAATCGCATAATGCATGTGAACGAGATCAAGCTGATGCTCGCGGGCGACTTCGTAGAGCTTCGACGCGAGCGCCAGCGTGTAGGGGGGATATTCGAAGAGCGGATAGCTCAACATATCGACGGCGTGAAAATGAATCCGCTCTCTCGCGCCCGGCCCGTCGGTGATTCGCATCGGCGGCGCGTAACTTACGAAATGAACTGAATGCCCGCGCCGTGCAAGCTCAAGCCCAAGCTCGGAGCCGACGATTCCGCTTCCGCCGTAGGATGGATAGCAGGTGATTCCTATTTTCATAGTCTGGAGTCTGGGGTCTGGAGTCTGGAGTCGAGAGTCGGACTCCAGACTCCAGACTCCAGACTCCAGACTTTCAAGAATAATGATTCATCCGTCGCGTGAGCAGTTCGACGGGGTCGTGAATGTTTATGGCTTCGCGCACGACGAAGGCTTCAGCGTGTTCGACTCCTATCAGTCCGCCTAAGTAACGTTGCCGCGCTTCCAGTCTTCTGAGGAAGTATTCGCTGCTCAGAGCGGTTTCAAGCTCATCGCTTGCAGGGTTGAAAAGCTGCGAGCGATAGCACCTGACGGTTTCCCATTTCTGTTCGGCGACATCGGTTATATCGACGACGAAGGTCGGCACGACTGTTCGAGGAAACATGAAATGAGCGATTGCCTGCGGGCGGAATCGCTCCTGTCCGCTTTCCTGATCGTATTTGGCTAGTCCCGCGATGTGCGATGCCTCGCGCACTATCTGACAGGTGTGAACGTGGTCGGGGTGCGGGTCTTCCCAGAATTGAGTGAATATGACGCGGGGTCGGTACTGGCGAATCTTGCGCACCATCCGCAGGCGGCTCTCTTCATCAAGCCACACGTGGCTGTCGGGGAGTTCGAGGTTGTCACGCACTGCAAGACCCATGGCGCGGGCTGCTGCTTCGGCTTCGCGTGCGCGAATCTCTGCTGTGCCGCGAGTGCTGCTCTCACCGCGAGTCATATCGATGACGCCGACCCGATAGCCGAGTTTTATGAGTTTGATCAAGGTTCCGCTGCACGAGAATTCAACATCGTCGGGATGCGCAGCAATGGCCAGCGCATCGAGTGTCAGGTTTTCGCTCATTATGTTCAACACCTCTCGTTTCAGGTTACGAGCGCGACAGCTTTTCAGTCAAGCGATGCAATCGCACGAGGATGTGAGCTATAATTTCGGCTCGCTCGTGAGATGCCGCAGCCTGGAGGTTTGGATATGAAAGCGATTCTAATCGTAGTTGTCCTTCTCTCGCTTTCCACGCAGGCGCAGCAACAGCGCACAGGTAATAACATGTTCCCGCAGTGGTCTCACGACGGGAAGAAAATCGCGTTCACTTCCGACCGCGATGGCGACCCGGAGATTTATCTGATGAACGCCGACGGGTCGAACCCCGTTCGACTCACTCACGCGCGAGGCAGGGATGCGCACCCATACTTCTCGCGCGATGGTCGGAGGATCGTTTTTCAATCGCCGCGCGCCAACGGCGAGGACACGAACATCTATGTGATGAACTCCGATGGCGCGAACGTCACTCAGTTGACGAACCTGAAAGGCTTCGCAGGCGTGCCGGTGTATTCGCCGGATGAAAAGCTCATCGTATTTCAATGGCGCGAGACCAACGATTTCCGCGATGATAAGAAATGGCGAATCTGTGTGATGAATGCCGATGGCAGCCACCTTCGCGTAATCACTACGGGTGAGGCCAACGATCAAGTGCCGAACTGGTCGCGCGATGGCAAGCGATTGCTCTTTTTTTCTGATCGCACGGGCAAGGATCAGATTTATACTATGAAGCCGGACGGGAGCGATGTGCGACAGGTCGCCGCAACCCGGTTCAACGACAATGCGGCGTTCTGGTCGCCGGACAACAGGAAAATCGCATTCACGTCTGACCGGGATGGTAGCAGCGAAATCTACGTGATGGACGCAAATGGCAAAAATGTGCGTCGCCTGACCAACACACGAGATACTGAGCGGGGCGGAATCTGGTCGGCGGACGGCAAGAGAATAGTTTTCTCTTCAGATGGAAATGGATCGAGCGGGATATACATAATCGACGCCGACGGGTCGAACCTGGCGAGCCTGACCGGGAGGAATCTCTCAGGTCGATAGGGCCGAGTGCGGAATGCGGAATGCGGAATTGATCGACTCCGCATTCCCAATTCCACACTCCGCACTCGAATGACTTCTGTTTCGCGAGGCGAAGAAATGTTGAGCAAGAACTTCCGAATTCTCGAATGGTCGGTCAATGCCGATTCGAATACTCTCGCCAGCAGCGAGAAGACCGTTCGCATCGAGCCTAAAGTTATGGCTGTTCTTGTCTACTTCATCGAACATGCCGGAGAAGTGATTCTGAAAGATCAGATCATTCAGGCGGTGTGGGAAGAAAAATTCATCTCCGACGAAGTGCTGACTGTTTCAATTCATGAATTGCGCAAGGCCCTGGGCGACGACGCGAAAAATCCGCGCTTCATCAAAACTATTCCGCGATCGGGCTATCAGTTCATCGCGCCTGTTTCATCAGACTCAAAGAAAGAAGAAACGCTTGCCATATCCGCGCGACCCTCGCGCCGTTGGGCGTTTGCCGCAGCAACAGTTCTTGTAGTCACGGCTGTGGTTCTGGTGTTGATTTTTTTAATTGGCAAACCTGCGCCGCGCATTAAATCGATAGCCGTGCTGCCGCTTGAAAATCTTTCGGCTGATGCGGATCAGGGATTCTTCGCCGACGGGATGACCGACGCTCTGATAACCAATCTCGCCCGCGTAGGATCGTTCAGAGTTATCTCGCGGACTTCGGTGATGAAGTACAGGGAAGCGAAGAAGCCGCTGCCTGAAATTGCGAAAGAGTTGAACGTTGATGCGATAGTCGAAGGCACCATCATGAGATCGGGCAATCAGGTGAGAATCAACGTTCAGTTGATCGATGCTGCGACCGATCAGCATATCTGGGCCGAAAAGTATGAGCGCAATCTGAGCGATGTCATCGCGCTGCAAAATGAATTGTCGCTCGCCGTCACCCGTCAGATAGGAAAGAGGCTCGACGCGCGATTGTCGCTCGCTTCCTCGCAGCCCGTCGATGCGGATGTTTATGAAGCGTATTTGAAAGGTCGCTACTTCTGGAATCAGCGCACGAGGGAAGGCGCGCGAAAATCAGTGGAGTATTTCGAGCAGGCTATCTCGCGCGATCCGTCTTATGCGCCAGCCTTCGCGGGGCTTTCCGACAGCTACACTCTCGGCGATGGAGAGTATCTCGGAGTGGGGCGCGACGAGGCTTATCAGAAAGCTACGGAAGCGGCGCGGCGCGCAATCGAGCTCGACCCTTCGCTTGCCGAAGCTCACTCGTCGCTTGCCGCCATCAAGTTTCAGTATGAATGGGACTGGACAGGCGCGGATGAAGAATTCAAAAAAGCAATCAGTCTCAATCCGAATTCTTCCATCGCGCACATGTGGTATGGCGAACTGCTTTCGGCTACGGGCAGGCATGAAGAGGCGATTGAAGTGATGGAGCAGGCCCGCCGCCTCGATCCGCTCGACGGGATGATCAACAGCGATCTCGCATGGATTTATTTCATGGCTCGACAGTATGACCGCGCGCTTGAGCAGAGCCGCAAGGCGCTCGAACTGGACCCTTCGCTCGCGTGGGTTCACTGGATGATGGGAACGATTTACTATAATAGGGGGATGGAGCGCGAGGCCGTCGAAGCCTACAAAAAAACTTTCACCATGACGGGCGCAAAGCCTGAACATTTGAGCGCGATCTCTGACGCTGTGGGCATTTACAAATGGTGGCTCGAAACGGATTTGAAGCGAGGCGGAAACAATGCGCCTATGCCGATACTTTATGCTGCGCTCGGCGAAAAAGAAAAAGCTCTGGACTGGCTCGAAAAAGCGTATCAGTCGCGACGCCATATGCTATGGCTGAAAGTCAGCCCCGCATACGACCCGATTCGCTCGGAAGCTCGATTCAAAAATCTGCTTCATCGCCTGAAGCTCGAATCATAAACCCGCTGAAATAATCCGCAAATTATGCGCAGGAGACCTGCGCGCGCTTCGTTCTTTGGTTGATTTTCTGAAAAGAAAATTGTTATATGTGTGACTAACGCATGGGACTGTCTCGAATCTGAAAACGTGGGCCATCAGCTAATCGTTCGACAGGAGAAAAAAATATGCGAAAAGCGATAGTTGTCGCTTGTGTGATGATGTTTCTTTCCATTTCCGCTTTCAGTCAGGAAACTCCCAAAGCCGAGTTGTTCGGAGGCTATTCGTATTTCCACGCCGATGGCGGCGGGAACTTCAACGGATGGAACGGCTCGATAGCCGTGAACCTCAAACACTGGGTTGGGCTGGTCGGGGATTTCAGCGGCCACTACAGTTCGGATGTATCGGAAGTCAGGATATCCATTCCGGGATTTCCATCAACTTCGTCCCGCGTGGAAGCCGACGCCAACATCTACAATTTTCTGTTCGGCCCGCGCTTCTCTTATCGAAAGAAAGAATCGATCACTCCATTCGCCCACGCGCTGTTTGGAGCTTCCAGAGCGCACTTCGAAGGAACGGCAACAACTGTGAGCGGCCCGAACACAGTGATCGTCAATTTTTCTGGCAGCGAGACCTCGTTTGCAGCTGCATTTGGAGGCGGGTTGGATTTGAAGCTGGGCAAAAGCTTCGCCTTCAGAGTCGTTCAAGCCGATTATCTTTTGACCGGATTCGGCAACAGCACTCAGCATAACGCCCGCATATCCACGGGTCTTGTCTTTCGCTTAGGCAGCAAATGAAAACTGAACGGGGAGGGGTTGCGATCTCTCCCCGCGTCCGCTCTTTCGGATTTCTGTTCAAACCTTCGGATTTCAGTTGTCGTCGTCGCAACATCAAACACTCTTCATAAAACCTAATGAATCCTAATCGCGGAATTCAGGACAAACCGCGCGCGGAATTGTATGATCGGGATGCGAGCAGGGCCGTTCGCGCTGAATCCGGTTTTATAATGGAGGACTGATGAAAAAGTTTGCTTCTATGTTTATCATTTTTGCCTGCCTTGCTGATGCTGCGGCTCAAACGACGGAACAATCGAAAGCGATGCAGGAAGCTGAATCGCTCTATCAGGCTCAGATGTGGGGTGATGCCGTGAGCGCCTTCGAAGCCATAACCCGCTCGGAGCCATCGAACGCCAGAGCGTGGGGACGATTGGGAGGGGCTTTGATAGGGATGGGCAGTTACGAGCAGGCGGCGAAGGCTTTGCACAAAGCTGTCGAGATAGCCAGCCATCCGGTCGATATGTACAACCTCGCCTGCGCTTATTCGAGGTTGAATGATCGCGACCGAGCTTTCGAATGGCTTGGCAAGGCTCTCGCTGCGGGATTTCCTCAGCCCGGTGTGATAGCCGCTGATCCTGATCTTTCGAATCTGCGCGAGGACGCGCGATACAAGGAAATCGCGGCGCGAATCAACAAGGCGCTCCGTCCGTGCGCGCAGGATCCTCTTCATCGCCAGTTCGATTTCTGGGTCGGCGAATGGGATGTTAAAGCTACGGGCAACGAGTCAGGCCCTTCGATTGGAGCGAGTCGAATCGAGATGGTCGAAGACGGCTGTTTGATTCTGGAGAACTGGACGGGCGGGGGAGGCAGCACCGGCAGGAGCTTTAATTTTTATGATCGTTCGCTGAAAAAATGGCGACAGGTATGGGTTGCCAACAGCGGCGGCGCACTGGATTTCACGGGCGAGTACAAAGACAACCAGATGCGATATGAAGGCGAGACCACAGGAGCGAATGGACAGAAGACGCTTCAGAAGCTGACCTTTTTCAATCTCGGCCCTGATCGCCTCCGCCAGTTCTGGGAGCAGTCTGCGGACGGCGGCAAAACGTGGTCGGTCGCATTCGATGGAACATACATCAGAAAAAAATAGCGCAGGCTGCCAGATTGCATCAGTCAGCAGGAAGGAATTACAGAGATGAAAAGAAGTATTTTCATGCTTACGTCTTTCGCGCTGTTGAGCGCGATGATCGCTTTCGCGCAGTCGCCCTCGCCTGCCTTGCAGGAAGCGAACAATTTATTTCAGGCTCAGAAGTGGGCTGAATCGGCGAAGGCTTACGAAGCGATAACGAAAGCCGATTCATCGAACGGCCTCGCGTGGTTTCGTCTGGGGCTTTCTCTTCACTCATCGGGCGAATACCGAAAAGCAATCGATGCGTTCGCTCAGGCGCAGCGTCTTAGCTTCAACACTCCCGGCGCGATGTTTCGCGCGGCTCGCGCTTATGCGAAGCTCGGTGAAAGGGACAAAGCATTCGAATGGCTGAACAAGGCTGTGGGAGCCGGTTTCATCGCCACGCCGCAGATTCAGTTGTTGAATAACGATCCTGACATGGCTTCCGTGCGCGAGGACGCAAGATTCAAGGAAGTGATGGCGATGGTCGAGAGGCTCTCGAAGCCGTGCATGTATTCCGAGAAAGCGCGACAGTTCGATTTCTGGATAGGCGAGTGGAATGTGCAGGCTCCGCAGGGGCAGCAGGTCGGAACCAACACCGTTCAGAGAATCGAAGACGGCTGCATCATTCTGGAAAACTGGACGGGCGCGAGAGGCGGCACGGGCAAGAGCCTGAATTTTTATGATTCGTCTCTTGGCAAGTGGCGACAGGTCTGGGTCGACAGCACAGGCAACGTGAGCGAGTTTACGGGAGAGTATCGCGACGGGGCTATGCGTTATGAAGGCGAGACGCACGCGCAGGGCGGGGGAAAAATTTTGCGGCGATTGACCTTTTTCAATCTCGGCGCGGATCGCGTCCGCCAGTTCTCCGAAAGATCGACCGACGGAGGAAAAACCTGGGCGGTCAATTACGATTTCACATACATCAGAAAAAAATAAGATCACCTGAAGGAAGGCAAAAGTAAAAAGGCAAAAGGCAAAGGTGTGAAGCCTTCTTAACCAGAATCGTCCTTCACACGTTTGCCTTTTTACTTATTTGCCGCTCGGCTTTTCGGCGATGCTCACTACGTGGCCCTGTGTGCGGAAGAAGAGAACTCCTTCTGAGATGGCAGGTGTGGCCATGCACACTTCGCCCATGCTGTTTTTGGCAAGCATTTCGAACTTGGTGCCTGCCTTGATGACGTGAACATCTCCATCTTCGCTCGAATAGTAAAGTTTGCCGTCGCCCGCCACAGGCGACGCCGTAAATCCGGTCTTGCCATCGCCCAGCCGTTCCTGATAGACGCGGGTTCCGGTACGGGCTTCGAAGCAGGAGAGGACGCCGTTGTCCTTGCTGACGTAGAGATAATCGCCGTAAACGAGAGGCGTTATCATGTATGCGCCGTCGCGCGGCAGCATCCATGCCACATGCTTGTTCGATGTAGTGTTCTCCGCAAGCGAGATATCGCCTGCGGCCTCGAGGCGGACGGCATAGATCGGAGCCATGCGTCCGTGCGCGTTGGTGATGAACACCAGATTGTGAGCTACGATGGGAGTCGGAACCGGAATGTCCCCGCCGCCTTTGAGTCGCCAGACTTCTTTGCCTGTCTCGGCATCGTATCCGCCGATGTGTTTATATCCGTTGACGAAAAGCAGAGTGCGGCCTCCCGCCTGACTGACAGTCGGGCTGCCCCACGTTGGAACCTCTTCGCGCGGCGTGCGCCAGAGTTCGCGCCCGTCCTTTATGCTCAGGGCGGCGACGAAGGAGCCTTTCTGCACATCGCATTGCAGAAATATTTTGTCTTTGAAAATTATCGGCGAGCTTCCGAATCCCCACTGCGCCGAAGCCACCTGGTAGTAGCCGGAATCCAGCACTCCCAGGTCTTTCTTCCACAGCAGCTTTCCATTCATGTCATAACAGTAGAGACCCTCAGACCCGAACATGGCGACGACGTGTCGGCCATCGGTCGCCGGAGTGGAACTCGCGTGAGTCGCTTTTGTATGGCGTTTGATCTTTGGAACTCCTGTGTAGGCGACGCGCTCCCAGAGTATTTTGCCTGTTCGTTTGTCGAGACAATAAACGATCCACTTATGAACAGTGCCGTCATCGACTGAACGGATGTCGCCGTAGAGACCTACTCTCAGCTTTGGGTCTGTCTGTCCGCTGATCGCTGTTGTGACGAAGAGGCGGTTTCCCCAGATGACCGGACTCGAATGACCGAGACCCGGTATCGCAGTTTTCCACTTCACGTTCTCGCCCGCAGGCACGTTCCATCGTGTCGGGGTAGGGAACCCTTCGGCGATGCCGCTGGCATTCGAGCCGCGAAATGCGGGCCAGTTGACATTGGGCGCAGTAGTCCCCTTGATCAGTGAGACAGGAAGAAGCATTGCCAGGAGTGAAAGTATAGAGGCCAGTCGCAGAGCTAGGCGGTTCATTGATAGCGATCCTTTCAATCAAAGTCGATGTTGGAAAGTTGCCGGAACAGGAATCATTCTGCCACGAGCAGCAGAGCCTAACAAGACAGCAGGGAAGACGGTGAAAGGCCGGAGCCGCGTTGGGCGAGTGTTGGTCATCGTCGGGCGATGATTTTATCTTGAATCGATCATCCCACCGGGAATTTCTGCACTGCCTTCTATCAGGCTTCAGATATTCGATCCTGCGCTATAATCATTTCGTGAGCAAACAAGCGGGCCTCTACATTCACATCCCTTTCTGCGCGCGAAAGTGTGCCTACTGCAATTTCAACACGACGGATTTTTTCGACGATCTCGCCGATAATTATATTCGCGCCCTCGAAACTGAAATCGTTTTCTGGGGAGCGCGCCTAGTCGAAGAGCTATCGAAGAAACTCTCCATCGATACGATCTATTTCGGCGGCGGCACGCCTTCAATCGTCGAAGCCGGACAACTCGCCCGTATCATAGCCGCTTGTCAATCTGCATTCGATGTGAGCCGCGATGCTGAAATCACTGTCGAAATAAATCCTTCGACTTTCTCGCGACAGAAAATCGAAGGCTGGCGCGACGCAGGAATCAATCGCGCAAGCGTCGGCGTGCAGTCTTTTCTCGACCGCGAGCTTGTTTCTCTCAGCCGCACGCACACAGCCGCCGACGCTCGCCAGACGGTTGACGCTTTGCGCGAGGCGGGGTTTGCCAACATCAGCCTCGATCTCATCGCAGGGCTTCCCCATCAAACGCTCAAGGACTGGGAATTCAATCTGTGTGAAGCCCTGCGCCTCAGACCGGAGCATCTTTCGCTCTACCTGCTCGAAATCAAGGAGGGGACGCAACTCTACGCCGAGATAAAGCGCAACCGGCAGCCGCGCCCCGACGACGACCTCGCAGCCGAGATGTACAGAATGATAAGCAAAGCCACGGGCGGCGAGGGGTATGAGCATTACGAGATTTCGAACTTCGCTTTGGATCACTTGAGATCTCGACATAATATGAAATACTGGACAGACGCGCCGTTCTATGGCATGGGATGCGGCGCGCACTCTTACGATGGCCGCGCCCGATGGGTCAACATTCTCAGGACGGAAAGCTATATCGATTCGATTGCAGGAAACGGATTTGCAATCGGCGAGCGCCGCGAGCTTTCATTGGAAGACCGCGCTTCTGAAGCCCTGTTTATGGGATTGCGACTCAGGGAAGGAATCGATCTTGCGGCGTTTCGCCGTGAGTTCTCAATCGATGTTGCAGATCGTTATCGCGATGAGTTAGAAAATCTGGCTGAGGCCGGACTCGTCGAGATGAGAGATGATCGCTTGAGGCTCACTCTTGAAGGAATGCTGCTGTCGAATGAAGTCTTCGTGAATTTCGTCTAGCGGGAGAATCATCAGTGAAGTTGAAAACTGTTATCGCGCTTGTGCTTTGTCTGATCATTTCGCTCGTCGCCCTTGCGCAGAGCGGGAGAATGCGCGACAGGGCGAAGGCTTCCGGGAAAGACGACGTGTTGCGCCTGCGCGCTGAAGAGGTATTGCTCACGGTGAGCGTTCGCAGCTTCAACGGAAAGTTGCCTTCGCATCTTGAGCCAAAGGATTTCATCGTCGCCGAAGACGACCGTCGTCAGCAGATAACAGCCATTCAGCGCACACCCGCAAACGCGCTCCTGATACTCGACACCAGCGGAGAGCTTCCGCAGGTCAAAACGATCAATCAAAACCGCGAGGCCGCTTTGAAAATAATCGACGGGCTGGGAGATGAGGACAGCGCGTCGATCATAACCTACTCCGATAAAGTCGAACTGATTTCCGCGTGGACTAAGGAAAGGGACGAGCTTCGCCGCGCCCTTGACTGGAAGTTCAGGCCGGGACTCAAAGCCAGACTTTATGACAGTTTGCTGTTCGCCTCTGAGGAGGTTCTCCCGAAAGCCAACGGGCGACGAAGCATCGTGCTGATAACCGATGGCGTTGACACTTTCAATGCGTCAGCGTTTTCAGAAGTCGTCCGAGCATTGCACCGCGCGCGCGCGACGGTTTATGTCGTCAGCCTCCGCGCGCTGATAATGAATGAAATCAGCCCTCGCGCTTTCCATCCGCTCTCGTGGTACGAGAAACTCGACCCGCAAGCGCGAATGCGCATAGAGAGACTTCGCGCCTACGCGGCGCAGATAAAAGCGGGAGACTCCCTGCTCAAAAGTCTGGTCGAAGAAACGGGCGGGGCGATGTGGACTCCGACCACGGAGGATGAATTCAGGGAGATAAACAATCGCGTCATCGAAGAGATGGGAACAGAGTATGTCATCGCTTACTCGACCGACCGCAAGCCCGACGACGAAAGTTTTCATCTCGTGAAAGTCTATCCAACTCATCACGACATCAGCGTGCGGGCGCGCAGAGGCGTTTACGCAGGCTCGCAGGTTGAGAAGAGAAAGGATCAGCAATGAAAGCAGGTATTCTAATCCTGCTGGCCGCTTGTTTCCTGAACGACCAATCCAATGAGTACGAGTCGCGGCCTGGCCGAATCAGCGTTGAAGGCGCAAAGGCATTTACTGCCGAGCAGATCATCAAGGTTTCGGGTCTTCAATCAAAGGCTGTAGTCAGGACAGAAGCTGTTGAGTCTGTGGCTGAGAAGATACAAAACGCCTATGCAAAGCGCGGTTATCTTCGCGCAAAAGTTTTACTGCGCCAGCGCACCGAACCGCCTCAGCCGGGGCAAAAGTATGGCGTCGTCGATCTCGATATAAGCATCGATGAAGGCGCAGTCTTTGTCGTCCGAAGAGTCGAGTTTGTCGGCAATGAAACGACAAGGGATAAGTTGGTGCGCCGCAAAACCCGCTTTATAGAAGCAGAGCCATTCAATCCGGAACTGGTTGATGAAACAGTGAGCAACTTTAATAAGTGGGGGCGTTTTGAGAAACTCACCAAAGAAAACATTGAGATCAATATCGATGAGCAGGAGCATTTTGTTGACATCTTAGTGAAGCTGAAAGAGAAGTTGCGCCGATAAGCGAGGCCACCAGATGGAAATCAAACGCAGAGATTTTTTATCTGTCGGATTTGCCTTGAGCGCGAGTCTTGCGCTTGTCGAAAAAACCGCAGCCTTCAATCAACGATCACCAAAGAAAGAAACCCCTATGAATACACGCGACTCACTGGCGCGGTTCAAAAAAATCCCGCGACTATCGCTCGTCAATCTTTCGACTCCAATCGAGCGGTGCGACCGGTTGAGAAAAGCTCTTTCCGCCGCGCCGCGCCTCTTTATCAAGCGCGACGATTGCCTCGGCTATCTGGTCGGCGGCAACAAGCTGCGCAAGATGGAATACGTGATGGCCGAAGCTCTCAGAAGAAAAGCCACGGTCGTCGTAACATCAGGCGGCATTCAATCCAATCACGCCCGCGTCACCGCTATGGCCGCGCGAAGACTCGGCCTCGATTGCCACCTCGTCCTCAACGGCGAAATACCGCGCGAGCCGCGAGCCAACTTTCGCATCGATTCGCTTCTCGGAGTCACTATTCACGCGGTAGCGACCCGCGCCGAGCGAATCTCAAAGATGGATGAAGTGGCCCGCGAGCTTGAGAAGCGAGGCGAGCGCGTCTACGTGGTTCCTCTCGGAGCTTCGGACGAAATCGGATCGTTCGGCTTCGTCGCGGCGTTTGAAGAAATGCTTGCGCAGCAGAAACGATTGGGAGTCAGTTTCGACGCCATAGTGTTTTCAACATCGTCGGGAGGCACGCAGGCCGGACTTGAAACGGGCAAAAGATTGTTTCGCCGCAGCGTGAAAATCATCGGCGTGAGCGCGGATGATCCGTCGGAGAGCATTCGTGGATATGCCCTGAAAGCTATGAAGCCGATGTTGAAAAAACTGGGACTTCCAACAACGGTCGATGAGTCGGAGCTTGAAGTCGATGACAAACATTTTGGCGAAGGCTACAGAATCCCCACCGAGCAATCCAAAGAAGCGACGGAATTGTTTCGACAGACTGAAGGAATTCTGCTCGATCCGGTTTACACGGCGAAAGCGGCAGCGGGACTGATCGATTACTGTCGCCGGAAGAAATTTCGCCCGACGGACAACATACTCTTCTGGCACACCGGAGGACTGCTGGCTTTGTTTGAGTGATGCGCCGTCTACTTGAACTGAAAGGGCGGGGAATTGACCGACGCGGGTTTGCCTTTGAGGTCTTCGGCGCGAATGCCTTCGACATCGGCATAAAATGAAAGCCGCCCCGTTCTGCCGTAAGCCGTCGGAGTGGCGAGGGCGAAGAATGATTGTTTGTCGCTGCTCACTTCCAGCGTGATTTTGTAGCCCAGCGCGGCAGCGTCTTCTATGTCTTTCGGCACGCCGTTGAGACGTATCAAATCCTGAAGCGAGGCAATCTGGCCGCGCTTTTGAAGATAAATGGTTTCGGCCCCGACCAGTCGGAGCAGCATCCTGAAAGTCTCATTCTCGTTTTCAGCTATGCGGGCGTTGAAGAAATAAGTCGCGCCCTGCCTGCGAACCAGATCGAGAGATTCCTTATCGCCCACGAGCCATTCGCCATCGACGAGCACCAGCCCGACCTGCTGAGGCTCCGCCGCGCCCGCGAATTTCAAAAACACTACGGCGGTGTCTCCTGTCACCTTTTCCCCTGTGGCTTCCACACGGTCGGGTATCTGAGAAAACGTTCTCGCAAAATCAGATTCGAGGTCTTTGATCTCATCCGCTTTCAGCCCCTCGACGGCCCAGCGATAAACCGAGAGGTGAAATCCCTCGGCGTACTTCCTGTCTTTGAGCAGGCGATAAAATTGCAGCGCGGTCTTTGACGGAGTGAGCGTCTGCTTTTGCGCCAGTGTCGGAGCGAGCAACAGGGAAACAAACAGGGCCGCGATAGCCATTCGCTTCATAGTCAATCCCTCGATGGAATGAGCGGGGCTTTTATTTTCAGGGGAGCGAAGCGTCGAAAACAAGACAGATGTTTTGCAAAGCCAAGATACCAGATTTCCAAACCGCGCTCCACTCTAAAATGCGGAATGCGGAGTGCGGAATAAGGGAATCCTCTTTCATTCCGCATTCCGCATTCTGCACTCCGCATTCGCTTTATGTGCGGTTCTTCACATCCTGTGCGTTGTAGCCCTTGCGATGGCGAACGGCTATGTCGTCGCGGCCTCGGACGCGAATGCGAATCGCGCGATAGCCGCCCGTCGAAAGCGGGTTGGTCGGGTAGTAACTTATCACGTAAACGTGGCGAAGCTCTTCGGCTATGCGCGAGGCGAGGCGACTGATGTCGCTGATGCTCGTGGCGTCATACACAGGCCCGCCGCCCGCTTCGGTTATGTCGGCCATGAAATCGCCGCCTCTCCCGCCTCTCGGCCATCTCTGTTGAGCGGGCGAGGCGTCGTTAAACGGCCCGCGTCGGCGTTTGGGCCAGGGCCAGGGAAGCGGGATCGGAATCTGAGGAATGGGATTTCTGGGCCAGCGATTCGTCGTCGGCATCCCCGATCCGGGATAGCGCAGCCCGTAGACCAGCACATCCGATTCGCTCACTATTTCGATGCACTCATCATAGGTGGCCTGTCTGCTCGTCGTGTCTTCGCCGTCTGAGAGAAGTATGAGCGCCTTTCGTCCTTCGATGTGGCGCATTCTGCGAGAGATGGTTTCATAAACCGCATCGTAAACGCTCGTCCCTCCCCCGGTCGTCGCTCGCCGGATGGCGTATTCAAGCTGGCGGCGGTCGTTGGTGAAATCAGACAGGAAATGCACGCTTCGGTCGAACGATACGACCATAACGCGGTCGTTGGCTCGCAACTGGCGGACGAACTCTATGGCTGCATCCTGAATGTCTTCGAGATAGCCTTCAACGCTCGGACTCACATCAAGAAGAAGCGCCACGTTGAATGGAACCTTCTCATCTCCGAAGAAAGCGACCTCCTGCCTCGTCCCGTCTTCGTAAAGTAGGAAATCATCTTTGTTGAGTTGAGGAATGTACCGGCCTGCGCGGTCGCTCACTAAGAGCGGGATATTGACGAGCGTGGCATCTAGTCTGATCGGCTCATCCGGATCGGGATCGCTTTTCGAGTTATCTTTCTTTTCGCTATCCCTGTCAGTTTCGGGCGCGGGATATCTCGAATCCGAAGGGCGACGCAGCACAGGCGCGCGTTTTGTAGAGCGGTCTTCTTCATCAGTTTGAGGCGCGGGATTTCTCGAATCCGGAGGGCGACGCAAGACGGGCGGGCGTTTTGTAGAGCGATCTTCTTCCGATGTATTCGCGTCTCGATCAGGCGGAGGGGCAGATTCCGTTCGACGCGGCTCTTCTCTGCGCGGCGGCGGCGCGGCAGTTTCGTCTGTTGGCGAAGTTGCAATCGGCGGGCGGTCGAAGGGCGGAGGCTCGCGTCGTTTGTTCTTGGCCGGAGGCTGCTGGGTTTGAGAAGACTGCGCGCTGGAGTTTTTCTGTTGAGCCAGATTCTTCTGTGGAGGCTCGGCGATTGAGTCTGCGTCTTCTTCCTGCCGGGACGGATTGGAGTCCTCTGTTGCTTGCGGTTCTTTCGATGGAAGCGGGGGACTCTGTTTTGCGGACGCGCCGTTTTTTCCTCGCTTAGGCGGATTGTCGCTCGATTGACTCGATCCGGCATAAGCCGCGGGCAGCAGCGACGCGACCGTTGCGGCTATGAGAAAAGCGGCGAGAGATGAGCGGAAAGTTTTGGCGCTCATGGCGGAACTCCTTTTTTGAGGATTGATCGGCGGGGATCGCTCGCGGGGGATGAGCGATCCGGGCTATGCACCCCATCCGTTCATTCGTCCACGAGTTGGATGAACTGAGTCAGGCCGACAGTAGCCCGTCGCGTAAAAAATCCTCGTCTGGTGGCAGTCCGCTTGAAAACCCTGCTTGAGGATTGTAAAAGATTATATGGGAATCAGCCAAACGTTATGAGAGAAAATTTGAAAGAACTAAATTCCATCGAAGACCTCGACACGGCGCTGGCCGAATCCGGCAAACAGCCCGTGTTGCTTTTCAAGCACAGTCTCACCTGCCCTGTCAGCGCGAGGGCGATGCGCGAGTTCGAAGCGTTTCTCGATCAGGCCGACTCGCGCGTGGAGTACAAACTCATAATCGTTCAGACGGCGCGCGACGTGTCGAACGAAGCAGCCGCGAGGCTTGGAGTGAGGCACGAATCTCCACAGGCGGTGATCGTTCGCCGCGGGCGCGAGGTGTGGAACACTTCTCACTTCGACATCACTGCTGAACGGCTCCGCGAAGCCGTCCGCAGTTTCAAGGAATAAAAGAGTCTTGAGAGTCTATCGAGTCTGGAGAGTCTTGAGAGTCCAGAGAGTCGGGCAGACTCTCCAGGCTTTCCAGACTCTCCAGACTCCCTGGACTTTTATATCGAATGCTGGAAAGACTCAAACCTCACCCTGACCGCCTTCTGCTCGTCGCTGTCTTCATCGCGCTGTCCGCTTCGACCGTGCTGTGGACTCTCGAAGATAAAACGCCTCCGCCGTGGGATCCGGCTGATCACATCAGCGCCGCTTACGATTATTATCGCTCGCTGGCTCATCTCGACTTCGCGGGTTTCTACCATGAATTCTTCGTGAAGACTCATCACTATCCGCCGCTTGTTCATCTGGTCACGGCCCTCGTCTTTCTCGTCACTGGCGCATCGCGGCTCACCGGCATCATAGTCAATCTCATCTCGCTTGGCGTCCTGCTCGCCTCGATCAACTGGATTGATCGAATGTTGTACCCTGTCGAGCGTCGCCCCCTTCTTTCTCCCGGCGTGCTGGCCGCTCTTCTCGCCGTGTGCTATCACTTCACCGCATGGCCCCTCCACGACGCTTTTCTCGATTATCCGCTCACCGCGATTGTCACCCTGAGTTTCGCTCTGCTCGTTCGCGCAGGCGATTTTCAGGAGCGTCGGGTCGCCGTCTGGTTCGGCATCTCGGCGGGACTCGGAATGCTCACCAAGCAGACGTTCGCATTCTTTCTGCTCCTGCCGTCGCTTTATGCTGTTGTCAGCGTCCTGCGCTTGCGCGAGCGAAAAGCGATTCTGAATCTCGCTCTCGCGGTCGTAGCCGCTCTCGCGGTTGCAGCTATATGGTACGGGCCTCATCTCAAGGATGTGATCGATATTTATCGAATCAATCAGGAAGGCGCGGTCAATGAGAACGAAGCGCCGCTGTTTTCGTTCATGTCGAATGCGTTCTATACGCACTCGCTTCTGAGCCATCAGATACAGGTGCCGCTGGCCGCGCTCTTTTTGCTGGGGCTTGGCTGGTCGCTCGCGCGGTTTCGTCGCGAGAGCGTGATGCTTTACCTCTGGCTTTTGAGCGGAATCATATCGTTCTCACTCATAGCCAACAAAGATGTGCGATACAGCATTCCGGTGCTTCCCGCGGCGGCTCTGATTTCAGTATGCTGGCTTCGCGCAAAAAAACTGAAAGAAGAACAGCAGATAAATAAAATAACGCGCGCCCTGAAACCGGCTCTGGCAGCCTGTGCTGCGGCGTGGGCGCTGGTAAGTTTTTTCAACTCGCAGTGGCCGCGCGACGGCATGGGCTATTACATCGATACCCCGCGCTTTCGCTGGATGGTTTTTGCGCGCAACTACTACGGCTTCGATCATCGCCCGCTCCCTGACGGCTGGGGTGTGACAGAGACCGTTCAGACTCTGATCGATCTCAACCCTTCAATCAAAGCGCGCTTCGAAGGCAGGCCCGCGGGCGAAGAAGTGACAGTTGGAGTCGTGGTCAATCTGCCTTACATCAATCCGTCGAGCCTTATGCTTTATTCGCGGCTGATGGCTCCTGAACGGGCAGGGCCACCGTTGTTGAAGATCGATTTTCTGGTCTCGGATTCCGCCCGTGACCGAGTGGAGAAGTGCGAGTATCTGCTCGTTCGCACGGGGCTTGATCGCGCCCCGTGGGTAGCCCCGCTGGAGCGATACGTCGAACGTCTTATACGCGATAATCCTGCGCGCTTCACGCGCGTGGCTTCTTTTCCGATTCCGCTCGAAGAAGCCGAAGCAGTCGTTTACAAATGCGGGGCAGCCAGGTAGCACGATGCGGACAGATTGCGCGCCCTGAAAGTACGAAATTTGAAGCAACGCAAGCTAACAGCTTGCGCCACGTTTTCGGAGGATGAGTCAGCGAGAGATGATTCCGACCAGAAAGGATTTCACGCCAAAGGAATGGCGCATCATCGAGAGATGCCGCACTCCGTCCGAGGTTCAACGATTCCTCTCTTCGCTTCCCTATAACCATGAAAAAGACGGCAACACCTGCCGGTCATTTCGCAGCGTGATTCGCCATAACAGCGCGCACTGTCTCGAAGGCGCTATCACCGCCGCCGTCATACTGGAACAGCATGGCTATCCGCCGCTGGTTGTGAGCATCGAGTCTCAGGACAAACTCGATCATGTGATTTTTCTTTATAAAAAAAATAATCGCTACGGGGCGGTTGCGCGCTCGCGCGATCTGGGTCTTCACGGTCGCAAGCCGGTTTTCAAGACGGTGCGCGATCTGGTGATGAGCTACTTCGACGCTTACATAGACAAAAGCGGGCGCATAACAGGCTATGCGGCGGCGAGCCTCTATGATCTGGGAAATTACGACTGGCGATTTTCCATTCGCAACGTGTGGAAGGTTGAAAGGTATCTACAGGAAATTCCTCATCGGGAAATCCGCTCGTCGGATGCGCGATATCAGAAATGGTTTCGACGCTTTCAGAAATTCAAGAAGCGGTTTCCTGACCGACCGCCTGATTATTTCCCCAATCGCGACGTGTGGATGCTCTGATCATTCCCATTTGTTGACGAGTATCGCTACTGCTCCGACGCAATTGAACACTAGATGTACGACCACGCATGGAAGTATAGATTTCGACGCGGTGCGAATCACTGTCAGCATCAGGCTCAGTATGGTCAAGGCGGTAAGCGAGGCCCACGCGCCCCAGTATTGCGGGACATGCACTGCGGCGAAAAGCACGGTCACGATGATGACCGAAGCCTCAACTCCCATTCTGCTTCTGAGTCCCGAATACAATACGCCGCGATAAATCACTTCTTCGACTATCGGCGCAGTCAGCACTGCCATCGCCGCAATGAGGTAGCGAACCGTGGCGGACGTTCTGAGCATTTGCTCGAACTGCGTGTTGCTTGAGTCGGGCAAAGCATAAGGGAGCGCGATCTGAAGTCCGATCATCACTAAAACGACGCCGACCACAAGCCCTATTCTGCGCGCCAAATCCAATCCTCCCCAGTGCCATCCAAGTGATTCGAAAAAGGGCTGCTTGCGCATGTTAGTGACGATCATCCAGCAGGCTATCATTGCGATTATCTGCCCGCCTACGGTGGCGATGATCGAAGCGATGGCCACTTTGGACGACGTCATCATTTCTTCCTGCGTAGGCATTCTGCCCAACGCCTTCTGCTCCATCATTATCACGGGAAGCAGCACTAAGACGCCCAGCACGAGCGGAGCGGCGACGCTAATCGCCCACGCGCCTATCCCAGCGCCCGGCCCCCATCGAGGTCTGTCAGGATCGATAGGTTGAGGTTGAGGAAAAGCACCCGCGAAAGGCGGGCCGACCGGAGCCGGTGTCTGATAGGTTCTATCTTCCATTCGTCACCTGTTGAGATTGAACTGTTCGATTCTACTTCATCTGCGCGGCCATCATCAGAGTAATGATCGTCTTCGCGTCATCGATTTCGCCTGAACGAACGCGGGCCAGAGCTTCTTCCATCGTCATCCTGATGACTTCGATCTCTTCGTCATCATCAAGATTCTGAGCGGATTTTTCCAGATCGGTAGCAACGTAAACGTATATGCGCTCCTCGCAGTATCCCGGCGCGACTCGTAACTCCGTCAGCTTGCGAAACTCTCTTGCGCGATAACCGACTTCTTCTTCAAGCTCGCGCGCCGCGGTCTCTTCCGCCGTCTGCCCCGGCTCTATCCTCCCGGCGGCCACTTCGAGCGAGTATCTTCCGGCAGGATATCGCCACTGACGCACGAGGGCGATAGAGCCGTCTTCGAAGATCGGCAGGATAGCGGCCCCGCCGTTGTGATGAACTATTTCGAGTTCGACTTCGCCTTTCGTCTCCGATTGAAATCGACTGATCGAAAGATCCAAAATCCTGCCTCGATAGATGAAATCGCGTTTTATAAGTTCGTGCGACATTGTTTAGAGAACGAGAGGAAGAACGAGTGGGAGAGTGGGAGTGTGGGAGTGTGGGAAGAAGATTCGACGCTTCTGTTCACCCATTCACCCACTCTCCCATTCTCCCATTCTCCCATTCTTCCACTCTTCATTCTGCAAGCGCCTCGTTGACCAACTCTTCAAACAATGGGGCCAGATCACTCGCATATTGCCGGAGATAGTTACGCACCCGGTTGACATCCGCTCCGACTTTGACAAGCTCGATGATATCGACGAGGTCTTTACGCCGTTTCGCCACGAGCTTCATGTAAACGAGCGCCTCAATCGGAACAATGGCCAGCCCTTCGCTGACAGGAGGATGGTCGAGCGTCTCTTCCATCTGCGGGCCAAGCGAGGTGGGCGACAGGTAATCTATGAGCACGCCATCGACTTCTATGGGAACACCAGCTTTGAATGCCACCAGCGATCCCTGATGCTCGAATGCCTCTTCTCCCACCAGAAAATCCACAACAGTTGTGGCTCGAATGTACCCATGTGCGCCGACCGCCAGCCCTCCGGCCAACGCATAGCGAATGCCGAGATGATTCAACTGGTCAGCGGTTTTGATAGCCGCCTCGCGCACTCGCGGCGCGACGAAGCGAAATACTTCTTTGATATCCATAAGACTGGCGCGACGCCGGGGAATTTGAGCATACGACAACTGCATGGCTGATCTCTGAAGCTGTGCAAATTAAAGCTGAGAGAAAGTTAATTTCTGCCGCAAACATACTAACCACTCCCACACTCCCACACTCCCTCTTCACACCTGCGGCTGTCGGTCTTCTTCGGCGATCAATCGCTTCACTTCGCCGACCAGATAAAGCGAGCCTGCGACGCAGACCAGCCCATCGGGCGGAGTGACGCTGCGCGCCCACGAAAGAGCCTGCGGAACGGTTTCGGTGAAGATGACATTGCGCGATGTTTCCAGCGCAAGCTTGCCCAATCGCGCCGTCGAAGCAGATCGTGCGTTGGGAGCCTGAGTCAGAACTATGCAATCGAAACTCTCGAACAACTCCGAAGTCATCCCTTCGATGTCCTTGTCGTTCATCGCGCCGAATACCAGAGTGACATGCCCGCGACGTGTCTCTTCTATGTAAGCGCGAAGCGCGCGCGCTCCGGCAGGATTATGCGCGCCGTCGAGAAGAAGCGCGGGGCGATCTTCGATCAGTTCCAATCGTCCGGCCCATTGCGCCTGACGCAGCCCTTTTATGATCGCTTCGCGCGGGATGACGAAGCCAAGCTCTGTGAGGACTTCCGCTGCTTCGATGGCGGCGGCGGCGTTTTCGGCCTGATGACGCCCGCGCAGGCCGAGAAGGATGTGACTGTAATGGCCGCTCGCCGATTCATAATCGAAGGTCATCCTTCCGGTCTCGCCCAGGTTTATCTCCGTTGGCTCGTTTGAAAAGACCGGCAGCGCCGTTTCAGTCAGACACCTGCGCATCAATACATCGGTCGCTATCTGATATCGCTGGCGGCCTATGACTGCGCGCGAGCCTCTTTGAATGATCGCCGCTTTTTCGTTCGTGATGTCGAAGATGGTGTTGCCGAGAAGATGCTGATGATCGTAATCAATCGAGGTGATGACCGAAAGCATTCGGTCTACGGCGTTCGTCGCGTCGAGCCTTCCCCCGATGCCGACTTCCAGCACCGCGAAATCGACCGCCGCTTCGTTGAAATGGCAAAGCGCGATGGCCGTGATTTGTTCGAAGAATGTCGGGCAGGTAGGAAGCTGACCTTCTTCGACCAGAGATTCGGATGCGAGCCGCACACGGGTCGCGAGGCGGGCGAAGTCTGCGGAAGAAATCTCGCTTCCCTCTACGCGGATGCGCTCTTCGATGTTTACGAGATGCGGCGAGGTGTAAAGCGCGGTTTTATGTCCGGCAGCGCGAGCTATGGAATCGATCATCGCCGCGACCGATCCCTTTCCATTCGTCCCGGCCACCAGCACGCACTTCAACCCGTGATCAGGGCGACCCAGCCGCTCAAGCAAAGTGTGCGTGTTCTCAAGCCCGTACTTGGCAGTAAGAACTTCATTGCCGAGCGAGTTGAGATAATTGAGAGTTTGCGAGTAGTCCATTTATGAATTACGCATCATGAAATTGAGCGAATCGATGATGAATTCTCTGATGTTCTTACGTTGCACTACAGCATCCAGCATTCCGTGAGAGAGCAAAAACTCCGCGCGCTGGAATCCTTCCGGGAGTTTCTGTCTTATCGTCTGCTCGATCACACGCGGTCCGGCGAATCCTATCTGAGCGCCCGGTTCTGCTATATTCAAATCTCCCAGCATAGCGTAACTGGCCGTCACGCCTCCGGTCGTCGGGTCGGTCAGCACCGAAATGAATGGCAGCCGCGCTTCATCCATTCTCGCCAGCGCGGCTGAAATTTTCGCCATCTGCATCAGCGAGATCGCCCCCTCCTGCATTCGCGCCCCACCAGAGGCGGAAAATATGACGAGCGCCAACTTCTTCTCAATCGCTCTTTCGATGGCGCGGGTGATCTTCTCGCCCACCACCGAGCCGAGCGAGCCGCCGACGAAGGAAAGCTCCATCGAGCATATAATCGACGAGTGCCCGCCGATTCTGCCTTCGCCGATTATGACCGCGTCCATAATCCCTGTGCTTTTTTGCGCCTCTTCGAGCCGCTTGTCATAGCCCTTCGTGTCGACGAAGTTGAGAGGATCGTTCGATACGAGCGCGCTGTCGAGTTCTTCCCATTCTCCTTCGTCGAAGGTCATCGCGAGGCGATCAGCCGCCTTGATGCGCATGTGATGATCGCACCGGGGACAGACGTTGAGGTTGTCTTCGATTTCTCCCTTGACGAGCAGAGCATCGCATTTGGGACATTTGACGAACTGGCCTTCAGTGCGAACTGTTCGCTCTTCGCCCGGATCGGGCGATTTGGGAGCTTCTTTTTTCCTGAACCATGCCATAAGCGACCAGTCACTTCCTCTTGCTGAAATCGGTCATCCGCTCCTGCGCGCCCGCGCGTTGATTGACTACTCTGGCAAGAATGAACAGCAGGTCGGATAGCCGATTCAGATAAACGATAGTGTGAGAATTTATCTCTTCCTCTTCGCTCAAAGCGACGACTCTTCTTTCAGCGCGACGAGCGATGGCGCGAGCGAGATGCAAAGCTGCGCCCGCCGAGTTTCCCGTCGGAAGTATGAACTCGCGCAGCGGCTCAAGCTCTGAGTTGAATTTATCGGAAAGTTCTTCAAGACGACTGATGAAAGCTTCCTCGACGCGAGGCGCACTGATTTCCGTCGGACTTGCCAGATCGCCTCCAACCGTGAAGAGATCGTTTTGAATGGCTGAGAGCGCAGAATCGATTTCCGCGTCGGTGAGAAACGAGCGGGCCAATCCAAGGGCTGAATTCAATTCATCGACTTCGCCGTAGGCTTCGACTCTGATATTGGCTTTGCTGACTCGCGCCCCGCCGACGAGAGCGGTCTGGCCGCCGTCGCCAGTGCGCGTGTAGACTTTCGATATTCTCATTCCTCTTCCTCTCTCAACAGGCCATCATTCTAGGCGCGCAGACGGGCGATGTCAAAATGCGGAATGCGTCGGGTTGAATGGGAGAATGGGAGAATGGGGGAATGGGAGTGTGGGGGAATGGGAGAATGGAGGCAATGGCTTTTCATCTCCCACTCTCCCGCTCTCCCATTCTTTTCTTCCCACTCCCCTTTCCCTCGCCGCCCATTTGCCAGAAATCCCGCCAATCGGATACTCTCGCTAATCACTATGGCAAAGATCAGCGTAGGATTGCTTGGGCTTGGAACGGTCGGCACGGGAGTCGTCAAACTGCTGGCCGATGATCCGCGATTCAAAATCAAATGGGTCGCTGTGCGCGACAAAACCAAACTGCGCGCAGTCGATCTGTCGGCGATTCGCGTCACCGATAAGCCTTTCGATGTGGTCAATGACCCGGAGGTTGAAATCGTCATCGAAGTCGCGGGCGGCATCAGCCCGATCTACGAACTGATGAAAACCGCCGTCGAGCAGGGCAAACACATCGTCACCGCGAACAAGGAACTGATCGCGCGTCACGGCCTGGAAATTTTCAAGCTGGCTCATCGCCAGAACGTGACTGTGCTCTTCGAAGCGGCAGTCGGCGGCGGCATACCGCTGATCTCGACTATTCAACGCGGGCTTCAGGCGAATGAAATATCGAGCGTCGCAGGGATTCTCAACGGCACGACCAACTACATACTCACTGCGATGGAAGAGCGCGGGCAGACTTTCGCTGAAGCTCTCGCTGAAGCTCAACGGCTCGGCTTTGCTGAGGCAGACCCTGCGAACGATGTCGAAGCGTTCGATGTCGCCTACAAGATCACCATACTCGCGTCGCTCGCTTTTGGCCGCTTCGTTGATGTTGATTCAGTTCAGAGACAGGGCATCACTCGAATCACCGACACAGACATTCGCATGGCGCGCGAGTTCGGCTATCGAATAAAACTGATCGGGATGGCTCGACGCGGCGAAGGATGCCTCGATGTGCGCGCGCATCCGATGATGGTTCCGCTTCATCATCCGCTGGCTTCAGTCGAGGGAGCCAGTAACGCGATCTTCATCAGCGGCAGCGCGGTCGGCGAAGTGATGCTCCTCGGCCCAGGCGCGGGCCAGATGCCGACGGCAAGTGCCGTCGTAGGCGATCTGATCAATCTGGCGAGCGCGCTCCGATTGCCGGATTTCGCGCCGTATTTTCAACCCGCGATAGATGAGCATCAATCGCCGCTCTGCCCGGTCGAGGACAACGAGAGCGCGTTTTACGTCCGGCTCGAAACCGAAGACACTCCGGGCGTGATTGGCAACATCGGACACGCGCTCGGAGGCCACGCGGTGAGCCTCCACAGCCTGCTTCAGCGCGGCGTGATGGCCGACGGCGCGGCAACCGTCATACTGCTGACTCATCGAGCCAATGAAAGGAACGTCTTTCGCGCATTGAAGGAAATCGAAGCTCAGGCGACGACCCGACAGATAGGCGTCGCGCTCAGAGTCTATCAGTGAGTTTTCAGTTTTCAGTTTTCAGTTTTCAGCTTCCGGAGTGAGACCTTATGCCTTGAGCGATTCTCAAAGGCTTCATTTTGCGAGCAAGCGATGGAGAAATGTATTTGTAAACTGGAATAGTCTCTGAAAACTGAAAACTGAAAACTGAAAACTGAAAACTGACTATGCTCGTACAGAAATTCGGAGGAACTTCAGTCAAGTCAATAGCGCGCATACGAAATGTCGCGCAGATAATCACGCGGGCGGCTCGACAGGATCGCGTGGTCGTCGTCGTGTCGGCGATGGGCGATACGACAGATTATCTGCTCAAGCTCGCTCGTCAGGCCGCGCTCTCTCCTCAAAGGCGCGAACTCGATATGCTGCTTGCAACGGGCGAGCAGATTTCGATTGCGCTCATCGCCATGGCACTCAATGAAATCGGCGCGCGGGCAGTTTCGATGACCGGCCCGCAGATCGGAATCATCACCGAAAGCGTCCACACCACAGCGCGCATAGTAGACATCCGAACAGATCGAATAACGCGCTGCCTCGATGACGGATTGATAGTCGTGGCCGCGGGCTTTCAGGGCATGACCCCGGAGGGCGATATCACCACGCTCGGTCGCGGAGGCTCGGACACGACCGCCGTCGCGCTTGCTGCTGCGCTCAGCGCCGACGTGTGCGACATCTACACTGATGTGAGCGGAGTTTATACTGCTGATCCGAATATCGTCCCGACGGCGCGGCTGATGCGGGAGATCGCTTATGAAGAGATGCTTGAGATGGCGCAGGTCGGCGCGCAGGTGCTTCATCCTCGCGCCGTCGAGCTTGCGCGCAATCATCGTTTGAAAGTGAGAGTGAGAAATACCTTCGACCCGGATTTCGAGGGGACGATTTTAAGAGGAGCGGATGAGATGGAAATTTACAGGCCGGTGAGCGGCGTGACGGTTGATCGCGATCAGGCGCGGCTCGCAATACTCAAAGTGCCAGACCGTCCAGGCATAGCGGGCGCAGTGTTCGGCTCTCTGGCCGAGCGAAGAGTCGCAGTCGATATGATCATTCAGGCGTTTCATCAGGATCGCCTGGTCAATGACATCACGTTCGTTGTAAGGCGTGATGATCTGGTGACGGCGCGCGAGGCGCTCGAATCGGTGTCGCGCAGGGTAGAAGCTGAAGGCGTGATGATTGATGAAGATGTTGCGAAGGTGAGCATCATCGGCGCGGGTTTGATGGATCAGCCTGATATCGCGGCGCGAATGTTTGCCGCGTTGGGAGAAGCGGGAATCAACATCAAGATGATTTCGACTTCAGCCATCAGGATAAGCTGCGCCGTAGCCGAAAGCGACGCCGAGCGCGCAGTCCGAATCGTTCATGACCTTTTCCACCTCGAAGGGCAGGAATGAAAATAGCGGCAATAGACATAGGCTCGAATTCGATTCATCTCGTTATAATGCGCGCAACACCGGGGCAGCACCTTGAGATAATCGACCGCGAAAAAGATATGGCGCGACTCGGGGCGGGGACTCTGCGCGAGCATCGCTTGTCGAAAGAAACCGTCGAGCGGGCCATCAATGCGCTGCGACGATTCAAGCAGGTAGCGGACTCTGTCGGCTCGGACGTGATACTGACGACGGCGACGGCTGCCGTGAGGGAAGCGGACAACGCGGATGAGTTCATCGAGACTGTGCGAAGGGAAGTCGGCATCGATATTCAACTGCTGCCGGGAGTGGAAGAGGCGCGGTTGATCGCGCTTGCCGTATCGGAGGCGACGGATTTCAACTCTCAGCGCGGGCTGATAATCGACATCGGCGGCGGCTCGACTGAGTTCATCGTAACGCGAGGCGGCGAGCCTGACCTGTTGTGTTCGCTGAGGCTCGGCTCGGTTCGCCTGACTGAAAAATTCATCACCACCGATCCTATTTCAGACCGCGAGCGCGAAAAGCTCGTGTCAGCGATCCGCGCAGAATTTTTGCGTCCGGCTTCGGAGATAAAAGCAGTGGGGTTCGATTTCGTTATCGGCACGAGCGGCACGATACTCAATCTGGTTCAGATGGCAGATGAATCGGGGAGAAGCACAGAATCGGGCGACTTCGAACCGTTCAGCCGGACCGCGAGCCTCGATCAACTGAAGAAGCTTGATCGAAAGCTCGTGCGATTGACTGAAAAAGAGCGCGCCCGCGTGCAGGGGATCGACAAGGGCCGCGCTGACATTATTGTTGGCGGCGGACTGCTTCTGGAAACGGTGCTGTCGGAACTTGGAGCGAAATCGATAACGACGTGCGACTGGTCGCTCAGGGAAGGCATCGTCCTGGATTATCTGCGAAAGCGCGCAGCCGAGGCTGGATTTGTCGAATTGGTTTCAGGCGAGTCTGTATCGGATAGCGTAACTGAGGATGAAAACCTGATTGCTGCTGATGTGCGAACGAAATCAGTGCTGTCGGTCGCGCGTCGTTACAATTACGACCGGGCGCACTCGCATCATATAGCGAGGCTTGCGAGGATAATTTTCGACGGCACACGCGCGCTTCATCATCTTGGAGATGGAGAGCGGCGACTGCTTCAGTATGCGGCGTTGCTTCATGACATGGGCCATTACATCGCGCACAACAATCATCATCGCCACTCGCTTTATCTGATAAAGCACTCGGAGATGCCGGGATTCACGGGCGGCGAGATAGCGATGCTTGCGGTCGTGGTGAGATATCATCGCGGCTCGACGCCCAGGAAGAATATCGATAAAAGAGCGCGGCGCGAGCATGAAGATTTTCTCGCGCTCAATTCGAATCAGCGCGAGACGGTGTTGCAGCTTGCGGCGATGTTGCAAATAGCCGACGCGCTTGACAGGTCGTATCAACAATTGGTTCGCGATGCGCGATGCGAGACGAAAGGCCACGAGGTTTTGATTTCGATAACGGGCGAGGGCGACTGCGAGCTTGAACTATGGGCGGCTGATCGCAAAGCCAAATTATTCCGCGAAGTGTTCGGCGTCGATGTTCGATTCGAGCGAGTATGATTTTCGTCGTTTGGTTACAGGGGTGATGCTGAGTCAAGTAGGCTTGACTCTTACTGGAACGCTTATTTCTGGAGCGCGTTTTACTGATTATGCGTACACTCGCCTTTCTAACAACAATAGCTATATTGTGTCTCGGAGTTTCCAGTATGCGAGGCTATGAATTGAATTTACTCGCAGCTTCTGCCATGCAGCCTTTACAGCCGGTCAGACAAGATGCCCAAGCTTCAAAGCCTCTTCCAGATTGGGACGAGTTGCTCAAACCAGTACGACCTCCGTTAGACGAAGCAGCAATGGCTTTATCAGATAAAGAGCGTGATGAATTGATCGGGCCAGTCAAAAGTGTGCGGCTCGGATTTAATTTTGTATCTACCAAGACGGGCGAATGCGCAGGTGAATGTTCGTATTACCAAACGAACATCTACGATATGAATGGCAAGAAGGTGAGCGAAAAAGGCGAGTCGCTATGCGGTTTTTCTTCTCTCGAAAAATACATCTACGATACTAAAGGCAGAGTGATTGAGAGAATTACGTATAATTGGGATGGCTTGATACACGACAGAGTTCTTTTCGTATATGATTCGTTCGGAAAACTTAGTGAACTCTCCTCCTATAATGGAGACGGGGAACTTCAGGGGAGGTCTCAATACCTATGCGACTTATCTGGAAACGTAATTGAATCATATTCATATGATGGCGATGGGCAATTCAAGAGCAGGTCTTTCTATTTATATGAGGTTGACTCCTGGGGAAATTGGATTGAATGTGTCGAGTATCCTGTCAGGTACGATGACAAGAGCGAAAAGGGAGCGGTGTTCGTACAATGTCGAGCTATTGAGTATTTCAATTGAACCTGCCTGGAGCGCCTCAAACTCGTTGAAAGCTGGCGAGGATGGTGTAACGCGATGGATGCGGAAGAAACAAAATACACGAGAGTCGAGTATGAGAGAAGGTTCCTCGTTGCGCCGCAAGCGGACTGGGAGAGCCACGTCGAATCGTACTCGAAAACCTTCGAGGATAAATACCTTCAGGACGCAAGGCTTCGACTGAGAATCCTGACCGATTCAGATACCGGGCGTAGCGTCATCAAGCTGAATAAAAAATTCGAATCGGCCTCGCCTTACTTCCAAACGGTTAGCCGGATTCTCCTCTCGCCCGATGAGTATCAACTGCTCGACAGCCTCGAAGGAAGCAGGCTCAGAAAGACTCGCTATTACCATAACTTTTCCGGTCGGGTGTTCTCGTTAGACGTTTTCGAAGGCGAACTTGACGGATTGGTTTTGTGCGAAACTGAAGCGGAAAGCCTCGAAGAATTGATGCTGGCCGAGCCGCCCGCTTACGCAAAATGTGAAGTGACCGAAGACCTTTTTTTCACTGGCGGCAATCTCTGCCGGATGACCCGCGCAGAATTGCTCGGCAAACTCTCCGCATTCGAGTGAGTCGCGGGCCATTGCTCCTCGACTGTTCAAAAGAAGAAAAACTTTGACCGATCCATTAAGCATCACAATTCGTCCGCTCACGTCAGAGGATCAATCATTCCTCTGGGAGATGCTCTATCAGGCGCTTTATGTTCCTGAAGGCGGCCAGCCGTTTCCGCGAGACATCATAAAAATTCCTGAGATCAGCCGATATGCCGAGGGCTGGGGTAAACGCGGCGACACGGGATTCGTCGCTCTTGATGAATCGAATCATCTGATAGGAGCCGTGTGGATTCGATTGCTGACGGGTGAAAACAAAGGCTACGGGTATGTTGATGATGCGACGCCTGAGCTATCGATTGCAGTCACGCCGGAATATCGAGGGCTGGGAGTGGGAACGAAACTGATTACCCACCTTTTGGAACAAACAGAGAATCGATTCGGAGCGATTTCCCTGAGCGTATCATCGGATAATCCTGCCGTGAGATTGTATCACCGTATCGGATTCGAAGTAGCGGCGAGCGGCGATTCGTTGACGATGGTAAAACGAATGAACGCCGAAAGCGATGACTGACGCTGCTCCGGCTTCAATACTTGCGCGTAAAAAACGGACATTATGCGGATGTCACGCTTTGTCGTTCGCTATGGAAACGCGCACGTACTACTCTGCTGATGAAAGAAACCAGGCTCAGGACGATTCAAACAGTTGTATCGCCCCGCGCCTGATTCAAAAGAACCAGATCAAAACAGAGGTGTATGAATGAACAGCAGGAAGCAAACCCGTCCGGGCATTTGGCTCAATTGTGTCTGGTTTCTCATCGTCGTGATGCTTATCTTCGTCAGCGTTCCGGGCAGGTCTGCATCTCAGAGCGCAAAAGCTCAAAGCGTTGCCGCTGATTTCGAAGTCCAGAAACTGGCTGAAGGCGTCTATGCGGTTATACGCAACAAGCCGCCGGGGCTGATGGTCGATGCCAACAATGTTTTCATCATCAATGACGATGATGTGATAGTCGTCGACTCGAACGGCGCTCCTGCGATAACCAGAGAAGTGCTGGCGGCTCTTCGCAAGCTGACAAGCAAGCCGGTCAGGTACGTCATCAACACGCACTATCACGATGACCATATCCGAGGGAATCAGGTTTACCGCGACGCCTTCCCGACAGTCGAGTTCATCGCCCATGAATTTGCTCACGAGTACCTGCCCGATCAGGGCGCAGTCAATCGAAAGAGCTTTCTTGAGGGCGCCCCCCGATTCGCCGAGCAGATGCGCGAGATGCTGGGAAAAAACAAGAACTTCTTCGACGCGGGTATTACTGAAGAAGAGCGAACAACTTTTAACAGCGATCTGAGGCTTATAGACCTCGTGTTGAGCGAAGGCGCGCAGGCTCAGACCGTCCTTCCGACCGTAACGATCAAAGATCGACTGACGCTCTATCGAGGCAATCGCATCATCGACATTCGACACTTAGGGAGCGGCCATACTGCCGCTGACATCGTGGTTCATCTGCCGAAAGAAGGCATCGTCGTCACGGGCGATCTGGTAGTGTGGCCCGTGCCGCTGGTGGGCGATCCGCAATCGCATATCGGAGAGTGGGTTTCGACGCTGGAACGACTGAGCTATCTTCGCCCGTCGATGATCGTTCCCGGCCACGGGCCTGTCCTGCGCGACGATTCATACCTGAAGCTGATGGCTGAGTTGTTCACGTACATCAAGCAACAGGCGGAGGCGGCGGTTTCGCGGGGCGAGAGTCTGGAACAGGCGCGAAAGAGTATAAGCCTCGTCGAGTTTCGAAAGAAATTCGTGGGCGAATCTCCCGTAGGAAGACTCTCATTCGGCTCTTACGTCGTCGGCCCCGCTTTGGCGGTCGCATACCGCGAAGCGTCGATGAAGAGATGATCATCAGGAGTCATTCGAATGCGGAGTGTGGAATTCGGAATGCGGAATTGATCGACTCCCGATTCCGCACTCTGCACTCCGCATTCCGCACTCGGCCCCCTGACCACTGGGATTAGTTGTCTTTGATAGGCACTCGTGTCATGAGCGCGCCCACCCACTGGTTGGGCGTGAAGTTCGTATGGCACATCACGCAACTCGGATGAATGCCGCTGTTGAGGGCGACTGAGCGGCGATAATACCAGCGATCACCGACGCGCTC
>DLHY01000153.1 GCA_002483445.1 Blastocatellia bacterium UBA7656
CTACTTTCATTTCGCGCACCCCCTCTTTGCCGCTTTTTTGCAGCTAGGATGAAACGTTTTCGACGAATCACCATAATAGGACGAGTACAAATTTTGCACGTACTCTATCCGGCACTTAAATGATTGGAGGCATGAAATCATGGGTAGAACTTCGTTCTGGCAACGCACCATCGTCTTTGCTGTCTGCATAACCTTGTTCATATCGCTGCTGCCTGTGCGGGCGAAAGCTGATGATCGAAAAGACATTCTCGAAAAAGTTCAGATAACCATCGGCCAGCCTTCCATATGGTCGCTCGGTCAGGCTCACTACTTCATCGCGCAGATGCACAAAAAGAACCGGGGACTGAAGGCCAAGTTTCCGGAAGAATCTGATCTCGATCCGAACAAAATAAACGCAAATCGGATAGAAGTACTCAGGTCGTTCCTCGGCATAGAAGCCCAACTCGATCAGGCCATGGGCGTAAAGAACCGCCTCGCGCTCGATAAGTATCGATCCGATGTGGCGCGAAAACAGATGTCTCAAATGAAGCTGGACGAAAAGAGGGCGGCAAGAGAATTCGCTAACACCGAATCCAGCCGGATCAATAAGAAGCTGGCAGAATTACAGGAGGAAAAGAAGGATCTGGAAAATATAGCGGAAGCCGACAGGAAGCCGGGGCAAATCGAGCGACTGGCCGAAATCGAGAATCAGATCCCAAAACTCAACCGACAGAAGAGCGAGCGCGAAAAGGAAGCGGCTGATCTCGACGAAGAAATACCCCCATTGACGACGGAGGCTAATGCCACGGTTGCAGACCCTAACCTTACAACGCCTACTCTAGGACAAACTGGACAACTGCCTACGTCGGATACCTACAAGGCGTTCATTGAGAAAGTCATATCCAACCTTGATAAGCCAAACCTGAGCGCGGAAATAACGCTCGATAACTTCATCCAGATGCAGTATGTCATCATCTCCAAACAGTTGTCCCTGCTCAGAGTCGAAGTCGGCTCCGATTATCGGGTCATCTTTCTGGAGTTGCCAGCATCAATCTACACAGTCGACGGGAAAGCCCACGATTACGTGGCTCAGATCGAGTGGAAGGCAGAGGCATATTATAGAAATAACAATATCAGTTCTTCCCCGGATAACGACGCCCAGTCTAAAGCCAAAACGCTCAAGGATGTCATAAGCCCGTGGCATCGGAGACCGGTCGGGCGTTTAATTACAGAAGCCGGCGTGCGCGCTTTGGACATCATCCCGCGCCAGAGTGCGCTCAACGTCAATCAGTCTCACGCTGTGATAAAACAGACCGCGATACTCGCTGGGCTGAAATTTATTATCGGGTTTGCCGGAAAAATCGATTATCAGCGCCAGAAGGAATTGTACGAGCAATTCGTCCAGCAGGATATTTTTGCATCAGGATATGGCAAAGGTAGCAATACTTTTGGCTGGACATTCGGGCCGCTGCCGGGAACCAGACGCATGGCTCCCGGCGTGCGCACGACCTATGCAGTGCTGGCTGTCCCGCAAGACGCTTTAGCACTGGAGCTATCTGCTACAGGCCGGGCCTACAAAAAAGACAAGACCCCTACGGAGCAGCCTGTGATTTCAGAGGAGAATTTCTCCATACTGATTCCCAATGAACACACTGAGAAATTTTTTGTCGACAGTATAGCTTACACACCTGTGAGAAAGGGCAGCGATATAACGGTTCTGTTGAAGGGCAGGAATTTTCCAACCGCAACTCAACAACTGGGCGTCCTGATCAATGGGACTCATCTTAAACCTGTCATCTCAATAGCCAGAAATGCGAGTGAGGAGGAAATAGAGCGGAACAACGGCTCGGAAATAAAAGGCGAGTACGAGATTGTCAACTCCGGCACTCTCATACTGAAGTTTTCTATGGGCGATAAGTACATCGGCACGCCGTTCATCACACTGGTGACGCCGGAAAAAACGTCCGATATAAACTCTTTTGAATTGAGGTTCAAGCCTGAAAACATTCCTCCTACTTCGCTTAAACATATCAGTAGCATCAACCCCATGTTCATGGATGAGTTCAGCTTCGATGAAATCCGGCCTCCGAAAGTCGCTTGCCATCCCAGGCTTCCTTTTTGCCCGACCATTGCAACTTTGATGGGCAAAGGTTTCAGACCTGGCGCGAAAATCTACATCAACGGCCAGATGAGACCGAGTAAGCAGATTTCGACTGAAGAATATGAAGTCACTTTGCCAACCCCACTACCTGAAAAATTCAAAGTCACGATCAGTCAGTCCACCAGACAGTCTTTTGAAACGAAGTCGCGCGAGTATGACCTCGGCGCGTCCCAAAAGCCTGAGATAGCCCGCTATATCCCTCTGCCCGGAAACAAGGCTGAAGTCGACCTCGTGCTGACGCTACCCGGACAACCCATCGCTACTATCGAGATGACAAAACCCGCTGACGGGCAGATCAAATGCTCGGGCGGAAATCTCTCAAGCAGTTGCACTGTCCCTGCGCAGGCAGGAGACAAATTCCGGTTGACCGTCGAGGTAAACCATGACGAGGAGCGACCACCATCGGGCAAAGGGCAGGCTCGTTCCTTCCCAAGAGACACGATTTCTCTCAAGGTGACTCCTCAAACCGGGTCGCCCAAGACTCTCGATATTTCGCTTCCGCTCAGACCTTCGATAACTGCGATTGAAAGTTCATCGGGCCATTATAATGCCGAGCCGGATGTCGTTATAAAAGGAGTCAATCTTCAGCAGGTCGCCCAAGTATTCTTCGGCGACAAGAAAGCGGATATTCTCGGTCAGCCTGCGCGCAATGCTCTGATCGTGCGCGCTCCCAAAGGCGCTGTCGTGCCTGCGGGAGAAAAATCGCTAGTTGCGGTCAGGCTCGAAACGAATGTCGAAGTGAGAGGGCGCAAGATATCAAATGCCGATGACCTCACCTCGCCCAAAGCATATTATTCATATCTCGGCGATCCGTTGCCCAAACCCGGCGGGAAGAAATCAAAGAAGAAATTAGAGCAGATCGCAGAGCAGCGATGATGGATTTTCAACAACGATTCATTTCATCGATGATTCACGCCTCAGTCAGCGCACTATCAGCTTTCCTCCGATCATTTTCATATCGCAGGCGAAGGAAAATTCGCCCGCTTTGTTCGGAGTGAATTCGATCACTACTGATTTGTTGAGCGGCAGATCGCGAGTGATGCCGAAGTCGGCGATGACCACTTCTGTCGCGCAGGTTTCTTCAACCTTTCTCACAAAGGTCAAACGCGCCGGAATATCTCGTTTCAGTTTTATGATCGACGGCTCGAATCCGTTTTCAGAAACAACTATTTCTATAGATTGAACCCGCGCTCCGTTTTCCTGTTTCGCCTCTTGCGTCTGCGGCAGAGCAGGCGCGGGCGACGAGGCAAGCTGCGAAGGGTTGACCTTGAAGCTTTCGGCCCTGAGCAGAAAACTTCCTTCGGTCACGACTCTTTCGCCGGCGCTCAATCCGCTGTAAACCGCTACAAGTCCGCCCGCTTCCGCGCCCGCCTTGACTTCGCGTTGAATGAATTGGCCCGGCTCGCGGGTCGCTACATAAACTACCTGCTTTGCGCCGAGGCTTTGAATTGCGGAGCGCGGCACCATCACCGCCTGTTTGCCTGGTTGAGGCGCGTCTCCGAATATCAAATCGACGAACATTCCGAGTCGCAACATCTCAGAAGGATTCGCCACTTCTATTCGCACCTGAGCGGTGCGCGTCGCCGTGTCAACCCTTGGGTCGATGTAAGACACGCGGCCCGTGAAAGTTTTGCCCGAATAAGCGGGCGTGGTGATGGTGGCCTGCGCGCCCAGGCGAACGGACGCAAAATCGTTTTCATAAACCTGTCCCATCACCCAGACAGAGGAAAGATCGGCGACGCGAAACAACTCCTTGCCTTCCATCACGACTTCTCCGGTGTTGACCGAGCGCGAAATCACCGTGCCTGACGAAGGCGACTCAACCGTTATGAGAGGCGATATCTTGTCCGGCGCGCGAAGATCATCGATCCGCTTTTCTGTCATACCCAGAAGCAGAAGCATCTGACGCGCAGAAGCGAGTTCCGCCTGCGCCATCTTGTATCTTGCCGTTGCCTGCTCAAGCTCTTCGCGGCTGGCCGCGCCAATCTCGACAAGCTCCACAGTGCGACGATGATGCTGATGATGCTCTTCCAGATCGGCGAGCATTTTGAGATATGCGGCTTGAGCTTCGGCAAGCTGCGTGCTGAAAATCACCGCGAGCGGTTGACCCGTTTGAACCCTCTCGCCAAGCTCTGCCTTGACCTGTCGGACTATCCCGCCCGCGATGGGCAGCACGGGGATTTCCTTGTAAGCGTTCGATTGCACCACGCCTGTCGCGCGCATCCCGGCGACGACAGCGACGCCCTGTTGAATGGTCGCTTCCTCGATTTTCAGTTGCGCATTCTGAAGCTTGTCCGCCGGTATAGTAATGACCATATCTCCGGGGCGCGGCGTCGTCGCAGTCGCGGAGCCGCTCCGTCCTGATGGATCAATCGTCGGTTCAGGCACAGGTCGACCCGCTGCCGGAGTTCGACTTGCATCGCGCATGAAAATAAATATCGAAGCGACTGCGGCAAGAGCGACGATCACTATGGCAGCGACGATCCATCGTTTGCGCGAGCGGCCGGTTTTGACGGTCGCCATTTTTTCCGCGTCATCATTTTGTTGAGCGTTGTTATCGTCATTCATAATCGATGCTCCCTGAAAAAATCTGGAGTCGAGAGTCTGGAGTCAGAAGTCAGGAGGTGACAGGTTACAGGTTACAGGTTACAGACTTGGTGATTTCCCACCTGTCACCTATCACCTGTCACCTGTTCCCTACTCCGACCCCTGGCCCCTGCCAGACCGGTTGTGCGCTCTATCTCCACGAGCGCGTCGAGGTATTCCTTGAGCGTTTCGGTGTAGGCGGTTTCGATCTCGACGAACCGGCGCTGCTCTGCAACGTAATCGAGCGCGGCCTTTTGCCCAAGCTCATAAGTCTGACGCACCACTTCGAGATTTCTCAACGCCTGATCGCGCACACGGTCGCGATAGACCGCCATCGCTTCTCTCGCGCGTTCGTATCGAGCGTAAGCCGCCGTGACTTCGTTTCGCGCTATAAGTTCGGCGAACTCGCGGCGTTTGCGCGCAGCCTCTTTTTGAGCGAGGGCGGCTTCTATGTTGCCCTGATTTTTATTTCTCACCGGCAGCATCAGCTTTATGCCGAATGTCACATTGTGAAAGATGCCGTCAACCGGCACAAACGCGCCCGACTCATTGAGTCCTCTCACATCGAATCCTGCGCGCATTCGCTCATATCCTGCAAAGAGGCTTGCGTCCGCTTTGCCTTCGACGCGCGACTGTTCGGCTGCGGCTGCGGCTAAGGCTTCGGCAGCGCGCAGGGCCGCGATGTCGGGCCTTTTTTCAATCGCCTGTCTGATGGCTTCTTCTCGCGAAAGCGGCTGATGATCGAGTATGAACTCGCCGCGCAATCGCAGGTTTTCTTCAACAGGCATACCGGCGATCTTTTTCAGTTCGAGCATAGCGACTTCCATGCGGCTCTCGAAATTTATTCGCATCGCTTCCACGCGATTGACCTCGACTGACAAAAGATTCTGTTCAAGCGGCGCGCTCTTGCCACGCTCGACTCTGACGCTGACCAGTCGAAAAGAATCGCGGGTGAGCGCCAGCATATCTTCAGTGAATTTCAGATTGCGCGCGGCGGCTATCGCTTCCGAATACTTCATTCGCGCTTCAGCCGTGAGCCGTCGTTCGAAGTCGGCCACTTCGGCTTCGCGCATTTCAAGCTCCCGCGCGGCGACGGCCACGCGAGCGCGGCGACGACCCCCTAATTCAAGAGGCAGTTCGGCCCCGAACATCAAATTGTTATCTGGTGTGTTGAGCGCATCTGTGCGACTCGCCTCGATCATCGGGTTGGCTTTCAGTCCGGCCTGACGAACCATCGAACGCGCTTGAGTGATGGCGATGCGCGCCGCCTGAAGATCGCCGTTGTTTGCCAGCGCGTATCGAACCAGATCATCCGAAGTCCGACCATCTACAGGGTCGATGAACTGCGCGTAAGACGTTCGGGTTGGAGAGTCGATTTGTTGCTGCATTTTTTCAGATGTCACGAGTCCGACTTTCTCATCCATCGATTGCGGAAGCGCGACGGATGAAAACGAAAGGAGAATCATCGCCACGGCGATGGCTTTTTTGTAGACATTTAACCAACTCTGAAGAAACTTCGCGCTGCTGAAATTCTCAGATGCTACTGGATTTTGTGGTCGCTTCAGAGAGCTTCGGCAGTATGAACAGAGGAAGGGGTATGAACCGCAGAGACGCAGAGGCGCGGAGTCGGCGCAGAGTTTCCTTCTCTGCGATGTCTCTGCGTCTCTGCGTCTCTGCGTCGAAATCCCCTCACGTCGACACAGAAGAAAGGCGAGGTGAAGAGCCTTGATTGAAATAACTTCTCCGTCTACAAAGTCTGACTGCATCAGGAAACTTTTCATTCTCATAAATACCCCGCTCGAATAAAAACTACAAAGCTACTTCTTCTTTCTCGGCCTCATCGCTCGTTTCGTCTTCAAGTTCTCCGTGTCGCTTCAATTCGCGCTCGCGCAGCCAGAAGAAAATCACCGGCGTTACTACAAGCACATGCAATAGCGATGAAACCATACCGCCGAGAACCGGCGTGGCCAGCGGTTTCATCACCTCAGCCCCCGCGCTGGCGCTCCACATGATCGGCAACAACCCTGCGACCACCGTCGTCACCGTCATAAGCTTGGGTCTCAGCCTTAACACCGCGCCTTCCATCACTGCTTCCTTCAATGACTCGCGCGTCAAGCGTCCGCCCATCTCATCGCGCTTGCGCTCGACCGCTTCATTCAAATAAATCACCATCACCATCCCTGTCTGCACCGCCGTTCCGAACAGAGCGATGAATCCAACCCAGACCGCGACAGAAAAATTGTACTCAAGCGCGTAGAGCAGAAAGACTCCGCCCGATAGCGCGAACGGCACAGCCATCAATACGTGCGCTGCTTCGATCAGAGAATGATAGGTGAAATAAAGCAGAAGGAATATGACCACGAGCGCCGCAGGAAGCACGATCTGCAATCGCGCCCTGGCTCGCTGCTGATTTTCATACTGACCAGTCCACTCGACGTAGTAGCTTGCTGGAAGAGCTACGCGCTCGCTGACTGTCTGCTTCGCTTCTTCAACGAAGCTCACCACGTCGCGATCCCGCACGTTGAGCAGAACCACTCCGCGCAGCAATCCGTTTTCGCTCGATATCATCGAAGCCCCGTCAACTGTGCGAATCCGGGCAAGCTGAGAGAGCGGTATCTGCGCGCCGCCGGGCGCGGGTACGAGCAGTTGGCCAAGCCCCTCGGTCGTCGTTCTGAACTCAGGCGCGTAACGCACGCGGACGGGAAACCGTTTGCGGCCTTCGATTGTCACTGTGAGGTTGGTTTCGCCGATGCCCGTATCGATGACTTCCTGAATTGCCCCGACGTCGATTCCATATCGCGCAGCCGCTTGGCGATCTATCGAGATATCGATGTAAGGCTGGCCGGTGATCGGTTCGGGCGAAACGTTCGACGCGCCCGGAACCATTTTGAGCGCCTCGGCAACTTCGCGCGATAAACGCTCAAGCTCGTGGAGATTGCTGCCGTAAATCTTGACGCCTATCTCAGTGCGAATGCCTGTCGAGAGCATCTCGATTCGATTTATGATCGGCTGCGTCCAGATGTTGGTCACTCCGGGCATCGAAAGCCGCTCATCCATTTCCGACACGAGTTTGTCGCGCGTCATCCCCTCGCGCCATTGATCGTGCGGCTTGAGGTGAATGATCGTCTCGTTCATGTTCACGGGCGCGGGATCGGTCGATGTCTCAGCGCGGCCTGCCTTGCCCACAACCCACGCGACTTCGGGAAACGAGCCGATGATTTCGTCCTGCATCTGCATCACTCGCAGAGCTTCATTTATCGAAATCGCGGGATCGGTTATAGGCATATACATCAAATCGCCTTCGTCGAGCGCAGGCATAAACTCGCTGCCGATGGGATGCATTCTTTGAATCACGGGGCCGATCAGAGGAATGCCCGATGCGCTGGCGCGAAGCGCGGGCAGCCAGCTTGAAGAAGTAGCGAAAAGCAAAGCCACAGCGAAGAGCAGTGCGGCGATGCTGATCGTGAGCGCGCGATGGGCCAGCGCGAATCTGAGCGCGGGGCGATAAAGATGATTCAATCCGCGCATCACGCGATTGTCTTCTTCAGCGTGAAACTTTCCGCCAAGCAGAAGAGAGCAAAGCACAGGCACTAAGGTCACCGCGATTATGGTCGCCCCGACCATAGCGAAAGTTTTGGTGAAAGCGAGCGGATGAAAAAGTTTTCCTTCGCGTCCCGTGAGCGCGAAAACCGGTATGAAGGCGAGAATGATTATCGCCATCGAAAAGAAAATGGGTCGCCCTACGAGCCGCGTCGATTCCCTCACCCCCTCCCACACACGTCTGCGGTCTCGCGGAGAGATGTGATTTTTTTCCATGTATCGAAATGCGTTTTCGGTGACGACTATCCCTGCGTCTACCAGAACGCCGATGGCGATGGCTATGCCTGAAAGCGACATCAGGTTGGAACTGATGCCCATGTAGTGCATAAACAAAAACGATGTCAGCACCGCAAGCGGCAGAGGAAGAGTCACGATCAGTATCGAGCGGAAGTGAAACAAAAAGACGATATGAACTAACGTGACCAGGATCAACTCTTCGATGAGCGCGCGCTTGAGCGTGTCGGTCGCTCTCAAAATCAATTCGGTGCGGTCATAAAAGGGAACTATGCTGACGCCGGGGGGAAGCCCCGCCTTGAGCGATTCGAGCTTCTGCTTTACGCCTTCTATGACATCGAGAGTGTTGACTCCGTAGCGAGCGATGACCACTCCACCCACGGCTTCTTTGCCGTCGCGATCCAACGCGCCCAGTCGAAACGCATTGCCTATCTGAACGCTGGCGACATTTTTCACATAAACCGGCGTGCCGTTGGCTGAACCGATGACTATGTTTTCGACGTCGGCGGTGGATTCGATCAATCCCACGCCGCGCACGACCGACCACTGACCGTTTTGCTCGATGACATTTCCGCCGACATTCGTGTTGCTTCGCTTAACCGCCTCGACGATCATCGAAAACGGTATCGAGTAGGCCCGCAACCTGTTGGGATCGACATCGATCTGATACTGCTGAACCTCGCCGCCGCAGGACGCGACTTCGGCCACTCCCGGAACGGAGTTGAGTTGATAACGTATGAACCAGTCCTGAAGCGTTCGCAGGTCGCGAAGCGTGTGGCCTTCGCTTTCGACCGTGTACCAGAAAATCTGCCCCACGCCCGTCGCGTCAGGGCCGAGCGTGGGAATGACTCCTTCGGGCAACTGTTTGGTGACGAGATTCAATCGCTCAAGCACGCGCGAGCGCGCCCAGTACAGATCGACCGAGTCTTCGAAGATGAGATTTATCATCGAGAAACCGAAGGCCGATTGTCCTCTCACTGCGCGCACACCGGGCAGCCCTTGCAAAGAAGTCGTAAGCGGATAAGTTACCTGATCTTCGACTTCCTGCGGGCTGCGTCCGATCCAGTCGGTGAAAATTATCACCTGATTGTCCGATAGATCCGGTATGGCGTCTATCGGTGTGCGCGTGAGCGCCCAGTAGCCCCAGCCTGCCAGGGCCAGATAAACGGCCACGATCAAAAAGCGATTGCGGAGCGAGAATTCGATTATCCGATTTATCATGAGTCATCCCTGCGGCTGAGTGTGGGAGTGGGAGAAGAATGAGTGGGGGAATGGGAGAGTGGGAGAAAAGACTTATCACTCACATTCTCCCATTCCCCCATTCTCCCATTCACTCCCCGCTGCTCATTTCGCTTGAACATTCATCGTCGCCTGCCCCTGGCCGCGCGATCCCTGATAAGCGATCCGCGCTTCCCAGGTGCCGGTCATTTCTATTTTGACCTGAGCGCGATACTTGCCCGGAGTGTCGCTGGTCGTAAGCTCGGCTTTGTCGTTCATCTCGGCCATCGCGCCCATCGCCGGCATGTGAAAAGTGAGCGATGCGGCTCCGACATCGACCAGATTGCCTGACGCATCCGTGAAAGAAAGCATCAGGTCGTTGTCTCCCACTTTGAGGTCGCCTGTCGCGCTGGCGATAGCGACGGTCATATCGCCTGACTTCGTCGACTTGATGATTTTATCGCCTGCTGATGAAGGATCGGTTTTGCAGGCGGCGGCTAGCAGGGCGATAAATAGAAAGGATGCAGTGAAAAAAATCTTTGCGCGCATATTGCATTTCTCCCTAAGAAGGCGCGTTGAGTGGGGCAGTGATGAATCTACCTCAAGCCTTCGCGCAAAAAAATCAACCGACGCAAGGCGGGCTTGCGTCGCTTCATTATTCGAGTGGACACACTACGGCCCTTAAATCAGGAGCGCGCAAAATTGCAGGTATGCTTGCCCGCGTTTTAGAGGAAAATGCGCGGGTATGAAAACTTCTTTGCGGGAAATGATGCCTTCGGTCGGCATCGACTGATCTTCCGGCAGGTCGGGCGCATCATCAGCGCGCGAGGTGACGGCGAGGCTCGTCGCCTGATTGGGCAACAGAGAACAATCTTTCAAGCCCTCCTGCCCGGAGATGGAATCGGTTGAATGATCATCGCTCGATTGTTTTTGACGATGTTCGACACGAGCCTCTGAGTGACAGGAAACCGCGGGCTTTTCATCACGGCAGGCATCCGTCGTTTCCAGCCCGCAGCACAATGCGCAGCCAAGCCCGCCAAGCCACAGCGCAACAGCTATGATGGCCAGACAGCAGATTCGCTCGCTCCTTGACGACTTTCCTCGGCGCATTGTCAGCATTCTATGCTTCCTGTTTTTTCGTGTCCACTATAACAAAGCGGTTGTCCTTCGTCATTAGTCACTGGTCATTTGCAAAGGACTAATGACGAAGGACAAAGGACACTGTTCAATCAAGGATGCTTGTGCGTTTCTACTTTCTTCTTCGTCTCGACTCGGCCTTCTTTTATTTTGGCCATAACCTTGTCGTACATCTCAGGCGTCAGCACTCGCACAAGCGTCATCATTCCCATCATCGAGCCTGTCCAGTCTTTCGCCAGCCCGTAGGTTTCAGGCTTCTCAACCGCCTCATCCATCGTCATCCACATATCCTGCGGATAGCCCGGCACGCGCCTGCCTGCCTGCTCTGCGGGGACTAGAGCCATGTCACACTTTGGACACTTGCCCGGTTTGTCGAATCGGACTTCCGGGTGCATCGGGCAGACATAAACCGTTGGCTTTGCATCCCCGTGCTGATGCTGACCGACGAGGTTCGAAGTCTCTCTTTCTCTTGCCGTCATCCCCATGCCGCGTCCCAATCCGGGGCCGAGTTCTTCGGACATCGCGGGGCCTTTTTTGATCATGCCCATGCCCTCTTCCATGCCCATTCCGGTGTGCATACCGTGGCCGACGTGCGACATCGGGCCGACCATCGAGACCATCTGATTCATCATGTGATGCGGCAGGTGACAATGCACCATCCAGTCTCCTGTGTACTTCGCTTCGAACTCGACATCGCGAGCCTGCGCCACTCCGACCAGCACAGTGTTGCCGGGATACCACGCGGATTCGGGAATGCGCCCGCCTTCCGTTCCTGTGACGTAAAACTGATGACCGTGCATGTGCATAGGATGATGATCCATTCCCATGTTCACGAATCGTATTCGCACGCGCTCGCCCTGACGCACGATCAAAGGCGTGGCGTCAGGGCCGGCCTTGCCGTTTAGGGTGAGCCAGTTGAACTCCATCGACAAAGTGTTGGGTATAGTGTTGTTCGGAAGGATAGCCCACTCCTGAAGGATCAGGCCGAAGTCTTTATCGACGCGCGGCTGATGAGGTCTTTTCGGATGGATGATGAAAAACCCGATCAGCCCCAGCATCTCCTGCATAGGCATGTGCGAGTGATAGAAGAAGGTTCCGTTTTGATGAAGCGTGAATTCATAAGTGAACTTCTCGCCGGGAAGAATGAGCGGCTGGCTGATGCCGGGAACGCCATCCATTTCAATCGGCACCTCCAGCCCGTGCCAGTGCGGCGTTATGGGTTCAGGCAACTTGTTGTGAAAATGAATCCGCACGCGGTCGCCTTCGTTCACTTCGATTGTCGGGCCGGGCATACTGCCGTTGAAGCCCCACACATCGATTACCTTTGCCGGTCCCAGCGGTGAAGCGGGGAGAAATTCTCTTTTAACCGGCTCTGCTGTCAGTTGAAAAACCTTCACGCCGCCCTCCACAGAGAAAGGAAGTTTCGGAATGTCGGGCGTATGCACAGGGACGACAGAGCCTTCTGACAGGCTGGGCTGACTGACTGCGGTTTTGTGTTGCGAGTGATCGCGCTGGGCCGAGGCCTGTTGAGTTGCGGCAAGTCCGGCTCCGAGGAAGGTCGCGCCTCGCAGAAAACTTCGTCTGCTCTTGTTCATGATTTAGCTCCTCTAAGAAAGTGGCGCAAGCTGTTAGCTTGCGCGGCCCTCGATGGTCATACTTTCGGGGCGAAGCGCAATCTTCGAGATCGCGTTACATCAATGACTGCTCACTCGATCCTTCAACGATCTTTTGCATCGCCTGCGCCCTCTTCTGCTGCTCCTCGCATCGCGGGTGCGTCGAGTCCGCCCGTGAGCAGGAAGCCCTGCAATCGAATCGCGTTCTGATGAAGACGCGCAAGCGCCCGGATGTATTCTTCGCGCACCTGAAACATGGTGCGCTGCGCTATGAGTACCTGCGGATACGCAGCGGCCATCTGACGAAAGCTCGCCAGATAAAGCTCGTAAGCCTTCCCGGCGCGAGGCAGAATTCTTTGCTGAAATCGCTCGACCGCGCGCAGCGAAGATGAGTATTCGGCAAAGACCGCAGAGAGACGCGCTCGCAGCGAAAGTTCAAGACGTTGGACATCGCGCTCTGCGATTAGGAGTTCCGCCTGAGCCGCCGCGATATTTCCCTGATTGCGATTAAAGAGCGGGATGCGGATGCCCGCTTCGATGAAGCCTTCAGGGCCGGTTGCGCGGCCTGTGCCTTCGAGCTTTTCAAGGCTGTACCCGAAACCGCCGCGCAGAAAAATATCAGGGGCGCGCTCTGCTTTTGCTCTATCAATAACGGCTCGCGCACGCTCGACTCGCGCACGCGCACTCTTGATTTCAGGGCTTGCGCCGATCAACGAGACAAGCAAAGACTCTCTGTCGAGCGCAGGAACTGCGGCTTCCAGGTTGCCCGCAAGCTTTGCAGGTTTGAGCGCAGGGTTTCCGACGACGGCGGCCATCATCTGCCAGGTTTTTTCTCTGTCGTTTTCGGCATCGATCAAAGCGAGTTCCGTCTGCTGGGCTTCGACCTCAGCTTCGAGCAGGTCGGGGCGGTCGGCCTGTCCTATGTTGAAAAGCTCTTCCGAAATTTTCACCGCTTCATCAGCCAGTCGGGAGAGTTGTTTTCTTAGCTCGATTCTCTCATCTGCGGCGAGGGCTTCGTAGTAAAGCAGGCGAACTGAATTCAACACGCGCTGCCTTTGAGCTTCTTTTTCAGCAGCGGCTTCTGTCTGTTCGTGTTCGAAGATGCGGCGACTCTTTTTGAGCTTTCCGCCCGTGAGTATCGTCTGCTCGACGAAAAAGAAATGCTCGCTTTTTTCCGAAAAGGCCCGTGTGCTGAGTTCTTCGCCCTGATAGCCGATTATGGGATTTGGAAAAAGCCCCGCCTGTTTTCTTTTTCCTTCGGCCACGCGAATGGCCGCGTCAGCCTGAGCCAGCGTCGGATTATTCTCCAAAGCCATCCGCTCAAGCTCGGCGAGAGTCAGCGCCGTCGCATTGTCTGTTTGCTTATGTTCAGCGTTCGCGGCTTTCTCCCAGGCGTTCGATTGCGAGAAAGCCACAGGGGATGCGAGTTGAAAAAACAGTATCGCCATCGCCAGCTTTTTCGCCCGCGACTTTACATTCGTTGACATACTCCTCCTTAGTTCAGCAGGTCGCATAGCATCCGAAAGGCAGACTGCGGCCCTCCGGTTCCACTTCATCTACAGAACCGCAGGAGGAATTAAATTCTCAGCGCCGAAAGTGTGGGAGGTGATCTCAGAGGGAGTGCCGCAAGCGCGGCGGATGAATGATTGAGCGTGAGAGAGATCGGCAAAAAAGTTTCAACAGCTAAGGGCTGCGCAAGCGGAGCGTCGGACAGGTGAAAAGCTATGGCGGCAGGCACCGTTGCCGCTGCATCGACGTGGCCCGGACACTTTTGCGAATCGTCATGAGATGGATTGGTCGGCTCGGAAGGCTGCTCGTGACAGTGATGGGTAGTTGTTGCCGACTTCACCGGAGCGGGCTTTGCGCAACCATAAAAAGCGCAGTTCAAATCGCACACCTGCGACCACGCGAGCGCCGTCGCAAGAACGACGACTGCTGCAATAGTGACGACTGGCTTCGCGGTGCGCATAACGCAATCAGTCTAGCAGCGCGTCGGACGCGGCAGCAAGCTTTTCAGTCTACCTGTAACGGAGCTTGTTTCTTTCCTGACGCGCTGCGTCTGCAAAGGCTGCGGCCTGGGGGTCATCAGGGATAATCGCATCGAGATCAGTCGAGCGAAAATTGAAAGTGAACCTTCCGTCCGCGTTTATGTAAACGCGGAGGTCGCCTTCCTGTGTATTGCCGGGAGCAGCGCAAAGGACGAGCGTGTTTCCCACCTGACGCGGCTTCAATACGGTCGTCGCGTTGCCCGCGATGACCACATCGGCCTGCGGATTTTCTTCTGCTATCCTTGCGGCTGTCTGCAACTCCGAGTGCGCAAGCACCACGAGTAGATCGCATTGTTTGCGCGCCTCAGCGATGGCCCGCTTCGCCGCCGCGTAAATATCCGTCACCGTTATATCGATTGCACCGGCAGGCTTGATCGGCTCGGCCAGTCCCACGAATCCGACTTTGATCTTCTTGCCTCCGGTTCGCGGGCCGCGGATCTCCCGGATCAGGAATGCGGGCGGCGCGGCTGCGTCGGGGCTGAAAACTCCATTGGCCGAGATGATGTTTTTGATCATCGGATAGGCCGCTATGCGCGCTTCCATCCCTTCTTTCGCCAGTAGTTTTTGCGCGTAAATCAGATCGAAGCGACCGAGGTTTATGACATCGACAGGCCAGCGGCTCAAGGCGCCGACCATCTGTTCGTTTTGCAGCATGACAGAAGCCGTATAGCCGGTGCTGTCGTAGAGAAAAAATCCGGCTATCACCTCAAGCACGGGCGTCTCTTTGAATTTTTTTCTGAAACCTTCAACATAGCCGACGCGACGCGCCAGCCCCCCACGGGGATGATTTCAGTCACAGGTGTCGATATTGCCGCGCTGATTGGCGCTGAAAAGTATGGCGAACGCCGCGCCGTCATCCGAGCCGAGCAGTTCATCGAAACTCGCCTTCTGAGTTTGCGGAGTCTCGGTCAGAACGCTAACCGACAGGCAAAACATCGCCGCAAGCGCGCAGAAAGTTTTTCTCAACTGTGATACCTCCTGTGGATCATCGAACGAACTCGCTCAAAACCTTTACCATACCCAAGGCGAACGTGGCAATTTGATGATCTATCTTTTCGAATCCGCCTGATAGCCGAGTTGCCGGGAAATTTCTCTCGCAGCCTGTTTGACCGCTTCGGCTATTTTCGCGATTGACCCTCGGTCGATCTGAGTGATGGTCGCGCTGACACCCACAGCGGCGACGGCCCTTCCGAATCCGTCGAAGACCGGCGCGGCGACGCAGCGCGCGCCCAGATTGTTTTCTTCATCATCAATCGCATAACCTTTGCGTCGCACTTTTTCCAAATCGGCCAGCAAACCTGCTCGCGTGGTGAGGGTTTTCGGAGTGAATCTCTTCAGCCCGCGCTCTTTTATGATCGCCTCGGCTTCCGCGCCGGGAAGATGCGCCAGGAGCGACTTGCCAACAGCCGTCGAGTGAACCTCCATGCGCTTGCCTATCCAGGTGTCCATCTTGATGAAGCCCGGAGCTTCGACCTTTTCTATGTAGACCGCTTCGCTGTGATCGAGAACTGCCAGATGCACAGTGAGTTTGTATCGCTCGACCAGACGGCGCAGCACAGGCAATGCTGCTTGTTTCAAATCCGCGCCGACATCAACTCCGCGACCTAATGATAGCGCCTTCAGCCCAAGCTTGTACTTGCCCGTCCCTCGCTCGCGCGCAAGGTAGCCGCGCTTTTCCAGCGTGCGCAGTATATAACTCGCCGAGCTTTTCGGTATCGCAAGCTTTCGACTTATTTCCGAGTTTGTCATACCCGCGCTGCGCTGCCCTACGGCTTCAAGTATCGCCAGCGCGCGTTCGACTGCCGTCGAAGAATTGTCTTCACTTACGCTCATGCCCACAGATTATCGCGCTCCGTTGCTCTTTTTCGCAAAACCCCACTCCCACATTCCGAATTTATGTTCCGTATTTTGAACAACAGCGAATTTTCGCTTGACCATATTTCGAACCTGCTTTATCGTGTTCTCCATACTGAAAAGCAGTTCGGCATATCGAACGCAGGTTTTATGCCTGAACGGATATTTGTGTATCTTGAAGGGAGAGCAGATGATCGATGCGAGGATAAACAGTGCGCCTGAAGAGTTCGAAGCGGAGAAAGACCTGCCGCGCGGTTTCATGGATTTCCTCACGGGGCTGCACCGCGAGTTTACGCCGAGACAGCGGGCGCTCACAGCGAAGCGCGCTGACACATTGGCTCGCGCGCACGAGGGCCGGTTGCCCGATCATCTCCCACAGACGGATGCGACCTCGACGGATTGGAAAATAGATCTGCCCTCGTGGTGCCAGGATCAGCGCAATCAGATGACCGGCCCGGCTGATGACCGGGAGCTTGTCGTCAAGATGCTAAATTCGGGAGCGCCTGGAGTGATGCTCGACCTTGAAGATTCGATGGCCAACCGCTGGCCGAACCTCACTTGCGGAATCGAAAACATACTCGAAGCTCTGCGCTGCAAGCTCACTTATTTCGATGAGAAGCGACAGCAGACCGTTGAAATCAAAAAGAGCGACGCCGTGCTATGGATTCGCCCGCGCGGGCTGCACCTCTCTCAGGCGGGAGTGCTTGCCGACAAAGAAGAGTTGATCTCCGCTTCGCTCTTCGACGTGGCGATGATCGCTTACCGAATCGCCCCGGAAGAGTTGAAGCATCCGCTGGCGTTTTACATTCCGAAATCCGAATCTGCCGAAGAAGCTCTCTGGTGGCGCGATCTGTTTCAAACCATAGCGAAAGCGAAAGCGTGGCCCGCCGATTACATCAAGTGCATGGCGCTCGTCGAATCGCATCCGCTCGCATACCAGATGGAAGAGTTTCTCTACAATCTCAGAGACCATATTCTCGGCCTTAATCTGGGGCGATGGGATTACATGGCGAGCCTCATACATTTCAATCTTCAGGATGATAAGTGGGCGCTGCCTGACCGAAACACGATACCGCACGACGTTCCATTCTTTCAGCGACTGCGCGAACTGCTCGTCGAGATATGTCACAGTCGCGGCGCGCTGGCCATAGGCGGGATGACCGCGCTTTATCCGAGTCGAGTGGATGCAGAACTCAACGAGCGCGCATTGCGAGTGCTTGCCGCAGACAAGAGCAACGAAGCCGCCTGCCTTATGGACGGCGCGTGGACGGGTCATCCAGATCAGAATGAAATCGCCGTGAGCCAGTTTCCCTCTCCGAATCAGATCGACGCGCGCCGCGACCTTGCCGCGCGTTATCCCGATCTGAGACCTGCTCCGAAAGGCGTCGGCAAAATCACGCTCGAAGGAACCCGCGCGGCTGTGAGAACCGTCATCCGCTATCGAGCGGGAGTGCTTGGCGGCAAGGGCGCGAGTCTGCTCGATGGTTACATGGAAGACCTGGCGACGGATCGCATCTATCGATTGATGATCGCGCAACGCACGCTTCACCGCGACAGGGTGAAGGTGATTGATTCAACGGGTCGCGCCATCGCTCACACGCCGGAGTTTGTGAGCGAACTGTTTGATGAAGAACTAAACCGCATCATCCGCGAACTGCCGCCGGACGCAGGCGAATCAGACGTTGAAAGATACGTCAGCGCGCGCCGCATCAGTGAAGATATGATAGCGCGCGGCGAGTTCGATCCGGTCTGAGAAGTTCAAATTTCCGACAACTCACATTTCAGGAAAAACCCGAAGGAGGAGAAAGTGATGAATATCGAAGCCCAGGCTGCGCAACTCGAAGCTCAGTGGAGATCGGACAAAAGATGGGAAGGCATCACGCGAGCCTACGCCGCGAAAGATGTTGTGAGATTGCGCGGCTCGGTTCAAATCAACCACACATTTGCCGAGATTGGAGCAAAGCGATTGTGGAATCTTCTGCACGCGGAGCCTTACGTCGCCGCGCTCGGCGCGATGACCGGATGTCAGGCCGTTCAGATGGTCGAGGCCGGTTTGAAAGCTATTTATATGAGCGGCTGGCAGGTCGCCGCCGATGCAAACACCATCGGCCACACCTACCCGGATCAAAGTCTCTACCCGGTCGATAGCGTTCCTACCTTGGTTCGCCGCATCAACTCCGCGCTTCAACGCGCCGATCAGGTTCAACACGCCGAGGGCCGCGAAGGGCCACACTGGTTCGCTCCCATCATCGCTGATGCCGAAGCAGGCTTCGGCGGCACGCTCAACGCATTCGAATTGATGAAGGCGATGATCGAAGCGGGCGCTGCCGGGGTTCACTTCGAAGATCAACTCGCATCGGCCAAAAAATGCGGACACATGGGCGGAAAGGTTTTAGTCCCCACCTCCGAGTTCATTCAAAAACTCGTCGCCGCGCGCCTCGCCGCTGACGTATCGGGAGTCCCGACCGTACTCGTCGCGAGGACGGACGCCAACGCCGCGACTCTGCTCACGAGCGACATCGATCCGAGAGACCACGAGTTTCTGACCGGCGAGAGAACCGTCGAAGGTTACTTCACTGTCCGAAGCGGGCTGGATCAGGCCATAGCGCGCGGGCTTGCTTATGCGCCTTACGCGGATATGATCTGGTGCGAGACGAGCGAGCCGAATCTCGATGAAGCGCGTCGATTCGCCCAAGCCATTCACTCGCGCTTCCCCGGCAAGCTGCTGGCTTACAACTGCTCGCCTTCATTCAACTGGAAGAAGAAACTCGATCAAGCGACTATCGCGCGCTTTCAGCGCGAGCTTGCCGAGATGGGTTACAGGTTTCAGTTCGTAACCCTCGCCGGGTTCCACGCGCTCAACCATAGCATGTATGAACTGGCGAGAGGCTATCGCGAAGAAGGAATGCTCGCTTATTCTCGATTGCAGGAAGAAGAATTCCTGAGCGAAGCGGACGGCTATCGTGCGATCAAGCATCAGAGCTTCGTCGGCACTGCGTACTTCGACGCTCTTGCTTCCACAATCGCGGGCGGCGCGTTGTCGACGGCCGCGCTGAAAGGCTCGACCGAAGAGGAGCAGTTTGAATCCCCGCCCTGGAAGCGACAGGCTGAGATGAGTTTGACCTCAGCCCCATAAAGAAACTTCTTCTCCCGCTCCTCGCTCGCGGGCGCGATTGTAAACCTCAAGGGCGACGGCGATATCTTCGAGCGCGATGCCGTTCGATTTGAAAATAGTTATGTCGTCGTCGCTCGCCCGCCCACGGACGTGGCCCGCGACTACGCGGCCAAGCTCTGTGACTGATTCCCACTGTATGACGCCGCGCTCGACGGCGGGCATCAAATCGCCCGCTTCGATCTTTGATTGCTCAATGGAATCGACGGCGATGATGGATGCGCGGCGAATAGTCTCGACATCGATTTCGCTTTTTGAAAGAAAGTTCGATCCGACGGCGTTTATGTGCGCTCCGGGTGAAACTAATTTTCCGTCAAAGACAGGCTCGCGCGAGGTCGTCGCCGTGATGATGATTGATTGATCGACGACGGCTTCTTCAGGCGTGTCTACTGGCGCGACTTCGACTCCGAGCAATGCGGCCATCTTTCGAGCGAAGTTCTCGCGTCGCTCCTGGCTTCGGGAATAAACTCTGATCGCTTTTATAGCTCTCACTGCGCAGACAGCCATCGACTGGCTTTCGGCCTGCCAGCCTGTGCCGAACACGCCGACAGTCGCGGCATCACTTCGAGACATGTGTTTGGTGGCCACGCCCGACGCTGCGCCCGTTCGCATCTGGCCGAGCCGGTCGGCCTCCATCATCGCCAGCAAATCGCCAGTCTCCGATTCGTAGAGCAGAACGAGAAACCGTGCGCCCTTGCGCGAAGCGGTGTAGACCTTCAATCCATAAACGCCCATCCTGCGGTCGCCCGCGGCCATAACGTGAAGTTGGGAGGTCGGTGTGGCTACGCGATAACGCGGGCGATTGGTGGCCGCTCCCTCGGCCTGATCACTGAGAGCTTGTTCAACCGCAGCGATGGCCGTCGGCATATCGAGCAGTTCAAAGACATGATGTTCTTTCAGAAGCAGTGCCATATTGTTACCTCTCTGTTGAGGAAGTCAGTGAGCAACCAAAAGCTTTAGTTTCAATCTGCGTTTCTTGATTTTCCTCTTCCAACAGCGATTGCGCCATAGATAAAAATCACATAAAAAACACCTTGACACATTCTTTAATATCAGGTTAGAAGTAATTTTCGTCAGAGTTGCAAGAATTCCACATCGCCCGTGCGTCATCATTCTCAATGATGGTTATATTGCTGGACAAGTCATTGAACCAATATGAACGAGCAGTCTCTTGAGCATATTGTTGAAGCATTGTATCCACAAATTTTTCTCCTGGTTCGTCTGGCGCTGCGCCTGCACAATCATCCTGCATCTGATGGTGAGATTGAAGACTTGAGCCACGAAACAGTTCTGCTTCTGATCGAAGACGATTTTCGCCGATTGCGAACGTTTGACGAAACAAAGGCTTCGATAAAAACGTGGCTGAAAGCAGTCGTGATGCATCACGTCAGGCGGCACATCCAGAGGCAGACAGCACACAGATTTAACGAAATATATGAAAGCGACCTGCCTTATGATCGCGAGAATGAGATGCTATCCGCGCAGGAGTGCAAGCACGCTGAAATACAAGCTGCGTTGAGCAGATTAACCGGACGAGAGCGACAGTTGTTCGATCTCTTATGCAAGGATGAAATGAACGTCAGGGAAATAGCATCAGTCATGGGAATTCGGGTTGATTCGGTTTACAGGCGAAAACATGCTCTCGTCCAAAAGCTCCGCTCTTTTGTGCAAAAGAGCGGGGGGGATAGGCAAATTTCGAGGCTTGGTTTGAAAAAGCACAAATTTTTTCTTCGGGCGATCAAGATTCTCTTTCAAGCTGTCTATAAGTGCATGAGTATAAAATCCGGAAAGGAGAAATCATGTCTATGAGAAAAGTGTGTCGTCAGCCTATAGCTTTGGCTATCGTTGTTTCAATCCTCTCATGCACTTCGGTCTTTGCGGCGGGTCGCTCGCGCAATGCCGCGCCTCCGGTCAAGCTTAAACCGATTGTCTTAATTTTCGAGATGAACAAGGCTCCGGTCAAGGTTGCAGGGGACAATACCTTTCCGCGAGCAGAATCAAAGAACCTCGCCACAGGGAAGAACAAACTCACGATCCCGCCTGGGGCAAAACTGGTTGTCAAAAAAATTGCGGCCAAAAACATAAGAGCGAAAAAAATTGATGTCGAACCGGGACATCTTACAGTAGCGCCTCCATTTCAAAGCTGGGAATGCATGTCCACATGTCTACAGAGTGCGGGGGTCAGCCTGGTATGGATTCTTGGATGCGCCGTTATTTGCATAGCAACCCTTGGCATAGGCTGCGCGGTATGTCTCGGTGTGGGCGCTGGTGTCTTAACGATTTGCGGCCAAGCCTGCGCACACGAACTCAATAATTGAGGACAGCCGCAGCCAGAGTAAAATCATTGCAAAGGGAACAGTATAAATGATAGCTCTGGGCGACTTTTACGCAACAACGTAGTCGCTCCGGGGCAAATTTGCGGATCGGCGGGAATGAAGAGGAGAAACCCACTTTAACCTGATGATGCGGAACCAGGAAAACATGAGAACGTTGAAAGCTCTGCTCAGGAAGGAGTTGATTCTTGAGCCTGCGTTTCGTCGTGTCGGCATAATATGCGTTCCTCTGGTATGTATCGTGGTTATTTGGGCAGTGTTTTCTCCCGGATCAGTACCACTTGCCGATCCGCAGCTTGGCGGCGTCGAGCAGATACTTATTCCACTCGCAATGATCAATTCATTCCTGGTGCCATTTGGCTTTTACATGAATATCATTCAGGGGGAGAGGCGCACCGGATCGTTCGTCCTTTACAGGACTCTGCCAATAGATAAAGGGGTTTTATTCTGGGGCCATGTTTTGTCCTGCTGGCTGCTCGCATTGATACTGATACTGATTCCATACCTTCTCTTTATCTTCATACGCCTGTTCGTGGGGCCGGATTCGTATTCATTCACGACCGATCTGCTGGGCATTCGGTTCCTGCTTTTCCTGATAATGCTGAACTGGTTTACATCGACTCTGGCCGTGGGGCTGGCATTGAACATCAACCCCGGTATGCTTCCTCTGGTTGTCACTGCTGTTACGGTCTGCATTGTGATTTTTCCATTCGTACTTTCAAAATCCGTGGCAGGTATAGATTCCAGGCACATTCTTATCCGGCTGGCTCAAAGCCTCGGTCTTCTTCCGAGCGCATCGCTTCTGCTCGCGTTATTATCTGCTCTTGCTGGGGGCCTGTTTTTCTTCTGGTTTCGGAAAAAGAGGTCTTTCGTCTGATCCTGTCACAAAAGTTAAGGAGAACAAAATGCTTCAACCCGTTCTGACAACCTTGCTGTTAATAGTCTTTGCTCAATCACCTGATAATTCTGCGAGCCGGACTGAAAAATCAGTCCCGCCGCCATCGGTCAGAGCGGTATCTGAGATAAAGGCAATAATATCAGAGGCGAACAAGTTGACCGATCCTATTGCCTCGATCAAAGTGCGCGCCAGGGCTGCTCAAATGCTTTGGGCTTATGATCGCGCCGCCGCCAGAAAGATTTTTCTTGATTTGTGGAAATGGGTTGAAGAGCAGGATGACAAAAATATGGATCGCGAGTCGGCGCGCACCGTTATACTCAAAAATCTTTTCCGAAGAGATCCCAGAATGGCGTCACACCTGCTTGAAACAACTCAGGGAAAACAGAAGGCCGAGGAGTCGCCTCTTATAGATCAGGTCAGGGGAAACGATCCGAATCTCAAGCGCCTTAACAGAATCTCTGCGGATTTGATCGGCGAAGACCTGACCACCGCCGCCGCGTTATTGCAAAGAAGCCTGTCAGTGAGTGTTTCACCGGCAGCTTTTTTTTCCTTACTCAAGTTGAGAGACAAGAACCCTGCGCTTGCTGATTATGTGGTATCTCAAACACTGGAGTCTCTCAAGAGCCGTCCCACCCTCGTTGCGCTGACAGGCACTTATCTGCTCATCGATTATGTGTTTCCGTCAAAGCAGTCATTCGGAGAGTCCCTTAATGATCCGCCCGACGCTGCGTTATACCTGGCGCTCTTTTCGACCGCTTATGATACGTTGAAGAGGTCTCTGGCTGAGGACGAGCCGTTGTTGAAGGAACAGAAGTACAGTTCAGCCGACCTCCGGATGAAGGCAAACTTCCAGGGCATACTCGCGCTGGTGCTGGCAGGTTTGGCCCCGGCTTATGCTCCGGAACAAGCGCAAGAGCTAAATGCGCTTTCTGCCAAACTGTCTCAGGCCTTGCCCCCGAACACGACTCAGAATGTCAGATTTACAGTGGCTCGCATCGTAAGGAACCAGACCGATCACCCGGAAGAGAACATCATTCACACTCTTACTGTCGCCGTCAGCAGAGGAGAGACCGGCGAAGCAAGACGACTTCTGGACAAAATAGATGATGAAAAAATCAAAAAGGCATTTGCGACTATGATAGCCAATGTTGAGTTCAGAACGCATATGAGCAAATCAGAACTTGCTGAGGCACTGATCGCTTTACGCCGAATCGAAGACCCGAATCTGCAAAGCCCATTGTTCGCCCAGGTAGCAAGAGCGGCTTTCAAGAGAGGGGAAATAGAGTTTTCGCGCCTGATTCTTGCTGAAGCCCGCGAGACGATTTTGAAGGCTGAATGCAACGGATTACAGGCAAAGGCGCTCTTCCTGCTTGCTGCTGAATCAGCCTCAGTGCCAGACTCAAACTCTCAGGATTTGCTTTATGCCGGAGTATCGTGCCTCAACTACATGGCGAGAACCCTGGGAATGAAGGATGAGAAAAAAGGTGGGATTTATGCTGCGCTTCCTGAACTGAATGATCCCGCGTTCCTGATTGATGAGCCTGAACTCTGGCGCGCATTCTCGGTAGCGGGAAGTGAAGACTTCGAAAGCGCAGTGCATACTGCAAGCTTGATCGAGAACAGAGCAGTCGGCCTGATGGCACAACTTTCTGCTTGCGAAGATTTGGCCGCGAGCAAAAAAGGAGCGCAAACCCGCAGACCGCCAACCGACCAAAAGGATTCCTCCAAATCATCCCGGCCCTCTCCGAACGGACCCGCGCCTGCCAGGAAACAGCCTTAGGATGAACAGGGATATTGTGGAAACATCGCTCGAAGTCAACTGCCTGGAAAAGAAGTATAAAGATTTTTCGTTGAGTGTTTCGCTCTCTATATTCAAAGGCGAAACATTGGCTCTTGTAGGACCGAACGGTTCAGGGAAAACCACTCTCATACGATGCCTTCTCAATGTCGTGCGACGAGACAGCGGAGAAGTGCGCCTGTTCAACCGCGATCTTGATAAGCACGAGGTTGCAATCAAACAACAGATAGGCGTATTTCTCGAAGACCCTCGCTTGTTTGATGACCTTCGTATCAAAGATACTTTTGAATTCTGCTCCTCGATCTATTCCGAGTGGGACTCTCAATATGCGGAGAGCCTGCTTGAGCAATTCCAGATAGATTCGTCGAAAAGATTCAAACATTTGTCAAAGGGAATGAAAGCGAAGGCATCTCTCATTATCGCTCTGGCTCCAAAACCGAAGATTTTGATCCTTGATGAACCCACCTCCGGATTGGATCCTGGCATGAGAAGGCTTTTCATAGAAAAGGTCAGAGAGGCGAAGGTTCGGTTTAATCCGTCTATACTGCTGACATCGCACATAATGAAGGATGTAGAAGACCTTGCTGACCGAATAGCCTTCATAGAAAATGGCCGGATAAAGCTCTGCGAATCTCGCGCATCCTTTCTCTCCTGGAAAGTGATCGAAGGATTTTGCGACAGTAATATCGAAGTGGAAGCAATCGGCTTGAGATTGGTGAGTCAGGAAGAGAAAAAGAAATTCCATCTGCTTACTGACAAGTGTGGAGAGGAACTGCTCGGCGAAATCAAAGCACACGGAGCGGAGATCACCAGTATCTCGTCTCCCGACCTGGAAGAAATATACAGCTGGGTCATAAATCACGGCGGTTTCATCGGAAATAACCACCCGACAGATGGATAGAATTTTCCAATCACTGTGATGTGAGGACTCTTCAGACTCACTTCGCCCAGTAACCTGATCTCGCGCGGACGCTGGCGCCCGGTCGGGCGACTTCGACTTTTATAGTTCTCCATCGGCCATCCCGCGAGTCGTTTTCAGGGTAATAGCCCAGTGTATATTGCGAGCGTAGATTGTCGGCCACCTGTTTATAAACTGATGCAAGGTCGGTGAGCGCGTTGACCGCGTAGACTCGTCCGCCCGCGCGCTCGACCACTTGTTTCATATCGCGCTCGGCTATGCGATAAAGCCCCTCGGCCATCTCGCGCAACAGCGCAGGAGGGAGGGCCTGTCGCGGCAGCGCGCGATTCGGCGATGAGGAATCGAATTCGTCAAAGTAGCGATCCACCTGGCTCTTAGAAAAATTTATATAGCCCGGATCGTAAGGGTTTTTGAGCAGCCCTTCGATCATCGCTTCTTCGGTGTTGAGCGCGAGGAAATAAACCGACGCTTCGGATTTCTCGACCGCGCCCGCAACTTCTCTGTAAGTCAGGCGGCTCGTCGAATCCACCCCGTCCGACATGCAGACAATGGCTTTGCGCCCTTCGGTTTTTCTCAACCTGAGATCATCAGCGGCCCGACCGAGCGCGTCATAAAACGAAGTGCCTGTGGCCGGAGTGAATCGCTGCGTGATATCTCCTTCGGCTGATGCGACCTGGTCGATAGCGGCTTCCAAAGTCTCGCGGCTGTCCTCGAAATCGGCGATAGATTCTATCTCGCGGCTGAATACGATCACCGCGACGCGATCATCCCGGCGAAGCTCTTTGAGAAACCCACGGGCTGCGCGCTTGATCAACTCGATATCGTTTTGCGTCGAGCCTGAGATATCCAGAAGCAGCATTATGGTGAAAGGCTCCTGGGTCGAAGCGAAGTGAGTTATTTTTTGCCGCACTCCGTCTTCGTAGATGATGAAGTCCTGAGCGCGAAGCGATTTCACCGCGGAGCCGCCTTCGATGACTGTTGCCGAAACAGTGACGAGATCGGTTTTGAGCTTGATCGTTTCGTCCTGACGCGGCGGCTGCGCCGGCGCCGCAATGGAGAGGAGCGTGACTGCGAGGAAAACCATTATCGATTTCGCTGCTTTAATCATTTTTGTCTTTCCGTAATCCTATCCTTGAGAGCGACCAATTGCCAGTCGGCAAAGTTTGTCAGAGCCGTCGCGTGGTGGTAGACTGCAATGTAAAAATTTTGCTGCCATGCAAGCTGACAGCTTGCTCTACATAAGCAAGGAGCAACCATCCGATGCAGGCAATAATTCTGGCAGGCGGAAAGGGAACGCGCCTGCGGCCTCTCACGATGCATACGCCGAAACCGATTCTTCCCATAGCGGGCCGCCCGTTCCTCGTTTATCAACTCGAACTGCTCAAGCGCGCAGGCGTCCGCGATGTGACGCTGTCGCTTTCCTATCAACCGCAAAAAATCGAAGACAAACTCGGCGACGGCATAGATCACGATGTGAAGATCAGCTACACCGTCGAGCCTTCGCCGCTCGGAACAGCGGGCGCTTATCGCAACGCAGCAGCATCGATGCGAGAAACCATCGTGGTGCTCAACGGCGACATACTCGCTGATGTCGATTTGAATGAGATCATAGATTTTCATCGCAATCGAAAAGGCATTGCCACCATCGCGCTCGCTCGCGTCGATGACCCTCGGGGCTATGGACTCGTCGACCTGGACTCGGAAGCGAAAGTGCGCCGCTTCATCGAAAAACCCAAGCCCGAAGAAATCACCTGCGACACGATCAACGCGGGCATCTACGTCCTTGAACCGGAAATGCTCGATTATGTTCCGCAAAATGAGCCTTCGATGTTCGAGTACGGAATTTTTCCCCGCCTGCTCGAAGCCAGAGAGCCTTTCTACGGATTCACAATCGAGGGATACTGGCGCGACATAGGCACAAGCCCCGGCTATCTTCAGGCAAACCTCGACGTGATAGCCGGTCGCGTCCGACTGCTCGACCCCCCCGTCTTTGCGCGCGGAGAAAAATTCGACCCTGCGGCGGAAATCGATTCGGTTTCTCTCGTAGATCCGACCTGCGCCATAAAAGCAGGCGCGCAGATAATCAATTCGGTCATTGGCCGCAACTGCTACATCGAAGACCGGGCGCGAATAGAAAGCTCCGTTGTGCGCGGAGGCTCGCGCATCGGCACCGGAGCAGCGGTGCGCGGCGCAGTCATAGGCAAAGGCTGCCACGTGGGCCGCTCGGCTATTGTCGGGGAAGGCGCATCGATAGGCGATAAATCAGTTCTTACGGATTACTCTCAAATTTAGCAGAGAGTCTGGAGTCTGGAGTCTGGAGTCTGGAGTCCGTAGAAAACAGGTTATACTCCGGCCTTCAATCTCGAATAAGGCGGGCAAGGAGATGGCCACCTTCAAAAGGTTCGAAGACATAAATGCATGGCAGAAGGCAAGACAGGCGACTCGACAGATTTATGAAATAACTTCCGAAGGCAGCTTTGCCAGAGACTACAGCCTGCGCGATCAGCTTCGACGCGCTTCGGTTTCAATAATGGCCAACATCGCTGAGGGTTTTGGAAGGCACTCGGATAAAGAGTTCTCTCATTTTCTCAGCCTCGCTCACGGCTCGGCGGCAGAGACTCAATCACATTTGTACGTCGCTCTCGATTTCAACTATATCGATCAGGAGCAATTTTCCAGCCTGTATGAACTTCTGAACGAGGTTTCGCGAATGACGCTGGCCCTTGCTCAACATCTCAGAGGATCAAAATTATGAAACCGCGCCACTGGCCTGACCACGCAGAAATCCAGGCGTTGGACTCCAGACTCCAGACTCCAGACTCCAGACTTTTATGAAAGTAATGATTCGCGCGCCTAACTGGGTAGGGGACGCCGTGATGGCTGTGCCTGCATTGCGCGAGATCAGGCGCATCTTTGATAAAGCTCATATCACTTTGTTCGCTCGACCGTGGGTTGCCGGACTGTTCGAGGGAGAACGGCTTGCTGATGATCTCATTCCCGTCACCGACACGAGCGGAGTGGTTCGATCAGTCGGCGGATTTTTCCGGGACGCGCGGCGACTCAGGCGCGAGCGTTTCGATTATGCGGTGCTGCTTCAAAACGCTTTCAGCGCGGCGATGATGGCTAAAGCCGCAGGCGCGCGAACCGTCGTCGGATATCCCACCGACGCGAGGCGCGCGCTTCTCGATCACATTATCGATTTCGAGCCTGACTATAAATCGAGGCATCAGGTTTTCTATTACCTCAAGATCGCTTCTCAGCTTGAAGAAAAACTCGCGGGCGCAAGCCGCGTCGATATGACGCAGGAGCCGCGGCTTCACGTATCAAATGAAGATCGGATGCGGGCGAGGCTTTTGCTTGCGCGATTCGGCGTCGAAGAAGGGAGGCCGCTGGTCGCGCTCAATCCGGGAGCTACCAACAGCCGGGCAAAGCAATGGAAGGCAGAGAGATTCGCCAGCGCGGCTGATCTTCTCGCGGAGCGCGACGGATTTCAGACCATCATAATCGGAGCCGCAAGCGACCGCGAAGCGGCTGATGCGGTTGCGCGCGAGATGCAATCCCCCGCGGCATTGATGGCCGGAGAGACTACCATCGCGGAGTTGAAAGCTCTGCTTGCCTCGTCGTCGCTCGTCATTTCAAATGACACAGGTCCGGCGCATGTGTCGGCGGCGCTCGGCATTCCTACCGTCGTCATATTCGGCCCGACCGAGCATTTCGCCACTCGCCCGCTTTCGTCGGTCGCCGCCGTGGTTCGCCACCCCGTAGAATGCTCGCCCTGTATGTTGAGAGAGTGTCCCATAGATCATCGCTGCATGACGCGAGTCGAAGTCGCGGATGTTTATCATGCCGCGAAGAAACTGCTCGGTGATTGAAAAGGAAGGAGGGCAGCTCGCGAGCTGCCCTTTGGCATTTATCCGCTGTTTGGTCTTCAATGGGTTCTACTGAGAAATAAGAGCGCGGAACCTGATGGAAAAATACATCCTGTCAAATAGAGATCCTGGAGGTTCCCTCGGGCTTTTCGAGATGACACAGCGCGACTTGAAAAGGGGAACAAAACGGCAGGCTGACGGATATTAACGTTATGGGATTGCCGCACTATGAGGAACCCGCGCTTGTGGATCAGCGTTAAACTCTCGAAGCGAAAGAGCGAAGCGCGGTTTGGCAATCGAGTTGAAACTATTATAATGAAGTTGTCACTAACCGGAGTTGAAATTTATTTCCGTTCTTGAACTAATACGCATTGGCTTTTTTCAGAGAGTGAAGTTTCCAGACCCAAGCCGTCCGGCTCAGGCAGATCGCTCTGATGGAATATTTTGTCGGGAAGGAGGATTTGTGAGATGAAGTTCAAGCTCGCAATTTCGATGATGATGATTTTGTCCCTGTGTGCAATGGCGCAGACTCAGGCTCAACAACCCAAAGATCCGCAGGAAAAACCCAAAGACGAAAAGGCCGAGGAGAAAAAACCGCCTGCAAGACCGCAGCAGCCGCCGGAGTTTGCGGCTTATTCTCAGGCCACTCGAATATCCGATCCGCAAAAACGAATCGAAGCCCTTGAGAAAGTCCTTGCCGATTTTCCCAAAGCCGATTCGTTCGTGGTCGGCATGATTCATCAGGCCATTCTCAGTTCCATGTCCAGGGCCTGGCCTGATCAGAAAGAAAAGATTCTGGCCCAGGCTCAAAAATATCTGGAACTCTTCCCTGAACCCAATCGAAGCGCCTCCGGCACTGGCGCCATCACGCCGTCTCCTGGGGGGAGGCCTGGAAACAGTCGAGGCGTCGCTTACAACACCGTCGCCTCTATTCTGCTCGGAGCCGGTATCCTGCTCGATGAGGCCAAAGATTTCGCTGAAAAAGGACTGGCTTCGCTCGACGAGACAGCCTATATCGAAGCTCAGAAAAAAATGTACGAAGCGGGCAAACGGCCCGCCCCCAAGGATGAAGAACTGGCGAAATCTTTCCGCTTGATGCGCGCTGGATACACCTCGGTGCTGGGACGCATTCTTCTCAAGAAGGGGAACGTCGCGGGAGCGGAAAAGCTGTTGAAGGATTCTTATGAAGCAAATCCCACCAATACGGCGACAGCCATCGCGCTTGCCGAGATTGCCGAAAAAGCTGGCAATGATAAAGCCGCTCTGGATTACCTCGCCATAGCCATCCTGAGCGGGCGAGCCGCGAAGGATGACCGCAGGAAGTTCGAAGAGCTTTACAGCAAAACTCATAACAACTCGATGAGCGGCATGGGCGCTTTCCTCGATGAGCGATACAAAAAAGCTTTTCCCGCGCCCATACATGTCGAGCATTATAAGCCCACCGCGTCGCGATCCCGCCGTGTGGTGCTTGCCGAAGTCTTCACCGGAGCGGGCTGCCCTCCGTGCGTTGCGGCAGACCTCGGGTTTGATGCGATGATGGAGAGGTATTCGCGCAATGAAGTCGCCGTCATCATGTATCACCAGCACATCCCGCTGCCTGACCCGATGACCAACGCGGCGGTGCAGAATCGTTTCAAATTCTATGAGGGCGGAGGCGTGCCGACTTACGTCATCGATGGAAAGAAAGAAAGCGGCGGCGGCACGCGCGAGATGACTCGCCAGTTCTATGACCGCGTCAACCCTGTGATAGAAAAGCAACTCGAAACCGCAGCCGAAGCCGATCTGAAACTCGAAGCCACGATGGACGGAAACGTAGTCAAAGTCAAAGCGATGGTCGAACGTGTCAAGGCCGAAGGCGAGGTCAAACTGCAAATCGTCCTTGCTGAAGAAATGCTTCGCTACAGCGGCGAAAACGGCGTGCGATTCCATCCCATGGTAGTCCGCGCGCTGGGCGGAAAGGATGCGGCAGGCTTCCTTGTAGATATTTCGAAACCCGCCATGCTTGAAGAAACATTCGACATTCCCAAAATAGTCGAGGGCCTGAAAGCTCATCTGGACGATTTCGAAACCAAACGCAACAGCGCCAGCCCTGAAAGCAAAGACAAATTCGCCTTTTCCGAAAAGAAACACGAAATCGATGCGAATAAACTTTCGGTGGTAGCATTCGTTCAGGACGAAAAGACCAAAAAGATCCTTCAGGCCATTTATGTCAGGGTAACGCCTAAAGAAGCCGCTGCGTCCAGATGAAAAGGAGAAAGACACGCGCTGATGTTGAAGAGATTTTTTTTCATAGCGTTCGTTCTGGTGGCTGCCCGACTTGCAGCCACCGACTTCGTTTTCGCCCAGGATGATCCCATCAGGTGGTCGATCAAGCCGCCAGAGGTGAAAGGTGCGATCAGACCGGGCGATAAATTTTCAGTCAAGCTCACAGCGGAAATCGACGCGGGCTGGCACCTGTACTCGATCTCCCAGCCTTCGGGCGGCCCGATACCCACGCGCATCACTCTGCCTCCGGATCAACCCTTCAAGATTGCGGGCAAAATCATCAGCCCTGATCCTCTCGTAGCTCACGATCCGAACTTCGATATCGATACGGAGTACTACGCGGGATCGGCTGTTTTCACTCTTCCGTTGAAGGTCGATTCCAATGCTCCTGCGGGAAAAACCCGATTGCAGGTGACGACTTTCTTCCAGTCCTGCAACGATGAACTGTGCCTGCCGCCGAAAACCGTCAAGCTGGAAATCCCCATAGAGATCACAGCCGATGCTCGGAAAAAGGACTGAAAGGCGCGCGGCTGAAACTCAATCCCGGCAAACACTGCCGCAACCGACGATGATTTGAAAAGAGGAGGAAAGTCGATTTCCTCCTTTTTTTCCTCACTCGCCGCAATGCCGAAAACGCATTGAAAAAATCGCTGATGAGAAACATCATGCGTGTGCTTTTGGTTTGCGCAATTCATTTCAGGAGGATAAAGATTGAAACGCTCACTGGCTCTGCTTATGATCGCTTTGCTTGCGCCGCTTCCGCTCCTGGCTCAGAATCACGCTTCCCTCGATCTCGATGACCTCAATCCGCCGCAGGGAGTGATGGCGGGCCTCATCCGCCGCTACACGGTTGATCGCGGGAATCTGACGCGCTTCTACACCGCCGGGCCGACCGATGCGCGCCGCAATCGCTTCAGACAGTTCTATACCGAATGGCTTGCGGCATCCAGTAAACCCGATTTCGACTCGATGAGCATGGATGACCGCGCCGACTTCATCCTCTTCAAAAATCACCTCGAATACGAATTACAACAACTCGACCTTGAAGCCCGACGACTCGACGAGGTGAAGTCTCTCGTTCCATTTGCTGCCGTGTTGATGGCGCTCGAAGACGCGCGGCGGCGGATGGAGCCGATGGATTCTCCCAAAACGGCGGCGCTGCTCACTCGCATAGCGAAAGAGATAGAAGAGACTCGCAAATCGCTTGACGTCTCGCTCAAGCCCGATTCCAAAACCGCGAAGCCTAAGCGAACGATTGCCAATCGCGCTGCCGCCATCATCATTGATCTTCGCAACACGTTGAAGAACTGGTTCGGCTTCTACAACGGCTACGATCCGGTCTTCACCTGGTGGGTCGGCGACCCGTACAAACGGCTGGATGAGGCTCTGCAAGCCCATTCCGCGTTCCTGCGCGAAAAGCTCGTCGAAGTCAAAGCGGACGACAACAACGCCATCATAGGCGATCCCATCGGGCGCGAGGCGTTGATGATCGAGCTTCAGCGCGAGATGATTCCCTACACGCCCGAAGAGTTGATAGCCATAGCCAATAAGGAGATGGCCTGGTGCGAGGCGGAGATGATTCGAGCCTCGCGCGATCTCGGAATGGGCGACGACTGGCACAAGGCGCTCGAACATGTGAAAAATCTTTACGTCGAACCGGGCAAACAGCCGCAACTCATACGCGAGCTTGCTATAGAAGCCATTGAGTTCGTCGATAAGCACGACCTTGTGACAGTCCCCCGGCTTGCCCGCGATACGTGGCGGATGGAGATGATGACGCCTGAGCGACAACTCGTTTCTCCGTTCTTTCTCGGAGGAGAAATCATACAGGTGTCATATCCCACAAACACGATGACCCACGAGGCGAAGATGATGAGTATGCGCGGGAACAATCCGCATTTTTCTCGCGCGACCGTACATCATGAACTCATCCCCGGCCATCACCTTCAGGGGTTTATGACCGCCCGCTACAAAACGCATCGGCAAATCTTCAACACTCCGTTCTGGGGCGAGGGCTGGGCGCTTTACTGGGAGTTCCTGCTTTGGGACATGAATTTTCCGAAAACGCCTGAAGACCGAATAGGGATGCTTTTCTGGCGAATGCATCGCTGCGCGAGGATCATTTTTTCGTTGAGCTTTCACCTCGAACAGATGACCCCTCAGCAGTGCATCGATCTTCTGGTAAAGAAAGTCGGCCATGAATCAGACAACGCGACAGCCGAAGTGCGCCGTTCTTTCGCAGGCCAGTACGGCCCGCTTTATCAAATCGCTTACATGATCGGCGGGCTTCAGTTCCGCTCTCTGCATCGGGAACTGGTCGAGTCGGGAAAGATGACCAATCGTCAGTTTCACGACACCATTCTCAAGAACAACCGGATTCCTGTGGAGATGGTGCGCGCGATTCTGACCTCTCAGCGGCTCCCGCTCGATTACAAGCCGAACTGGAAGTTTTACGGCCCGAATCCGAAGGAGAAATGAGCCTGACAACTCGGATTTGCGCTCGTGAAAGTGTTAGCAAGGGCCATCATCCGCCGCACGCCTTGAAAACGCTTTCATAAACCGCGCGTATCGAATCGAGTTGACGCTCCGTCTCACGCTCGACATCTTCGCCTGACGCGAGGTTGAGCGCGCGAGCGAGATCGCTCAAAGCCACGTTCGACGCGGGCAGCACAGGCGTCGGGCGGTCGACGAGTAATCGCATCCAGTGATCGAGCCTTCGCAAAAAAGTGTATCCCTCGAATAATGCGCGCGCGGATTCTTCATCAAGCGACCCGCGCTCGCCTAGATGGCGGATCAAAGCCAGCGTGCCGCGTTCGGGCGGATAGTAAATCCGGTCGCGCAATTGCAGATAGCGAGAGAGGAAATAAACATCAGTCATTCCACCTCGGCCCCATTTTATATCGGGTCGCGATGAGCGCGCTTTCTCGCGTTCGAGCCGCGATCTTATCATTCTTAGGTCTTCTTTGAGCGAAGGGTTGCGCGCACTCTTTTCGAAGATGGCTTCACACATAGCTTCTCGCGCCCTGCGACCGAAGCTCACATCTCCGGCAACCTCGCGCGCTTTCAGATAAGCCGAATGCTCCCACGCCGAAGCGCGCTCGCTGAGATAAGCGATCATCGAGGAGAGTCCCTGCGCCAGCGGGCCGCTCTGCCCGTCGGGGCGAAGCCTCAGATCGACGCGATAGAGAAAACCTTCCCTCGTTACAGAAGAGAGCGCGCGAACGAGAATGGTCACAAGCTTCGAATAAAACTCCTGTGGCGAAGCGAGCTTTCGCGCTGCCTCTTTCAACTCCGGCGGCGGCCACACCTCTCGGTCATCGAATACGACGAGCAGGTCGAGATCAGAGCCGTAATCCATCCCTGTGTGGCCGAGCCTGCCCAGGGCTAGTATGGCAAAAGGAACCTCGCTCGCTTCAATGCCTTCGATTCCCATAGCCGTGAGAGCGGCTTCCAGAGCCATTTCCAGAGACGCTTCGGCCAGCGCCGTCTGCTCAAGATTGTTCGCTCTGAGGTGGTCGCCCCTGACCCCTGACCCCTGACCCCTGATCCCTGACAAATCGCGAAAGCCTATTTCGACTATCAGCCGATACCACGCGCGTCGCAGCGCATCGAGTCGGGCATTCAGTTCATGCGCCCCGCCTGCGGACTGGCGCATAAGTCGAAGAAAATCTTCCTTAGTTCGCAGAGCTTCCGTATCCATGATCGCAGCCGCAAGCGCGGGGCGCGAAACCAGAAGATGCGCGATGTGCTGACTGCTGAGAGCCACAATCAGCCGCTTGATGAACTCCCTCAAATGGTCGCCGCAAAGCAGAGCAAGCGACGTTCGAGACTGCTCCATGTCGCAGGTGGCGAGCGAATGCGCCCACTGCGCGAGATTGCGAAGCGAGCGATGAGGATTGATCGCTGGCTCAATGGCTGAAGTTATTATCTCGACGGCGCGGCGAGTCTCGATCTGCGTGTCAGAGCTATCTTCCCTGCTCGACGCTATCAGCGCGGCGATGGGAGAGGCGGCGTGATGAATAAGCCGTCCGGTTTCATCATCGATGTCCTCGGCGCTCTTCGATTCCGTTTGCGCAGCGGTTTCCGAAAAGACGCGGTTGTAAACCGTTCGCACTGCGGACGTATGCATTTCAAGGTCGGCGAGAAAAGCGGCAGCCGGATCAGCCTTATTCGAATAACCCAGGCGACGGGCCAGCAGTTCGAGTCGCGCTCGATCCATCGGCAGGCGATGCGTCTGCGCGCCATGCTCCATCTGTAGGCGATGCTCGATTGTTCGCAAAAACGTATAAGCCGCAGACAGACGCGCTCTCTCTGATTCCGTCAGATAGTCCTTTTCGGCAAGTCGGGCCAGCACGATGAGCGATTGAGTCGAGCGCACCCAGGGTTCGCGCCCGCCGTGCGCGAGTTGAAGGGCCTGCGTGATGAACTCGATTTCGCGTATGCCGCCCACGCCGAGTTTGACGTTGAACCCGCCACTGCGGCGCGCTTCTTCGCGGTCGATTTTTTCCTTCGCGTGACGCACGCCTGAAATCGCTTCCACGAGCGCGTCAGGTTGAAACACCACATCGCGAACGCCTTTGAGAAACTCAGACACCACTCGCTCGCTTCCCGCCGAAGCGCGGGCGCGAATGAGCGCCTGACGTTCCCACCCGTGCGCCTTGCGCAGGTAGTAATCCGCCGCGCGCTCCATCTCCCATACCAGATCGCCGTCCCGCCCGTAAGGACGCAGCCTCAAGTCTATTCTGTAGACCGCGCCCTCGCCCTGATTGCGCCCTGTCATCTGAGTGACGCTTTGAGCGACGAGCGTGAAAAATTCTTTATTCGAAATCACGCCTTTCTGTCCGCGGCCCGTGCCTGATGTTTCGCCTTCGCCCGCGTAGAGAAACATCAAATCGATATCGGAAGCGTAGTTGAGTTCGCGGCATCCGAGTTTGCCCAAAGCGACTATGGCCATCTCAGATGGAACGATGCGGCCCCGTTCGTCGCGGGCGAGCGGCGAGCCGTGACGATTGACCATCTCCTGATGAGCGAGCGAAAGCGCGTAACCGAGTATGACATCGGCGAGACAGGAAAGCTCTTCAGTCAGTTCAGCCAGCGTTGCTGTGTGAAGACAGTCGCGCAGATAGATTCTCAGCAACTCGCGGTTTTTGAATCGAGCAAGCCGCGCAGCCGGATCGAGATTGACAACGAGAGTGACGAAGCGGGCCAATTCTTCGGATAGCTGCTCAGCGGTTTTGCTGCGACCGAGGTCTCGCTGGCGATCAAGCCAGTCGATATATTCCGTTTGGCGAAGCAGGCTTTCGGCGAGAAAAGGGCTATAAGCGGCGAGGGTGAGCAATCGCGCGAGCAGCAAAGGATTGCGGCGCGCGTTGAAACCAGTGCTTTCGAGTCTTTCGAGAAAGATGCGCGCCGCGCGTGGATCGGGCAGCGAGCTTATGAAAGCTTTTATGTCGTTCGAGTCGATCTCTGCCATCCAGACGATACTCTAACTTATCGATAGGCCATTGAACCACGCGGGAATAAAAAACCGTGAGCGTTGATTTTTCAAAGCGATGGACGTAATCTATCCATCAGGTTCGAGTTAAAAGTCACCATCATCTCCCGGTTATCATCTGCCCTGAAGTTATTTTGGAGGTCGGTTATGTTGAAAAAGGATCGTGCCAAGGTTATAGCGATGTTTTTATTCCTGTCCGCGATGGTTACGGCTCTGCTTACCGATAACCCGGCGATAGAGAGTGCGCATGGATTTTCGAGCGGCCCGCCCGCCGGTAACACGGGAGCGCCGGGAGAGTTGACCTGCGCGACTTCAGGCTGTCATCAGGGGTCGCTCAACGGAGGGCCGGGGCAGTTTGTGATCATCGCGCCTGCGGTCTACGAGCCTGGAGAGACTTATCAGATAACGGTGCGGCACACGACGAATGATTCGAGTCGGCGGCGTTGGGGCTTTCAACTCACCGCGCTCACGACTTCGAACCGCAAAGCCGGAGATTTGGACAACACGAACAACCTGACTATAGTTCTCAACGACGACGGGCCGGGATTCAACCGTCAATACATCGAACACACGCTCAATGGAACATTCGCGGGGCAGACGAGTCAGGCAAGCTGGACTTTCGAATGGACTGCGCCGGACACGGATGTCGGGCCTGTGATTTTTTATGCGGCGGGCAATCAGGCCAACAACAACGGCTCGAACGACGGCGATCAGATTTACACTGTGAGCGATGCGGTGCTGAGCGGCCCGCCGGTCATCACCTCGGCAGAAGTGAGCGGCAAGAAACTGATCGTTACAGGCAGGAATTTCGACATAGGCGCGGAGTTGAGACTCAACGACTCGAAGCAGAAGAAGACATCTAATGATTCGAATAACCTGACTACCAGACTGACAGCCGCCAAGTCAGGAAAGAAAATCGAGCGGGGCCAGACCGTCATGCTTGAGGTCGTCAACCCCGACGGCACGCGGTCAGAAGTGTTTCTCTTCACGCGGCCACTGTAGAGTGAGGAGTGGGATTGCGTCATCGAATCCTGAGCCAGTCGAAGGAGCGCCCAATCAGCAGTTCGCTCATTTCAGCGTAGTGAGTATTTTTCATCGCCACACATTCAGTGTCGAGATTGTGATTTCGCGCAAGCTCGCGCACGCCTTCCGCATCATCATAAAATCGCCCGCGACGCGCGACATCAATCTGAACAACTCTTCGTGGTCAAGATCGGAATAAGCGAGCAAATAAAGACACTTTGCCTAAAATTAAAACAGGGTTCCTGCAAAGTAGCTTGACTGTTGAAAAGGGCTTTGTTGCATAAAAGGAAATGAGAATAGACTTTCGCAAAACCGAGTCTGAGGCTTTCTCAGACAGCATAACTATCAGGCATTCCCATCTGCGTCATCAGGTTCAACGCAGCGCATCGAATTCATTTTCGGCCAGCCGCAGGAGGTCGCCATTTTTCTTGCCTGCCCAACCCATTTCCGGCACGGTTTTTACAACGTCGCCGTTTACCTTGCGCTTTAATTTCTTGGGCAGGCATTCATCAAGCAGGACTTTCATATCCGGGCATCCTCGATCACCTCTTTCAGACGTGTCAGCAATTCAATCGCCTGTTCACGGCTCACGGTCGGCAAATCGTCCAGAAAATCTTCCAGCAGATGCCCGCCTGCCAGATAATCGATAAGGGTCCCGACCAGAACGCGCGTCCCCGCAAAGACAGCCGCGCCGCTAATCACATCCGGCGAGCGAGAGATAATCTGAATGTCGTTTGCTGTTTTCATGACCATCTTTTCACACATACTTGCCGCTGGCACTGTGTCAACTTGTGCGACGAAGCGGCTGAAGCCGCGCAATCGCAGATGCGCTCTCACTCCGCTCGGCGTGCCAGAGGTCCCAATCCTGCTGCAAACCTAGCCAGAAGTCAGCCGATATTCCCAATACCTGCGCCAGCCGCAACGCTATATCAGGCGTGATCCCGCGTCTGCCCCGGATAATATCATTCAAACGAGGAAAAGATATTTCCAGTCGCGCCGCAAAAGCGGACTGACTGATACCGAGCGGTTTGAGAAATTCTTCCAGGAGCATCTCGCCCGGATGCGTCGGCGGTCGTCTGGCCGGTAGCCGCCGACCCGGCTGCGAGGCCTTGCCGTGCTGATGATTTGTCTTAGTGGTAGTCTGCGATTTCAACTTCGCCTGCATAATCCGGCCCTTCATCCTCACAGAGCATATCGAACACTTCTTGTAGATTCCGGTTTAACTCGTCGAGCGTCTCCGCCTGTGAATGTGCGCCGGGAGAGCCTGGCACATAGCCAACATATAACCCTGTTTCAGGACATCTCTCTATAACAGCAGTGAAGGTTTTCATATTCATTCTCTAAGCATAGCGTACCACTGGCTATGGAGAGCGTCTAACATCCGTAGTCGAATCGTCGATAAAGTTTGATTCTTGAAACCCCTCTCAGCGATTCCGCCTTTCCATTGCACCCTGAAGAACGATAAGGTACAAAAGACGTAACCCTGGTGAATATAGTGCTAGGACAGGTTTGCAGTATGTAGAATTGAAGAAGGCCAAAAAGAAGTTCATGGCTAATATTGATGAAATCAAAACCATAATCAGATCCGGCCTTGAGCAATTGACTGTTAAGAATGCTTACCATGATTTCGAGCATCTTTGTCGCTACCTGACAAAAGAACGAATATGCAGCAACGTCATTCCGGCGACAGGACCGGTTTCAAGCGGCGGAGATCAGGGGCGAGATTTTGAAACCTTTAGAACATATGTGAATTCTAGTCCGACTGCACATACATCTTTTGTTAGATTGGTGTCACAAACTCCCATAGCGTTTTCTTGTTCTTTAGAAAAGAAGGAGACGATTGTCAGCAAAATAAAATCTGATGTCAACGCCATTATGACATCGGGTGTTCCTGTTGAGGATGTACATTATTTTTGTAGTGCAGACCTGGAGGTTTCAAAGAGGCACGATTTGCAATCGTGGGCATTGCAAACTCACTCAATTCACCTTGAAATATTCAATGGCGAGGCGATAGCCGAGCTTTTGTCGGATAACGATACCTTCTGGATTGCACAGAAATACCTGAGCATTCCTGCTGAGATTTACCAGAGTCCGCAATCTGCAAATCAAACAACTCAATTACAGCCAATTGAGAAACCTCGCTATGAGAAGGTTGAACGATATCTTTCAAGAAGAGTAGTTCAAGGTAAAGGTGCCGATCCTATTAGAATGGCATTTCTCAAAGAGGAATTGGCAGAAGACCTGTTGACAGTTCTCAAGAAACAAAAGCGCATCATACTTTTGGCTGATGCAGGGGCTGGCAAGACAACTGAGCTAAAGCAGATAGCAGCATATTACTCGAAAGATGACATGCCTTTTTATCCGTATTTGGTGCTGCTCAATAAATACACAAGCCAGAGTATTTCAGATTTATTGCCTTCGAATTGGGGCCGAGTTCCTGTCGGGCAGCTCCTTATCATTCTTGATGGCCTAGATGAGATTGAAAGCAAGAATAAGAATGATGCAATTCGTCAGATTGAGTTGTTTTGTGAGCGTTTCCCGGAAGCAAGCACGGTCGTCTCTTGTAGAAGCAATTTTTACAGGTTGAGCGAGGAACACTTTTCAGGAAAGTTAGAGAAATTCACTGCATATATACTCCTTGATCTTAGCGATAGAGAAATTGAGCGATACATCAGAGATAGACTTGATCAGCGCACTAAAGATTTCAGCCGTGTTATCTCAGAGAGTAATATTTATGCTCTTCTACGAATTCCGTTTTACTTGGTTAGCCTTGTGGATTTGTTTGTGGATTTGTTTGAGGCAAATAATACTTTGCTGAGAAATAAGTCAGAGATTTTCGAGCATCTCCTGGATTTCAGGATGCGACACGACTTGAGGAAATACAGAACCACAATAAGAGGTTTAGATGAGAAACGAAAAACGATAACCAAGACACTTGAACGCCTCGCCCTCGCAATGGAAGTGTTGGGTAGGAACTACATCACTGATGATGAGTTTGAATCAATCGTCCCTGATGAACCTTCACGGGATTTAGTAAAACACTGCACAGTCTGGAAAGGTACTGAAAACCCCACGATGACTTGGCAGTTCGAACACAACAATTTTCAAGAGTATATGGCTGCCAAAGCACTCTCTGTCTGCCCTATGGAAGAAATAATAAGCTTTATATCATTTGGGCCAAACCATCAAAAAGTAATACCATCCTGGAGAAACACATTATCATTCTTGGTTAGCATTCTTGACAAAGATGCCGATAGATTCGCTCAGATGTTTAGATGGATCAAAGAGAATGAGCCTGAATTAGCGATAAGGTTTGAGCCTGACAGAATCAATGCTGCTACTCGCTATCAGATTCTCAAGAGTATTTTTGACGAATACAAAGAAAAGCAGATCGTTATAGATCGTACAAAGTACCCCTTCTCTGAACTGGCTCGGTTCGGGCAAACAGATGAAACAATCGAATTCTTACTGACCGAAACTGAGGAAGCCGAGGTGACCAAGAACTACTCAACCTTGATTAGCGCAGTGGAATTGCTGGGCGGCTCAAGAATCGTACCGAGTCAAAGGCAGCGACTTTTGGAACTTCTTACCAGATTGGCTCTAAACCATGAGCTTGGGGAGTATCAACAAGGACGTATGCTAATAATCCTAACCAATCTTGGGCTTAATACACGAGAGGTAATAAACCAAATTCTGCCCGTATTACGAACATTGAGAAAGGATGAGGTGCGACGCGGATTATACTATCTCCTCCATACCAGTGATTGCCTTGATGAAAACATAGACGTCTTTTTGGAGGGAATCAGTCTGTCTCGAAGCTATGATGTGGAGAGGCATTTGAACCCGGGCTTTGAAAAGGCTACGTCTTTAGATTCAGTAAAGAGAATCCTGGAATATCTCCTGAAAAATGTTGGGGATTTGACGAATACACATTTTGATTCTCAAAGGGCAATTAAGACTATTGCAGAGAATGCCTCTGTCTACGGCAAAGACCCTGATGTATTCTCTTTGGCCGCAGGGTTGTTTATAGCTTTGGAAGTTGCGCATTTGGATAAAGAGGCAAGAGCACTACTGGTTTTCTTTGACAATGCAGGCTTGCGGCTTCAAACCTTTCAATCTGTTTTTGAACAGAGGAGCAAAATCACATTTCCATTTCCTATACTTGCTGATTTGGCAGACCACGAGTGCATCAGTTTCTTTGTTCAACAGTACGAGGAAGGAAGAGTCTCTGATCAGGAGGTTCGGCAGTTTCATAATCATCTCGGTTACAAGAACTATGATCTGTACCAACCATTTAATACGCTCATAAACGAAAAGTCAGGAAACAGGTTTGTGCTTCAGGAAAGTAGGGATTGGGATGCCGAAAGAAAACAATGCCGGCACAGTGACATTTCCTTACTCTTTGACCCAAAGGCATTCCTTGAGGCAATCAAAGGGATATTCGACGCAGAGGAGAAGGAGGCTTTCACTGAAGAAGAGCTTGTGCATATTCAAGTTGAACAAATGAGCGAGTCAAGATTCTCTATTTTAGCGATACATACTCTGCGTTTGTTTACGCGAGGGAAAAGCGTTCGTCTTGAGGAAGTTATTAAATTCGTTGAGGGGTCAAACTGGGATTTCTTTTGCCTTTCTAAGCTCTATGAGTACCTGAGTGATGACGAAGACATCGATTTGTCTAACGAGCAGATAGCTTGGATTGAGGCTTGGGTTCAGGCCAACCTCAACAAAGTGGATTTCAAGACAGACCTTGTTAAAGAACAAAATGGTGCCAGAGCAAGCCACATGGCGATTTACCTTTGGTACTTCTTGCGCAGGCTGGATATCCAATGCCCAGAAGATATTTTGCTTGATATGCTCTCGTTTGACTGGATTGATAAAGCTCAAATGGGCGGCATTGGTTATATAGAGGAAAGAGTAAGCAAGGCAAAAATAGAAACTCGTATACTTGAGAATCTCAAAGCTGGTATAGAGGAGGAGAATGTGTTGAGGAATCACATTGGCTATTGCAAGAGGCATAAAACAAGGTCGGCTCTTCCATTTATGTTACGAGAGATTATCGACAAGGAAAAGTCTTACCAGGTTCGAGAGGCCGCTTTGAATGCTTTCATTGAGGTATCTGGTGGAATCTCTGATTTGGAAGAGCTATTGCCTAAGATTAAAGATGGGTTTAAGTGGGAAGTAGTCAAAGAACTTGTTACCCGCAATAGCAAACAGTGTTTGCCATTTTTCAAAGGCATTCTTTTAAACGGTGGTCAGGAAGAGAGACTCATAGCTGCAAAGTATCTGATTGGTATGCGAGATTTAAGCGGATTGGAATACTACGTTGAATGGACAGAGGTGAATAAAGAATTCCGCGCGGGTTTCTCTGGAAAACCTTTCCTTCAGACTTTGCGTGAGGTAGATGAGATTCCATTTCTCCTCAAATCAATCCCGCTTCTCATAAGACTCTTGAGATTAAGTTATGAAGAAGGCTTGATCCAAGTTGAATTCCATTCGTTAAATGGGGCTGTCCTGGAAACACTTAGCACAATAGCGATGCGATCAGAAGAATGCTATCAGTCCGTCAAAACAACTGTAGAAGCGTTCATCAAAACCAATATCTCAGATATTGAAGCTGTAAGATTCCTCTATTACTCCTTAAACACCCTTGAGTATTCCTACTACCAGAACAAGAGCGAAGGGGTATCTGTTGGTAAGGCCATTTCTAAAGTAGACCAGATCATTCGTTTGTAGCTGCCAGTATTGTTTGCGCCACGTCGCGCGCCGTTGAGGTTCACTTCAGCCTTCTTTCATCTCATCAACAATCCGACCATCGCAAATATTGATTATGCGATGAGCGAGCGCAGCATTGTCAGGATTGTGCGTCACCATAAATATCGTCTGCCCCTGAGCGTTGAGATCGAGAAAAACTTCCATCACCTCGCGGCCCGTGCGAGTGTCGAGCGCGCCTGTGGGTTCGTCTGCCAGCACCAACGGCGGATGGTTGATGATCGCTCGCGCTATCGCCAAACGGCCCTGCTCTCCGCCTGACAACTGATTCGGCAATCGCAGAGCTTTATCCGCAAGGCCGACTCTTTCAAGCACCATCATCGCTTGATTGCGTTTTTCCTTCGCGCTCATCTTCAAGGTCGCAAGCGGCAGCATCGCGTTTTCCGCCGTGTTGAGATAAGGCATAAGGTGATGCTGCTGAAAAACGAAGCCGAGATATTCACGCCTGTAATCCGCTCTCTTCTCGTCCGAAAGTCCGTACACATCAATGCCGTCGACTACGACTCTTCCTTCCGACGGGCGATTCATCGCGCCTACGACCGTCAGCAGCGTGCTTTTGCCTGAACCCGACGGCCCCATCAGACAGACGAACTCGCCTTCCTTTATTTCAAGGCTCACCTCTTCAAGCACGCGCACAGCGGACTCTGCGCCGTTTTCCTGGTAAACCTTGCTGACTTTTTCTATCTTGAGGAAAGACACTTTCTTCACACGTAGCGGACTGCTTCTGAAGGATCGAGCCTTGATGCCCGAATGATCGGATAAAAACTGCTGACTATTCCTATCACCAATCCAGCCGCGATTGCCCCGACCGCGAGCAGAGGTTGTATCTCGAAACTGATTTCGGTCTCGGCGAAGTAAGGAAGCGCGAACCAACCCGCAAGCATACCCGCGCCCCAGCCGATGATCCCTCCAGCGGCGCTTATCAACGATACTTCTATCATCAGTCCGCGGATTATGTGAGCCTTGCGAAAACCTATCGCCCTCAGCACGCCTATCTCTTTCGTGCGCTCGACTACGGCTCCCATCATCGTCGTGAAAATCATCAATGCTCCTATCCCTAAGACCACGATTGAAACGACAGCCGAAAATCGCGTCAGTCTTTCAATCGTATGCTCGCGCGCCCGGACTGATTGCTGAATGGCCGAAACTTTTGCGTGCGGCAATCGGTCGCTTATCTGATGAACTATGTCTTCAACCGGGCAGTCCTTACAAAGCGCGCTCACTTCTATCAGGCTCAACTGATCAGATTTTTGAAGTAGCTGCTGAACGTGAGCGAGCGAAGCGAAAATCATACGATCTTCAGGCCCGGAAGTCGCAGCAAGCGCGCCTGTGACTCGATGCTGGCGACCGGCTATCTGCAAACGCTCTCGCGAGATTTTGAATTGACCTCCGCCGTGCGAGCCGTGCGAAGAGTGCGAAGTCATCTCCGCCATCGCGACAGGCTCGATCAAACCAAGCACGCGCGCCACTTCATAGCCGACTAAAATTTCATCCTCCGCCACGGGCCTCCGACCCGTGATTTGCCACCATCGTTTGAGCTTCAATTCGTCATCGAAGTTCACTCCGGCAAGCAGAGCTTCAGTGTCTTCGACTTTCACCGCGCCGAGCAGTTTGGGCGAAACGACGGACAATCGATCTCTGTATGGAATGTCATGGAGATCGACCGCGTCCTGATTTTTGAGTTGCTTGACATCGAACGAGACGCTTGACACGGCCACGCCGCCGTAATCGAGCGCGAGATTGTTCGACTGCGGAACGACGACGATATTCGCGCCGAAGCGATCCAACTGCGAGCCTATCTCTTCGCGTATCGAATTGCTCAACGAAAGAAGGGCGACCGCTGTGCCAATGCCTATGCTGATGCCTGCCGTCAGGAAAAGAGCCTTGCCTTTGCGCCGCTTGAGGTTTGCCAGTGCTATGGTGCTTATTCGCATAATCAGGGGTCGGGGGTCGGGGGTCAGGGGTCAGGGGTCAGAAATAACTGATCCCTGATCCCTGATCCCTGATCCCTGCTAAAAGTATCTGTTCCGGGCTTCGATGTCCGAGGTTTTGATGACGAGTTGATCGCCTTCGATTGCGCAGGGAAGACCTATGGGATTGCATCCGCCTGAGACTTCGTTGATGAGCGCGGAATGAAACTTCAATCCGCACTTATTGCAGACCATATCATCGCCTTCCTGTCTGTAGCCTTGCTTCGCGTGCCAGCACGTGTCGCAGGCATCCATCGCCGCGCGGTACACGCCGTCCGAGCTTTTCAGCACGAAGAAGCGCACCTGTTTGCCTGCTGCGTTGAGGTCGAAGAATTTCGCTTTGCCGCTGACATCGCTGATTGGAATTCTGACGATTGCGGTATTGCCCGAATTCGTGCTAAGGGTGGATGTCACGGCGGGAGCGTCGCTTGAAGTGTTGACGATCAGATAGACTGCCACCGCTGCAAGCACGAGGGCAAGTATGACGAGAATGGGTGTGAGCCTGCTTTTCGTTTCGGCGGTTTCAGTAAACTGCGCTCTCTTCTTTTCGCGGGTTTCACCGAGCGATTCATTTTCCATATCGAAAGTTCCTCCAAACCTGTTTGCTTCAGGAGCGAGCTTCGATTATAGCAACCCGACGAAAGAGCGTACCAGCGAGGCAGGGAGTCGTCATCTCAACCTGTCGCGAAGACGAGCGGCGTAGCGGCGGCTCATGATGAACGGCTCAGTGATGCCGCGAAGGTAAACCTGATAGGAATAATTGAACCACTTGTCCATGCGTTCGACGCATTCCAGGTTGATGATAGTCGAGCGATGAATCCGCATGAAATGCTTTTCCGGCAAACGGTCTTCCCACTCCTTGAGCGATTTCAAAACCATAGCCTTCTGCCCCTGTCTCGTCAGCACCTCGGAATACGCGCCCGCCGCGAGTATGCACTCGATCTCGCTCACCCGTAGAAACCGCGAGCGATTGTCGAAGCTCAAAAAAAGATGATCATCGTATTCGAGCGGTCTCGACGCAGTTTCATTTTCGGCTCGCGCCGTTTTGAGCCTTTCTATCGAGCGCGCAAGGCGGGCGGGGCTTACGGGCTTGAGCAGGTAATCGAGCGCGTTGACTTCGAAAGCGCGAATCGCATATTCGTCGAACGCGGTGACGAATATGATGCGGAAGGTCGAGGCTATCTGTTCGAGAAGATCGAAGCCCGTTTCACCGGGCATCTGAATGTCGAGGAAGATGACATCGGGCCGTTCCTGCTCGATCAACTCCACAGCCGAGCCGACGCTGTCGGCTTCGCCAACGATTTGAATGTCTGTGTGATTGGCCAGCATCGAACGGAGCTTCGCGCGGGCCAGCCGTTCGTCATCGATGAGGATGCATCTCAACCTGTTCACGCTTCGACCGCCCGACTCCGTTCAATCTCAAGCTCCGCTCTCACCCAGCCCTCCATCTCGAACACGCGGAAGCTGTGACGACCGGGGTAAATCTGTTCCAATCGCTTCTTCACGTTGTCGAGTCCCGTGCCTGTGCCTTTGCCGTTCGAACTCTCCGACCATCGGCCCGTGTTGAGGACTTCGAGCCGCAGCGATCCGTTATCGGCGCGCGCAGCCATTTTGATTCTCAACGGAAGCTGGCTTGTCTGCATACCGTGCTTGACGGCGTTTTCGATCAGCGGGTGAACCAGAAATCCCGGCACGCGAAAGTCTTCAGCCTTTGGATCGATGTCGAACGTCACGTCGAGTTTCTCTTCGAATCGAATCTTTTCGATGGTCAGATAATTTCTGACCGCTTCCACTTCATCGCGCAGCGGAACGTCGACGACTTTGTTATTGAGCAGCGAGTAGCGGAGAAATTCCGAAAGCTCATCGATCATGCGTTCAGCGCGGTCAGGGTCTTCGCGGATGAGCGCATTTATGGAATTGAGCGAATTGAACAGAAAATGCGGATTGAGTTGATAGCGGAGCATCTGAAGCTGCGCCTGATGCGCCAGCGCGTTCGCCTTCAATGTGCTTTCCTTCTGCTCCTGCAAATCCTGATAGTGCTTTATCCCGAAATAGAGCGCGCTCCACGCTAAGAAGACGAAGCAATAACTCAGCGCGCCGTTGAAGTAATCGTGCCAGCGCAATCGGCTCAAATCCATCTCGTTGAGCGACCAGCGGGTGATGTTGAAGACCGCCGCCCATATCAGGCCGAAAAAGTACGAGGAGAAAATCGCCGTTATGGTGATCGCATGAAAGGAAAACGAACGGCTCCACATTTTTTTGTAGATCGCTCTGAGAACGAGACTGATCAGAAGGCCCAGTCCGACGAAGACGATTTTGTGTATGAGCGCCTGCATCGCCGAGGGGAAATGCGGCAGCGCGCCCAAAAACATCGAGAGTCCATACGCGCCCCAGCCTCCGAGTTGCAGCGACCAGAAAAGAGTTGTTCTGCTTTTGAACATCATTTCGAGTTTACTTCTGTGAGCTGGAAAACGCCTTATCCACGATGACCCATTCGCTGCCGAGCCGGAAAAAGAGAAACACCGTCACGACCGACTTCGATGGCTTATCAATCCGCACGTAAGCCAGCCGGTTGTAGACGATTTGCACGTCAGCGATTTGCCGGTCGTCGGTGTACCCCGCCAACGGGCCGCGCGCGATACGCGCCAGGAAGGTCGGTTTATCTTCGGCCACCAACTTCTGGCCCTCATGATTTTTCATCTGCCAGCAGGAGCCAAAGATGCGGTTGAGCGGCTTCGGCTCGCCTTTCTCGACTGCCCTGTAATACACACCCAGCACACGCAGCACTTCCGCTTGAGATGTAAACGGATTAAACCGCGCCTGCCGCGTGCCGACCGCCGCCCCCGTTGTAGCTTCACCGACAATGCGCCAAGCGCCGCGCGCTTTAAACAGCGTGAAGATCGTCGCCGTCGCGCGTTCCCAGTCATCTGTGCGTGCGATGGCGAAATCATCGAAGTAGACTTGCACGGAGGTGAGGCGCTGCTTGCCGTGCGCGGCAGGCGCTGGGCCTTGCTTGAGAACTCGTGCGATGAAAGCATCTTTGGTCTCGACTATCATCTCGCTGTTTGGCGCAGTTATGCGTTTGCTGTTCCAAATCGGATCAAGAAGTTCAGTCAGCGTTGCTTGATCCCCCTGAGCTACGGCACCGTCGTAACGCTGTATCACGCTGGCGACTTCAGCATACACGTTCGGGTCGTTGCCGGGAAGTGATCCCGTCGAGCTGTCCAGCCGACTCAATGACGTCGCAACCGCGAAAAAGAATGCCGGGATTATCAAAAGGATTTTTTCCATTTTTGATCCTCTATGGGATTTGAGGTTTATTGTGCGACTACCGAAAGCCAGAAGAGGTAAAGCGGATTGGCGCGCAAATAGCCGCTTTGCCTTTCCGGTGGATTTACTGCTTCGCCTTCGCTACTGTCACTCGCTTGAGCAGCCAATCGAGCATGGTCTCGACATACTCAGGCGAGACGCGGCCCCACGCCCATCGCTGATCGCCCTCGTTGCCCTCAGCGAATCCGAGATCGTGATCGCCTCCGGGGATGACTACGATTTTGAAATCGCGATTTCCCGCCTCCCTCAGATGACTTTCGAGACGGCGAACGTTTTCTTCCGCCGGGACGATGTAATCGCGCGATCCGTAAAAAGCCAGAAACGGCGCTTTGATTTTTTTCAGAGCAGGCACCGGATCACAATCATTGCGACGCAGCCAGTCGAAATCGCTGGCGTCGGCGGCTTCCGAGTCGAGAAGGAATTTCGCAAGCCGTGTGCTTTTCACCTTCTCGGCTGAAGCGTTGAACTCTTCTCGGCCTTCGTTTTTGAAAGCGAGGCGAAGCCTCAATCGAACATGTTCTTCGGCGAGTCGCAATTCTTCGGGCGTGAATTCGATGCCCGACAACTTGAGATAATGCTGATAAGCATGAACCTGCTGATCATATAAATTTTCGGCTGGCCCTGCGCTCGTCATAATGAAGGCCATCGGAATTTCCGAGCGCACGGCGACTTCGGGCGCGATCCATCCGCCCGCGCTCTCACCGTGAAGCCCTATCTGCCGCGGATCGATATCGGGTCGCTTCGCCAGGTATCGCGCGGCTGCAAGGGCGTCGCTTACGAGATCGTCGAAGGTCGCTTTTTTGAAATCGCCTGTCGATTTGCCTGACCCTCGCTTGTCGTAAATGAGGCTGGCAACGCCGCGTTGGGCGAGCAGGCGCGTTCTCGCGCTCTCTTCGCGAATCCTCCCGCCCCGCCCCAGAATCCAGACTATGACCGGATGCGGGCCTGTGGTGGCGGGAGTGACGAGCGTTCCCGAAAGAGTGATGTCGCCGCTTGCGAATTGCACTTCTTCTTTTTTGATCGGCGCTTCGATTGGTTTGACCGCGCGTTTTAGATTGACAGTGATCGACGGCGCGCCGGTTCCTGCTGTTCCCATCATTTCGCCTGTCGCGGGATTCATCTTCATCACGACTTCGCCGACCGTAGGAATACGGATGCTTATGGTCGAAGATTCAACCTTCACTGCTGAGGGGCGCAATCCGTAAGTGATGAGGTCGGGCATCTCGATCTGAGCTTTGAGCGCGTCGCCTTCTTTGAATATCTCGATCCTGATTATGCGCACCGCGCCTTCGCGCACTGCTGCGCCTTCCCAATAACCTTCTATCGCGTAATCGCCAGCCTGCGCGCAGACGGCAATAGCGCAGATGAACAGAGCAGCGCGACAGATTGATTTCAAACAGTTCATCACAGCCTCCTATCGCTGATCGAGTTTGAGAGCGTTCAATTCGATTCGATAAATGTCGGTCGAGTCATTCCCGGCGCTGCGCAATTTTTTGACGAGCTGCTGATAGGTCAGCCGCTCTTTTTCAAAAAGCGCGTCAGCCATCCCGCGGCTGCTCGTGAATAAAAGATGGCGGCCGTCCGACGAAAGCGCGGGCCATCGCTCAGCCGCGCGAGTGTTGATCGCCTCCCCTAAGCTTCGCGCCGCCGCCCAGCGACCGTTGCTGTTTGCGCTCGCATAAATGTCCCACGCCCCCGCGCCGCCGGGACGTATGGAAGCGAAGAAAAGTTTCTGCCCGCTCGCATCGATGCAAGGGTCGGAATCAGGGCCGGCAGTATTGATCGCTTCGCCGAGATTTTCCGGCGCGGTGTATTTTCCCGCGACCATCCTTGAACGATAGATGTCCAGACTGCCGCGCCCGCCTGCTCGCGTCGAAGCGAAGTAAAGCGTGCCTTCTCTGTCTACAGAAGGCGACATTTCCTGAGCAGCGGTATTGATAGTCGGGCCGAGATTTTTCGGCTCGCTCCAGCCCGTCGCGTTTTTTTCAACCATCCAGATGTCGGAATCCGTCTTCGTTGTTTTGTCATCCATAGGTCGCGTCGAGCTGAAAAAAAGCCGATTTCCATCGGGCGAGATGAAAGGCTCACTGTCGCGCCAGCGGCCCGAAAAAGGCGCGATTTCAGGCTCGGCCCATCTGCCGTTTTTCAAGTGCGAAAACACGAGTATCGATACGTCGCTCCACGTCACGCTTTTTCCAAACCACACGGTTTTGCCGTCGGGCGTAAACGCGATGCGCGATTCATCGAATTGTGTCGAAACCGTTCCTTCGGCAAAAAGCTGCGGCGTAGGTTTTTGCGCATACGCTGTGAGCAGAGTCATTGCGCTGAGAATGCAGTATAGAAAAAATTGCGGTTTGATCCTTATCATCGTTATGGCTCGATCCCTGCGGCGCTGAGGTCAATCTGATAGATGTTCGAGTGTCCGTTTCGCGCGCTGCGTAGAATTTTCATCAACTCGCGGTGGTTGAATTTTCCGTCAGGCAACTTCGGGTCTGCGAAGCCGTGACAGTAAAAAAGGTATTTTCCATCAGGCGAAATTCTCGCGCTGTATTCATAAAATCTTGTGTTGATTTTCGGGCCGAGATTTTTCGCCTGCGACCACTCGCCGTTTCGGTTGTAGCTTATGTAAAGATCATCTTCCCCGAATCCATCCGCCCGACCTGCCGAGACGAAAATCATGATCTTCTCATCCGCAGAAACCCACACGTGCATATCCTGAGTATCCGAATTGATGGCGTCCGGGAGCATCTCGACGCTCGTGTATTTTCCGTCGACGAGGCGGGCGCGATAGATGTTGTTAAATCGTCGTTCAGCTTTGCGATCCGAAATGAAATAAAGCGTCCCGTCCGCCGTCACCGAAGCGTGCCAGTCGTAAGAATCCGTGTTGACGGGCGCATCGAGATGACGGGGTTCACTCCACCCGGTCGCGGTTTTATCGACGAACCATATATCCATATCTCTTTTCGGCGTCGAGCCATCGACGGGACGGTTCGATGAGAAGAAAAGCCTGCGGCCATCGGGCGAGATGAACGGCTCTTTGTCTCGATAGGTGCCTGAAAACGGCGCGATTTCAGGCTCAGTCCATCTGCCGTTTCTGAAGTGCGAAACGACGATGGTTCCGGTCGCAAACGAGGCGCTGTGTTTTGTAAAGTAGATCGTTCGACCATCGGGCGTGAACGAGAAATAATCATCGATATCTTCAGTCGAGATCACTCCTTCGGCAAATATTTTCGGCTCTCGAATCGGCGCGTCGGAAGCGAAGGGGTGCTTCGCGCGTTGAGCAGTCGCGTTCAGACAGGCGATGAGCAAAAAAATGCCCGGTAATGTAAATCGTTTTATGTTCATAGGCGTCCAGTCTCAGAAGCTTCTTTTCTGCATCGGCTCCGCGCAGATCATCGCATCGGGGTAAGAAGCTTTGATTTGCCGCGCCCACATTTCGGCTCCCTGCGGAGGGATGTGCAGCGCGACGATGTGCCGGGGTTTTATTTGATCGTTGACGACGGCACGCCCCGCGTCCGAGATCAAAAACCAGAACGGCAGAAGCGCGACATCGATGCCTTCTTTATCAAGACCGAGAGAGATGAAATTTTCAGCCAGAACTTCGGCGTCGCCTATGTGCAGGAATTTCTTTCCGCCCATTCGAATGATGTGACCGAGGTTATGCACACCGTAATTTCTCTGGTGCGTGTGACGGATTCTGAGAAATGTCACCTCGATGCCATCGAAGCTGTGTTGAACTCTTTGCTTCCAGTCAGGCATCACCTCGCGTATGCGCTGACGGATTTTTTCGCTCTGTTCTTTTCGCACAGCTTCGACTACCTGCGTGGAAGAAGCGAGGGTGGCCTGCGGATTGTTTTCGAGAAAGCGAGCGACTGACGCCGAGTCGAAATGATCCTTGTGAAAGTGGCTCACCAGCGCGACGCTCACTTTGTCGAAAGGCGCTCGCCCTGTTTCAATCTTTTCAAGTTGATCCGAGGGAACGCGCTGATATTCATCGAGTCCTTCGCGAAGGAGAGCATCGATTAAAACTTTTTTCCCGCCGGACGATATCATCAATCCTTCGTTGGCGATGTAGGTTATCTCAACGGTCGCTTTTTCCTGAGCCGCCGCGCCACAGACGAACAGCGCAGCGGTCAGAAGAAATGCAAACAGCCTGCTCACTGCTTTTCTGACGAGGTTCATTCGAATCACCTCTTCAATCCCTTATTTTCTCTGCGGGCCTGCGATGTAAATACTAAGCCGGAAATCGCAGCGTTGCCATCCTCAACGGTGTAAAGTCTGTGCCGCTTGAAAGGCAGGCTTCATTCTTCATCAGCGGCGCGCGGAAGAGAATGAAATCTGAACGAGCGGTCGAATAGCTTTATAAGCGGTCGAAACTTCGAAGGAAGCGCGAAGGCTGAGAACGCGCCCGATAGAAAATATGTTCTTCGTCGGGCCGCCAATCATGTTTCACTATTCTGGGCACTCGAACGATTGAGATGATGACCGCAGATGAAAATGCGAGGGGCCGGGTGTATACTCACTCCCATCCCTGGCGCAACTATGTCGGCCAACAGGCTGCCACGAGTGGAGGTCACTGATGCCATTCAGTATTGAGCAAAAATTCGAGGTGCAGGCTCCTGTCGAGCGAGTGTGGGAATATCTCATCGATCCGGCCAGAGTGGTTGTGTGCATACCCGGAGCCGAGTTGCTGGAATCGCGCGACGATGGCACATTCCTCGGCGCGGTCAAGGTCAAGGTCGGCCCCATCACTATGTCCTATAAAGGCACGGTGAGATTCGCCGAAGTCGATCAGCAGGCCCGACAAGTTCGCATACTCGGAGAAGGGCGCGAGGCGAGCGGAGCCGGGTCTGCAAAGGTTTCGATGTTGAGCCGGGTCACGCCGCTCGAAAGCGGAGGCGTCGAAGTCACAGTCGATGCCGAGATGGATCTGGTCGGAAAGATAGTTCAATTCGGTCGCGGAATGATCGAAGAAGTCTCGCGCCAGTTATTCCATCAATTCTCGAACTGCGTAAAACAGAGCCTTGAAATCGCTGAGAAGCCCCAGGCCGATCAATCCGAAACCGAAGAATCAAGCGCGGGCGAATCGACTTCTCAAATCCCCGAACAGGCTCCCAGAGCCGAATCCAGACCCGTAAGCGCCGCCCCGCTCGTGATGCGCGCGATGTGGGCCGTCGTCGCGCGTTTCTTTCGGCGATTGTTTGGAAAACGAGCCGATTGAGTCATCCGGATGAAAATTTTATGGCAGGCAGCATCAGCAGTTCCTCTCGTTCGAATCAAGACGCCAGACCTCTCGCGTCAGAAGTTCATCGCATCAGGAAGGATTTCCCCATACTCGAACAGAGAGTAAACGGCGCGGCGCTGGTTTATCTCGACAACGCCGCAACCAGCCATAAACCGCTCGCCGTAATCGATGCCTTGAATCGGTTCTACCTCGCTTCCAACTCGAATATCAATCGCGGCGTTCACGCACTTGGCGAACGGGCGACCGAACTCTACGACGAGGCCCGCGCGCGCGCAAAGATTCATCAATGCCCAGCGGAGCGATGAGATCATATTCGTCCGCGGCGTCACTGAAGCGGTGAATCTGGTAGCCGCAGGTTTGGGACGAAAGCGCGTCCGTTCAGGAGATCGGATAATCATCTCCGAAATGGAGCATCATTCCAACATCGTTCCATGGCAGATGCTTTGCGAGGAAAAGGGAGCCTCGCTCGATATCATTCCCGTAAGCGATGACGGAGATTTGCTGATAGACGAATTTGAAAAACTCCTGACCGACCGCACGCGGATCGTTTCCGTAACTCATGTGTCGAATGTTCTTGGCACGATCAACCCCGTTGACAGGATCGCGGAGATGGCGCACAGTCGAAACATTCCTGTCTTCGTCGATGGCGCGCAATCTGCGGCGCACCTCCCCATAGATGTGCGCGCGTTGGGCTGCGACTTCTACGCTTTTTCCGCACACAAACTCTACGGGCCTACGGGCGTGGGCGCGCTTTATGGTCGGGCCGAAATGCTCGAAGAGATGCTTCCCTATCAGACCGGAGGCGGCGCGATCAACTCGGTCACGTTCGCCGGGACTACCTTCAAGCCGCCGCCCGCGAAGTTCGAGGCAGGAACGCCCAACATAGCGGGCGCGACAGGACTCGCGGCGGCCATCGCTTACATCGAGGAGATGGGCCTTGAGCGCATCGCTGCTTATGAGCGCGAGTTGCTCGAATACACGGTGGCGAGACTTTCAGAGATGCCCCGCATTCGCATCATCGGCAATCCGCATGAGAGAGCATCGATAGTATCGTTCGCAATGGAGGGCGCGCACGCGCACGACGTGGCATCTATACTTGACAGTTACGGCATCGCGATCAGGGCGGGCCACCACTGCGCCGAGCCCCTGCACGAACGACTGGGCCTTGCGGCAACTGCGCGAGTGTCTCTTGCTTTCTATAACCTGAAAGAAGAGATCGATAAACTGGCGGAGGCAATCGGCGAGGTCGGGAAAATCTTTAGGCAGTGAGCAATGCCCGGAAGGATTTTTGTAGAGGGTTGAACTTGCGTGAACAGATTGAACGCTGTGAGCGCGGCCTTCTCATTAACACCGCGACGGGTCGCGGTGAAAAACGAAAGAGCTAGACCTGAAACTGTAGTTTCTTTGCTTTCAAGCTCCGCCGCATCAGCGCAATGTGCCGCCTCCCGATAAATCACATAAGATGATCGCTGAAACAGAAGAGACAAAATGCGCGAGCAAGAGAAACTGTTGAAACAGTTTCCTGATTTTGAGACGCCGCACTCACCGCGATCAATCGCGGTGTTAATGAGAGTGCAACTCGTTCACTCAACGAAAGCTGCTGCGATTAGATCGATGATCGCCGGATTTGTAAGTCCTCAGACCTGAACGAAGCGCCTCAAGAGGGAGCAGAGCGCACTTCATTCGCGAAGGTTTAATCTCGCTCCTGAGCGATGAGATCAGTTCGTCGCCGGAAATCACTTCATCGCGCGCGATATCTGCGCCAACTATCAACTCTGTCAGAATGGAAGCCGCGGCGATGCTTATAGCGCATCCGTCGCCGCGAAAGCGAGCCGCTTCGATCACTCCGTCACGAAGTCGGACTTCGATTCTGATGCGGTCGCCGCACAATGGATTGACATCTTCGTGAGATATGTCGGCAGCCGTCAGGCTTCCACAATTGCGCGGATTGCGGAAGTGATCGAGTATGACTTCGCTGTAGAGCGCGGACATCGCTCCTCCTTTATCAAGGGAACAGGGGTCAGGGGTCGGGGGTCGGTATATCGATCACCTCTTCCCCTCTTCACCCATTCTCCCATTCTCCCACTCCCCCACACTCCCACATTCCCATTCACCTCTTCATCTCTTCAAAGGCATTCCCGGTCGATTCGACCGAACGGCCACCGCTTCGGCCAGTATGCTCAGGGCTATCTCGGAAGCCGACTGCGCGCCGATGTCGAGACCGGTCGGCACTCGCACGCGGTCGAGCGCCGCGGCATCGATGCCGCTTTCTTCGAGGAACTTCAAAATCGCCTGACCTCTTTTCCTGCTGCTTAACAGTCCTATGTATGCGGCCTCGGTCTTCAGAACTATCTTCAGCACCGGAATATCGTACTTGTAATCGTGCGCCGCGAGGACGACGAAAGTCGATGATGTGTAAGAGAGCGACTCAGCGATTTCGGATGGAATGCCTATCAACAACTCGCTGGCATTAGGGAATCGCTCTCTGTTGGCGAATCGCGGCCTGCCGTCGACGACGATGGTTCGCAGCCCCATCTCCCTGGCAAGGTTTACCAGATGCATCGAAACCGGCCCTGCTCCGAAGACAACAAGAGTCGGCCTTGGCCCATGCACTTCGAAGAACACTTCCGCCGATGCGGCAAGCGCGATTGTCCGAGATGTTCGCTTACTTATAAGATCAAGCGCCGTCTCTCGCGCTTCCGCGTCAAGCGCCGCATCGCCCAGCCCGCCCATAGTCCGGCCATATTCAAACACCAGCATCTTCGACCAGGCGCGTCCCAGAAGCGTAGCCACGGCGACGCGCTTTCCCTTTTCTGTTTCCGCGCGGGCTATTCGGTAGAGGTTCACAATCTGGTCTTCCGTGTCGGTCAGGTCTAATGGTTCGATGAGAACCTGCACGGTTCCGGCGCAGGTAAATCCCGTTTCCCATGCATCTTCTTCGCCCATGTCGATGGAAAGAAATCGCGGCTCGGAGGAAGCGAGCGACTTTTCGGATTCCTCTATCACTCGCGCATCGACGCACCCGCCGATAGTGACCGATCCGAGTATGCGCCCTTCCTGGCCGACCCACATCTTCGCGCCTTCTTTTTTCGGACTCGTCCCGCGAGTGGCCACGAGCGTCGCCATCGCTACCCGTCGCTCCGTATGCTTGAGCTTATCGAGATGGTCGAAGACTTCTTCCATAATCGCCTCGGAGGTAGATGTCAGATGTCAGATGTTAGATGTTAGTGGAGCATCCGAGCATTACTTTCCGTCCTTAATCGCTTCAGGTTGTTGGCAACAGATTTACATCCTCCATCGACCAGCTACTAACATCTATCATCGAACATCTAACATCTGTCTCTGCTTACAAAACCAGATGCTGCTCAAGCGCGCGAAGAGTAGCCAGATTATGCAAAGGGGCGAACACGTCTATGAAAGGAATCGCCGCCTGCATACCGCGAACGAGCGGTTGATACGAAGGGCTACCGAGCAGAGGGTTGAGCCATATCAATCTTCCCGCGCGATCTTTGATATGGGCAAGCGATGCGGCAAGCTCCGAAGGCTCTCCGGTGTCCCATCCGTCGCTCAGTATGATGACGATGGTGCGCTTATCTACGAGATTCGACCAGAGGGAATTAAACGCCGAAAGGCTTGCGCCGATCATCGTGCCGCCCGACCATCCCTGCACACTCGACAATCGCCCCAGAGCCTCATCATAACTTCTTTGCTTGAGGTGCGCGGTTATTCGTTCGAGCGAAGTGGAGAAGACGAATGTCTCGACTCGCGCAAAACTGGTTTGAAGCCCGTAAACGAATTGAAGAAGTATGCGGCTGTAGATGTCCATCGAACCAGACACGTCGCTTATGACGACCAGTCGGGTCTTCTTAGGTTTGCGCCGACGGAAGGAAAGCTGAATCACTTCGCCCGCCGTGGTCAAAGAGCGGCGAAGTGTGCGGCGCAGGTTGACTCTCTGCCCGCGCCTGACAGGTTCCCACCTGCGCGACGGAGCGCGGGCAAGTCTGCGGACGATCCTGCGCGTCAGACGAGAGATTTCTTCAAGCTCCTCCGAAGTGAAAAGACTGAAATCCTTTTCGGCCATCGACACTGTGCTGCTTGCAACAGGCGTGCTTATCGATTCTGCCTCACGAGACTCCGCATTGCCCCAGTGTTCAAGAAAGAAGGCCAGCCCCTTGCCGCGCCTAGTCGAAGAGAGCCGGACTTGATGTTCGCTTTCTCGCTCGATCAACTTTCGCGGCTTTGGAGTTCGGCTGAGACGATTCCAGAAGTCCTCGAACAGTTCCTCGAAAACAGGGAAGTCCTCTCTGCGCGACGTGAGAACGCTTCTCAAACTCAGAAAGGTCTCCTGTCGGTTGCCGAGATCGATCAGGTCGAGTACGACGACTGATTCTATCGCTTCGGAAGGCGTCACCAGAAGGCCGCGCTCGCGCAGCGCCCTGCAAAACAGCACGGTGTTATCAAGAAGGCTTTCGTTCTCAGATATTGTCATGAGATATAGTGGGATCGAGAACTTCATCAAGGCGACCGGCTTCCATTTCGGATTCGAATCTGCGCAGGTCGGACTCGTCTTTGAGGAAACACCCGGCGGTTTCGGCCATAACCTGTTGGTCGAGTTGCGATGTGTCGAGAGCGACGAGCGCCGCGGCCCAGTCCAGAGTTTCGGCAACGCCGGGAACTTTTCTTATGCTCATCCCCCTGACCGTCTGAATCACGCGCGTAATATCGCTCGATAATGACGCGCTGAGCGCGGGGACTTTCGCGCGCACGATCTCAAGCTCCTTGTCGAATGTCGGGTAATCGATCCACAGATAAAGGCATCTGCGGCGCAGGGCGTCGGAAAGCTCGCGCGAACGGTTCGAGGTCAGCACCACGTGCGGACGGTGCATGGCGCGGATAGAGCCTATCTCTGGAATAGTGACCTGAAACTCGGAGAGGACTTCCATCAGGAAGGCTTCGAATTCCTCATCGCTTCGATCAACTTCATCGATCAGAAGCACGGGCGCGCGCGCGGGGTCGGTTATGGCTTCCAGCAGCGGGCGCTTGAGTAAGAAAGGCTCGCTGAATATGCGGGCTTCTTTTTCATCGGCGCTTTCGGCTGATGTCTCCTGCAATTTGATGTGAAGCAGTTGCTTCGAATAGTTCCATTCATAAAGCGCGGTCGCAGCGTCCAGCCCTTCATAACATTGAAGGCGCACCAGCCGAGTGTCGAGCGCGGCGGCCAGCACTCTGGCGATTTCAGTCTTGCCCACTCCCGCAGGGCCTTCGACGAGCAGCGGCTTGCCGAGCCGCAAGGCCAGATACAGCGACGTGGCAACTGCTGCGTCGGCGATATAGGTTTGCCCGCGCAGCATCTCCTGTATCTTTCGGATTTCTTCTCTCACTTGCGGCTCGCCTCCTGCTCGATGATCCGCCGAAAATCTTCTTCGGTATCGATGTCTTGGGGGAAGGGAAGATCGAACGCGATTTCGCGGAGAGTTTTTAGATTCGCATCAACGAGTTTCCACGCTGCCTTGTCGCCGTGTAGATCGATGAGTTTATCGAACAGCGATTTTGCAAACATCATCGGATGACCCTTTCGACCCTGATAAGACGCGAGCATTATTTCACCGTCGCCCGCTCTCCACGCTTCAGCCATGCGGTCAATTATATAAGGACTGATTCCGGGCTGATCGCCGAGCAGGATCATAATCGCATCAGATCGGGGATCGAGCGCGCCTATGCCTGCGCGATAAGAAGACGCGCACCCTTGGGTGAACACAGGATTTTCAACGACCTTCGCATTGCCGAAATCGACCTGATTGCGAATTTCATCCGCCGCGCGACCCAGCACCACGACCACTTCATCAAGTCCGGCGGCGCGTTCGGCCTGACCGATGACCCAACCCAAGAGTGTAGCGCCTCGAAAAGGCAAAAGCTGTTTGGGCTGTCCGAAACGACTCGAAGCGCCCGCCCCCAGAATCAGCCCGGAGATGAATTTCCTCATAACTCCCCAAAGGTTACAGGGAACAGTTTACAGAGATGAAGAGGTGAGTGGGAGAATGGGCGAGTGGGAGAAACGGCTGTGTATTCCTATCCCCTGTCCCCTGTCCCCTGTCCCCTGTCCCCTGTCCCCTCTCTGTCGAATGTCTCCTTGCATCGAAGGCAGCAGAAATAAAATGTCTCGTCTCCTAGGACTGTTTTGTATCTCGCGCCCTCTCGCGCGACGCTCATCCCGCACACGGGATCGCGGCTTTCATCTGATGATTGAACTTCGACGGTCTTCTGCAAAATCGGCAGACCTGTCGATTTGGATTTCCTGACCGGTTCAGTAGCTTGCTCTGAAGATGCTCTTCGCACGCGAGTGATTTCGGCCATGACGCTCAACGCGATTTCGGGCAGCGTCTCGCCTCCGAGTTCTATTCCTGCCGGACATTTTATGTTTTCGAGATGTTCGGCAGGCGTCCCCTTGTCTCGCACATACTGAAAAAGTGATCTCGCTTTTTCTTTGCTTGCGACGAGTCCCAGATACTTCGGCGAAGTGCCGACGACGGCTTGGAGTCCTTCTTCATCGCCCGTACCCATAGTCGCTACGACGACATAGCAGCGCGAATCTATGCGGCTGCGCGCTGATGCAAGATCGGTCAACAGGAGGTCGGCATCAGGGAATCGTTCTTGCGAGGCTTCGGGGTCTGCGACCGATACTTTGAAGTCGAGCAGTCGCCCGAGTCCGGCGAGAATCTGCGCCAGAGGTGAACATCCTATGATTAAAAGTTCGGGTTTAGGAATCACAGGTTCGAGATAAATTTCGAGCGAGCCGCCTCCTTCGCAGGTCATCTCGTATGACTCGACTCCTTTCCAGTCTTCGCGCGCGGATTCAGGGCTGATGCTGATGAGTTTGGGCTTGCCGGTTTGAAGCGCCTTCTTCGCTTCGCGGATGATGATGGGTTGAACGCACCCGCCGCCTATCCATCCGTCGATTGTGCCGTCAGATTTTATTATGGCTTTCGAGCCGGGCCGGGCCGACTGAGGGCTTTTGAAGGCCACGACCGTTGCGAGGACGAAAGGCTCTTCCTCGCGGCGCAAACGGACGGATTGATCGAATAGGTCATGCCACATTGTCAGCCTTGATAGCTTTGCGATCAGCCGATACCTGCTCTGCGGCATCGCATCGTTGAACGATATGATTATGTAATTCCGAGATGTCTCTTGATGTGCTTCGCCAATTTGTTATCGATTTCGGTATGCCTCGGAACAGGTTGTTTCTTTCCGCTTGCCGGATTGAGATAAATGTCATGATTTGCGCCGTGCCGATACAAAACGCAGCCTGCTGCCACAAGCTGGCGAATCAGTTCGCTGCGTTTCATAGCGTGATTTCTTTCAATTGGTACTCCGCAGGCACATCATCCATCACCATCAGTTGATAAGCATCCTTGATGTTTTCTTCAAGTTCCTCCAACGTTTCTCCCTGAGTCATGATCTCCGGATATTCGAGCAGCTTGCCCAGCCAGAACTTATCTCCTTTCCAGTAGATCAAGGTAAGACTTTTATTCATGTCAGCCTCCCTCATTATCACGACCATCGGATCGGGTTCCCCGTCTCCATTGCTGCTTCGCATATCCTGCGCAGCGGCCCAAGTATGTACTCAAATTCTGATGGATACCTTTGCCGTGTTGTCACATGCAACCGGGCGGGGTATTCAAAATAAAGTCTACCTCTATCGTCCTGCAATCTGCCATCGGGCCAATTCGAAATTCGCAACACCCCGTGGCGACAGTGAATACTCTCTCCTTTTTCCAAGTCGATGAATTCAACGGCTGGCCTCCTTAGCAGTTTGCGCAAGCCTTTATTGAGCAGGTTCTGCTGGAATTTCATGCTTCGAAACAGTTCTCTGCCCGCCCTCTTACAAACAAAGAAGCCCGTCTCATCAACTCCCATGTCGATGCCGTCCGCTCCATATTGAAATATCCCGTCATAAGGCGCTATGTACTCGTGCAGTTCCTCTCCTGTATCAGTGTCTACCAGCAGAGTCGTCCAGCCGAGTTGCGCCTGTTCGCTGAAGAATTCTAACTCTTGCAGCATCCTTGTCGCTGCTGCGGCCTCTGTAAGCCCGCCGTTGTTTTCCGGCAGTTCAGCCTTGAGCGCGGGGAAGTGTTCCCACTCGGCGACCGCAAGCGTTTGCTGGAATGAGCGATACCCTGTCCAATTAGAGATATACTCAGAAGCAAGTCTCATCCTCGGATGCTCGCAGGCACTATCGATCCACTGACGGAACAGTTGATAATTATCGGGGCTATCTCCATAAGGCAAGTCCAGGTTTAAGTATCCTTCTTCGTCCAGCTTGACATGCTTGATCAGTGGAAACGGACTGAACCTGCCCTCAGCAAAACATCTGCATATCACACTGGCATTAAGCCCCATCTGAGTAGCTCTCTATACCCTCATCACCTTCCGTCGGATGCTTAAAGATTGCCAGCCAGCACGCCATCTACTCGCTCACCCCTGCGTCTCTCAAAGCCTTCCATACCTTAGGCGGAGTGATGGGTATATCGATATGCCTCACCCCCAGGTGCCAGAGCGCATCCACGACCGCATTGACTATCGCGGCGGGCGCTCCTACGGTTGCCGACTCTCCCACACCTTTCGCTCCGAGAGGATGATGCGGCGAAGGCGTGCAGGTCTTGTCCGTCTCCCATGCGGGCGTCTCGACTGCTGTCGGCAACAGATAATTCATGAAACTCCCTTGAAGGCAGTTGCCGCTCTCATCATACTGAATCTCTTCGTAGAGCGCAGGAGCTAGCCCCATAGTCAACCCGCCGTGTATCTGCCCTTCGACTATCATCGGGTTGATGATGTTGCCGCAATCGTCTACGGCCATGAAGCGCCGCACCTTCACTTCGCCTGTCCCCTTATCGATATCGACGACGCAGATGTAACTCCCAAACGGATAAGTGAGGTTGGGCGGATCGTAATAAGAGACGGCTTCGAGTCCCGCTTCCATCCCCTGCGGGTGATTCGTGTACGCGGCAAGCGCGATCTCCTGAATGGTCTTTGCGCGGTCGGGCGAGCCTTTGACGAAGAACTTGCCCGGTTCCCAATCGAGATCATCCTCGTGAGCTTCGAGCAGATAAGCCGCAATCTTTTTGGCCTTCTCTCTGATCTTGCGCGCGGCGACCGCACGGGCCGCGCCCGCTACCGGCGTGCTGCGGCTGGCATAGGTTCCCAATCCGTAAGGCGCAGTGTCGGTGTCGCCTTCTTCTACGGCGATGTCTGCGGCAGGGATGCCAAGCTCTTCGGCTATGATCTGCGCGTAAGTCGTCTCGTGTCCCTGCCCCTGAGATTTGGTTCCGAATCGCGCTATGACCTTGCCCGTGGGATGGATGCGAATCTCTGCGCTGTCGAACATCTTGAGTCCCAGTATGTCGAAGTGCTTCGACGGGCCTGCGCCGACTATTTCGGTGAAACTGCTGATGCCGATTCCCATCAACTCTCCGCGCGCGCGACGCTCGGCCTGTTCTTTTCGCAGATCCGTATAACCGATTCTGTCGATAGCCAGTTTGAGCGCGCCCGCGTAGTTGCCGCTGTCGTACTCCCAGCCGAGAGCCGACTTGTAGGGAAAACGGTCGGGCGCGATGAAATTCTTCATGCGAAGATCAGCCGGGTCCATTCCGATTTCGTGCGCCATCAGGTCAGCCATCCGCTCTATGGTATGCACGGCTTCCGTCACGCGGAACGAGCAGCGATATGCGATGCCTCCCGGCGGCTTGTTGGTATAGACGCCATCGACTTCGACGTGCGCGGCCTTGAGATCATAAGAGCCTGTGCAGATGTGAAACAGACCGGCGGGAAACTTGGAAGGATTGGCCGCTGCGTCCGTGTAGCCATGATCGGCTACGGTCTTGATGCGCAGAGCCGTGAGCGTGCCGTCTTTTTTTCCCGCAAGCTCGGCTGCGATGTGGTAATCGCGCGCGAAGGAATCGGCCTGAAGGTTTTCCATGCGGTCTTCGATCCACTTGACCGGCTTGCCTGTCAGCACCGACGCCGCCACCGCGATCACATATCCGGGATAGACCGGCACCTTGCCCCCGAACCCGCCGCCGATGTCAGGCGAGATGATCTGAATCTTGTGTTCCTGAAGTCCGACATGCCCCGCCACGAGCGCGAACACCGTTCGAATAGCGTGCGGCGCCTGCGTGGTCATCCACACCGTGAGCTTGCCGTTGATCTTGTCGAAGCTGGCTACGCAGCCGCATGTCTCTATCGATGCGACGTGAATTCTAGGTATGTAAATATCCTGCGTCACCTTCACATCGGCTTCATCGAACGCCTGATCGGTCGCCGATTTGTCGCCCCATTCCCAGTGCCATATATGATTGTCCTTCTTGCCTTCCTTATCTGTTCTGAGAATCGGCGCATCGGGCAAGAGCGCCTTGAATGGATCGACGACGACGGGCAGAGGATCGTAATCGACCTCGACTGCATCCACTCCGTCGGCTGCCGTGTAGCGATCAGTCGCAAGCACTGCTGCGACCTCCTGAGCCTGATACATCACTTTTTCCACCGGCAGCACCATCTGGGTGTCCGACATAAGCGTAGGCATCCAGTGGAGGTTGTAGGCGGCGAGGTCTTTGCCCGTTATGACTGCAAGCACGCCGGGTGTGGCCAGAGCTTTCGCGGTGTCGATGTTCTTTATAGTCGCATGAGCGAATGGGCTGCGGACGATGTCCATGTAAATCATGTCGGGCAGCACTATGTCATCGACATAATTTCCCTTGCCTCGTATGAATCGCGGGTCTTCCTTTCTCTTCACAGAATGGCCCATGCCTCCGATTTCTGCTGATGTTTTTGGCATTAGACACCTCCCTCGCGCAGCCGCGCTGCGGCGTACTGATAAGCCTTGACGATGTTGACATAGCCGGTGCATCGGCACAGATTGCCCGAAATCGCATGACGAATCTCGTCTTCGGTCGGAGCAGTATTACCATTGAGGAACGCATAACCGGTCATAAGCATACCGGGTGTGCAATAGCCGCATTGCAATCCATGCTCTTGAAAAAATCCCTCCTGCAAAGGATGCAGCTTGCCGTCACGCTCAAGGCCCTCGACGGTCAGTATCTCGCGTCCATCGACCTGCGCTGCAAACATGGTGCAGGACTTCACCGCGCGACCATCGATGACGACCGTGCAGGCCCCGCAGTGGCTCGTGTCGCATCCTATGTGCGTGCCTGTGAGTCGAAGCGATTCGCGGAGGAAATGAACGAGGAGCAGTCTCGGCTCGACTTCCGCTCGATGCTCGACTCCGTTGACCCTTACGTTGATCTCGATTTTTGCCATCGCCTAAGCTCCTCCCTTCGCGCGATCAATCGCCTGTTTGAGGGCGCGCGCCGTCAGCACCCGAACGAGGTCGCGTTTATAGTCAGCCGATCCTCTTATGTCATCCATGGGCTGAGACTCGGCTGCGGCGATCTCGGACGCCTGTTTGATCGCGGCTGCGTCTAACGGTTTGCCTTTGAGAAAGTCTTCGACCTTTGCGGCCTTCAAAGGGATGAAGCTGACATTGGTCAATCCGACGCCCGCTCGCTGGCAGACGCCCGCTTCATCCAGAGTGATCTGAACGGCGACGCCCGCCGTCGCGTAGTCGCCGACTTTTCTTTCCATCTTGAGATACGCCCCGCCGCTTCGAGGGGGCGGAGTTGGAACCCTTATTTCCTTGAGTATCTCGTCGGGCTGAAGGGCGGTTGAAAACAATCCGGTGAAGAAATCTCTTATCGATATCTCACGTTCGCCGCGCGGGGATATGGCGACAATCGTGGCTTCGAGCGCCAGCATCGTGGCCGGGTGATCGTTGGCCGGATCGCCATGGGCCAGGTTGCCGCACACGGTGGCCTGGTTTCGCACCAGAGGGTCGGCTATGACCTTCGTGGTGTCGGCCAGCAATCGATAGCCCGATCCTACCAGAGGAGAAATTTCCAGATCGCTCTCGCGGACGAGCGCGCCGATCCTCAAAGAGCCATTCGCTTCACTGACATAGTTGAGATCAGGTATGCGGTTGATGTCGACGATGTAGGGCGGAGAGGCGAGCCTCAGTTTCATCATCGGGATAAGGCTCTGGCCGCCGGAGAGAATCTTTGCATCCGGGCCTAGTTGCTGGAGCAGCGACACTGCTTCATTGAGCGCGCGAGGCGCGAAGTATTCAAAGCCGCGCGGTATCATAGGGGGCTTGACCTCCTGGCGACACACTCAATCCTGGGGTTTGCGTGCTGATACCAGACGAGGATCGCCGATTATTTTGTATTAGCAATCTTCGGATTGGAAAAAGAGCGACTATAAGCCCTGCCCGCTAAGAATCGACATTACGATCCAGCCCCTGCTCCCGACGAAGCCTAGCATACTCATTGTCACAGCAACCGTCAATCTCGAATGAAAACAGAGAGAAGGTGACAGGGAACAGGTGACAGGTTACAGGGGGAAATCTCCGGGCCTGTCCCCTGTTCCCTACCTGCTGCTTACTGATCCGTTCGGAACCATCGGAAGCGAGCGCAATCTTATGCCCGTCGCATCGAAGATCGCGCTTCCGACAGCGGGGGCGAGCGCGACTATAGGAGTTTCGCCCGCGCCCGACGAAGGCAAATCCTTTCGATCAACCAGCACAGTTTCAATGGCGGGAGTGTCGCTGAAGCGAGGCACGCGATAGCGCGAAAGCCTCGGATTGAGTATCTTCCCATTTTCAAAATCGATGGCTTCGAAGAGCGCGCCGCCCAATCCCATCACTATCGAGCCTTCGATCTGATTCTTCAGCCCGTCGGGATTGACTACCGCGCCGCACTCAAACGCTGCCGTGACTCGAACGACTTTCACTCTGCCACTTGATACCGCGACTTCGGCGCACATCGCGACATAACTTCCCTTTTCCATACCGCCCGCGATTCCGAACCCGCGACCCTGAGACGATTTTCGCTTCGCCCATCCGAACGTTTCAGCGGCGGCAGCCAACACCGCGCGCAGTCGCGCGTCCTTGAGATTGCGATATCGAAATTCGAGCGGGTCGAGGCCGAGAGCGCGACTGAGTTCATCTATGTGCATCTCTCGCGCGAAGTGATTCGCGGTAGCGGCAAGGGCGCGATACGAACCCTGCCGAAGAGGCGAATCCGAGGCGTGAAACTCGATCTTCTGATTGGTTATATCGTAAAGCGGGCGGATGGCCGACGCGCCTGCGTTGTAGTTGTGAAACTCCCACGCGGTTATCATCCCGTCTCGCGAAACGCCGCTCGCGATATCGATAACGCCTGCGGGGCGAAAGTATGCCCACGTGAATTCTTCCTCGCGAGTCCACACCAGTTTGACAGGTTTTCCCGCAGCGCGAGCCAGACGCGCCGCTTCGATTGCCGTCTCTCCCGTGTGCTTGCCTCCATAGCCTGATCCTGTGTCGGGGACGATGACGCGCACCTGCGAATCAGGAATCCGAAACGCCTGCGCTATTTCTGAACGCACGCCGAAAGGCCGCTGCGTTGCTGTCCAGACCGTTAGCTTGTCGCCTTGCCAATGGGCAAGAGCGGCGCGCGGCTCAAGCGGGACGTGAGCGATATAGTTAATGGTGTAGGAAGCCTCAAGTTTTTTATCGGCAGCGGCGAGTCCTTCTTCAAGGTTTCCTTTTTTGAAAGGTTCGGCGGGCCGTCGTCCTTCCATCGACTTTGCCGGATGTTTTTTGAGGTAATCGAAAATCTCTTTTCGAGACGGCTGCGGCGTGAGTTTCCACTCGGCTCGAATAAGCGCGAGCGCGCGCTCTGCTGTATGCGGAGCCGTGGCCGCGACGCCTATGAAATCGCCGTCGCGCACGACAGTCACGCCCGAAGCGGACTGAGCTTCTTTGACATCGCACGTGGCGAGCGTCGCGCCCAGGGCGGGAGGCCGCAGCACTTTTCCGTAAAGCATCCCTTCGAGCTTGAGGTCGGAAGTATATTTGTGTTTGCCCGTGACGAAAGCGCGCCCATCGACTTTCGGCGCAGACCGGCCCGCGACCGTCCAGCGATCAGCGGGTGTAGTCGCCACATTAGTGGCGATAGCTTTCGTTATCATCTGATCGCCGATCAGATGGCCGAAAGTCAATGAGCGATTTGCTGCCGTGTGAATGATTTTTCCATCGGCGACCGTGAAAGAAGCGCGGTCTGCCTTCATCGCCTCGACGGCGAGATCGATTAGAAACTCTCGCGCTGCGGCTGAGGCTTTGCGGAGTTGCTCAGACATCACGGGCGTGGTGAGGCTGCCGAATGTTCCCACGTCGAACGGCGTCAGGTCGGTATCGCCCATGACCAGTTGTATATTCGACATCGGCGTTCGGAGTTCGTCGGAGACGGCCTGCGCGAGTGAAGTGCGAATGTTCTGGCCGAACTCCACTTTGCCTGTGTAGACGGTAACAGTGTTGTCTTTCGCTATGCGCAGCCACGCGCTTATTTCCTGCGGCGCTTGCGGGCGACCCGCGCGACCGCCGCCCGATTCCTGCGCGATGGAGTCTTTGATTATGAGCGCGATGACCAGCCCGCCGCCGAGCGATTTGAAAAACTCGCGCCGATCCATTTCGAAGAGGTATCGCGGCGCGGCGAACAGTTCATAACGTTCAGGTTCGAAGATCGCGTCGTTCATCTCTTTCATTTCCTCGCCTCCTTTATGGCTCTGGCAGCCTTTTCCAGGGCGGCGACGATTCGCAGATAGTCGCCGCAGCGACAGACATTGCCTTCCATCTGTCGGAGAATTTCTTCTCTCGGAGGGTTGGGATTTTTTCTCAGCAAAGAGATGCCCGACATTATCATTCCCGAAGTGCAGTAGCCGCATTGAAGAGCTTCCGTTTCGAGAAAAGCTTCCTGAAGCGGATGCAGGCGACCCGATTTTTCGAGCCCTTCGATGGTGGTGATTTTCTTTCCCAGCGCGGCGCGGACGGGAGTGATGCACGAGCGAGCGGATTTTTCATCGATCAATACCGTGCAGGCTCCGCATTGACCTTCGCCGCAACCGTATTTGCTTCCCGTGAGGTCCAGGTCATCGCGCAGCAGGCTGAGAAGACTGCGGTCGAGGTCGGTCTCGACCGCAACTGTTTTCCCGTTGATATCGAGTTGTGGCATACCCGACACCTCCCATACAAAAATCTGAGGCCAGCCGTTTTTGTGCGCGCCTGTGCCGGTAAATACTAAGTCAACACGCGCTCAGTTACCACCCGTCATGGATTGCGTTTGGGAGGACTCTGCCAGAGTATGTTCACGATCATCCATTTGCCGTTGTATTTCGCCAAGTGCATGTAATCGATTCCCCATGCGGCGACGAGTTTTACGGAAGCGGTCTGATCCAGAACATCGAAGACGGTGATTTCCTTAGGCGCGTCTTTGGGAAGCTTGCCGCTCTTGTTCCAGTTCTTCGCGACTTCGATAAGCTCCTGAAAAGTCATCGGCGAAGATGAATACTGGCTTTCGCCGCGTTTTAGGTAATAGCCGCGCTTTGCGAGATCGGGATGAACGCTTCTTTCTATGCGCGACGGATCGACATTGTAGATGGCCTCGACATAATCGAGCGCGGCCTGACGGACGGCTTCTTTTTCATCCATTGATTGCGCTGGTTGAGAATCCCCGGCAAAGAGCGTAAGCAGGAGCGCGCAGGTCAGAACAAAATTTTTTTTCATTTCATACCTCTCCGGAAAATGTACAGTAGGCTGCCAGCCTGCTGGTTCTCCACTTTTCGTACTTTCAGGGCGTCAACAGGCTGGCAGCCTGTTGTACGTCACGGACTCCTCGGAAAGTGTACAGCGGGCTGCCAGCCTGCTGGTTCTCCACTTTTCGTACTTTCAGGGCGAGAGCAGTCTGCCAGCTTGCCCTGCGTCAACGACTCGCGTTGAGATTCTATCACGCATTATTTTTCATTCGCGGCGAGCAGAAAGGAATGAAAACTGAGTGAGTGGTCAAATAGCTTGATGAACGGTCGAAATTTCGAGTCGGGCGCGTGCTGACAATGTGAAGTTTGCAGAGTATATTCATTGATCGGCTTTCGAGCCGCGAGATATCGCTTCAGAGGAAATTCATGCTTGAATTCGCCATTCGTTTGGCAAAGGATGCGGGCCGATTGCTTCGCGACCGACTCGGCACCCGAATCGATGTAAGCCACAAGGGAGATATCAATCTCGTAACAGACGTCGATCTGGCGAGCGAGCGACTCATACGCGAAACCATCGCCACTCACTACCCGCGCCATCAGGTGATGGCCGAAGAAGGCGGCCTCGATGAGCGTGGCTCCCAGTATCGCTGGATAGTCGACCCTCTGGACGGGACGACCAACTACGCGCACGGCTACCCGGTCTTCTGCGTTTCAATCGCGCTCGAATACAAAGGCGAAATCATACTTGGCGTCGTCTATGATCCGATGCGCGAGGAGCTATTCGCCGCCGAACGGGGCGCGGGCGCGGCGCTCAACAATCGCTCGATTCGGGTGTCTGCGACCACGGAGTTGATAAAGAGTATGCTCTCTACCGGGTTCCCTTACGACATCAAAACGTCTCGTCTGACGAACCTCGATCACTGGGCGAATTTCGCGATGAACGCGCAGGCTCTCCGGCGAGACGGCGCGGCTGCGCTCGATCTTTGTTATGTAGCATCGGGCCGCTATGACGGATTCTGGGAATTGAACCTCTCGGCGTGGGATGTGGCGGCGGGCGCGCTGATAGTCGAAGAAGCGGGTGGGAGAGTGAGTAATTTTTCAGGCGGGAAGTTCGACCACTACAAGCCTGAAGTTGTGGCAAGTAACGGTTTGATTCACGACCGTATGTTGGAAGTGCTGGCGATGTCGCAGTCAGGCAAGTGAGCAGAGTCAGTGATTGACGCTCAACGGAAACAGGTTTACATTCAAGCCAGTTCCAATAGAGAATTTGAGTCAGCGAAAAAGATGAGCAGGAAGCGCAAAAATCCGCCGGTTGCTAAGGAAGAACTGCTGAGTCCGATGCAACAAAAAGCTACCCAATCAGTAGTTGAATACGAGTTCGAAAATCAGAAGCAGGCATTTGAAAATATTTCACCGGAAGAGCTCGCGCCATATCACGGCCAGTTTGTGGCAGCCATTGACGGCAAGATCGTCGATTCGGATAAAGACATGATGGAATTGGATCAGGGAATCCTTGATCGTTATGGCGATGTTCCGGTTTACATAACTAAGGTCGGCGAGAGAGCCATTTTCAATATTCCCACTCCATTTGTGAGGTGAGCCGAATGTCCGGCCCTTTCCCTTACCTGCAATCTATCAACCCTCCGGCTCCAGGATGCTAGTCACTCTTTCATACGATGATCGCTCAGGCGACTATGAAGCCATAATTGATTCCGCAGCCGATATTACCGCCGTCCCTGCGCATATAGTCAAGGCGCTCGGTTTAAGAAAAATCGCTGAGATAGAAATCGGAGGCTCTACTGACAGAGATTTCCGAAAACAAAGTGTGCATCGTGTCAATCTTGAGTTTTTAGGGCTTGTCTTCGCTTATCATAAAATCGTTTCGTTAGAAGGAGCGGGAATAGGAGATCATATTTTGATTGGCAGAGATATTCTCAACCGCTACCGAGTAGTGCTTGATGGCCCTGCTCGCGAATTCACTATCGATTAAAAAGAGTTGCTTGCATAGCTCCCCCTGCTTGGTCATAATTCCGAACTTGATGCAAAACCCGATGACTTATCCAGTCGAAACACTCTCGCTTGAGCGAAAGCTCCGTATGTACGAAGCGCGCGAGGCGCTGCTTTCGCGCATTAGCTCCGAAACTTTTTCCGTCATAGACCTTGATCGCTTCCTTCAGGCCGTAGTCACGCAGGTCGGGCGCATGATGGAAGTGGATCGTTGCGACGTGATGTCGCTCTCTACGGAAGGCGCGCTTCGCATAACTCACGAATACCGCGCTGAAGGAATCGATCTGCCTTCTTCCACAGGACTCGAACTCACTATCGATATCAAGCGATTGCAGGAGACTATCGATATCTACAGCCCGCAGGTCGTCGAAGACACTTCAGCCGCCCATCTCCCGCAGGTCGTTCGCGCTCTGTCGGAAAGCCTCGGCAGCAAATCCGTCCTCATAGTCCCGATAACTTCCAACGGAGAATTGCTCGGCATGATCGGCCTTCATCACTGCCGCGGGTCTTATCACTGGCAGGAAGAGGAGATAAATTTCATCCGCAGCCTCGCCGGACAAATCGCCATCGGCTATCGCTACACTCAGATTTACAGCGAGAAGGAAAAAGAAGCCCGCATTAACAAAGTGCTGCTTGAAATCGCAAACGATATCAACACCGGCTCGGATTTTTCTGAAGTGACCGCGCGCATAATCGACCGCTCTCTGGATTTGCTTCACGCTCAGGGCGCGTGCCTCGCTATAATGGACGCCAATAATTCCGATATTCACTTCACCAACTTCTCGTCGAAGGACGAACGTGTCGTGCTGAAGCAAAACTCGTTGAAGCTCCCCATTCAGCAGATGCTTCCCAAAACGGTCGAACACGGGCAGATGCTCAAACTCCTCAGCCCCGATCAGAACGAATATACCCGCATTTTCTTCACCCAATTCATCACAGCCGGGGCGGCTATAGTCGCGCCTCTGGTGGTCGAAGATAAAATTTTCGGCGCGATCATACTGCTTTGGGCCGAGCCGAAATCCAATTTTGCCAAAGACGAAACCGCGCTCGCCCTGGGCGTTTCGGATCAGCTTGCCATCGCGCTTTCAAAGGCGCGACTGTCGGCTGAAGTTTTGCGCCTTCGCCGCGAGCTTGAAAACCTCAACCCTGAACACAGCAGCGTCGGATTTGTCGGCAAGAGCGACAATATCCGTCGCTGTCTTGAGATGGCTCTCTACGTCGCTGACTCTTACACGACCGTCCTTCTTCAGGGCGAATCAGGCACGGGCAAGGAGTTGATGGCCGACATCATTCAATCGCGCTCATCTCGCGCAGACAATCCTTATGTGAAGATCAACTGCGGCGCTATCCCTGAATCCCTTCTCGAATCGGAACTCTTCGGCCACGAGAAAGGCGCGTTCACCGATGCGCGCGCTCGTCGCATAGGAAAATTCGAAGAGGCAAACGCAGGGACGCTCTTTCTGGACGAAGTGGCCGAGATGAGCCTCGGCGCGCAGGTCCGCCTGCTTCGAGTTTTGCAGAACGGAGAATTCACCCGCGTCGGAGGAAACGAAGTCATCCGCTCAGAGGTGCGAGTGATCGCGGCGACCAACGTCGATCTGGAAGAAGCCGTGCGCGAAGGAAAATTTCGGCTCGATCTTTTTTATCGCCTCAATGTTTATCCCATAAAGCTTCCGCCCATGAGAGAGCGGCGCGAGGATATCCCGCTGCTTGCGCTGCAATTTCTTGAAGCTTTCAGAAAGCGTTCGAATAAAAACATCACGGGGATAACTCAGGAAGCTCTCGCGCGATTGCGCCGCTACGACTGGCCGGGCAACGTGCGCGAGCTTGAAAACGCTATTGAGCGCGCATTGATAATCGCTCAGGGACAGATGATAACCGTCGACGATCTGCCGGATTCCGTCCGAGCCGCCGTGGTCGAAGAAGACGACTCGCGCAAGGCGGTGAAGATCGAGATCGGCGCGAGGATGGAAGATGTCGAACGGCGGATGATAATGGAGACGCTGGCCTTCACGCGCGGGGACAAAACGCGGGCCGCTCAGATACTCGGCATAGGAAGAAAAACGCTTTACCGCAAATTGCAGCAGTACGATCAATGATGCAGAAGTCAGAAGCCAGGAGTCAGAAGTCAGGAGTCAGAAGACAGAAGTCAGAAGTCAGAAGCCAGAAGTCAGAACAGGGAAAACTGTTGCTGAAACGATTGATCCTCGAAGCAAGCCGCGGATGGGTTTCGTCAGAGCCTCGTTCTGGCTGCTGACTTCTGACTCCTGACTTCTGATCTACAAAGAGGAGAAAGGCTATGAAAAAAGTATTCGGCTTGATTTCGATCTCGATGATGTTGATTGCCTGCGCTGTCATTGCAGCAGCACAGAGCGCAGGGGTCGTCGGCAGTTGGGAAATGACTACGGTCTCGCCGCAGGGTGAGCGAAAAAGTATGCTCGTCATTCGTCAGGAGGGAGACAAACTCGTGGCTGTGGCGAAGAGTCAGGCAGGCGAGCGCAAGTATGACAGCGTGATGGTCAAGGGCGACGACATAACTATGGTGCTGACGATCCAGTTTCAGGGTCAGGATATGAAGATCACCTACACGGGCAAAATCAGTAAAGACTCGATGAAAGGTGAAGCCGATTTCGGCGGACTCGCACAGGGCGACTGGTCGGCTGTGCCTCACAAGGAAGGCGCGATGATGTCGTCACCCTCCGCGCAATCGGCTGCCAACATCAGCGGCGCATGGAGCTTTGCTGTAGAGACTTCTCAAGGGTCAGGAAATCCCACATTCACCTTCAAGCAGGAAGGCGAGATGCTGACCGGAACTTATAAAGGAACGTTCGGCGAAGCGCCTCTCAAAGGAACGGTCAAGGGAAGCGACATCAGCTTTACGATCAAGGTGAATGTTCAAGGACAGGACATGGAAGTCGTCTACACAGGCAAGATCGAAAGCGCGACTGCGATGAAGGGAACGGCGAAGTTGGGCGAGCTTGGCGACGCGACGTGGACGGCGAAGAAGCAATAAGCGGTCAGTTGTCCTTTGTCATTGGTCATTTGTTTTGCTTGGGCGTGATGAATCGTCTCCGGCATTTGGATGACAGTGTGGATGTGCTGATCTCAGCTTTGACTTTGAGCGATGAGCGCCTTTATTACACTCTTCGTTTTTTCAGAGGTCAGCACCTCTTTTAGCTGCCCTATAAATTGATCCTGAGAGTTGGCTTCGTGTCTAACACCGCCATTTTCATCAACGATTTTTATAGGATATAAGTCTATAGGGTGGTGAACCTCGAATAACTTGTATCTGTAGTTATCAAGGGGAGGTGCTACTAGGAAAAACGAATGGGAGAACTCTGCGCCCAGAGGTTTTGTTTGCACTTCAGCCTCAACAAGGTTTTGCGTCTTCTGACCCAGGAGAGAAGCCTGCTCTTTTAAAATAGAGAGCGGAGTCACCATGTCAGCAACTTTGATGTCTTCCGGCCAAAGGTCTAGGGTTGACTTTGCCATCGTCGTCTCCTTTACTCAGATGTTCAATTTGAATAATAGCGGCAAATGATCCGAAGCAGAAGATGAATCAGGCAAGCCCGACGAAGATAGAAATGAAGTGTTCCCATCTTCTGTCAATATCTCCAAGTCTTCATTTCGAAAAGCGTGCAGCAGGTCAGGGCGTACAAGCACCTGATCGAACATATTCCAGAAGTAGGTCGGCTCTTGTTTCCCATAGTAGAAGGTTCCGCAGGGGCGGTCTTTGATAGCATCGCCAAAAAGCCCCCACATTGGATTATAGAAAAATGGGTAGGAACGGAAATCCACAGATCGTTCCTGCCTCAAAGCGATGCTTCGTGCCATAGTGGCATTGAGACCCGCAGCCGCAACTATGCCATATTCAAATGGGTTCATATTAAGGTCACCGACCAGCACTGTTTTTGTATGCCCGATCTGGCCCTCCACACAGCGGATCATTTCGGACAGTTCTGCGCATTTCTGACTCCTCTGAACTTCATGTTGCCGTTGGAGCAGGTGAACCGCAACCAGTAAAACTTCCTCTTGTCGTGGCAACATTAGTCGACGAATGGTAGCTCTGCTGGTTTCGCTTTCTACTTTGAGAAACCGTCTCGGAAACCGGGTGAATATATGAATCTTCTTGCAGGCGCCAGGGGAAAAATAAAATTCCGATCTCTTCCGGTTCAACGCTTTTAATATAACTCCCGGCTGAGTATTACACTCCGCCAGGATAAGCACATCGACTTCATGTCTGAATGCCAGATTGATGATGGCTTCTTCAAGGCTTTTCCCGTTGATATTCCAAAACAAGAAAGTCGTCATGCGGCAGGAAGTTTAATACGGAGCTTGCTGATAAATCCACCAACTCTTTTCCGGCTAATCACTTTCGCCCGCCTGCCTGCGCTCAGGCGGGATATATTCGCCGAGATGCTCGGTCGTGTGTTCGCTGATGCTCGGCGCTTCGCCGGGCAGCCATCTCTGTGGCGGAGGATCAGAGAGCGCAAAACCTTTCCGGGATTCGAGGTCTGCTGTCGATCTCTTCTTCTTCTGCCCGCGCTGCAAAAGCAGACGGAACGGAGTCGAGATCAGAAGAATTAAAAACCTCAGAGGCAGCATGTTCCACATCAGCGAAAACAGGACCATGTCGGTCAGCGAGGTGACGACGCCCTGGCCGAGAATCTTCCATGAGTTGCCCACCCTTCTGGTGTTGGCATTCGAGGGCGCGTCCTTGAAGACATGTTCGGCATAACGGGCGATCAGTTGATCGAGGGCGGTGTCGGCTTTCGTGAAAAAATCATCGGGCGATCCTGACAACGCCTGCGATATAGCTTCGAGATTCGTGCCGCAGGTCACGCAGAACTTTTTTTCCTCAGTATTCTCTCTGCCGCAGGATGGACAAAACATAACAACCCCCTTTCATACAAACGTCGCTCTCTTCATTCGATACGCGCGGCTCATTATTTTACTTGCGCGCCTTAAACAACGCGAACCCGAATCACAGTCTGTCGCTATCCCTTTCCTTCGCGACCCGGCGAGCAAGTTGATACATCGCCTGTTGGAGATTATTCTACTCGTCGTTGTTTCAAATCCGCGGAAGATATGGAGGACTTATAAAGATGACGAAAAAGATTCAGGAGATAGCCGATAAAATCTCAGACTATCGCGAAGCCCTGCTCGGCTCGATCACAGGATTGAGCGAAGCGCAGGTCAACTTCAAGCCTGACGAAGACCAGTGGGCGATAGCCGACATCCTTCATCATCTGGCCCTCGCCGATGAAGCCAATGTCAAACTTTCGGGGCTTTTCTTCAAACAGATTCAGGAGCAGTCCGCGCCCGCTGATCCCTCGCCCGATGAGTCCGTGCTTGATTGCATGGATAAATTCAGGGACGGCCTGAACGTGAAAGCGAAAGCCCCGGAGCGAGTCGCGCCGCTCTCTCACCTGCCTGCCCAGGAGTCTCTTGCCCGTCTCAGGGCTTCGCGCGAAAAACTCATCGAAGCGATGAACGGTCTTGCCGCTTATGATCTGAGCCGGGTCAGTTTTCCTCATCCGTTGCTTGGGCCGCTCAACGGTTATCAGTGGCTTATGATCGCGGGCCTTCACGAATCGCGTCACGCCGCGCAGATCGACCGCATAAAATCCGCCGAAGGATTTCCCGGTTGAATGCAGGATTAACAGGCCGGTGTCATCCAACTCTTCGAAAGTGAGATCGAAAAGAAAACCACAGATGAACACCGATGGATACAGATAGAGAAAAACCGATTTCTCTGTTTTCTTCTTTCTTTTTATCCGTGTTTATCTGTGTTCATCTGTGGTTCTTTCCTTTCTGCCGAAAATCAGTCCCGCCGGTTCGCCGTTGCTGTCGATTCCAGAAGATTCTGGCGGTCGAGAGTGAAGCCGACGAATCCTATCATCATCTCTTCCCACGTCTGCTGACCCCAGCGGACGGTCTTCGCAGGATCGGGGTTCCAGCGGTTCTTCGAAGAGTTGTCGAAGTGCGCTGTGCATTCCACGCGACTCCCTGCTGGAGCAGCGATGGGCGTGGCCAGTTCATAGCGCGTCTGCCAGTTGAAATCATAACGCGGCACGGAAAGTATTATCCTCTCCCTGCCATCGGGATAAACGAGGCGAAACTCGAAATCCTTCCCGCGAAGATGCATGTGCGGCATCAGGTGCAGGATGTGCGCGTCTTCCCGAAAAGTATAAGCTGAACGGACTTGATGATTTTCGGCTCCGGGCGGTATGGCAAAGAATCGATTGATCGCCGCCCCTCCCATGATCGCTTTACGGACAGGCCTGCGAGAGAAGATCAATCCTATCGATGTGCGGTCTTTCTGCGGCGAGCCGACGGGAGTGTAGTGCATTTGAAGCACGATGTATGAACCGGCTTTTACGAGCTTGCCTATGCCATCGGGGTAAGCGGTCGGCATCTCACCGGGCGCGGTCCCGGCAAGGCCCTCGACTCCGCCCTCGTTGTTGAGCAGCCCGCGACGGCGCAATCCGTCAGGCCCCACGACGAAAGCGATCACATGATGCACCACCGCGCGATTGCCCGGACGTATCTCAACTGCCTGCACCCATCGGTCTTCGCGAAATCCCGTAGGGATGGCGAAATACTGATAGCTGACCACGCCCTCGGCAGGCACGGTGAACTCCTGCGGCATCTCCAGCACAAGGTCAGGCTTGCCTATCTGCCAGCCGCCGGGAAACTGAGGCGCGCGAGGAAGATCGCGAGCGCTGCCTTCAACGGCTCCCTGATCGACCCATGCGACTATGGTTTTGATATCTTTTTCCGAGAGGCTGCGGTCATTGCTGTATTTTCCGTGCGCGGGGTCTGCGTGCCACGGAGGCATGTCGCGCGAGACGACTTTTTCTTTGATCGATCTGGCCCACGGGCGCGCGTCTTTGTAGGAGAGGAGCGACATGGGGGCGATCTCTCCCGCGCGATGACACACTACGCAGTTATTATAAAAGATCGGGGCCACGTCCTTGTTGAAAGTTATCTGCGGCGAGGGAGTCGCTTCGATGGATGAAAACCCGAACGCCAAACAGATCAGCGCGATGACGATCAACCTGACTGCTTTCATACTGCCTCCTGATTGCGGAAATAGTCTGATGGAATTATAGACGAAGCAGATGTGCGCCGGGTCTGAATTTTAATCGAGATGAGTGGAAGCTGTGTATCGTCGGAAAACCTCTGCAGGGCAGAAGAGAGGTAAGAGTGTCGCGCGCTGTTGTCCCATAAGACTATTCCTGTTTGCCTCACTGTCCCGAAAATACCCGCCGGATTTCCTGCCCTTTCCCGGACTCGATCCCATAAATCTCATTGCGCCTGATGTTTGTCTCAGGTTGCGCGCCCATAGTGCCGGAATGGAATTTGCCCCCAGGACCGGAGCGCCTCGTTTTGAGATTTGGAGATTGACCCTGACGGTCATAGCGCGTTGGGAATTGTTGAATGCAAGGTCAGAAGGTAGAATAACTGGCGATGAGAGTTGTCGACTCGATTTGAAAACGATGAAATCAAATAATCTGAATGGATGAAGTTCGAATGATCGTGCCTTCGCTGCCGGGATTTTTACCCCTCGCCTTTCAGAGCCTTCCCTCCGGCAACCATATTACCTTTGACGCGGTTTCCATACTGTCCCTGATCGCGGCGCTACTCAGCATAGCGATAGCGATGATAGTGATGAGGCAGAAGCGCGTGGATTATATCCATCGGGTCTTCCTGCTGCTCAATGTCTCGTCTTTATTATGGTCATTTCTGCAATTCATACGAATGAACCTTTCGGTGTGGATGGATCAGTCGGAGCCTTCGTACCGCTCCATAAGCTGGATCACTCATATCATAATGTTCGCCGGGATATCGACCGTTTCGACTCACTGGTTTTTATTCGGCGCGGCTTTCTTCCGAAAGCAGAAGTTGACCGCAGGGTGGAGGCGAATGGCGGCTTACGCTCCGCTGATATGGAGCGCCGTCTTTATGGTGAGCAACCCGCTGCACCATCTTTTCTTTTCAAAGTACGAACCCGACGCATGGACTTACGGCGCGGCTTTCTGGGTATACAGTTTTGCTTCATACCTTCTGATCACTTCTCCCATCTATTGGGCCGTCCGCGCAGTGATGGGCGCCAGAGACCGTTTCTACAAACGTCAGACCAGGGTGATGGCTCTTCTGTGCCTCCCGCCGATTCTGGGAAACCTCCTCTGGATCACTCGCCATCAGACGGGTATCGATCTCAGCCTCGACCCCACGCCTTTGCTGTTCACTCTCACTAACGTCCTGATCGCTTATGTGCTGCTGCATCTCGGATGGCTGAAGATTCTGCCCGTAGCAATCAATGAAGTATTCAACGCGATGTCAGACGCCGCTGTGGTGCTCGACAAGGATGGGCGAGTGATCGAGGTCAATCCCTCGGCTCTCGGCGTCTTTCCGGGCATTGAGCGCGGCGATCTTCTGGCAAGCTGCGCTCCTCGACTGGCTGCAAGCCTCGGCGAGTGCGAGAAAGAGATGAACAAAGAATTCGAGATCGCCCTCAAGCATTCAGTTTATTGGGGCCGGATGATCGAGATGCGAGCGCGCAACGAGACGGCAGGCTCTCTGGTAATCCTGACCGATATAACCGAGCGCAAACGCGCCCAGGAAGTATTACAAAAGAGCGAAGAGCATTTTCGCTCGCTCATCGAAGACGGCTCGGACATCATTCTCATGCTTTCTCCTGACGGACGGGTGAGCTATGTCAGCCCTTCCGTAGCGCGCGTGCTGGCTTATGACGGAGAAGAGTTATTCGGAGCCAGCGCCTTCGAGTTCATTCACCCGGACGATATGCCGATAGTCGGGGAATCTTTTTACCGCACATTGACAGGCCCCAATCGAAACATCGCAATCGAATTTCGCGTCCGGCACAAGGACGGATCGTGGCGCACACTGGAATCGATGAGCCGACCGCTTGCCGATGGCACGGGCATCGTGGTCAACTGCCGCGACATCACCGAGCGCAAGCGCGACGAAGAGGAATTGAAAAAGGCGAAGGAAGCAGCCGAGGCCGCAAGCCGCGCCAAGTCTGATTTCCTGGCAAACATCAGCCACGAAATCCGAACTCCTATGAACGGCATAATCGGCATGACAGGGCTTGCTCTCGACACTCCTCTCAACGAGGAACAGCGAGAATATCTGAGACTGGTCAAATCATCTGCGGACGCGCTGCTGACGCTCATCAATGACCTGCTCGATCTCTCGAAAATCGAAGCAGGCAAGCTCGACATCCATACGTCGGATTTTTGTCTGCGCGAACTTATGGATGAAATCGTCAGCGTGCTTTCGCTCAGAGCGCGCCAGAAAGGATTGAAGATGAGTTGTCGCATCGCGTCCGATGTGCCGGAGCGAGTCCATGGCGACGCGGATCGATTGCGACAGATTTTGATAAACCTCATAGGCAATGCCGTCAAGTTCAACGATCTGGGAGAGGTCGCTGCGAGCGCCGAGATGGAATCGCTTGAAAAAGACTCAGGCATAGTGCGCTTCACTGTCACAGACACAGGCATCGGCATCGCGGCAGACAAACAGGCGATCATATTCGAAGCGTTTGCTCAAGTCGACAGTTCCGCCACCCGCAAATACGGCGGCACAGGGCTGGGGCTTGCCATCTCGTCACAGTTGGTAAAAATGATGGGCGGACGGATCTGGGTCGAAAGCTCTCCGGAGAGCGGCAGCCGCTTTAACTTCACCGCGCGCTTAGGTCTCTGCGCAGAAGCAGCCCGCATCGCAGAGTCGAAAGAAGAATCTGAACTCACGGCTCATTCGATAGAGAGAAACGAACATTCGCTGCGGGTATTGCTTGCGGAAGATAATCCGGTCAATCAGCGGCTGGCCGTCCGCCTGCTCGAAAAACGAGGTCACGCGGTCGTCGTCGCCCGAGACGGCAGGGAAGCTTTGGAGGCTTTCGAGCGCGAGCGATTCGACGCCGTTTTGATGGACGTGCAGATGCCTGAGATGAACGGACTGGAGGCGACGGCAGCCATAAGAGAAAAGGAACGAGCGACCAGCCGTTACACACCGATAATCGCTATGACTGCTCATGCAATAAAGGGCGACCGCGAGCGATGCCTGGAAGCGGGCATGGACGGATACATAGCAAAGCCCATTCGAGCAGATGAACTGTTTCGAGTGCTGGAAGGTTTTGCGAGCGAATCGATTCAGAGCGCATACATGCGCAACGATAAGGAATCGCTTGATGGTTCAGCGATACTTGAGCGATTGGGAGGCGATAAGGATTTATTGCGCGAGGTGGTCAACCTGTTTTTGGAAAAGCATGAAAAGCAACTCCGGGAAATTCGCGACGCCATCGATTGCGGCGACGCCAGCAGACTTGAGCAGGCGGCTCACACATTGAAAGGATCGCTCGGAAATTTTCACGCTCACGCATCTATCCGCACAGCATCGCTGCTCGAAGAGATGGGCCGAAGCGGAGAGCTTGACGGCGCGCGGGAAGCTCTCGCGGAAATGGAGCGGCAAATAGCGCGCCTCAAGCCCGCGCTCACCGAACTTTCAGCCTGACGAATCGCTTCTGTCTACTCGCTTCGCAGCGCAATCAGCGGATCGACTTTCGTCGCGCGTCGGGCAGGCACGAAGACGGCGACGAGCGCAGCCATTGCGAGAATCAGTGAAACGATGATGAAAGTAACGAGATCAGTCGCCGCAATCCCGTAAAGCTGACTTGCAAGCGCGCTCGTCGTCGCATAAGCGCCGACGAGTCCGAGCGCAATTCCCGCCGCTGCCAGCGTCAGCCCATCGCCAAGGATCAACTTCATCACCTCCCTGTGACCGGCTCCCAGAGCCATTCTTATCCCGATCTCGCGCAAGCGCCGCGACACCGCAAAAGACATCACACCATAAATTCCAACGGCGGAAAGCGTCACTGCGAGCATGGCAAACGCGCCAAAAAGCAAAGCCGCGTAGCGCATCCTCGAAGTCGCATCTGCGCTGCGCTCTTCCATGGTTTTTGTGTCATAGACCGCGACGTTGCGATCAATCGCTATGACCTGTTCGCGCAAAGTCGCAGCCATCGCCGCGGGGTTGCTACGGGTGCGAACAAGGACGAATGAAGCAGGCTCGGTCGGCTGAAGATAGGAAAGGTAAACGTCGGGGGTGACCGCCTCTTCGACTTGGCGATACTTCACATCGGCGGCTATCCCTACGATCTCGGCGAACTCATCTTCCTCCCAGCCGACGCCGAGATGGATTTCTTTTCCTATCGGGTCTTGGTCAGGCCAGTAACGTCGCGCCGCCGCTTCATTGATGATCGCGACTCGCTTCATTCCCGCTCTGTCGTCGCTTGTGAAAGCCCGACCGCGAATGAGAGGGATGCGCAAAGTTTTGAAGTAATCAGGCCCGATGCTATGCACGCCGATGGAGCCTCCGGTTTCTGCCTCGGACGGATTGCTATCTTTGATTTTCAAACTCGTCGCGGCGAAGTTCCTCGCCAGAGGAAGCGACGACGCTACAGACGCGGATTCAACACCTGCCATCTGAGTGACGCGCTCGATCAGTTGTTCGTTGAAAGCGACCGCCTGCTCCTCGGTGTACTTTGGAAGATCGACCTGAAGAGTCAGCACGTTTTCAGCAATGAAGCCTGTCGGGACGGCCTGCAAGCGGGCGAAGCTTTTTATCATTAAGCCTGCGCCGATGAGCAGCACCAGACTGAGGGCGATCTCGGCGACGACGAGCAGATTGCGCGCGCTCAGGCGGCGCAGACGGAAAAACTTTTCGGTCGAAAGAGGCGCGTCCGATTTGAGCGCCGAACTCAGATCGGTTCGAGAAGCCTGAATCGCCGGAATCAATCCGAACAGCAGCGCGGTCAGGACGGCCATCAACAGATTGAACATCAAAACCTGACCGTCGATACTCGCCGCGCTGAAATCCAGTCCTGCGGTCACGAATCGAGAAGCGGCTATCTCGCCCGCGCTCACCGCGGGCTTGAAAGCCTTGAGCAACCTTATGCCCCAGAAAGCGACCAGAAGACCGGCTATCGATCCAAGAAGCGCGAGCAGAAAGCTTTCGGTGAGCAGTTGTCGAACGATCCGACTGCGACTGGCTCCCAGAGCCGATTTCACGGCTATCTCGCGTCGGCGCGAGACGGCCTTAGCCATCAGAAGGTTCGCTATATTCGCGCAGGCGATCATCAGAACCAGCGCGACGGCAATGAAGAAAATCAGAAACGATTTTTTCAGAGCCGGATCGATGCGCGCTTCTTTCAATGCGACGGCTCTGACTCTTTCTGCGCTCGCAGGGCCGAAGCTCGCGGGCCACCGAATCGCCTGATCGATCTTCTGCCCGAGGAGTTCCATCTCTGCCCGCGCCTGATCGACCGTAACATCAGGTTTGAGCCTTGCGATCACTTCGTGCCAGTGAGCGAACTGCGCTTTGAGTCTGCGCGGAAACGTAAGCGCGGGAGCCATCATCATGGGAGTCCACACCTGAGCCGTGCCGGATTGCCCCCCAAATCCTTCGGGCAGAATGCCGATGATGGTGAGCTTCACTTTATTGATGCTGATCGTCTGCCCGATCATGCTGGCATCCGACGCGAATCTGCGCTGCCACATTTCGTGTCCGATGACGGCGACCGCGTGAGTGTTGGGAGTTTGATCCTCTTCGGGAAGAAACGTGCGGCCCGAAAAAGCCTCGACGCCGAGCAGTGGGAAGTAACTCGCCGACACCATTTCGACTTCGATGCGTTCGGGGTTGTCAGTTTCGGTGAGAGGAAAGCTCTGATCGCTGAAAGCCGCGACCACTTCGAAAGATTCATTGTTATCGCGCAGCACTTCGAATTTCGGATACGACCACGGAGCAGCCGCGTCCGTTTTGTCCATCCGTTCGACCATCATCAATCGATCAGCCCCGACGTAGGGAAGCGGTCGCCATAGCAGGGCGTTAGTGACGCTGAAGATTGCGGTATTAGCGCCCAGCCCCAGAGCGAGAGTGAGCGCGGCAGCAGCGGTCAGCCTCGGATTTTTGAGAAGCGTGCGGATTGCGAATTTGAGATTTTGCATGGTGGTCGGGAGTCAGGAGTCAGAAGTCAGAATAAAACTGACCACTGATCACTGACCACTATTCGTGCCTGAGTGTAGTTATCGGGTCTACCTTCACAGCCCTGCGCGCTGGCATCAGGCAGGCGAACAACCCGATGCCTGCCAATAAGGCCGCAACTGCAAAAAACGTGATCGGATCAGTCGCGCTCACGCCGAACAGCAGGCTCGACATGAAACGAGTCAGGGCAAACGCCAGAGCCAGGCCGACAGTTATCCCGGCCACGATCAACACCATGCTCTGGCCGAGCACCAGATTGAGAATGTCCACGGAGCGCGCGCCAATCGCTACACGGATGCCGATCTCTTGCGTGCGCTGGCTGACTGTATATGAAACCACCCCGTAAACTCCGACTGCTGCCAGAGCTAAAGACAGCAAGCTGAAGACGCCCATCAACAGGGCGATGAAACGTGTATCGGAAAACTGCACGGCCAGCAATTCCTCTACAGTTGCAATGTTGTAGATGGGAATATCGGGATCGATTTCTCTGATGGCTTCCCTCAGTGTTGAGGCGATGGTTGCCGTCTCTGTTCTGGCGCGAATATACAGGACAGGGCTTGAAGCCCATCCGGAGGCTTCGGTCATCGGAAAGTAAACGAACGGGAGGTTATTTTTTTCCGTCAACCGGATTCTGGGTTTGGCATCGCTGACCACGCCGACGATTTCCATCCAGGGGTTTTTCGAATCGGCCTGCCCGCGCTTTATCCGCTTGCCGATGGGATTTTCGTCCGGCCAGTATTTTTGTGCAATCGACTGGCTGATGATGACGGCGCTTGTCGCCTGCTTGATGTCTTGAGCGGTAAAATCGCGGCCCGCTACCTGCGCAAGGCTGAGAGCCTGAAAAAAGCCCGGACTCACATACTGTTGGTAAACCGGTATGCTCGAATCCGACGCGCTTCGGGTTTCTACGGTCACAAACCCGCTGAGATAGCCCGACCCGTAGAAGGTGTGTGAAGACAAACCAGCCGCTTCCACTTCGGGCAACGCCGCCACGCGCTCGATGATTCTTTCACGCAGAGCCGTCTGCGCAGGTTCCGGATACTTTGCGATCGGAGGCAGGATGGTCGCAGTCAGCAGGCGGTCGGTCTTGAATCCCGTATCAAACCGCAGCATTTGCTGAAAACTTCTCAACATCAATCCCGCGCCGACGAGCAGCATCAGCGACAGTGCCATCTCCGCAACTACCAGCAGATTTCTTGTGCGGCGGCTTTTCACATTGCTTTGACTTCTTGCGCCATCTTTCAGCCACTCATTCAGGTTTATCCTGAGCGCCCCCAGCGCAGGTGTCAGGCCGAAGATCAGCCCCGCGACGAGCGAAACCGCAAGAGTGAAGATCAGCACCCTCAAATCAAGATCGATTTTCAGGAAGTCGGGAATCCTGAAAGGGTTCAAGGAAACCAGAAAATCAATGCTCCAGTAAGCGACGAGAAGCCCTGTTATGCCTCCCAGCGTCGAGAGCAAAATGCTTTCGGTCAGAAGCTGACTGAGCAGACGCCCGCGCCCGGCTCCGAGCGCCGCGCGAATGGCCATCTCTTTCTGGCGCGAAGCGGCTCGCGCCAACAGGAGGTTCGCGACATTGGCGCAGGCAATCATCAACAGAAATCCCACTGCGCCGAAAAGCACCAGTAAAACGGGCTGAAGGTTTCCGACGAGTTCTTCCCTCATGGGGATTACCGTCACGCCATGATCGCGGTTGGTCTTCGGGTATGCCTGTGCAAGCCTTGTGGCTATGGCTTCCATCTCTGCGCGCGCCTGTTCCAGGCCGACGCCGGACTTTAACCGGCCCACTGCCTGATGCCAGTGAGTTCCCCGATCATTGATGATATCGAAACGGGCAATTGCCGGGTTGAGACTATTGAACATCATCATCGGAACCCAGACATCTGCCTTCCCGCTGATGCCCTTAAAGCCTTCGGGAAGGATTCCGACTACGGTCAGATTTTGATCGTTCAATCTGACAAACTTTTCCAGAACTGCCGGATCAGCACCAAAATTACGTTGCCAGAATCCATAACTCAACATCGCTACCGGATGAGCGTCCGGCGACAGGTTCTCTTCAGGCAAAAAGACCCGGCCCATAACGGGACGCACTCCGAGAGCCGAAAAGTAGTTTGGTGAAACCCATTCGCCCGGTATGCGCTCAGCAGTGATCGTGCCGGTAAGAGTAAATTTTTCCTCAGCAACAGCCGCGATATCCTCAAAAGATTCGCTCTGCGCCTGCCAGTCTCGGCAGTCCGGGTAAGAGACGGAAAGGTTCTTGTCAGACGGACGGTCTTTTGCCCACAATACGACCAGGCGTTCGGCGTCATCAAAGGGTAAAGGTCGGAGCAGAAGCGAATTCACGACGCTGAAGATGGCCGTATTAGCGCCTATACCTAATGCCAGAGTAAGCGCCACCGCAGCCGTAAGCCCCGGATTTTTGAGAAGCATTCGGATTGCGAATTTGAGATTTTGCATAGAAGTCAGGAGTCAGGAATCAGAATGTTTGATCCCGACTCCCGACCGGTTAGTGATTGATCAGTATCGCGCGAAATTCACAGATCGAAGCCGTGAATGCGCAGCGAGATGAGTTGCTCGACCGAAAGGTTTTTGACGCCGCGTTCCTTCATCCGCCGGATGAATTCAGGCGTGACTCCGTGAATTTTCATGCTCACGAGTTGATCGACGGCGACCATTTCGTAGCCGAGATTTTTAAGCTCTTTGATGAAACTCATCGTGACGCCATGTATTCGCATACTGACGAGTTGATCGACTGCTACGCGGTCGTAGCCAAACTCTTTGAGATCGCGAATGAAATCCGACTCGACGCCGTGAATCCTCATGCTGACGAGTTGATCCACTGCTACGCGCTCGTATCCGAATCCATTCAAATCGCGAATGAAGTCCGCGCTGACTGCGTGAATTCGCATACTGACGAGTTGATCTACTGCGATGCGGTCATAATCGAGCGACTTGAGATCGTTTATGAAGTTGAGGCTCACGCCGTGAATCTTCATGCTGACGAGTTGATCCAGAGCCAGCCGTTCGTATCCGGCAGAGGCGAGACCGCGAACGAAATCAAGCCGGACATCATGCAAAGCGAGCGAGAACAATCTGTCCCCTGTCAGGTCGTCGTATCCGAGTCCGCGCATCTCGGCGACGAAATTCGGATTCGGATTGAAAACGAAACTTCCCGATCCTCTGCCGTCTTTGAACCATCCTTCGCACGAGATAGTCCCGGCGTCTCTCGCTATTTCAAATCGCGCCGCGCCTCCCGCGCTCCGCATCTGCGCCTGGGTCAATCCTCTCAACTCTGTAAGCATAATGCTGCTTGAAGAGTTGAATCGCCCTCCCGGCTCGGTGCGCTCAAGGGTGAGTCTCACAAATCCGTCTCCCTTCGACGGAGAGACGATCCACTGGCCGGTTATCGCATCCTGCGCGCTCGAAGAGACAGACAGGTAACTGAGCGCGAGTATGACCAGACCGCTCATTGCGGCGAGGCTGCGGTAAAAGGTTTTTGACTTTTTCATACTGTTCTCCTCCGAAAATGTACAGTAGGCTGCCAGCCTGCTGCTTCAATTTTCATGCTTTCAGGGTGTCAACAGGCTGGCCGACGGTTGTACATCCGCGACTCCTCTGGTGTGGCGCAAGCTTCCAGCTTGCGCGCTCTCAAATTTCGTACTTTCAGAGCGCGGCGTGATTCCTTGTCAACCATCGATGCCGTGATCGCGCAGTCGAATCACCTGTTCGATTGTGAGGTTCTGCATTCCGCGAGAGCGGAGCTTCTGAATGTATTCAGGCGTCACCCCGTGATCGCGGCAGCGGATGATCTCTTCGGCGGATGCGTTTTCGAATCCTGCTTCCTTTATCCCTTTGATGAAGCGCGGAGTAACGCCGTGATCGCGCATACGGATGATTTTTTCGAGCGAAAGATCGGTGTATCCAAGCTGGCGAATCTCGCGTATGAAATCAGGGGCGACGCCGTGATCCTTCGCGCGAACGAGTTCTTCAAGCGAAAGATTGTTGTAGCCCGCGTCCGCAATTTCTTTAACGAATTCGGGACTGACGCCGTGATCTTTCGCGCGGACGAGTTGCTCGGCTGTAAGATCGCGGAAGCCTGCCGCCTGCATCTCCCGAACGAAGTCAGGTGTCACACCGTGATCGCGCATACGGATGAGCTTTTCGACCTGCCCCACGCGATAGCCCAGCGCGCCGATCTCGCGAATGTAGTTGATGCTGACTCCGTGATTTCCCACGCGAGCGAGTTGATCGAGCGATGAACGCTCGTACCCCTGCGATTTCAATTCATCGATCAACGCAAGGCTCACATTGCCCAGACCGAGACGAAACAGTTGCTCATCCGTTGGAGATTCATATCCCCGGCTGCGAAGCTCCCCGACATAGCTCTGATTTCCAACGAACACGAAATGGCCCGATCCTTTTCCGCCGCGGAACCAGCCTTCGCAGTTGAATGAGCCAGCGTCTCGACGGATCTGAAACTGGACGTTCGTGCCTGCGCCCATCGCCTGAGCTTCCGAAAGCCCTTCCAACTGATTGCGGTCTATCAGGTGAGACGTGTTGTTCCATCCGCCCCTTTGGGTTTCGTGGCGCAAAGAGACATACACGCGGTCAGGTCTGGATTTGAAAGAATTGAATTCAATAGTCCACTGACCAGTGAACTGACTCTGCGCGCCGGTGGGTGAAGGCTCGACGCAGCAAAGCATGATTGCGAGAGCGGCCATCGAGCAGACAAATACTTTTCCGGCAATGCCGGTCACGTTTTTCATGACAGTTTTCCTCCGAGTCTGTTGTTAGTCGAATACGCCGGCGTCGCGCAGTCGGATTAGCTGATCAATCGAAAGATTGGTGAATCCGTTGGATTTCGCGCGCTCGATGAATCGAGCATCGACGCCATGGTCGCGCATACGTATGAGTTGATCTATGGACACATTGCTGTAGCCCGCTTTTCTGATGCTTTCTATGTAGTCGGGAGTGACGCCGTGATCGCGCATACGGATGAACTGATCGAGCGGGGCATCCGCGTAGCCGAGAGCGCGAATTTTGCTGATGAACTCAGGATCAGCCCCGTGATCGCGGGCGCGCACGAGGTCATCGACCGAAGCGCGTGTGAAGCCCGCTGATCGCATTCCCGTGATGAACTCCGCGTCTACGCCGTGATCGCGAATGCGGATGAGTTGATCCATCTTGAGACCATCATATTCGGCCTCGCGAATTTCGCGGACGAAATCAGGATCGACTCCATGATCGCGAGCGCGTATGAGTTCATCGATTGAAAGGTCTTTGTAGCCCGCTGATTGAATAGCGCGGACGAAGCCCGACGAGACTCCGTGATCTGCGGCGCGGACGAACTGATCGGCGGAAAGATTTTTGTATCCGAGTTCGCTCATCTCCTTGATGTAGAAAGCGGTCACTCCATGCGTCTGCACTCTTATGAGCGCGTCGAGCGGAAGTTGATCAAGCCCTGCCGCTTTCAGTTCCATGATCGTCTCAGGCGAAGCGCCCGACGAACGCAGTCGTATCAGTTCACGGACTGATAGCTTGTCGTAACCGGCGGCTTTCAACTCTCTGACGAACTGAGGAGTGACGCCGTGATTTTTGAGCGAGATGATTTCATCAACCGTGAGATTGGTGTATCCGAGCGCGGCCATCTCTTCAATAAAGCCTGATCCGCTCGTTTGAGTTGGCGACTCCGCGTCGTCAGGCGGAGGTGTAGAAGCGACGCTTTCTTCGCTCGTTTCATTCTTTGCGGCGGCGGGTTGATCGAGGGATTTCACGGAAGGCTTCGTCGCCTTATCAGCCTGCGCTTTGTCTGATGCGGTTTCGACGGACACAGGCTCGGTCGTGTTGTCGGAAAAAAGCGGAGCCTGTGTGCCAGCGGCGAGAACGAAGACGATTGTGAAAGCAATAACGCCTGCCATCCACGAAGCGGATCGTTCGGATGGTTGAGGCGCGCTGCCGACTATGCGTTGAATGCGCGTGAGCAGCGAGCCGCCGTCGACTGCCATCACGAGTCGCGGCGTGATCGAGCGAAGAGTTTCGATTTCAGTCAAGGCGCGCGCATAAGCAATCGCGTCGCCTGTGACTTCGACGGCGAGATCATCGCAGCAATGCTCGCGCTCCGAGCGAACCTGACGCGACACCCACCAGACAGCCGGGTGATAAAACAACAGAATTTCGACAGCCGTTTGCAGAAGATTGACCAGATAATCGTAACGCCGGATGTGAGCAAGCTCGTGCGCGATGATGGCTTCAAGCTGGCGCGGGGTGAGTCCCATGAGCGCGCTTGCCGGTATCAGCACGACAGGGCGCAGCCAGCCGATGACGGTCGGCACCTGAACCAATGCTGATTCCAGAATGCGCACGGGGCGCGAGACTCGCGTATCGCGACAAAGCAAGGCGAAACGCTGCTGCCAGTCACTGTCAAGCGGGCGCGTGAATTGATTTTTCAACCGTGAAGTGTAGAGCCATCCGCCGAGCATTCGCACCGAAAGCAACAGCACGCCCGCAAACCATAGCGATGTCAGCCACGGCGTGAGTTGCGAAAACATCTCGTTCAGATTCCATGCCGACGGCGCGGGAGGAGTTTCAATCATACCGCTGATAGCGAGAGCGTCATCCGTCGCATTCTTCGATGCGGCTATATGCGGAGCTTCTCGTAGCGCGGGCGGCGCAGTCATCGTGATGGTTGTCTGACCGGCGGACGGTGATGAACTGATGATCCACAATGTAAAGACAGGTAAAGCGAGCATCACCGCCAGCGCGGCGCAAGAGACGAGATAACGCAGATTGGCCCGTTTGTTTTTGAGCGCGGCAAGTATCAGTGCAAGCATTGCGGCGACGACTGCGCCCTGCCAGAGGAAGTGAAGCAGAGTCCATCCCATTGCCTGAATAAAGGGTTCGGCAATCAGCCTTTGAATCATTTCGCGCCTCCTTCCATTTCGTCGAGAAGCTGTCGTATCTGGGCAAGCTCTGTTCGAGAGGTCTTCCTGGCCGACAGAGCGTGAAGCACCAACTGGCGAGCCGAGCCGCCGAATGCGCGTTCGAGCAGATCGTCTACAAGCTGTCGCTGCGTCTCTTCTTCGGGCAGCGCGGCTTCATAGACATGCGTGCGCTCAGTCTCGTCGCGTTTGACCAGTCCTTTTTCGGTCATGATTTGCAGCATCTTGAGAACTGTGGTGTATCCGGTCTGCTGATTTTGATTCATCTCTTCCTGAACCTGCCGGACGGTGGCAGGCCCCACGCGCCACAGCACCCTCAGTATTGCAAGCTCCGCATCAGTTGGTCGCCGTAGATTCTCTTTCACTTTCGCCTCCATTGCAGAAGTCAGAAATCAGAAGCCCGAATGCGCGGCTTGAAAACCAGTCCGTTTTCAACATTCTGACTGCTGACTTCTGGCTCCTGACTTCTACGCGGCAGTGTACACGAAGGTCTTCGTAGATGTCAACGAAAATCTTCGTAGACATTGATTGCCCTTTGTCGTTGGTCATTATGTCCCTTGTCATTTTTCCTTTGTACTTCGTAGTTAATGTCGAGTCGAGCGGGAGGCATAACAAAGGACGAATGACATCTTATTTGAAAATGGTACAATGCGGGTTGCCGTCAGCCTGAACAGGAGAGAGGCGGGAAGTGAGCGATAAATCGATTCACATCACAGACGCGGTGAAGAGAGCGGTCGAAGATCATGCCTTGCGCGAGCGTCCGGCTGAATGCTGCGGATTGCTGAGCGGCGCGAACGGAGTCATCACCGACCTGCATCCTCTTCGCAACGAGGCGGAGCGGCCTGAGACGAGGTATTTCGCTTCGCCCGCGGATTTGTTCTCGGCCATGCGAATTATCAGAGACGCGGGGAAGCGACTGCTCGGCATTTATCATTCGCATCCGCGCTCGTCGGCCTTCCCTTCTTCGTCTGATGTGGATATGGCTTTCTACCCCGAAGCGGTCTACTTTATCATATCGCTTGAGCCTGCTGTCGAGATGCGCGCTTTTCGGATAGAGGGCGCGGGGATCGAAGAAGTCACGGTGTCGGTCGTTGATGGGTGAGAGGAATTTGTAGTGGCTGAGGGAAAAATAAAAATCACCGTGCTGCTCTTCGGGCAGGCGCGCGAGATGGCTGGAGGGCAGAGCATCACTCTCGAACTCGATCATCCTGCCACGGTCGCTTCGGCCTTCAATGCAATCAAATCGCTTCATCCGAAACTGGCTGCTATGGAACGAAGCCTTATGTTCGCCGTCAATGAAGAATATGCTTCGCTTTCGCATGCTCTCTCTGACGGCGATAATCTCGCCATACTTCCTCCCGTGAGCGGCGGCCAGTCGGAAGATATTTTCGAAATCACCCGCGAGCCTATCGATATAGCTTCTCTTCGCGCTCGCCTGCTCGAAGGTAGTTCGGGCGCGGTCGTCATTTTCGATGGAGTGGCGCGCAATAACACCCGTGGTCGCCCGACCCTTTACCTCGAATACGAAGGCTACACGGAGATGGCCATCAAAACCATGGAGCAGATAGGCCGCGAAGTCCACGAGCAATGGCCCATCAACCGCGTAGGAATAATTCATCGCCTCGGTCGCATTGAAATCACCGAATCGAGCGTCGTCATCTGCGTGACCTCTGCGCATCGCCGCGTGGCTTTCGAGGCGTGCCAGTACGCCATAAATCGATTGAAGAAGATCGTGCCGATCTGGAAGAAGGAGTATTTCGAAGACGGCGCAGTGTGGGTCGAAAACGAAGAAGCGCGAGGATGAATGGGAGTGTGGGAGAGTGGGGGAATCGGAGAGAAGCTCTCTTCTCACAGTGAAAGGGTGATGGTCAATCTTTGCGCAGAGTCAGTATGCATTCTTTGAGCGATTCATCGTGCCGCTGCGGATTATTCTTCCACTTGCCGCCGCGCGTTCTCAGTTCTTCGATTTCGTAGCCAGCAAATCCCGCTGCTTTTCCGATTTCTCCGAGATAAACGTCAGTCGGTATGTAAACGCCGTAAGGCGCGGAGTCGCCCAAGATCAACATAAATGCGCTTCCCCGCCTGAGCGTTCGGAACGTTTCTTCGATCACCAGTTGCATATCGTTGAAATAACCCGCAACCATTATGTCATAGCTCTTCTTGCCGCCTTTCGTGAGCCGCCGCTTTGATAACTCCGCCACTTTTTCTTTCAACTCGCGCGCAACCTGCGGGACGGCTTCGCGCAGGTCTTCAGTAAACAAACACGACTCGTCATAATCAGAGCGATTGATCTGAGTCGTGGCCGATATGATCAAGCGACGACGAACCTTCTCGGTTATGTCGCCCCAGGTTGCGGCCTCGCCCCAGAAATAAGTTTCCAGCCGCGTCCGGTCTGCATAGTCATAGTTATTCAGATAAGGTGGTGATGTGAACGCCAAATCGATGGATTCGGATTCGATTACGTCCTGACGCTTTCGCGCGTCTCCATGTATGAGAGTCGCGCGTCCGCCCGCTAGGCTTGTTCGCCTTATTTCTTCCAAGTCGCTGTGCATCTGATAGAGAAGATCGCGCAGCATCGTGAGTATGTTCGCGTTACTGTTTGCCTTGCTTCCGGTCTTGGGCTTTTGAGGAGCAACATAAGGCCAGCCTGTTGCAACGTCCGCCGCCCGGCGAAGCAGATTCGTGAGTGCGAGTTTCGCAAAATCTCTGAAAGGCGAAGCGGGCAGAGATGCGATTGTCTCTCTGCAAAAATAAAGGCGGGCAAGTTTTTCGCGGCTGTAACATTTGCAGACCAGTTCAGGGAAAATATCTTCGACCAAAATCCCGGCCACGTCGGTGGTCTCGAACCGGCTTCGCATTTTATCGATCAACTCATCGATATCGCGCCGAAGAGCAGCAAGATCGAATTCCCAGAATATCTTTGTGCGAGCGACGAACTGCACGAACGGATGAGCCTCGACGCCGAATGAATGAATGCCCTTTTGTTTGGCTGAGATGTTAGTCGTCCCCGTCCCGGCGAACGGATCATAGACGGTCATCCCCTTCGAGATGCTATACAATCGAAAAGCTTCTTCGACGGCTTTGTATGAAAACCCAGCCGGATAGGTGAACCAGCGATGAACCGCAGCGCGCAGGCTGTCCTGAAATGTGCCTAAGTTGGCGCGAGCCGAAGCCGTGTCTTTAGCAGTTTCTTCTTCGAATAAGCTGGGCGTGTAGCTTTTCGTCATCGACATTGAAAAAAAGCCTTTTGGGGAAAAGATGAAGCGCCAATCGGCGTTCTTAGGGCCATCAAGTTTTCGCCTGTGTGAGAAGAATAGAACGCGGATTCAGCGGATCAGGCGGATTTATGCTGATCTGCGACGATCTGCCTTATCCGTGTTATCCGCGTTCTATTTCTCAAAATCAAACAGCCCTACTCTTTCACCTGAACTTTGCTTCGAGCCAGCGCGGCTTCCTGGCGTTTCTGCTCAAGCTCGGCTATGCGCTTGGCGACATAGTTCTGCTCGCTCGCACTGGCGACCTGGCGAAGAGTTTCAACCGCCTCGTCGAACCGGAAAAGCCCCGCGTAACAATCGGCTATGCCGTAGACAGCGCGCTGACGGGTTTCCGCGTCCGCGCTTTGCGAAGCCAGCTTTTGATAAATAGGCAATGCCTGCTGATACTGCTCTCGCGCGATGTGATAAATCGAAGCTTCCCTCAGATATGCCCGTTCGCTCATCTCGTCATACGTGCCTTCGGTCACTTTTTCATATTCGGTGAGAGCCTGACTGTAGTTGCGCTGATCGAAATAAAGATCGGCGATTCGCAATCTGATTCGCCGCCACTCGGTTTGATCCTGCGAGTTGAGTTTCTCAAACTCGGCCACTGCTTCATAAGCGCGCCCTGTTTCGGCCAGCACTTCAGCCATCCGCTCGCGCGCAGTCGCGGCCATCGGGTGCGAAGCGTCCTGACCTAAGAATTCTCTGTAATGCGCGAGCGCCTGATCGTAGCGACTGAGGTTGAGGTAATAAATGTTGGCGAGTTGAAACCGGGCTTCCAGCGACTGCTCGCCCGAAGGCTCGGCTTGAAGAAATTCTTCATACTCTTGAGCCGCCGCGCGGTAATCTCCCGCGTCCCATGCTTCGAGAGCGCGACGCAATTCCTTCTGCTCGCCGCGACCGAGGGCGAAAGCCGCGATGGTTATCGACAACACGACAACGACAGGCGCGGCTATCAGACTGACGCGCACCGCTGCCGAACGCTGCCATGCGCGAATCAGCTTTCCTGTCGCGCTGCGCTCGTAAGACTTCATTCGCAGCCACAGCTTAATTCGTTGTCTCGTCGTCTGTCGCATCCTGTTGACGCTCGATGAGCGAGGCCGAAGCCACCATGTCTCCGTCTGATGTGTCGATTATTGTAACGCCTTGAGTCGAGCGGCCCGATTTCCTTATGCTCCTGGTCTCGACTCGAATCATTTTGCCCTGATTGGTGATTATAAGCACCTGGCTTTCGTCATTCACGGGCAGCACCGCGACGACTTTGCCGTTGCGCTCGGAGGTCTTCATATTGATGACCCCCTTGCCTGCGCGCGACTGCAATCTGTACTCTTCGAGATTCGTCCGCTTGCCATATCCGTTTTCTGAAATCGAGAGCATCTCTTCTTCGCCCGTGACGGCGGCGACGCTGATGACGTAATCGCCTTTGTCGAGCGTGATGCCGCGCACTCCGTAAGCGGGCCGTCCCATGGGGCGGGCGTCGGATTCCTCGAAGCATATAGCCATGCCTTCGTGAGTGGCCATGAAGATTTTCATCTTGCCGTCGGTCAACTCTGCCGCTATCAGTTCATCGTCTTCGTCAATGCCCATGGCGATGATTCCGTTGGCGCGGATGTTTGCGAATTCCGACAGCTCGGTTTTCTTGATCGTGCCTTTGCGGGTAACGAACGCGACGTAGCGGCCTTCTTCGAAATCGCGCACGGCCACGATGCCCGCGACCGCTTCGCCTTTCTGCATGTTGACCAGATTGACTATCGCTTTCCCGCGACCCGCAGCCGCCGCGTCGGGAATCTCATGCACCTTCAATTTATAAACCTGCCCTTTGCTGGTGAAGATCATTATGTAGCTGTGCGCGGAGGCGACGAACAGATGATTGACGAGGTCTTCGGTCTTGAGCGAAGCGCCCCTGCGCCCCATCCCTCCCCGCCGCTGCGCGCGATATACCGACACGGGCGTGCGCTTGATGTAGCCCGAATGAGTCACCGTTATGGCCATGTCTTCGTCGGCTATGAGGTCTTCGAGCGTGAGTTCCGCGCCCGCTTCTATTATCTCGGTGCGGCGTTTGTCTCCGTAAGAGTGTTGAATCTCGCGAAGCTCCTTGACGATGAGGTTGCGAAGGACTGATTCGTTGCCGAGTATCTCCTGAAGTTCGGCGATGCGCTGGATGACCTCGCGATATTCATCGATGAGTTTTTGTCGCTCAAGCCCCGTGAGTCGTTGAAGCTGCATTTCCAGAATGGCGCGGGCCTGGGCTTCGGTGAATTTGAATCTGAGGATGAGCGCCTCGCGCGCTTCCTGTGTGCTTTTGGATTTGCGAATCGTAGAGATGACGGCATCGAGTTGGTCGATTGCCTTCTTGAGACCTTCGAGTATATGAGCGCGAGCTTCGGCCTTCCTGAGTTCATACTTCGTGCGGCGAATGACGACATCGCGGCGATGCTCGATAAAGATGCCGATAGTATCGACGAGGTTCAACTCCCGCGGCTGTCCGTTGACTATGGCGAGATTGATGACGCCGAAGCTCTGTTGCATGGGCGTGAGCTTGTAGAGATTGTTGAGCACGATGTCGGGAATGGCATCTCGTTTGAGTTCGATCATGATTCTCATGCCTTCGCGATCCGACTCGTCGCGAAGATCGGAAATGCCTTCGATTTTTTTATCGTTTATAAGCTCGGCTATGCGCTCGATGAGCTTGGCCTTGTTGACCTGATAAGGAATTTCGGTGATGACTATGGCCATGCGCTCGCCCGATTTCCCTGCGCGATCAATTGCGGCTCGCGCTCGCATGACGATGCTGCCGCGACCCGTTTCATAAGCGTTACGTATACCCTCGCGACCGTAGATGAAACCGCCCGTGGGAAAATCAGGGCCGGGCAGAAAATTCATAAGCGTCTTGAGCCGCGCGCCGGGATTTTGTATCAGGTAGATGGTCGCTTCGATGACTTCGGTGAGGTTGTGCGGCGGAATGTTTGTGGCCATGCCGACGGCTATGCCTGACGAGCCGTTGACCAATAGGTTCGGTATGCGAGTGGGAAGCACAGTCGGCTCGACTCGCGATTCGTCATAGTTGGGAATGAAATCGACAGTGTCTTTGTCGATGTCGGAGAGAGCCTCAGTAGCGAGTCGAGTCAATCGAGCTTCAGTATAGCGGTAGGCGGCTGCAGCGTCGCCATCGACTGAATTGGAAACTGTGCATCCATTCGCCAGCATGAAGTTATGATGTTCGTTCACCGTTATGTCGTAGACATCGGCGCATTCATTGAGCCAGTGAACGTCAACCGCGCACCGATTGAAAGACCCAACGGCCTTAGCCAATCCACTCGTCGGATTCAATGCAAAACTGAGGTTGCCGACCGTAGCCGCACTGCTGGAAAACTGGTGCATTAAACTGTGCGCTTTGGTGAGATTCTGCGCCTCTTCCCATCGGCCATCATCTAGCATGAAACGATGATCCGGGGTGCATCGCACTTTCGAGCCGTCATCGAATGTAAGTTCGATCAACTGCGCGTTGCGCCGCGTAATTCGCGAATAGCGACCTTCGCCGACGACTATGCAACCACTCGAATCGACTGAGTAAACATAGAAGATTTCATCCTTCGGCAACTGGGCGAGTTCAGCGAACGTGCGCTCGGTGCCATCGAGCAGTTTGATCTTCGTGTCACCAGTGAAGCAGCCAAAATTTCCCTGCCCGTCGATGAGCGGATAGCGCATGGAAAAATCCTGCGCCATGCGCACCATCGCATCATAAACAGCCGTGTCTCCGTGAGGATGATATTTGCCGAGAGCGTCGCCCACGACAGTCGCCGATTTTTTGAAAGGCTTTCCCGGCCCTAGTCCGGCTTCGTGCATCACAAAAAGTATGCGGCGATGAACGGGCTTGAGTCCGTCTCGCGCATCCGGCAAAGCGCGTCCTATGATGACGCTCATAGCGTAGTCCAGATAGCTACGCTTCATCTCGTCTTCTATATTGATGGGAACTTTCTGAATCGCTTCGGCCATTTTATCTCTTTCTCTCCGGGGTCGGTTTTCCTGCGGGGCAAGTGCGGATGAAGACCGCGGGACTCGGCTTTTCAACAACCAGCCTTACCCCTGTTTTTTGGTTTTTCCTATGTTGCATAGCGGGGTTTCCAGCCACTTGAAGCAAAGGGCATTCTACCTCATCGGAGAGATTTTTATCAAACCGGATTCGCGCCTGAAATACTGGAAAAATCGGCGATTTTCCCCGGAAAATGGCCTGCTATGCGAGGCTTTTGATGTGGAGGCGAAGCTCTTCGAGAAGGCGGCTCATTTCGCGGTGAATATACTCGCTTGAGCGACGCGCCATGGGCAGGTAGAGCCGTTCGGTGGTGTAGAGATAGCGGCGTTTTTTTTCCGTCTTAGGAGAGTGGAACAGGTAGCGAAGATTATCCAGCCGGTCGCATAGTTTGACTATCGGCGCGCCTGTGTGAGCGGCAGCTTCGATGGCCGCGAGATAATCCTCAAGGCTCGTGTCTTCGAATTTCGTCAGCAGCCAGACCACTTCAGCCACCTCCTGTCCGAAATCCCGTTCGATATCTTCGCGCGTCGCGGGGCTGTCTTCGATCACGTCGTGAAGCAGAGCAGAGCATACGAGTCTGGTCGAATGTATTTGAAGCTCATCGACAAGTGATATGGCCACGCGGAGGGGATGAATGATGTAGGGCGTTCCTTCATCGCGCATCTGTCCGAGGTGCGCCCTTGAGGCGACCGTGTATGCGCGCTCGATCTGAGCGATCTCTTCCGGGCCGAGATGCGGAGCGAGTTGTTCGGCTAGATACTGGTAGCTTTTTTCATGCATGACTTGAATCCACTCTAACAGAGCGATCATTTCGCATTCAAGAAGGCGAGAGGCCGGGGCAGGCTGCTTTGCTTTGATTTTCAGCCAGCTTTCGGTAAAGTGCAGTAGTCGATTCAAGTCCGGCGCTTATGCTGACTTCTGTCATTGAGGAGGAATCAACCATGTTTCGATGGGAGAGCGCGCGAAGGTTTCTCGCGCTGTTTGCAATAATGATAATCTCGCTTCCCGTCGCAATCATACTTGGGCAGGAAGCGAAAAAAGATGAAGAGAAAAAAGAAGAGGAGCTTCCTCTCAAATCAACGGAGAAAATCGAATTCACCACCGACGAAGGCACATGGATGTCTTTGGACGTGTCGCCCGATGGACAGACGATCATATTCGATCTTCTGGGCGACATCTACACCCTGCCCGTCGCAGGCGGGGAGGCGAATCGAATAATCGGCGGAATCTCTTTCGAGGGTCAGCCGCGCTTTTCGCCCGACGGAAAAAGGATAGTCTTCACGAGCGACCGCAGCGGCGCGGAAAATCTCTGGACGGCTGACCGTGACGGGTCGAACCCGAAAGCGTTGACCACAGGGCGCAACGGGCGATTCATCTCGCCCGCGTGGACGCCCGACGGCCAGTACGTCATCGCGTCGAAGGGGGGCGAAACTCTTCTGGAGACGCCCACTTTATGGATGTACAACAAAGACGGCGGCACAGGCATACACCTCGGCCCGCCCCCTCCGCCTCTGCCCTCGCCCGATTCGCCCACGCCTCCGCAACCGCGACCGACAAAGATGGGCGCTGTGGTTTCGCCCGACGGACGTTTCGTTTATTACGCGATGCGAATGGGCACGGTCGAATGGGATTACAACGCCAGTTTTCCCATCTGGCAGATAGTCCGCTTCGACCGCGACACGAGCGAAACGGCTACGATCACCAATGCGCAGGGAAGCGCCATGCGCCCTCTGCTTTCGCCCGATGGAAAAAGTCTCGTTTATGCAACCCGCTTCGAGACAACGACTGCGCTTCGTGTGCGCGACCTTGAGACCAACAAGGAAAGATGGCTTACGCCGAACGTCACGCGCGATGATCAGGAGTCGCGCGCCACGCGGGACCTGATGCCGGGGTATGCGTTTATGCCTGATGGCCGCTCGCTCATAGTTCCAATCGATGGGAAAATTCAGCGCGTCGATTTCGAAACCGGCAAGGCTACAGTGATTCCATTCTCTGCGAAAGTCGAAGCCGAGATCGCCCCGCGACTCCACTTCGACTACCGGGTCGATGACAGCGCAACCCTCCGCGCAAGACTCATTCGCTGGACGGCGCTTTCGCCCGACGGCAGGCGCGTAGCCTTCAGCGCGCTCAATAAACTTTATGTGATGGATTTGCCCAACGGGCAGCCCCGCCGTCTGACCGCTTCGACGGTGGGAGAGTTTATGCCCTCATGGTCGGCGGACGGGCGATGGATAACTTATGTCACGTGGTCGACGGAAGGCGGACATATCTGGCGCATCTCAACGGACGGTTCGTCTCAGCCTCAGCAGGTCACGCGAGTGGCGGCGTTTTATTCTTATCCGATATTCTCGCCCGACGCTTCACGGATAGTTTTCATTCAGGGAACGACCGAAGATCAACTTTACTCTTTCCTGAAAGAACGCCAGCCCGACCTGCTTCACAATCCCGCTGAAGTGGCAGGCATCCAGCCCGCATCGGGGCTTGACCTCAGATGGATGCCCGCCGGGGGCGGCGCGTCGAAACTGATAGGCTCGACTCAGGGCGGCTCGCTTCCTCATTTCGCGAACGACCCGGAACGCATTTATCTGACTGCTCCCAATGGTCTCACATCGGTGCGCATCGATGGTTATGATCGAAGAGCGCACCTCAAAGTGACAGGCACAGGCGCAACGTTCAGCCTCGCTCCGCCTGCCGCAGACGAGATAAAACTTTCGCCCGATGGCTTACGCGCTTTCGTGAGCATTCAAAACAAGCTCTACATCATCAACGTTCCGAAAGCCGGACGCGAAACCGTCAACGTCACAATCGCTCCATCAGGGCCTGCGTCCGTTCCGGTGAAAAAGATTTCCGCTGAAGGCGGCGACGACATAGCGTGGTCTGCTGACGGAAAATCTGTTACCTGGGCGATGGGCGCGAAGTTTTATCGTCAGGACGCATCGGCAGACAAGCCTGAAGTCGTGGAAGCTGTGATCGAATCAGTGCGAGCGAAACCGAAGGGGACGGTCGTGCTTTCAGGCGCGCGAATAGTCACGATGAAGGGCGATGAGGTCATAGAGCGCGGAGACATCGTTGTGACGGACAATCGCATCGCGGCCATCGGCGTGAAGGGCAGAGTCACAATACCAGCGGGCGCGAAAGTCATCGATGCGACCGGCAAGACGATCATACCCGGTTTCGTGGACGTTCACGCTCACATGTGGAATCCGCGCAATCTGCATCAGACGCAAATCTGGCAGTACCTCGCCAATCTCGCCTATGGAGTGACTACCACGCGCGACCCGCAGAGCGGATCGAATGATGTTTTCGCTTATGCCGATCTCGTAGAGGCGGGCGAGATAATCGGCCCGCGAGTTTATTCAACCGGGCCGGGCGTGTTTTCTCTGTCAGGTCTCGACGATAAGGAGGCCACGCGCAACTACATCCGTCGCTACAAGGAAGCCTATCGCACCACCACCTTGAAGCAATATATGTCGGGTGATCGCATGGTGCGTCAGTGGGTGGCGATGGCGTGCAGGGAATTCGGAATCACTCCGACGACCGAAGGCGCGCTCGATTTCAAGCTCGACCTCACTCAGATGGCCGACGGGTTTTCAGGCAACGAGCATTCGCTTCCCATTCACCCCATCTACAAAGACGTGGCTGAGTACGTCGCGCGCACACGGACTTTTTACACGCCGACTATTCTGGTGGCTTACGGAGCGCCGTGGTCTGAAAATTACTGGTTCGAAAATACAAACGTGCATGGCGATCAGAAGCTCCGCAGGTTCATTCCGCACGCGCTTCTCGATACTATGGTCAAGCGTCGTCGCCAGTGGTTTTCGGCTGAAGAGTACGGACACGCCAGTATTGCGCGCGGCTGCGCGGCGGTAGTGCGCGCAGGCGGGCGAGTGTGCCTCGGCGGTCACGGCCAGTTGCAGGGATTGGGGTGTCACTGGGAAATCTGGAATCTTCAGTCGGGCGGGATGAGCGCGCATGAAGCTCTGCGATGCGCGACTCTGTTCGGCGCGGAAGCGATAGGGCTGGCTCAGGACACAGGCTCAGTCGAAGTCGGAAAGCTGGCCGATCTGATCGTGCTTGATAAAAATCCGCTTCAGGATATTCGCAACACGAATACCATTCGCTGGGTGATGAAGAACGGCGAGTTGTTCGAAGGCGATACGCTCAATCAGATGTGGCCCGTTGAGAAGAAACTCGAAAAGATGTACTGGTGGGACAACGACCCGCCAGCAGAAAGGCAAAAGTAAAAAGGCAAAAGGCAAAAAGGAGCCATTCACATTGTTTCCAACGAAGCCCTGACAGGATAAAAACAGATGACGGCTCCAAATAACCGACTCCAGACTCCAGACTCTGGACTCCAGACTTTTTTCCGAGGAGATACCTTCATGAAAAACAAACGCAGGCTTTCGATCATACTCGCTCTGCTCGTTTTTGCGACCGCTGCGCGGGCCGACCAGATCGATGTCTACATCAAGGCGGAAATGACCAAGCAGCGCATTCCCGGCGTCTCGATTGCAATCATCAGAAACGGCAGCGAGATGGTGAAGGCGCGCGGCTACGGGCTTGCCAATGTCGAACTGGGTGTCGCCGCTTCGCCCGATACGGTCTATCGCATAGGGTCGGTCAGCAAGCAGTTCCTTGCCGCAGGCATCATGCTGCTGGTCGAAGAAGGCAAGCTTCGTCTCGATGATTCGATTACCAAATATCTCGAAGGCTCGCCTGAGTTGTGGAAGACAATAACTATCCGTCATCTGCTCTCGCACACATCGGGGCTTGTCCGCGAAGCTCCGGGATTCAACCCGTTAAAGATCCAAAGCGACCTCGATGTTATAAAGACAGCGTACTCGCTGCCGCTGCGCTTTCCTGTGGGAGAGAAGTGGGAGTATTCGAATCTCGGTTATTTCGCGCTGGCCGAAATCATAAGCAAGGCGAGCGGCAAAGCGTGGGGCGACTACATGCGGGAGCGCGTGTTCAAGCCGTTAGGGATGAATTCGACGCGCGTGATAGATATGAAAGAAATCGTTTCGAATCGCGCCAGCGGCTATGCGTGGAAGGACAACCGGATGGAAAACGCGGACACGCTTCTGGCCCTCAGACCGAGCGGCGCGTTTCTTTCGACCGCGATGGATATGGCCCGCTGGGACACGGCGCTTTACACGGATAAAATCCTGAAACAATCTTCCCGTGACGAGATGTGGAAGCCCGTCATGGAGACTTCTCGCAAGACAATCGATGGCGCAACGCAATCTTACGGGCTGGGTTGGTTCATCGCGCAGATGAACGGTCACAGAGCGATTTTTCACGGCGGCGCTCAACCCGGATTTCGCGCCGAGTTCACGCGATTCATCGATGACAAGCTGACTGTTGTCGTGCTGACGAATGCCGATGGAGCGAGACCTGATGTCATCGCCCGCGGCATAGCGGGATTTTATATTCCCGATCTTGCAGTCAAAGAAAAAGCGCAGTCGGCCAAATGAAACATCCGATCCATCGCGTAGAGTCGTTTGAGATCGTCGCCCCGTATACTTTGCAGGTAAGATTTGACGATGAGACGGAGCAGGTCATAGATTTCCAGCCTGTATTGGCAGGCGAGTTATACGGGCCATTGCGTGATTTGACTTTATTCAATCAGGTGAAGATTGATTCCGAAGTGCGCACACTCGTATGGCCCAATGGCGCAGATTTCGATCCGGCAACTCTGCACGACTGGCCGGAACAGATAGAAGCATTGAAGGCCCAGGCCCAACAGTGGGAAACGGTGACAGCGTAAGCGAGAGCCAATCGCCGATCAATCCGATCCGCCCGTGTAAAGCGATTCGATCAACTCCGCGTGCTTTTCTTCGACCACCCTTCGGCGCACCTTGAGCGTCGGAGTCAACTCGCCGTTGTCTATGGAAAATTCTCTCGGCAGTAAAGCGATTCGCTTCACCTTCTCGTAATCGGCAAGCGAGCGCGTCAATCGACTGACCTCCGCTTTGTAGAGATCAACCACGCGACGATCCGCTATCAACTGCTCGCGGTCAGCGGTCTCTATGCTTTCCTGCTTCGCCCACGCGCGAAGACGTTCGAAATCAGGCACGATCAATGCCGAGACATATTTTCTTTTGTCGCCGATGATGACTGTCTGTTCGACGAATTCGCTTTGACCTATCATCCCTTCGAGCATCTGAGGAGCGACATATTTGCCTGCCGACGTTTTTATCAAATCCTTTTTGCGGTCGGTGATGAATAAAAATCCGTCTCGGTCGACCTGGCCGATGTCGCCTGTCTTGAACCATCTGCCGCCTGTGTCATCGACGAATGACGCGCTGGTTTCTTCATCCTTTTTGAAATAACCCTCGAAGACATGCGGGCCGCGCGTGAGTATCTCGTCGTCCGGGGCAATCTTCACTTCGACGCCTGTGATCGGTCGCCCGACCGACCCCACGCGATGATGTCTCAACGTGTTGACTGAAATCACAGGAGAAGTTTCCGTCAGCCCGTACCCTTGCAAAACAGGAATGCCTGCGCCTATGAAAAAGAGCGCGATGTCGGGTGGCAGCGCCGCGCTGCCCGACACTATTCTCATCATTCGGCCTCCGACGACTTCGCGAAGCTTGCCGTAAACGAGATGGTCGGCGATTTCGTGTTGAAGCTCGACGAGCGGTGGAAGCGGCTTGCCTTCAGTAGTAAGTTGAGCCGTCCGACGCGCAACGGAGCTTGCCCACTCGAATATCATCTTTTTCAATTTCCCGCCGTCCGAGGCATTCTTTTGAATGCGCGAGTAAATTTTTTCAAGCAACCGCGGAACGGCTGACATCAATGTGGGACGGACTTCCTTCATATCCGAAGCGACGGTTTCTATCCCGCCTGAAAAATTTATCTGTACGCCGAAATGCATACACAGATACAAAACCATTCGCTCGAATATGTGCGACATCGGCAGAAAAGAAAGCATCAGGTTGTCAGGTTCGATTTCGAGAAACGTGCCTGCCGCGACGGCATTGAACGCGATATTCGAGTGAGTGAGCAGCGCGCCTTTAGGTTCGCCCGTCGTGCCTGATGTGTAGATGATCGAAGCGAGGTCTTGCGGGTGAACGTCTGAAGAGAGCGCGTCGAAAAGATCAGGCTGCTCCGCCGCGAGGCGCGCGCCACGGGATTCGAGTTCGTCGAATGAAATTATGTTTTCGCCTTCTACTCCCGTCTGAAAAGTGACTGCGCGAAGATGGGGAAATTTTTTCAATGCCTCATCGACTCGCTTCATCTGTTTGGCTGTCGAGATGAAAAGCAACTCAGGCTCCGAATCGGCGAGGATGTATTCGACCTGATGCACGGCCTGTGTGGGATAGATGGGAGTGTTGATCGCGCCGAGGGAAAGAATCGCGTAATCGCTAATCGACCAAAGCGGCCCGCTTTCGGCCAGTATCGCCACGCGGTCGCCCTTGCGAACGCCCTCGGAGTAAAGGCCGAGCGCGGTGTTGCGCGTGCGTTCAATCAGACGCTCTCCTGTAATTCCCGTCCATTGTTTATCCTGCTTGAATCGAATCACCTCGCGGGCGGGATCGCGGGCGACTGCGCGCTTGAGCAACTCGACCAGAGTTTTGGGATCAGAGTTTTTCATGTGAATAGTTCTGCCTGAAGATGACTGCTCGAAAGCGCGCACATTTTAATTCAAGATAATCGCTTTGTCACTTGTCCAAATGAACAATGTCGAGCGGCAAAGCAGAAGCCCGCGCATTGACCTGAACTGTCGCTTTCCTGTCTAATCATCGGCTGATGTCGAAGAAGGTTTACACAGCAGAATGGATATTGCCCATCACGTCGCCGCCTGTTAGGGATGGCGCTTTGGTCATCGAAGGCGAGCGGATAATTTCAGTCGGCGCGAAGGCCGATATTTTATCGAGGGATGAATTCCGGGACGGCGAACATACGGATTTCGGTCGGGCCGCTCTGATGCCGGGGCTTGTCAACACGCACAGCCATCTGGAACTGACCCTGATGCGCGGCTTTCTGGAAGACCTCTCGTTTCGCGACTGGATAGCCAGACTTTCGCAGACGAAAAACGAACGCCTCTCCGAAGAAGACCTTAGACATTCGGCTCTGCTCGGCGCTGCCGAGGCCATCCGCGCAGGCGTGACCACGATGGCCGACACGGGCGATTCTGCGACCGCTTTCGACGCGCTTATCGAAAGCGGACTTCGCGGCATCGCTTACCGCGAAGTCTTCGGCCCTGACCCGACGGTTGCCGCGACGAGCCTCGACCATCTCAAAGCGAAAGTGGAAGAGATGCGCTCGCGCGAGTCGGAGCGCGTAAGGGTAGGAGTCTCGCCGCATTCGCCTTACACAGTCTCATCTGATCTATTCCGTCGGGTTGCTGAATACGCGCTCGTGGAATCGCTCGACGTGTGCATTCACGCCGCCGAGTCCGAATCGGAGCAGCGATTCCTGATGGAAGGCGCGGGCGAATTCGCTGAAAGACTGCGCGCTCGACAGATAGAATGGCGCGCTCCGGGAATGACGACCGTAAGGTACTTCGATTCGTTGGGCGTCCTTGAAACGAAGCCTTTGCTCGTTCACTGCGTCCGCGTAGATAGCGACGATATTGAATTGATGGCCTGTCGCGGCGCGCGTGTGGCTCACTGTCCAAAGTCGAACGCCAAGCTCGGACATGGAATCGCGCCGCTGGCCTGTATGCTGGAAGCGGTCCTTGCGGTGGGGTTGGGGACGGACAGCGTGGCTTCGAATAATCGCTGCGACATAATCGATGAAGCGCGATTCTGCGGTCTCATTCATCGGGCCGTCGGTCACGCTTTCAATCGCCCCTCGGCCGACCGTTTGCTCCGACTGGCGACTCTCGATGGGGCTCGCGCTTTGGGTCTCGATAAAGAAATCGGCTCGATAGAAGCGGGCAAGCAGGCCGACCTTATCGCTATTGATCTCTCTCAATCTCACAACACGCCCGTGCATGACCTGGCGACGGCGATCCTGTTCAGCGCGACGGCAAGTGATGTAATGATGACGATGGTCGCGGGCCGCGCGCTTTATGATGGCCGCGAGGTTAAAACGATTGATGAAAAAGAAGCCCAAGCGCGCGTGAGAGCGGCGATTGTCGCTATGCAAACGCAACAATAAAACCTGCCCCGTTCTCTCACATCTATCTCACCGCTGGCTCACGCTTCTCACCCGTGATCTCATTAAACTCTCACTCGGAGGCGGCATCTCCTGCTCAGGGCGCGGCATCATAGTCGCCCGAAAGCAGATGTTAGAGGTTAGATTTCAGATGTCAGAAGAAGCGCCATACCTATGCCCGATGCTTTCCAACTCACTAACATCTAACATCTGATATCTGATCACTTTCTTCGGAGGCAACTCATGACCAAAAAGATTTTTGGTATAGGATTCGTTTACTTCATTGCCACGCTGGGATGGGTGATACTCGGCAGCGCGATTACTTATCGAACCGACTCACAGGAAGCGAAACTCCGTCAGGAGGTCGGCCAGTTATGGGGTACGCCCGTCGAGCAGCGCGCCCCTTCCGCTTCGCTCGCAGTCGAACGACGGGTTCAAACCGAAAAATGGGACGCTTCGGCCAAAAAGAAAATCGCTGTCAAGGAAACCGCCATCGATAAATTCGACGCGCCGATAATCAGTAGCGACATAACCGCAAGTCTTCGACTCGATCAAAGACAAAAAGGACTGCTGTGGTATTCGACTTATGATGTCGAATTCTCGGCGCTCTACACTTTCGAAAATCAGCAGGATAAAAGCGGAGAGTTGACCGTGAGTTTCGCGCTTCCTGCCGCCAACGGTCGCTACGACAAGTTCAAGTTCGAAGTCGATGGCGCGGCTGTTCCTTTCAATCGCCAGGATGCGAATATGCTGGTCGCCCGAATTCCATGCGCGGCCCGCTCCCGACATAAACTCGCGGTCAACTACGAGACCAAAGGGCTTGATCGGTTCGTTTATCGCTTCGGCGAGGGGATAAGCGAAGTCCGCAATTTTCAACTCGCGGCCAATACGGATTTCGGCGGCTACGATCACCCTGAAGACACTATTTCGCCCGACCAGAAAGAACAACAGAGCAAGGGCTGGCGATTGGTGTGGCAGTATGATCACTTGATTTCAGGAAACGGAATCGGCATCGAAACGCCGCACCGTATCAACCCCGGCCCTCTGGCTGCGCGCATATCGTTTTTCGCGCCCGTCTCCCTGGGATTTTTTTTCTTTCTGATGTTCATCATTTCGGTGATGCGAAAGATAGAGATTCATCCGGTCAATTATTTCTTCCTCGCGGCGGCCTTCTTCGCTTTTCATCTGCTGCTGTCTTATCTCGTCGATCACATCTCGATTCACGCGGCGTTCGTCGTATGCTCGCTCGTTTCGATCTTTCTGGTCGTTTCCTACATGCGGATAGTCACGGGCAGCCGATTCGCTTACTTCGAGGTGGCGATAGCGCAGGTGATATATCTGATCGGTTTTTCGTATGCGTTTTTCTTCGAGGGATTCACAGGTTTAACTGTTACCGTAGGCGCGATCATCACCCTGTTCGTAGTGATGCAGATGACGGCGCGAATCAAGTGGTCGGAGAGATTTCAACTCGCAGCCCCGCAGGACTCAACTCGCGCGATGGATGGAATGGGGCTAAAATCTCCGGGTGCGAATAACTGAAATCTACAAAAGCATTCAGGGCGAATCTTCTTTTGCGGGACTCCCGTGCATATTCGTGCGGACGACGGGTTGCGATCTTCGCTGCTCGTGGTGTTTTGCGGCTGACACGCGAATTCTTATGGCTGATTTCAGATGGAAGCCAATTGAGACTATTCGAGAAGGGGAATATGTCATCGGGTTTGAGCGCCCATCTCTGAACAAGCACCTCAAGATGAAGCCTGCAAAAGTCGTCCAGACGATTTGCAGGCCCAGGTCGCAAACCGTCCGAGTCGCTACAGACAAGGGAAGCGTCGTATGCACTCCGGATCATCGGTTCTATCATTGCACTCCCGGCATCCAGTACACGTGGAAGCGAGCGATGAGTCTTCGACCAGGAAACAGGATTCGCTTCGTCGCTGATCCCTTCGGTCACGAGGAGACAATCGATTTCCAACGCGGCTGGCTTGCCGGAGTTGCTGCGGGCGATGGGTGCTTCTGGAATTGTCGAAAAGACGGTCGTCAATATAGGAGATTTCGCCTTGCAGTCAAGGATATTGATCTGATCGAGGCATTTATACAAAGAGCGCATCGTCTGGGGTATGAACTTCATAAAGCCCCGCATACGCACACGGGATTCAACGGTATTCACCGGGAGCAGATGCCAGCGGCATGGTTGACAACTGATAAAATCTGTCAAGAGTTTGAAGCGGCGATCAACCAGCCGGGCGACCATGAGTATTCCCGCGGATGGCTGTCAGGTTTCTTTGATGCTGAGGGTACTTTTAGCGGATATGTTCACTTCGCTCAGTCTGAGCATTCCAGACATCTGGAAACGCTCTCTCGGCATCTGGATGCATTAAACTTCCGGCGAGTGAAAACACCCAAGGGCATGAGATTAGGCGCGTCCGTTCAGGAAGGGATAAGGTTTTTCAATGAGTGTCCTCCCATCCTCAAACGCAAACTCAAGGCTATATACGGGGTCTCCTCGCGCACTTGGGCAGAAGTTCAAGCCGTCTTGCCTGAAGGAGAAGCAGAAACCTATAACCTGACTACGGAAACACACAACTATGTAGCTGATGGATTCCTCGTCAAAAACTGCGACTCAGAATTCACCTTCACAGGCGGCACGCGGATGACGGTTGATGAAATCATCGCGGAAGTAGAAAAGCTCGATTGCCATCTTGTGGAATTGACGGGCGGCGAGCCGCTGCTTCAAGCCGATATCAACGAACTGGCCGTGCGGCTTTTGGACGCGGGCCACACGGTTTTGATAGAAACGGGAGGCCATCGCGACATCGCAAAGCTCGATGAGAGAGTCATTCGCATAATGGATTTGAAATGCCCCGCTTCAGGCGAGTGCGATAAAAATCTGTGGTCTAACCTTGAGCATCTGCGCCCGCAGGATGAAGTCAAATTCGTGATCGCTGACCGCGCGGATTACGAGTGGACTTTGCGAACGATTCATGAGCATCGCCTCGAAGACAGAGTGAAAATTCTCATCTCGACTGTGTTTGAATCTTTATCTCCGCGAAGTGTTGTCGAATGGATGCTTGAAGACCGTCTGCGCGCGAGGTTTCAGCTACAGCTTCACAAATACATCTGGCCGATGGATGCCAGAAGAGTTTGATCGAAGTTTGCCCAATGACGTTGATCGCTGTGCTTGCCGGTTGTGTTTGCGCTCCTTTGCCGGACGGAGCGCGTTTGCATCAGGCGGGCAGATTCATTTTTCGCATTATATCGGCAAAGCGCGCGTCCCGGCGCAGGGCGTCAAAGGTCGGATCGATCTTGAGCCAGAAGATTTTTTGATCCCGCTCTCGAAGGGCGCGTTCGAGCATCTCGAACGCCGGGTCTTTTTCTCCGAGCGCGGCATGGATTCTGGCAAGGGTGTAGGGCGAAACGTAGTGCTGCTTTGCGCGCTCGTTGAGTCGGGCGAAAATAGCCCTCGCTTCCGTTTTCTTTCCCGCAGCGGCGTAAGCATAAGCCAGAAAATCGATTCTTGCGCCCGATATCTTCAATGCCCTCTGATGTTCGGCAATCGCCTCTTCGTGCAGGCCCGTGAGCGAATAAGTTATCGCCAGTTGGAATCGCGCCATGGCGAGTTGAGGCTCCATCTCGATCAGGTTCCGATGATGCTCGATAGACTGATCATACTGGCGCGTGTAGGTGAGGTAGAGTCCCCAGGTCAGATTTGAAGAAGGAGTGGCCGGATCGATCTCATAAGCGCGCTTCATCTCCGCGCGCGATTCTTCCGCGCGATCCATCAGCAGCAGCCCCCACGCTCGCCATCGTCGCGCGGCCAGAGAGTTCGGGCTGCTTTCAAGCGCGCGAGCGAACCCTCGGTCTGCGCCCTCCCAGTCGTGGTCGTAATGCATTCGAATGAATGCCTCGGCAGTGAGCGCGTCCGCGTTGGAACCGTCAATCTGGAGAGCTTTTGTCAAAGCGGCTCGCGCGCTGGGCATGGCTTCCTCAGGGGGCATCAATCCGCTGAATCCCATGGTGGTGTATGTGTCGGCGATCCAGGCCTGAGCTGCCGCGAAGTCAGGATCGAGAGACAATGCGCGCTCGAAATACTCTATGCCCTTTCTGTAGGATTCGGGCGTGCCTTTGTTGACACAGTAGACGCCTCTCAAATAATGCTGATATGCCTCGCTGTTTTGAGTGGAGTTTCTGGCCAGAGCTTCGCGCTCGCGGCCTGAAATCTGCGGGATGAGCGACCGGGCCACACGTTGCGAGATCGCATCCTGCACTTCGAAGATGTCATTGAAATTCTCTTCGAATTTGTCCGCCCATAGCGATGCGCCGTCGTTTATGCGGACGAGTTGAACCGTGACTCGAATGCTGCTGCCGGATTTTTGAACCACGCCGCTCAACAACGTATCGACGCCAAGCTCGCGGCCAGCTTCGAGCGGGTCGCGGGCCAGGTCTTCGTACTTCAAAACGGCGAAGGTCGGGCGGACGGTGATCTGATCGAGGTTGCTCAACTTGGTTATCACGGCATCGGCAAGCCCCACGCTGAGGTATTGCTCGTCATCCGCGCCCAGCATCTTGAACGGAAGCACGGCGATTGATCTGCCCGCTGAAGCAGGAGTTTCTCTGCCCGCGATCAAAAAATAAATGAGCGCGCCGACAGCGATCACCAGGCCCGCTCCTATGCCGAGCGACCAGGTGACGGATTTCCATCGCGAAGAAATCGCCGAAGAGACGCTGGCCGGGGGAAGGGAAGCCGCAGCTTCATTACCGGCTTCGAAAGCATCCCCCTGCGCCGATCCGTTCGACTCTGCGTCGCCGTTCGACTCGCTCGTCGATTTGCTCACAGGCGCGATGAAGCGATAGCCGCGTTTTGGAATGGTCTCGATGTATTGCTGCTCGTCGCGACTTTCGCCAATCGCCTTCCTCAAGGCTGAGACGTGAACCGTCAGATTGATCTCTTCGACGAACGTATCGGGCCAGATGAGTCTCAGCAGTTCGCTTTTTTCCATCAACCGCCCTCTGTTTTCCACGAGTACGAGAAGGGTGTCGAAAGCCTTGGGCGCAAGCGGGATTATCTGGCCGTCGCGAAACAACCGGCGGGATTCGACATCAAGAATGAAGGGACCGAAAGCAAAAAGACGATCTTCCATCAGGTTTGCGTCTCTCTTAATCGGATTTTCAGCTTTCCTTAAGCCTTCCTAAAGGACTTTAAGGAACAAGATGAATAGATTTATGGCGAGACCTGAGCGAGGCCTGCCTTGACGAGCCGGAGCGTGGGCGAGTTTAACACACTACGCCTGCGAAAAAAAGCGACGGCGAAAAAGGCGCATCGGACATAAGTTTGAAAAGCTGAAGCTTTCGCCTCGCGGGCCGACTCCCGCAAGTCCGTCAGTAGAGCGAAATGGGAAGTGATGAGCAGGAGTCGGCCCTCGCGGGTCTCAACCAAGTCTTCATTAGAAAGACCTGCGTTGGAACAGAATTAGTCCCTTAAAAAAGCTCAACCAGCCCGTGCAACCAGGATGTGCCGACTAAATCGGAAATCTCTTTAGGAGGCACAAAGCAATGAAATCACTAAACACCGGATCAACGGCGCGCGTGGGCATATTTCTGCTCATCGCCGGACTGATCTTTCCCAATCTGGCGCTGACGGCTATGGCTCAGGCCACAACAGGCGCGCTTCGCGGCGTGGTGTCTGATTCTTCGGGCGCAGTCGTAACCGATGCCAATGTGACCGCGCGCCATACAGCAACCGGTCTTGAAACCAGGACCAAAACGAATTCGGAAGGCATCTACAACTTCCCGCGACTCGCTCCGGGCAATTACCTGCTTGCAGTCGAAAAACAGGGATTCAAGCGGCAGGAGTTTCAGGAAGTGACCATACAGATAGGCCAGGATCTAACCATTGACGCTTCGCTTCAGGCCGGACAGGTCTCTGAAACGATCACCGTCACTGCGGCGGGCGAGCAACTGATTCAGAAGGAGCAGTCGCAGATTTCGAACACCTTCGAGAGCCGCAAGGTAGCCGAGCTTCCTTCCAACATCAGAGGGGGAGGCATCGACACTCTGGCGCTTCTGGCTCCGGGAGTCGTTCCCGGTTTCGGCAACGTCAACAACAATGGCACGACGCTCAGTGTCAACGGTCAGCGAGCGCGCTCGAATAATTTCACCGTCGACGGGCAGGATAACAACGACCTCACCATAGGCGGCCCGAACTTCTTCATCACCAACAATGACGCGGTGGGAGAATTTCAGATCATAACGAACAACTTCTCCGCCGAGTATGGCCGCAATCAGGGCGCGATAGTCAACATCGTGACCAAAGCGGGAACGAACGACTTCCACGGCACGCTCTCCTGGTCGCATCGCAACCGAAAGCTGTTCGATTCGATGACCAACATCGAGCGGCGCACGAACAACAATGGCAAGGGCGATCCCGATCCCTTCCTCAACAACGTCTACAGCGGAACCATAGGCGGCCCCATCAAGAGAGACCGGTTGTGGTTCTTCGGCAGCTATCAATACACCTCATCGCGAAACACGGCGACTCTTCAAGCGACCAATCCGGCCATCGCTGCTGAAGAGTTGAGCCGACTCAAGGCCGATTTTCCGGGCAACGCGGTCATCGCCACGCTTGCGGATTTCTCTTCGTTTGCCCTCAACGATTTCGGCTCCCTCTCGGAGCGAACCGATTTCCCGCGCAATGAGTTCGTCACCATCGGAGGGAAGACTTATCGCGTCGCCTACCCGCGGCGCGAAGTCGCGCTTCCGGTCAATTTCCACGAGCTCAGCGCGCGAGCCGATTACCAGATCAACGACCGTCACAATATCTGGTATCGACACCTCTACCAGACGTCGGACAACAAGAATGCGCTGGTCGGGCTTAATGGTTTCACTGGAGATATTCCGACATCGGGCAGACTGGGAGGCGCGCAGTTCACCAGTCAACTGTCGAATTCGGCGGTCAACGAATTTCGCTTTCTCTTCAACCGACTGAGCGTCATATTCGGCGGCGGTTGTGAGGGGCTGAAGGGTTGCATACCGCATCCCGATAACATCGGCGATGGATTGACAAGTATCGCTTTCACCGGTTTCATCAGCAGCGGCGGCGCTTCCATTCAGGGCATCGGCGCGGCAAATACTCTGCCTCAGGGTCGCGAGGTCTCCATCTATCAGTTCGCCGACAATTTCTCGAAAACGCTCGGACGGCATCAACTGAAGATAGGGGCTGACGTTCGCCGCCTCACCAACTCCGTGCCGTTCCTGCCGAGCGTCAACGGAACTTTCTCGATAGGCAGCGCGGCGCGCGTGCTTGACAATCGCCCTGCGACCGTCACTCTGGCAGCCGGACAGGTCAGGATCGATTACAACGAAACTGATCAGTTCTATTACTTCCAGGATGACTGGAAGATGCTGGACAATCTGACTCTCAACATCGGCGTGCGCTACGAGTATACCGGGCAGCCCATCAACACGCTGCACGATCTGTCGCTTGAGCGCGAGTCGAATCCTCAAACCGCGCTCTGGCGTCAGAACCTGCCCGTCGAGGCGCGAACCTTTCCCAAAATCCCCGCCGACAAGAATAACTGGGCTCCTCGCGTGGGATTTGCGTGGCGTCCTTCGTTTGGGGGCGGGCTGGGCAAGTGGCTCGTGGGCGAGCAGGATCAAACGGTCATTCGCGGCGGCTATTCGATAGCCTACGATCCGAGCGTTCACAACATCCTGCTCAACGTCTCGACCTCTTCGCCTCTGGTGTTTTTGAACACGGTGGTCAACCCGACGGCGGGGGCGGTCACTTTCCCGCTTCCAGCCAGCCCGACCGGGTCATCGGTTCAGGAATTCGCCCGCGCCAATAACCTGATCCGCGTGAACACCTTCGATCCCAGGTTCCTCAATCAGACCAGCGTAGCAGGAGATTTCCATTCGCCTTACGCGCAGCAGTGGTCGCTTGGAGTCCAGCGCGAGATCGCCCGCAACAATGTCGTGGAAGTCCGCTATGTCGGAACCCGTTCGATAGGTCTTTTCCAGACCCTCAATGGCAATCCGCGAATTGATCGTCTGGTGAACGGTTTTACGGCCAGCGTTCCGGGGCTGGGCAACGTCACATTCCCCGGATTCCCGAACCTCGTGCCGCGAGGCGTAACTCCGCTCGTCTGCACTGATGACCCGACGACGCCCGACAACGAAGCGGCCTGCAATGGAAGAGTGAAACGCGCGGGCATCATACGCGCTCGGCACAACACGGCGGTCTCGTCCTATCACGGATTGCAGACTCAGTATCAGGGCCGCCTCTTCGATCAACTCAACCTGGGAACGTCCTACACCTGGTCGAAGGCGCTCGACAACGCCAGCGAGATATTCTCGTTCTTCGAGACCACCTCGCCCCAGCATCCGTTCAACGTGGGCGACGCCGAGCGCAGCTATTCGGGCTTCGATCGCCGTCACGCCCTCTCGATGAACTTCATCTGGGATGTGCCTGCCTTCAAGGATCAGAAAGGGATACTGGGCAGGTCGCTCGGCGGATGGCAGATCAACGGGACGTATTTTCTGGCCAACGGGCAGCGGTTCACTCCGTCGCAGTTGACGACGCGCTTCTTTCTGGGCGCGCGCAGCTACGAGGATCAGCCATACTCGGCGGCGTTTCTCGGCGCGTGGGATGTGTCGCGTCCCTTCTACGGAAACGCGAATGCTCCGCGCACTTCGGTCGGCATAAGCCAGATCGATGCGGCTCTGATGTTCGGCATCGCGGTGACAGACCGCAACGGATTTCTGGATTTCGTCGCATTGAATCGCGGCGAGATCAAGCCTGTAGGCAGAGACGGCGTCCGTTACATACTCAACGGGCCGGGGTCGGCGATGATCTTAGGCTCGCCGTTCGGCGACGTGCCGCGCGGAGTCGAGACCGGGCCGCGTCTGAACAACCTCAACCTCGGCCTTGCCAAAAACACCAGCATAACCGAGAGCCTCCGCCTTCAGTTCCGGGTCGATATGTTCAACGCGCTCAACCACCCGAATCCGGGCGTGGGATTCATAGTCAATAATGTCACGCCGAATGTTTATATTGAAGGCGCGACCGCCACAGGCGTCGGTTTCAACGACCGAACAGAAATGGCGTTCGCAAGAAGGGCCATGCAGTTTAGCTTGAAGCTGACCTTCTAGCCGGTCGCAAGATCGCCATCAATACAACTGCGGGAGGGATTATCCCTCCCGCGCTCTCACCCTTGTGGAGACGCCAGAGCAATCTATCCGCTGTGACTTGATCACTCCGGGTCTCCCTTCAACAGCCTTAACAAGGAGGATTCAATGAGAAGGACACTATTGATCGTGCTTGCTTTGTTGCTTCTGGTCATACCCTCGATCACCGCCAGTTCCAAAGGCTCCGGCGATGAGACGGTGCTGAAGTTCACAAGAATGGTAGCAGTGGACGGCCCGTATGTAGGGCCAACAAATCCTATTCGGGGTGTGCCGGGCGGCAATGCGCCCTGGGCTATCTCGGAGGGCAAAGTGACGCTTAGCTCAAGCGGAAAACTACAAGTGAAGGTTCGAGGGCTGATACTTCCCGGCCCGCCTTTTAACGGAACCAACCCTCTCCCGGACTTCCGCGCAATGGTCATGTGCAATTGCATAGACGGATCGGGGAACCCTTCGGTCGTCAGCATCAGCACGGGACTGTATCCGGCGACTACTACGGGCAATTCGGATATCGAGGAGACGCTCTCGCTGCCGAGTCCCTGTATCGATCCTGTCGTCTTCGTGATGCATCCTGCTGCAGGAAGATGGTTCGCGGTGACGGGCTTCTGATCGCGCGCCGAAAAAGACACAAGCTGATCGGTGATGAGCGACCAGCGATCAGCCAGACATCTCACCTTGCGTAGTCCTTACACTCGAAGGGAGAGGCTCGTGCCTTTCCCTTTTTTTTCACATGCCCATGATGTTGTAGCCGCTGTCGACGTGGAGTATCTCGCCCGTCACCCCTCGCGAAAGGTCAGAGAGAAGAAACAGCGCGGCGTCAGCCACCTGATCCTGATCGACGTTGCGACGAAGAGGCGCGTGATTGCGCATGTGTTCAAGTATCTTGATGAACCCGCCTATGCCTGCCGACGCAAGCGTGCGAATCGGCCCCGCCGATATCGCGTTGACTCTTATCCCAAGCGGGCCGAGGTCATGCGCCAGATAGCGCACGCTCATGTCGAGCGCGGCTTTCGCCACGCCCATCACGTTGTAGTGCGGGATGACTCGCTCCCCGCCGAGATAGGTCAGCGTCAGTATGCTGCCCGCGCGGCCTTCCATAAGAGGGGCGGCTCGTCGCGCAATGGCGGCCAGCGAGTAGGCGCTGATGTCCTGAGCTATGCGAAAGCCCTCGCGCGATGTGTTCATGTATTCGCCTTCTAGTTCTTCCTTGAGAGCGAAGGCTATGCCGTGAACGACGAAATCGAGATGCCCCATTCCTTCCTTTGCGCGGGCGAAGACCGCTTCGATCTCTTCGTCCTTTGTCACATCGCAGGGAAGCACGAGCGGGTCTTTGAGCGACGCGGCAAGCTCGCGGGCATTTTCTTCCAATCGTTCGCCCTGATAAGTGAGAGCTATTCGCGCGCCTTCTTCATCGGCGCGTCGGGCTATGGCCCAGGCGAGGCTGCGCTTGTTGGCGACTCCGAAAATTATTCCTGTCTTTCCTTCCAAAAGCATGATCTCTTCGTCCTTTGTCCTTTGTCCCTTGTCCTTTGTCATTTGTCATTGGCAAAGGACAAATGACAAGGGACAAGGGACAAATATTCATTGCCTTTTTTCAGGCGTGATCTTCAAGGTTGTCTCTTTTCCGTCGCGGCGAATGACGACATCGATCTCTTCCCCGGCGCGAAGCTCTCCGAGCGCGTAGGTGTAATCGTAGACGTTTTTGATCGGGAGATTGCCGATTCGGATTATCACATCGCCCGCTCGCAGTCCCGCTTTTTCAGCAGGCGAACCTGCGCGCACGCCGTCGAGCTTCAATCCGTCATTCGAATCCCCGTAGCTCGGCACCGTTCCGAGATAAACCCGAAAGCCGCGCCCCGCGGGCCTCGATTCCGTCTTCACTTTCGTGAAGGCTATGCGCTGAGGCTCGTTCGCTATCGACAAGGCGATGTCGCGGACGAGCGCGGCTATGCGAGTCGCGCCCGCAGAGTTGACCTTTTCAGACGTGTCCGATGGCTTGTGATAATCGTCGTGCGTGCCGGTGAAGAAGAACAAAACCGGCACGTCGCGCAGATAAAAAGATTGATGATCGCTTGGCCCTAAGCCGTCCTGATTGAAACTCATCCTGAAACGATTGCCGTTAGCAGTCGCGTTGAGTCGTTCGAGCAACGGCTGCCAAGCAGGCGAAGTGCCTACGCCTCCGATGGTGAGCGCGTCGTTTCGCAATCTTCCGACCATATCCATGTTGAGCATCGCGACGGTCGAGGCTAGAGGCACGACCGGATTTTTCGTGTAGGCAGCCGAGCCTAGCAATCCGAGTTCTTCGGCAGAAAAGGCTATGAAGACGATGCTTCGCCGGGGGCGAGCGACGGCCATCACTCGCGCAAGTTCGAGAAGAGCCGATGTGCCTGATGCGTTGTCGTCTGCGCCGTGATGAATCGCGCCTACGGGTCGGGCCGCAAGCGATTCCGGCCCGCCCAATCCCAAGTGATCATAGTGCGCGCCGATGATGATGTATTCTGAAGCCATCTGCGGATCGCTGCCGCGAAGTATGCCGACGACATTCGAAGCCTTGCCTTCGACTTTCACAACGTCGGTTTTGAATTCGACTGTCGACGTGAGCGACCACGACGACGAGTTTTCTTTCGCGCGCTTTTCCGCGTCTGAGACAGAAGATTTTTCTGAAGCGAGAAGCGAATCAGCGGCCTTGCGGCTTAAAACGACAGCCGGGATGCTCGCGTCTAAAAAGTTCAAATCGTGGCCAAGTCGTGAAAGGCTATCATCGCGAAAATTTGTTTCAGTGCTGATGAAGATGACTCCGCGAGCGCCCTTCTCGCGGGCTTTGATGGTTTTCTTTTGAACCTCAAGTCCGGGCTGCGTGTATTCGGCAAATCGAGAGTGCGGGTTGTCGCCGTCAGGGCTGCCGCGAAGAAGGAGAACGATTTTTCCTTTCACATCCGAGGCGTAGTTGTCGTATTGAAGTTCCGGCGCGCTGATGCCGTAGCCGACGAATACGACGCTGGCGGACGCGACGGTTGAAGAAGAAAATGCAAGCGGCATGAAATCTTCTTCGACTTTCAGCAATCGCGATTGAGGCGTTTTCATCTGAAAGCGATTTTCTCTGCCGAGTCGCACGCTTGAGATGAACGGGAAGGGCTGAAGGAAGCTTGCTTTGGGTCGCAGTCCGACATCGCGAAACTGTTTTGCGATGTATTGAGCGGCCATCTCCGCTCCCTCGGTGCCTGCGCGTCGGCCCTGCAATTTGTCCGACGCAAGATATGCGACGTGACTGGCGATGCGCTGGGGCGAGGGTTCGGATTTGGAAGATTGCAGCGACGCGCTTGAAGGATGGATGAGCAGCGCAGCGGCGAATAAAAAGAGAGTGATTTTTCTTTTCATCAAAAACTCCGGTTCGGGCAGATGATGGCGTTTCCTTTTAACTTGAGAAGCAAGCAGAGATCATATCCATCCGCGCAAACGAGTGTCAATTCTGCGGCCTTTTGTTTGAGGCGAAGCGGTAGGCGAGATATATGACGAGTCCGGTCGCGGCGGCTATCGCCGAATCGCGCGCCTGCTGCCTTGTGCTGTTAGACAGCAGCCATCCGGCCAGTATAAGCGAGGCGATTGAAACCGCGACTCCGGCGGGCGCTTTGAACATAGCCTGAGGAGCGTCGCTCTTCTGGCGCAAAACGGGCAGCGCCGCACAGGTAGCCGAATAAGCCAGCAGCCGCGCTATCACGCTTATGGTCGCTGCGTAGATGAACGTACCCGAAAGCGTGAGAGCCAGCATTACTCCTGATGTCGCCAGTATCGCAACGTGCGGAGTGCGAAATTTTTTGTGGGTCGAAGCGAGAGCTTGTGGAAGCTCGCCTCGTTCAGCCATCGCAAACGGCAATCGCGAGCCTGCAAGGATGATGACGATCAGATTGCCGATGATCGAGATGAGTGCGCCCACTGAAATGATAGACGCGCCCGCTTTACCCATGAAGTTGCCGAAGGCATGGGCAAGAGGTGTCTTTGAAGTTGCAAGCTCAGGCAGCGTGCCTATGCAAACTATCTGGATCAGCATATAGATAACCGCAACTACTCCGATCGCGGTCAGGATAGCTCTGGGAAGATTGCGCCGCGGATCATCGACTTCACCGGCGGGAATCACTGCCATTTCGAATCCGGTGAAAGCGTAAATCAGAACCAGCACCGATGAGGAGAATTTGTCGTAATCGGGCCGCGTCGCGAAGGAGAAGCTCTCAGCGTTGAGAAAGAAAAGGCCGACCGTGATGAACAGCATTATCGGGAGAAGCTTGCCGATGGTGAAGACATTGCTGGCTATCGCGGCGTCGCGCACGCCGACGATGTTGACGAAGGTGAGCGCGACGACGACGACGATTATTATCACCGCCCGCCACACAGGCGTATTCGCCGCCGAAATGAAGAGGCTCAGATATTCGACAAACAGATTGCAGTTTGCGGCAAAGGCCGTCAGTCGAGCTATCCACATCAGCCAGCCGACTTCGAATCCGACGACCGGGCCGAACGCCTCGCGCGCATAAAGATACGGGCCGCCCGTGTCGCTCATACGGCTGCCCACTTCGGCGAAGCACAGAACTATCATCGAAACGACTAAGGCGCAGGCCGCGAAAGCTATGAGGCTGTACGCGCCTATGCGGCTGAAGACTTCAGACGGCAATCCGAATATGCCCGCGCCGATGATCCCGTTGATGGCGACGGCCACGAGATCCCAGCGGCGGATGCCGCGAACAAGTCCTTCGCCTCGCGTTTGATTCATTCGCTAAATCCTGTGGGGCTTGATTGTGGCTTAAAACAAACGGGGTTGCAACCTGACAGGCCGGATGGTTTCCGCATGACGGGAACGGAATCCGTTGGTAATAACAACTTCATTTGACTCACACTCGCCTCTTTTGATATTCTCGTCCGGCCTTGGTGGTCAGGAAAAAGATATGCCGAATTTTTGCAGGTTATAACCCGCCATTTCTCCCTTGACATGGCTTCAGCCAACACTCCGACCATCTGTCAGGGCTGTGAGGTAACGGTCTTGAAGCAGGAAGCCGATCCTTTTCCGCCGGAAGAAATAATGACCGTCGTCGAGCGCGCCAAAGAAGGCGACGTTGATGCTTTCTGGCGACTCGTCGAGCCTTTCCAGCAGTGCCTCTATGTTACCGCTTATTCTATGTTGAGAAATGCGGGCGATGCTGAAGAAGTCGTGCAGGAAACGATGTTGAAGGCTCTCAAGCACCTCGATCAACTCAAAGACGGACATCGCTTCAGAGGCTGGCTCATGACAATCGCCACTAACGAAGCGCGCATGATCATGCGGAAGGGGATGAAAGAGGTTTCCTTCGAAGACGACGCGGAGTGGGATCCAAAGATATTCTCTCTGCGCGACTATGCCGATTGGAAAGACGTTCCCTCGGACGCTCTGGAGCGAAAAGAGGTATGGGAGGCTGTTCATCGCGCCATGCAGTCTCTAAGCCCCGCCTGCCGGGAGGTCTTCGTATTGCGCGATGTCCAGCATTTCACCGTGCCGGAGGTGGCCGACATACTCGCGATAAACGAAGACAAAGTCAGCGTCAGGCTCCATCGGGCCAGACTTCAAATGCGCGATCTCCTCGCTCCTCTTTTCCGCGAGCCGCTTTCGCCGTGGATTCCGATGAAGATGATGGCTGATATGTCAGCGATCATGATTCACAGGTTAGTGAGTTGCAAAAAGGTTCTCAGAGAAATCTCCAGCTACATAGATGGAGAGGTGAATCCGGACTTGCGCGCACGGATCGAAGAGCATTTGAAATATTGTCGGCGATGCAAACTCGTCCTCAATACGACTCGCAAAATACTTTACCTCGTGGCCGATGACAAAGTTCTCATCCCGCCGTTTGCCATCAAGGGCAGACAAATTCCGCATTGAGTCGAACGCGCCCGCGCAGCCTCGCATCCGAGGCGCTTTCTTTTATAATTCGCCTGAGCCGCAGGATACTTATCGAAGATCGGAATAAATGACTCGATGCCGGGGTTGATTCAATAAGTACGGTCGCTCCTGCTTCAGTCCCGATGTATGAGTGAGCGATTCGACTCCTGGCTCCCCAGGTAAATTCGCGCTGGTCATCAGGAAAATGGGCCGAGACATCAGCCGATCCGGCAAGGTGAAATGCAAAACTGTGATCAGGGAGTTGACCAACTACATGGAAGGGCGACTCTCTGAGCCTTTGCAATCAGCCATCGAAGATCATATAAAGAGTTGTCGAGATTGCAGCGCGCAGATGGAAACAACGCGCAAGATGCTCCATCTGGTGGGCGACGAGCAGGCATGGTTGAACGCTCTTGAGCGACACGTCCTGAAGAAACCCGCCGCGACCTCGGAAGACGCTGCTCATAAAAAAGAACTGTGAATGATCCTCCGTTATGCGAACGGGTCGCGCCTCATCTGTCGTTATCCTGTCTTTGAAGCCGGAATGTGAAGCGGAAGTTGAACAGCCCGGTAACATTCGTACCCAGTAACTCCTGTCGCACCTCGCCGACAACTCCCTTCATCGAGCCGGTTCCTCCGGTGACGGCGCGAAGGGTCGGTCGCGGTCCTTCGAGTCCTTCGCTGAAAAGTTGCCTGGACTCATCAGGCAGCAGGTACGTTTGCGCAGTGTCGAAAGCCGGAGAGTCGCCAGCGGCAAGCTGCTCAGAGTCTACCATCCACACGCCGCGGCAAATCCACGCGCCGGTGCTGCCGGGATTATCGGGGCTGAAGACTCCTTCTCCTGCGGGGATCGTGCCTCCGGGATAAATGCGGCCCTGTACGATGAAGGTATCTCCGCGATGCGAGCCTGAAGCGGAAGGATCGACGTTGTTCTGAGTGAATGTGCGCGCATCACAGGCCACATCGATTACGAAAATCCTGTCGCCTTCGCTGTCTGCGCGCGCCAGTTCCGCAGGTGAGTAAAATACGGGCAAGGCAGCAATCAGGATCAGAAACAGGCCAGCCATAACGAGGTGCTTTTTCATGTCACTCTCCTCTCGAAGTAAAAATTCATGTCAAAGGGCGATCGTCGCCTGCGACCCCGCGCAGCTTTCGTTTGATTCGCGGGGGAGCCGCAGGCTCAGGGAAACTGCTTTTTCTTCGGAACGCCCTCCGAACTCCAATATATAGGATCGGCATTGGAAGCGGCAGCGATGTCCACATCCGAGTGAATATGCCAGGGCACAGACTCGGCCCGCGCGACTTCATCTCTCTTGATGTACTCATTGGCGAGGTAGTGTATGCGCCAGTCCTCGAACTTATCCAGGTAAGTCAGGTTGGTCTCTTGCGCCAGATTCGGATTGCCCGTTTGCCTATAGCCCTCGATCACGAAATAGAGCGCCGTTATATCATCCGGGTCTATGGCAAGCACTCGTTCGAACACTGCACATGCCTCGCTCTGCTTACCTAGAGCCTGATAGCATTTGCCCATCTGGTTCAGTATCATACGGTCACGCGGGTAACGCGGCTCTATCTGCTTGAAGCGTTCAAGCGCCTCTGCGGGCTTGTTCTCCATCCTCAGCAATGCGCCCTTGTAATAGACAGCCCGCGCGTTACCCGGATTGATCGTGATCGCTTTATCAAGCAGCTTGTGCATTCCCGGAAAGTTCTCGCGCCAGAAACTCGCCAGAGCCTGATTGACATATCCGTCGCCGTAGTTCGGATTGATCTCGGTCACCTTTTCGAAGGCCCGTTTTGCGTCCATATACATGAACTGGTCGAAAAGCGATATGCCCAGATTGTTGAAGCGAACAAGGTCTTTTTCGTCGAGCGCAGTGTTGGCAGGGCGGTTCTCGCCCAGATTGAGTATGATCGTCCGCGCGACCATCTCGACGATAGGCAAATCAACGCTTTTGCCGAGCGCATAATCGCTGAAAAAGCGATTGAATTTGCGATAGAGGACGCGGGCGCTCACGCGCAACGATCCACTCGCCGCTTTCGGAATGGTGAACTGATAGCGGACAAGCTCGCTACGCCCAGCCGCAATAAAATTGTCATAAGCCTTGCCTCGCGTCTCCCATATATTGTGGTGACGCACCGCGTCACGTCGCTCTGTGACCTGGACAGATTGGAATTTATGCGCGCGCTCGTCGACCTCTCCATCGGGCTTGAGGAAACCACTGTGATAGATGATCTGGCCGCTCGCGTCCTGCACCTTGAACTCCACCCATGGCTCGAAGAAGTCCCGCAACTCGGTAGGGAAAAAATGGCCCACATTTTTATTCGATATGACCACGCCCAGGGTCACCGTTTCGCCGGGATCAAGTGAGAACTTGCTCTTATCTATAGGCGCGATGATCGTATCGTCCGGCTTCTGATAGCCGGGATAAAGCGCGGCATTGATCGAGTTGATAGTAGCAAAGCCTTCACCGACCTTGAGGCCCGCCGCACCCTTGCGCAACGTTATAAGGTCAGTGCCCTCACGCTGCGTCGGATATGCCGCTCCCTTCTTCAGCGTGAAGATATCTATGCCCAGATGATCAGCCTTGAGGAAATCCTTGACCGCCTGCAATTGATCTTTGAAACCATAAAAGTGCGGGAGCGCCGTGTTGGATGCAGGCCAACGATGTGAAGCGATCTTTCCCTGCTTTGCGGCCAGATCGGCCCCAGCCGTTTCGGATTGCATGTGACAGGATTGGCAAGTATTGCGCGGTTTCTTGTAGAACGGGAGCGGGGATTCGTTAGAGTGCGAACTCATCTGCCACTCATCGTAGGATGAAAAAGAGCGCCGCCATTTATAATTCTCTATCTGACGCGGCAGCGCCGCTTTATGACAAACGGCGCAAAACTCAGGCTTCTTATAGAAGTCTTTCATCATGGCCCGCTTATGCGCGTCCCTGTTTGAAAGGATCATCTCATCGGTCACCTTGCCCTCGAACGGTTTTCCGTTCTCATCGACGAGCAGCGCGGGCGGAGCAATTCGATAGCTGCCGATTCCTTCGAGGTAGGTTATCTTCTCAATCGAATGGCAGACGGTGCAGGTAACGCCCTCGTCGTCAAATGGTCGCGCGACCTTCGAGCCTGTTGTGAGCGCGCCCGAAACCAGCGCGACGGGGTTATGGCAGCTTTCACAGTGGCGGGTCATCTCGATGCCGTACTGCTTTGTGAAGTCTTCGATATTCTTTTTGTAAAAAGGCCCACGGAAGCTGCTGCGATGAGGCGACTCGGCCCACTGCGTATGCGCGCCGCTGTGACAGCGCCCGCAATAGGAGGCGGGCATGAATCTGTCTGCGCTGATAAAGGTACCCGTCGAGGTCTGGACTTCGCCTGGCGCGAAGGGGTTCGTCCCGAAGGGAAGATTGTAATTCTCTTTTTCACTCTCAGGCAAATCTATGCCTGTGGGTCCGTCCGAACCGAAAACGGCATAGCCGAGCGCAAGCACGACGAATCCCATCAGCACAATTATTTGCGCGCCTCGCCGACGAGTTTCGCTCCCGCTGAGGGTAATTCGGAGCGGGCGGGCATACCTGAGCGATCTTGACTCTTCTACATTTCTCTTATTCGTCAGCATGTGTCTTCTCCTGGCATAAGAATGAAGCCGAAACAGGGCGGCAACGGCCACTGTCGAGTTGATGGGCAGTGCCGTTGCCTTCTTAATGCCCGTGTTTCATCTGGCGTCCGTGCTTAGACTGAGCGATCCATCCTCATCGCCTGCGGACGGAACCTCCGCCCCTACCGGCGTGGCCCAGGTCTTTACGACTGGCACCAGGCGCAACGACGGGGCGATTCAAAAGCAGGCTCGCCAGGCCGCCGCCGCCGGAATTGGAACACCAATCACCTGTCTGTTGCAGACAATCGAAGTTGGCGAGGATTTCCGGCGATTGCTCCGAGCCGTCCGGGTTCTTTACCGTAACCAGGAAAACGTCCTGACCGGGCCTGTCTTGCGCAATACCCCCGTCCCGGGGGTCAGGAATGACCGGTCAGACAACCCAGGGAAAACCCTCCGACCCATCCTGCGCGCGGTTGGCGATCAGCACGAATCCATCAGCCGCCAGGCTGTCGATCTCACTGGCAGATTGCAGTATGGGCGTGCCATCGAGGTCTCTGCCGTTCTCTGCGGCTATCGGGTCAAGCCTTGCCCTGCCTTCAGCAGTAAACGCCTTGGGGGTGTAAACCACGAAGGCAAGAATCCAGTTGCCCAGAGGGTTGTTGGAGAAGTAGCCGTTTCGCGTGTCGAAGATGTTGTCCTGTCGCCGATTTGGCGGCGCAGGGCTTTTAATAAAAGTGGGGTTGTTATTGGCATCCCGCTGCGTCTTAGGGAAGAGGAACGCGCGGAAGCTGTTTGCCACATCCAGCGCGCGTCGGCCTCGCGCAGTCAGCGTACCATTCGGATTTCGCTCAAAACTACTCGGCATGAGCGTACCCATGATCGAGTAGTAAATAAGGTTTCCGGAATTGTTCCACCCGCCCGTCGTCTCCAGTATGCGGATGTTGCGGCGGTCGGGGTCGTTATTGGAATTGTCAACCGTCCAATGTAACGGGTTGCGGTCAGCATTACCTGCACGCTCTCCGATATTTTCCGGAACAATCCCATTCTCACGATAAAAGTTGTCACTGAAATCAAACGGTGGCGGATTTTCTTTTACCCGCACAACCGATGATGCCCCGGTCGTTGCTGAAGTTGAGTCGCCCATCCCCGGCAAAACCGTATAGATCGCCAGCAGAGCTACGGCTAGCCAGATGGGCCATCTCTGTTCCCTTAGCTTTTTCAATGCCTTATTCTCCTTTCCAAGTTCGGTTAAGTTTCTGCCCTCTTGCCAGAACCGCGCCGCAGATCGCCTCTTTGAAAAAAACGAGATGCCTACGAAGCGTTCCGACTTAATGGACGCCAGTCACAAGCCTATAGCCCGGGGGCAGGCCGAACTATAGATCGTTCCAGCGGACGGTGAATCCTGATCCCTCGCCCGCTGCCAAACATTCGAGTACGAAAGCAGACTGAAAAAAACAATAAAGGGCAGTTACGAAAACTGCCTTTACCCGCACTGAAGCGGCGGTCTCACTAATCGGTTATCAGGTCACCCGCGGAGCCTGCTCACTTCGTGGTTCCGCCATCCTCCTTCGCACGCAAGGCGGCGGTTTGAGCTTCCATGTAGTCAATCAGGCTGGCGACATCCGACTGGGTCAGCCGCAGATAAGGCATGCGCACCTCTTTGTATTTCTTGAAGAGCGCCATCGCAATGGGGTCTTTCTCTTCAATCATCTTTTCAGGCGTCATGATAAACCGCGTCAACCATCTCCGTTCGCGCAGCCGGGTCACGCCCGCCAGGTCTGGCCCAATGTGGTCACCTCCTCCGATTGTGTGGCAAGCAACGCACCGCGTCGCAAAGAGGTACTGCCCCTTGGTGAATTCGAGCCTGGCGGCGACAGAGGGCGACTTCACCGCGCCTTTTCTCTGATCTGAATAGTTTCCCAAAACCTGATTGAGTTTTATGGTGAGGAAGCTGGGGTTATCCAGAGCCGAGTTCCTCATCCACACACCAGCAGGCACATTGCCAAGAAGCAATGTTGGCAGGTGACCGTCCCGATCATTCGGATCAGGCTCTGAATACAACCCCAGTTTCCTGCTGATCAGTTCGATGTCTTTCTCATCTCCGGTGAGAAACAGCCAGCCCGGCCCGGCCTTGTATTTCTCCGCATAGGATTTGAGAACTTCAGGGGTATCCCGCCTGGGATCGATACTGATCGAATAGAAAAAAATGTCTTTTCCTACTCGGTCGCCCAACATTTTTTGCATCTGCAACATTCGCGCCGTCTCAAGCGGACAGTTGTCCACACAGTTGGTATAGATCATCGTGATTGCCACAACCTTGCCCTTGAGCAGGTCGTCGTAGAAACGAACCTTTTTTCCATCCTGTGTGGTCAGCGTGACATTGGGGAAATAGTCCGGCCCCCAACGCGAAGTAGGAGCCACTTCCGATTTGCCCTGGCGGGATGGTTGTTTGAGCGCCATGCCGCATTTCGAGCAGGTGCCTTCGGCCTTTGACTTCTCATCCGGATGCATCGGACAAACATACTCAGCCTCGCTTTGCGCTGCCGTGGCATCTTTCCCGCTGCTTTGAGAAAGACTGTGCCATGGCAGGCAGACGATCAACACCCCGAGTAAACACGCCTTCACCAATCGGCTTTCCACAACGACATCCTCCTTATCATGTCCAATCCCATGTCTGGGAGAGTTGCGGCGAACCACTCTTTAGAGCGGTTCGCCGAATACGGTCTCGAACCTGCGCCTTTACGGGAAGGCGGTTGGGAGAATATCGGTCGGATCCATGAAGTTCACGCCCTGTGGGGTCGGGATTGGCGTCGGCAGCGGGTTCAGATGAGCGCCGCCGGCGCCGTTGATCTCCCAGCGCAACAGCATGGCATTGTCTTCGTGTACCGTGTTGTGGCAATGCTCCATGAACATTCCGCCGAAGTCGCGGAATTGAAGTGTAATGGTGACACTGCCGCCCGGCAGGAGCCGCCAGACATCCTTGCGCCCGCGCTCCCAAGGCGGCACTTGGGTCGCGCTTCCGTTGCGGGCGAGAGTCTGGCCCTCCTCGAAGTGAATATGAATCGGGTGATCCCAGCCCGCGCCGCCGTTTCTCAGCGTCCAAACCTCGCGGGTGCCGAAGCGGGGAGCCGCTGAAATCCGCCCAAAGTCGGCAGCGAGCATATCCCCGCCATCTGTCTTTACGCCCCAGGGACCGAAGAAACTGGACACCGGATCGAAGGTCGTCTGTTTAGCGCCGCGCCCGAACTCGAAGATGCGCTCCTGCGCGACAGGGATGTTGGACAAGTCAGGGTTCGGAATCAGTGTACTCGGAACCTGGCTGATGTCAGGTTGCGCCGGGTCGCGGGCGATGCGGAATTCCAGAAACTTCCCAACCGCCGGATCATCAGAATTCCCCGATATGGCTTCGGCGATAGAGAGGTTTTTGTGAACCAGTTTGCCGTCCTTGTGTTCGGAGAGGTTCACCATCCAAACCTTCTGCCCAATGCTGTAGCGCGAAAAATCAATGACGATGTCATAGCGTTCGGCAATGCCCTGTTCATCCAACTGAGTCAGCGTCACCGGATGCGGGAGAAGGTTTCCGTCATTGGCAATCTGGATCATCGGCGAGCCATCACTCAAGGCGATCTTAAAGAAACGCGAGACCGAAGCGTTGAGGATGCGGAAACGATACTTGCGCCGCTCGACCTCCATGAAAGGCTTGAAGACCAGATTGACGGTCATAACGTCGCCCAGAAAGCCATCGAAGTTGAACAGGTCGAATAAGAGTTGGCCATCTCTGTCCCAGGCCTTATCGGCCAACATGAGGTTGACATCGTAATCGAGGTTGCCCCAGGACTTGCCGGTAACGCTTGCCCGTCCGCTGGGCAGTCTCAGGTTGACCCCATCGTTTATGTCTTCAGCGCCACGATCAAGGCCGCTATAGATATTGAACATCCCGGCATTGCCTTTGTAGACGTTCTGAGCAGTGAAGCTGAACATATGATCGTGGAACCAGTGAGTGCTCATGGTCTCGCGCCAGTCGCCCGGAACCTTATTGAGTCCGCCATTGTCAGCCGGACCGGAAGCACGCGCATCAGTGGCATTGGTGTTGATCGTATCCCGCCCCGCCAATACGATGGGGTAGTGATAATCGTAAAACTGATTCGGGAAGAAGAAAGCGCCTGTGAAGCCGTCGTTCTCCGCCCCGTGATGCCCGTTGTGTTCGTGGGTCGTGATCGTGTGAATCCCGAAGCCGCCGTTCTGGCTCTGAAAGATAGGTAGTCTATTGTGATGGCGGAGAAGGATCGGTTCCCCGTAGCGCCCGATCAACAATTTGGGCGGCAAGGTGCCATTGAAGGTCCAAAACTTGAGTAAGGTTTGATCCGGCAAGTTCGGATGAAAGCGCGGCGGGAAGGGGGTCGCCGGGTTGATGCCGGAATTGTGCTGGGAAGCAACTCCGGGATTGTAAACCGTATTGACTTTGGCCCCTTCCTGCGTGACGCTGACACCGACCTGCGGAGGGAGCAGGTTGAACTGCTGATGCGCCCAGATTGGCCCTGGAGGTCGCCCTTCAATCGGGCCGAACCCCCCGCCCAGCGCGGCGGGTACAGGCTGCTGTGTGGTATTGGCCTCCGCAGTCGGGAAGGGGTCAAGGCTCGAAACAGGGTCCCTCGGCAAAACATCGAAGCGGGGCATGGGCTGAGTAAAGGGCTGGACTCCAAACAGCGGGCTTGGAGGCGCCCCTGTCGGAATATTCGAGTCGGCGAAGGCGCTCCTGACAAAGGGGCTAAGACCGTTGATCGGAAAAAGCAGACCAGTCCCCGATATGATCCCCCATTTGATCAATTCGCGCCGGCTCACCTGCTTATGCGAGCAAGCTTTTACAATCTCCAATCGATTGTTTCTTGCCTGCTCAGCTTCTCTCAGCCGAGCCTTCGAGGTCTTCCCAGACAGAAAGAATCTTCGGTCGCTCATGTACTTTCTCCTTTGCTTGTGGGTTGTAATGATCTCACCTGTATTTCTCCTGTCGGCCAGAACATAGAACTTGCCGTCCGCTCTTTCGTGAAGAAGTGAATTCCTGTTCCGAACTGACAATGGTTGATGCTTTGACTAGCTGGGCTGATACGACTTGCCCAGGCAAACAGATACTTATGTAAGGATTAAGTATCTGTTTAGGTATTGCTTATACAACAAGCACCGTAAGTAGAGATGCTTCAACTCGAAAAAACTTTCATAGTGGGGGCATAAAATATTTTGTATGAGCGCCTGTTGCTCTTTCAGAGCAAACTCAAGCAGGAAGGGGCGACCTGATCGCGGTTCTTGTATCCTGTTTTTATTACACTCGGAATAAAAGGATATCTCCGCTGGTTGTTGATTATGAGCGCGCCAGGTTTGATTCGTCGATGGGACTTTCATAGTCTGCGCATCCCGTCTCTTTTCAGGGAGGTCTATCCGGCAATGAAAAAGCTCCCGGCATTTCAATCTGCATTCATTCCGTTGATCGTCGTCTCGGCTGCCGCATCATTGTTTGCCGCGCGCGTCGATGATGGGCCGCAAAGCCGCATGGTATTTCTCAAAGGCGGCGCGTTTATGATGGGTACGCCTGCCGAAGGGAGTCGCTCGCTTCATGACAGGGCGTCGAAAACATCGAGCAATATCGCCGACTCTGCGCACGCGACGGGCGACGATGACGAGCGCCCGGTTCATCAGGTCACGCTCGATCCTTTTTACATGGACGCTACAGAAGCGACCAATGAGGAATTCTCTCGCTTCGTCGAGGCGATGGGCTATCGGACTGATGCCGAGCGCAAAGGTTTTTCGTGGGTCTTCAAAAAGGGATTCAGCGATTGGGAAATGGTCAAAGGCGCTGACTGGCGTCATCCGCTCGGCCCCGATTCCGACATCGCTGACAAAATGAATCATCCTGTGGTGAACGTGTCATGGAATGATGCTGCGGCTTTCGCGCGATGGGCGGGCAAGCGATTGCCTACCGAAGCCGAATGGGAATACGCCGCGCGAGGCGGGCGCGAAAGCGCGCTTTATCCCTGGGGCGACCTGCTCAAGCCTGGAGGCAAAGCGTTGGCGAATTTCTGGCAGGGAACATGGCCTGAAGTCAATCATCTGGAAGACGGTTATTACTATACCGCTCCGGCGGGCAGTTTTCAGGCCAACGGACTGGGCCTCCACGACGTGATAGGAAACGTGTGGGAGTGGACGGCGGATTATTACGACGCCGACTATTACAAACGCAGTCCGGCGAAAAATCCGAAAGGCCCGCGCAAGGGCGATATGCGTGTGGCGCGCGGCGGGTCGTGGTTCTGCTCGGAGAATTATTGCGGAGCCTACCGCGTTGGGTTTCGCGGCAAAAGCCCTCAGGATGCCAGCTTCAACAATATGGGATTTCGCTGCGCCAGAGACGCGCGATAGAGATTCGAGAGGTGAAATGTGCAAGGATGAGTACGAAAAAAAATGAATCAGCGCGCTTTGCTTCAACATAGGGAAAGGAGAACGATTATGGATAAGTCGAAAAAGAACATTGCATTGTGGGTGGTACAGGGGCTTCTGGCCGCTTTCTACGCGCTTCAGGGGGTGATGAAGATCATCGGCAGCGAAGAGGTGGTGGCGAATTTCCAGAAGTGGGGATTCCCCCACAAGTTCTATCTGCTGATAGGCGTGCTTGAGCTACTGGGCGGCATCGGACTGCTGATACCCCGAACGACATTCTATGCGGCAGCCGGACTGATACTCGTCATGATAGGCGCTGCCGTGACTCACATAACGCACGGCGAAGCGGCCATGTTGCCCATGCCTGTCATCCCCCTGCTGTTGCTTGCGGCGGTTGCCTATCTGCGAAGCCCATGGGGGGCGAAACAAAGCGCGATGAGAGACGCGCATCAGCAGGGCTGATACGGCGCGGCTTGAGATCAGGTTCGCAACCTGCGATGGCTGCCCCGGTCGGGCAGCGCGGGCATGATTTTTTGTCACCTGCCGCCTCGCAGGTGGGTATCTCTCCGAAAGGGATTAAAACCGCAACGGAGAGATTATGAAACGTTGGCGGCCTAAACCCAATGAATCCAGGAGGCACTAAGATGAAGAGAATTTCACTGATGTTCGCTTTAGTGATGCTGACATCGGCCCTTGTCGTGGCCGCTCCGCAAAACCCCTGCAATCCATGCGCGAAGAAGAAAGCGCAGAACCCATGCAATCCCTGCAACCCCTGCGCGGGCAAGACGGCCAAGGTCAAGGGCGGCAAGCAAACCATCGTCGGATACATAGGCGACAGCCAGTGCGGGCTTGAGCACCCGATGAATATGGGCGACGCGAAAGCCTGCACCCTGAAGTGCGTCGAGGGCGGAGGCAAGTTCGTACTCGCCGACCGCGAGAACAAAATCGTCTACGCCGTCGATGCGGACTCTCAGGAAAAAGTTCGCGAATACGCGGGCCAGCAGGTCAAAGTCTCAGGCACCGTCAATGCCAAAACCAAAACGATCAAAATCACCAAAATCGAAACTGTTTCCTGAAACACGCCGGGGAGGTGGAGACGGTCTCCATCTCCTCGCTTTTATCAATGCTATGGATATCAAACACAGGCTGACATTCCGACTACTGTCGCTCGTCATCGCTCTGATGCTCTGCTCTCAGGCTATGGCCCAAACGCCGAAAGAGCGCAGCAGATATTTCTGCGGCAAGGGAGAAGTTGTTTCCATTGCCGCAGACGCGATGAGCATCGTCATCAGGCACGAGCGGATCGAAGGCTTCATGGAAGCCATGACCATGCGATTCAAGGCCGAAGATGGCGATGTGATCGAGGGTCTGAAGCCCGGTGATCGCGTGCGGTTCACCCTCAGAGACACCCCCGCGCTCACGAGGCTCGTCTTCATCGAGAAGATCGCCCCCGACACATGACCCTCAGTCTTTTTTATATTCGGCCTCAAGCTCGACTCCGAGGCCGAGGGCGATGCGGTTGACGAAATTGAAATAAGCCGCGATGGCTATCCCGTCATGTATGGCTTCGTCTGACAATCCCGCCTGTCTCATCCTCGCTATGTCGTCTTCCGCAGCGGCGGGCGAGCGAGTGAGATGGACGGCCATCTCGACGAGCGCGCGCTGACGAGGATCAAGCGCAGCCGCCAGCGGATCACGTCTGAGATCAGAGAGCAGATCATCATCTTTCGTAAGAGCCAGGAAGACCTTCCCATGATGCCGCACTCAGTAGTGACAATCGTTGACCGCCGATACAGCAACCGCGATCATCTCGCGTTCGGCGCGAGTCAGATCGGAATGACCGTACATCAATTCGCGATAGAGATCGAAGTGCGAGATCAACGCCTTGGGGCGAATGCTGTGTATCTTCAGTATGTTCGCCACACTCCCGCCAGCAAAGCTGACCTTCCTGTACGCTTCGGACAAAAGGTCATCAGCATCGGCTTCGTCTATAACTTTGATGAATGGCATTGAGAGATTCTTTCTTTCGCACAGAGTTTGATCAGAACGATCCCCAGCCACTACACAGCAATTGCCCCTCCCCACCGGCTCCACGCCGCGGTCATATTACTGATCAAAGCCG